>NZ_CAJUCP010000004.1:0-117195 GCF_910585425.1 uncultured Acetatifactor sp. | reverse complement strand
GTCTGGACAATTGCTGATTCCAGTTCCGCATTTGTCCAGACAGTGCCAAATCCCGGCATAGAATTTCCGGCCGCTTAGTGATTGCGTCCGTAAATCCTATGGGCACTGTCTGGACAATTGCTGATTCCAGTTCCGCATTTGTCCAGACAGTGCCAAATCCCGCTCTGTCTCCGTTACCTTTTCCCACCCAAAAGGGCTGCCGCGTCGGGAATCGCGCCCGATGCGGCAGCCCCGGTCAATAGCGATCCTACAGCAATCCGTATCCCCGCATGGCCTTCTCCAGGCGCTGCACGTTGGCGGGCTCCATCTCGGTCAGAGGCCTGCGCAGCCTTCCGCCTATCATCCCCATCAGGCTCAGGGCCTTCTTCACGGGAATGGGGTTCACCTCGCAGAAAAGCGCGTTGCACAGCTCCATGGCCTCCAGCTGCATGCGGCAGCTCCCCTTGGCGTCGCCGTCCAGGTATTTCTGGCAGATTTCATGGGTCTGGGCCGGCGCCACATTTCCCAGCACGGAGATCACGCCGATGCCGCCCAGGGACATGATGGGTACAATCTGGTCGTCATTGCCGGAGTAGATGTCCACCTTGCCTGCCCCGATGGCCGCCAGATGGGCAATCTGGCCGATATTGCCGCTGGCCTCCTTGACGCCCACTATGTTCTCCACGTCCGTGCACAGCCTGAGAATCGTCTCCGGCGCGATATTGCAGCCGGTCCTGCTGGGCACATTGTAGAGGATGATGGGGAGCTTCACCGAATCAGCCACCGCCTTGAAATGGGCGTAGAGGCCGTTCTGGGTAGCCTTGTTGTAATAGGGGCTCACCAGCAGCAGGCCGTCCGCCCCCGCCTCCTGGGCCTCCTTCGACAGATGGATGGCAGTCTCCGTGCAGTTGGAGCCGGTGCCCGCCACCACGGGGATGCGCCCCGCCACCGTCTTCACGCAGTACCGGATCACCTCCGCGTGCTCCTCCAGGGTCAGCGTGGACGACTCGCCCGTAGTACCACAGACGATGATGGCGTCCGTCCCCTCCGCAATCTGGAATTCCAGCAGCTTCGCAAACCCTTCATAATCCACTTCACCATTATCACGCATGGGCGTAACGATGGCCACACCCGAGCCCTTAAAAATAGACATCTTTTCTCCTCCATCATCTTCGTTTCTCTACTGTGTGAATGAAACAAACGCCGACACATAAAGCGCCGGCGCATGAATCCAATAGGATAATATACCGATAGCGCACCATCCTGTAAAACCAGATGACAGTCACACAGCTCTTAACTGTATGCCCAAGAGCCGATGAGCAGATCATCCCCTCTTTCGGCGTGTTCCCCTTTCCCTTCCCTTCCTCTGCGCCTGCCGCATCCGAAAAGGTACTCTTGAAAAACGCAACCTCTATCTTCTTGCATATATTCTCTCCAATAGAAAAGGCTTTCTATTGTCATAAATCATAACATCATACCGGAGTGCTGTCAATGGATTTCTCGTCAAATCTGCGCATTTGCTTCCGGCTTCCAGGTCTCGATCCGGGAGACCATATCGGCCAGGGCGCAGATATCCTCCCCCGCCTTCTTGCCTGTCAGGATCACGTCCGTATCCCCTCTGCACTCCAACAGCGCCTTCAGATCCTCCAGGGACACAATCTCCTTCTCCACCAGCCGGAGCACCTCGTCCAGTATCAGCAGGTCGCACTCCCTGGTGATCAGCACCTTTTTGGCGAAATTCATCTCGTTCTTGATGTTGACGATTTCCTCCTGCTTCTCCTCCTCCGACAGGTTCTCGTAGCTCTCGTCGGCTTTCTCGAAACAGAACAGCTTGATTTCCGGTTCCATCCTGCGCAGGAAGTCCTGAGACTTCATGCCGTTCCCCTTCAGGAACTGAAGGATGACCACGCTCTTCCCCTCCATCGCGGCCTGCAAAGCCCGCCCCAGAGCCGCCGGGGACTTCCCCTTTCCGTCACCGGCATATATATTGACCAATCCTTTTGCCATACCCCACCTCGTTTCACCCGAAATATTTCAAGACAGTCTCATCATACCATACTTTCCTGATTTTGGCAAACACTAACGTCGATTTGGGTAAAAGGCTCCGGTTCCGTCACATTTCGTCTTCCGCGATCAGCTCCAGCTTGCTGACCGACACCTCGAAGGCCACCCTTCTCTCCACATTCTCCTCGTCCAGCTTCTTCATATATTCCCTGCTCTGTATCCGCCCCCACACGGCACAGCGCTCTCCCACCTTGAAATTGTTGGCATAGCGGGCGTTCCGGCCCCAGCAGATGCAGGGTATGTAATCGGACTTGCCATAAGGGCGGTTCACGGCCAGCAGGAGGTCCGCAATCTCCCTTCCAAGGGGCGTCTTCCTGTAGATCGGCTCCTTGCAGATATAGCCGTCCAGGAAGATCTGGTTGGTCTTGGAGCTCTCCTCCATCTCGTCCACGAAGCTCACCTCTCTGGCGAACACCGAGAGCACCAGACGATTCTTCCTCTCCTCATGGCGGTTGTAGGAACGGAACTGTCCGTTCACGCATATCAGTTCTCCCGTATAATCCGCCGTCACGTCCATCAGCCGCTCCGATACCATGACGGGAATGGTGTCGTAGCTCTCGCTGAGCCGCTTGCAGCGCACGTCCATCATGTAGAAGCCCTCTCCGAAAATCTCATGGCTATAGGTAAAACCGCTTGCTATCTCCCCCATAACCGTCACCTGGTTGTTTTCAATTACCTTATCTGTCATTTTCGTTCTCCCTTCTTGTCCTAAGACTTTTTCCGGTAACACCTCCGGCGGGACATCCCCTGACGGATCCATATCCCAACGGCTGGATATTACTATTTATACAATAGAAACGGGCATTTTAGTACCATTTCTCACCGCACTCTTCGTCATTTTTTGCAAATCCGCATTCTATTTCATTCCTAAATATATGTAAAATCGAAAACCAATCCTCCGCATCCCAATAATCCTTGCGTCCCGCGGGAAATAGTGCTATACTGTAACAGTTTGAAAATGTGCCTGAAAAAGCCATCGGCAAAGATAGACACAGGTTGACAATCCGGCAATCCCCAGGGCTGCCGCGCACAGAGAGGTATGATAATCATGAATCAAAAAAGAGAAGATGTAAGGAACGTCGCCATCATAGCCCATGTAGACCACGGCAAGACCACTTTGGTGGATGAGCTGTTGAAGCAGAGCGGCGTGTTCCGCGAAGGCCAGGACGTGGCGGAGCGCGTCATGGACTCCAATGATATCGAACGCGAGAGGGGCATCACCATCCTTTCCAAAAATACCGCCGTCCTGTACAAAGGGACTAAAATCAACATCGTTGACACCCCAGGCCATGCGGACTTCGGCGGCGAGGTGGAGCGGGTGCTGAAGATGGTCAACGGCGTCATCCTGGTGGTGGACGCCTTCGAGGGCCCCATGCCCCAGACGAAGTTCGTGCTCCGCAAGGCCCTGGAGCTGAAGCTCCCGGTCATCGTATGCATCAACAAGATAGACCGCCCCGAGGCCAGGCCTGATGAGGTGGTGGACGAGGTGCTGGAGCTGTTCCTGGAGCTGGACGCGGACGATGCGCAGCTGGACTGCCCCTTTGTCTACGCCTCGGCGAAGACAGGCGTGGCTTCCATGGATTCCGACGGAAACGGCGCCAATATGGAGCCCCTCTTCGAGACCATCGTGGACTACATCCCCGCCCCTGAGGGAGATCCCGAGGCCGGCACACAGGTGCTGATCAGCACCATCGACTACAACGAGTACGTGGGCCGCATCGGCATCGGCAAGGTGGACAACGGCATTATTAAGGTGAACCAGGAAGTGGTCATCTGCAACCACCACGACCCGGACAAGCAGGCAAAGGTCAAGGTCAGCAAGCTCTACGAGTTCAACGGCCTTGGCAAGGCGGAGGTAAAGGAGGCGGGCATCGGTTCCATCGTGGCCATCTCCGGCATCGCGGACATCCGCATCGGGGACACCCTCTGCTCCCCCGAGCAGGTTGTGCCCATCCCCTTCCAGAAGATCAGCGAGCCCACCATCGCCATGCAGTTCATGGTTAATGATTCCCCCCTGGCAGGCCTGGAGGGGAAATACGTCACCAGCCGCCATATCCGGGACAGGCTGTTCCGGGAGCTGAACACGGACGTGTCCCTGCGGGTGGAGGAGACGGACACCACCGAGTGCTTCAAGGTATCCGGCCGGGGCGAGCTGCACCTGTCCGTCCTGATTGAGAACATGCGCAGGGAGGGCTATGAGTTCGCCGTCAGCAAGGCGGAGGTCCTCTACCATACGGACGAGGACGGCAAGCGCACGGAGCCCATGGAGCTGGCCTACATCGATGTGCCCAACGAGTTCTCCGGGGCGGTCATCGAGAAGCTGGGCCAGCGCAAGGGGGAGCTGCGGAACATGGGCAGCATCTCCGGCGGCACCTACACAAGGCTGGAGTTCTCCATCCCCGCCAGGGGCCTGATCGGCTACCGGGGGGAGTTCCTGACGGACACCAAGGGCAACGGCATCCTGAACACGGTATTTGACGGCTACGCGCCCTACAAGGGGGACATCCAGTACAGGAAGCAGGGATCCCTGATTGCCTTCGAGGCGGGGGAATCCATCACCTACGGCCTGTTCAACGCCCAGGAGCGGGGCACCCTGTTCATCGGCCCCGGCGAGAAGGTCTACGCCGGCATGGTGGTGGGCCAGACCGGCAGGAGCGAGGACATCGAGGTGAACGTCTGCAAGAAGAAGCAGCTCACCAACACCCGGGCCTCCGGCTCGGACGAGGCCCTGCGCCTGGTGCCGCCCAGGATCCTGTCCATGGAGCAGTGCCTGGACTTCATCGACACCGACGAGCTTCTGGAGGTCACGCCAAGCACTCTGCGGATCCGCAAGAAAATCTTAGATCCCACCCTGCGCAAGCGGGCGGCCCTGCGCAAGTGATGGCTCAGAGAGATATCTGTCTATATCGGGGAGGCTTCCTCCCCGATTTTTTATGCACAGGGCCATGCGCGGGAAACATGCCCATCCTTCCCTTTCTGCGCCAAATCATACGGACATACGCCGCCTCTCGCCTATTTCCTCTCAATCCGGGACACTTTCGACATACCAGACAAATAATACTGCTCAGAACCTTAGAAACCATGATTTTCTGACACCCACATTTTCTGCGGATGGGTTTACTTTACCAAATATCTCCCGCAAAGTCAAGAGTTTCGGGGAAATTTATGAAAAACCGTCATAAAATGGCCCTCTGTGCGGTCCCCGGCTTCATGGCACCCTGCACAGAGGGTCTTATGATATCAGGCGTAATACCTGGCCTGGGCGTCCCACAATTCCGTGTATTTCCCGCCCAGGGCATGGAGCTTTTCATGGCTGCCCCGCTCTATGATCTCCCCCTCGTGGAATACCAGGATCTCATCGCAGAACTGGCAGCTGCTCATCCTGTGGGAGATATAAATCCCTGTCTTGCCCTCCACCATCTCCTGGAAGCGGGAGTAGACTTCCGCCTCCGCCACCGGGTCCAGGGCCGCCGTAGGCTCGTCCAGTATGACTACGGGCGCATCTTTGTAGAGTGCCCTGGCCAGAGCAATCTTCTGGGCTTCCCCGCCGCTGATCTCCACCCCATCTTCCAGGTACTTATAGAGGTAAGTGTCCAGCTGCTTCGGCATGCGCTTTACGATGTCCGCCGCGTCCGCCTGCTCCAGGGCCTTCCATATCTTATCGTCATCCCGTTCGAATCCGGCCGTGATATTCTCCCATACCGGGAACGCCAGGAGCTTGAAGTCCTGGAACACCACACTGAACAGGGCCCTGTAGGCCTCCTCGTCATACTCCCGGATGTCCACGCCATTCAGGGTGATGCGCCCCTCCGTCGGCTCATAGAGCCGGCACAGGAGCTTGATGAAGGTGGTCTTCCCTGCGCCGTTGGGCCCCACCAGGGCCATCCTCCCCCTGATGTTCAGCCTGCAGTCGATATGCTTCAGCACATAGTCCCTGCTGCCAGGATACCGGAAGCTCACGTCCTCGAATACCAGCTCGTATGCCCCGTCCCTCCTCTCCTCCAGAGGCCGGGTCCCCTTCACATGGCTGCCCTCCATGTCCAGGAACGCCAGGAACTTCTCCATGTAGGTGCAGACATTCCGCAGCCTTACCTGGCAGTTGATGATGATGAAGCAGGCATTGCCGAACTGGTTCAGCGCGCCCACATACTGGGTGAAGGCACCCACTGTAATCGCCTTTGTCACCACCTTTACGGTCACCAGCAGATAGGAGCCTATGGCGAACAGGCTGTTCAGGCCGTTGTTGGCCTGGATGGTGCGGAGCATCACGTCGAACATGCCGCCCCAGTAGGCCTTGCTCTTCTTCACCTCCTCCTCCGCGTTCCCCATGAGCATGTCCTGCATGCCATAGAGCCGGATGACCTTCCCCGCCTTCTCATTGAGGAACACCTGGTTCAGCAGATAGTCCTCCCTCATCTCCATCCCCGTATTGGCCTCAAAGTATGCCTTCTGCTTTTCGGAGAACTTCACGAACACTTTCCCGGAGAAGAAGGCCATCCCCGCCAGGGCGCAGCCGAACAGCAGCAGAGAGGGAAGGGGCCCCGCCAGCCTCTCCAGGAAAGTCCCGGATCCGGCCGGTCTTGTCAGGCACAGCCAGATTACCATAGAGGTGGACAGGATCACGCTCAGGACTGCCTGGAAGATGTCCCTGTACCGGGCCAGCACCATCCCCAGGCTGCCGTAGGCATCCGAGGTCTTCTCGGAGAAGGCGATTTTCTCCGCCACCTCCGGGTTCTCCATGGTCTCATAGTCCATGGAGAAGGTCTTCTCCCGCAGCCAGACGAAGATGGCCAGGCCCGCCACGTTGCGCAGCCCCCGGATCGCCGCCTCTGTCAGGCTCACCAGCACGGTTCCCACCAGGTTCGCCCCCAGCAGCGCTGCCGTCAGGACTATCGCCTGTCTGAATTCCCCCAGGCGCAGCGCGTCCACCAGCCCTGCGGTCAGAAAGAGGCTGATATAGGTCTGGGCCAGCTGGAAGACGATCTGCAGCAGGTATACCGGAATGATCTTGTGGTCCGTTTCATGTATCTTCTTCAGCAGCCGGAACCCCACTCTGTGGGTCGCTATCACTTCATGCATGGGCCTCTTCCTCCTTCTCCCCGGAATGCATTTCTTCCTTCTGATAATACTGGGCCTGGAGGTTGAACAGCTCCGCGTAGGCCCCTCCCTTTTCCATCAGCTCCTCATGGCTTCCCTCCTCCGCCACGCATCCGCCCTCCAGGTACAGAATCCTGTCGCAGAACCGTGTGGAGCTGAGCCTGTGGGAGATGAATATGCCTGTCTTGCCGCTTATCATCTCATCGTAGCTCTCATACATCCTGCTCTCCGCGATAGGGTCCAGAGCCGCCGTGGGCTCGTCCAGGATGACGATGGGAGAGTCCTTGTACAGCGCCCGGGCCAGCATCATCTTCTGCATCTGGCCGCCGGAGAGGGTCACGCCTTCCGAATCCAGGTCTTTGTTCATGACAGTGTGCCTTCCCTTGGGAAGCTCCCTGACCCTCTCGGCCAGACCTGCCTTTTCCAGGCTCTCCTCCAGCCGTTTCACATCCTCCAGCCCCTCCCTGACGCAGGACACATTCTCCGCCAGGGGGAAGGAGAAGGAGAACACATCCTGGAAGACAACCGCATATTCACGGAAGATCTCCTCCCGGGGCATCTGCGCCATATCCTGTCCGTCCAGATATATCTTCCCGGAGGTGGGGCGGTAGAGGCCGCAGAGGAGCTTGGTCAGGGTGGTCTTCCCGGCCCCGTTGAGCCCAACCAGAGCCAGACGCTCCCCGGCGGGGATGGTCAGGTTCAGATTGTGTATGGTGTCCTTCTCTCCTCCCTCATACCGGAAGCACACGTCCTCCAGCCGGATCTCGTGGGGCGTCCCCGGGTTCTTCACCTTTTCCTCCCCGTCTTCCTCCCCTGTGCCCAGGTCCATGAATTCCCGGTATCTGTCCATATGTCCCTTGGTCTGGACGATTTGCTGCAGAGCCTGGAACAGCCCTCTCATCCATACGCCGAACCCCGACACTATACCTATGTACAGCAGGAATGCAGGAAGGGTCACGCTTCCCTGGACCATCTGCCAGATCAGATACCCATAGACGATCCCGTTCACCACGAGCCTGCAGATGCCCTCCAGGATCCCTCCCGTCAGAGGGCCCAGCGCCGTCCTGTACTCCAGAGATACGATCCTGTCCACCACCTCATGGAAAGCCCGCAGGAGCCATTTGTCCATCCGGTACAGGCGTATGTCCTTCCCGCTCTCGATGGCGATGGACTCCCTGCGCAGGTAGAAGAAGGCCTGCCGGTTCCTGGCATTCTCCTTTATCCTGGCATAGGTCTTTTCCCGCAGGGGCTTCTCCCAGGCTTCCATGAGCAGGACCTGCCCCAGCAGAAGGAGCAGCAGAAGCAGGCTGGCCCTGCCCACGATGACCCCGTAGACGATCAGCCCCAGCCCATTGGAGATCACGGTCCAGAACAGTTGCACATAGATTTCGATTCCTGAGCCCTCCCCGGAGAACAGGTTCTCCCTGGCCTGTGCCATCTTCCTCTGTCCCTGGGCACTCTCTATGTAGCTCCCGTCCACCTCCACGCATTTCCGGTAGAATTCGATCCACATGCCGATCCGGAATGTGGTCAGCAGCTTCCCCTGGGTCTCCCGCAGATGGTTGTACAGGAAACGCACTGCCTGGAGCAGAATCACGTATCCCCCCACCAGCAGCAGGATGCTTCCCGCCTCCCGCCCGCTGATGAGACATGCCGCCACTGCCGCCGCCATGGCGGACTCCAGGAAGGGCAGCAGGATCCCCAGCGCCGTGGTGCCTGCGCAGACGGCAAAGGCCCCCGGCCCTTCCTTCTCTCTCAGGCAGCGGAAGGCGTATCTGTAGTTGTCGCCGATGGAATAGGCTGTGCCATCGGCCGCCCGGGTGCTTCCGGGTTTGCGCCCTTTTCCGGTCCGCTTTTCTGTCTGCTTCTGCATGGAATCTCCTCTCCCGGGGCCGGCTGTCTGCCGGATCCCACTATTTGAACGGGTAAATCTGTACAAGCATGTACGTTCATTATAAACAATTGGAGGGGGGATTCAAGTATATTTAGAAAATATTTTTCACTAATATATAATTTTGTTCATTTTTTACAATTTCTTCTTCGCCATTTTGTCGGAATTTACCAGCCTCATTCCCTGTTCCCCAGGGCCTGCGCCGGAAGGATCCTGTCTGTCCGTTCCATCAGAAGGGGCATTTCGCTCCGGTGATATCATGATAGCATATATCCTCCCAGGCTGCTTTTCCGATTTAGGCAAAACAGAAATGCAGCCGATGAATTATCTGCATACTTCGGAGGGTATCCGCACAAACTGAATGATGAGTTTTTAATGCATGGTTCGGAAATATGATATGTATCAGAAGTTTCAGACTTATATATCTGATATTATGATATTTTATAAAGTTTCCGACTTGCAAGTCTGAAACTATTTGCTTTTTTCGGATTCATGGGTATAATAGAGATATGGAAATCAGGAGGTGCATCATGACTGAACTTATCAATCGCCCCGAGTATCTAAATCAGCTCATCCAAAACAGGGATGTGGACCTGGTCAAAATCGTCACAGGCATTCGCAGATGCGGAAAGTCCTCCCTGTTGGACCTGTTCCATCGATACCTGTCAGACAGCGGCACAGCCGACGCCAACATCATCCACATGAACCTGGAATCGCTGCGTTATCGGAATCTTTCCGACTACCTCGCCTTCTATGACTATGTCAGCGAGCGCATCCCCAGGAGCGGCAAGACCTATCTGATATTCGATGAACTACAGGCCGTGGCGCATTGGGAAAAGGCCATCGAGTCCTTCCGTCTCGACTTTGATGTGGATATCTATATCACCGGCTCCAACGCATATCTGCTTTCCACGGAATTTTCCACCCTACTTTCTGGAAGATATGTGGAAATCCGTATGCTGCCGTTGTCGTTTAAGGAGTTCCTGACCTTCTACGACTTCGCCCCTTCTGTCACGGCAGAGGAAAAGTTCCAGCGATATCTGCAGTTCGGCGGTATGCCGATTCTCAGGGAATACCAGTTCAACGAAGCAAGAAGCAATCAGGCGCTGGAAGGCATCTACTCCACGGTGGTATTGCGCGACATTCTCCAGCGGAACAGCCAGGCCGATCAGGGTATGCTCCAGAAGATCATACTGTTCCTCTGCTCCAATATCGGCAGCATCACCTCTCCCAACAGCATCGGCAATGTCCTGTCCAGTGAAGGCGATATCCATGCCGGAAAAGGCAGGAATGTGGCAGGGAAAACGGTAGATAAATATATCTCCATGCTGCGCAGCGCATTTATCTTCTACTCTGTGGGCAGATATGACGTGAAGGGAAGGCAGTTGCTGAAAACCCTGGGGAAGAACTACATCATCGATATGGGTTTCCGCAATATGCTCCTGGGCTATCGCGATGGGGACCGGGGACACATTCTGGAAAACATCGTGTTCCTGGAGCTCATCCGCCGTGACTATCGCGTATACATCGGAAAGGCGGGGGATGCCGAAATCGACTTTATGGCAGAAAAGCCAAGCGACAGGCTGTATATCCAGGTAACGGAAAGCATGCTGTCGCCGGAGACCCGGGAGCGGGAGCTTAAGTCCCTGCGCATGATACCGGACAATTATGAGAAAATCGTATTGTCCATGGACAGGAATTATATCAGTTCCTATGATGGGATCAAGTCGCTGTATCTGATTGATTGGCTGCTGGCGTAGATATGGTGCTATGGTCGTCATACACTGTCATCTGGATGCTTGCTGGGCATGCAACTATAAAACAGCCTCCTCCGGCAGGCAAGCCTGCCGAGGGCTCGTTTTTCTTTTTATGCTGTGCTGCCCAGCCTCAATGCTCCAACATATTCTCAATAAAAATCCCATACCCCTTCCTGGAATCCTGCACCAGCACGTGGGTCACCGCCCCGATGAACTTCCCGTTCTGGATGATGGGGCTGCCGCTCATGCCCTGGACGATTCCCCCCGTCAGCGCCAGGAGGTCCGGATCCGTCACCGTGAGCTCTATCCCCCGGTTCACATTGTCGCGGTCTAAATGCACCGCCGTTATCTCCACGTCATAGTATCTGGTCATGCCGTCCGCGGTGCAGAGAATCTGGGCCATTCCGGTCTCAATCTCCTGCTTCAGGCCGATGGGCAGAGGCTCCCTGAACCCCATCTCCAGCGCCCTGGCGTTGCAGACCCCGAAGATTCCCCGGTTGCTGTTGTCCGTGATCTCCCCCAGGATGCGCTCGTCGGAATAGATGATCATGCCCGTCATCTCCCCTGGGTTTCCGGAGGAGCCCTTGTGGATGTCCACGATGTCCGTCTGGTAGAGGGTGCCGCCCTCCATGTGCATCAGGGTGCTGGTGTCCACATCCGTGATGCCATGGCCCAGAGCCCCGAAA
The DNA here is from genome assembly GCF_910585425.1 of uncultured Acetatifactor sp. GTDB lineage: Bacteria > Bacillota > Clostridia > Lachnospirales > Lachnospiraceae > Acetatifactor. Next base: position 105,721 of record NZ_CAJUCP010000004.1, on the reverse strand, counting down.
TTGCCCTGGCTGTCGATGTAGGTCATGGTGCCCACCCCCTGGGCGTTGTCCCGCACCCAGACTCCAATCTTGTAGTCGCCCGTGGCATCCCGCTGGGGCGTGATCTCCACGTCCATGAGCTCGCCCTCCCGCTCTATGGTCAATACCACGGGCTGGCCGCCGCTGTCCTTCATTCGCTGGATGAAATCATCTTTTTCCGTCACTGCCTGGCCATTCACCTTCCGGACATAATCGCCGGATTTCAGGATGTATTTCCCCGGGGAATAGCTGACGCCGTCCGGCCCCTGGAATTCCCCCGTGCCCACTACGAGGACGCCGTCCGTCTTCACATAGATGCCGATGGGCGCGCCCACAGGGATCAGCTCCTGGTCCTCGATGACCTGGATGTCCACATTCTTCAGCGTGATGAAGCCGAAGAGCTTCACCTGCATCCGGTAGCCCGACTCCAGCGCTGTCTTCAGGGTGAATGTCTTGCTCAAATCTATGTCCACTGCCCCCTGGGGGATATTGCTGACCCCCTGGTCGCTTACGCTGACGATCTCTCCCCTGGCCGGGATGCCCAGATGGAGGGATTCCGCTTCACCGGCCCGCACGTTGATCACAGAGGGGATGCTGCTGTCAATCTGGTAATACAGCATGGCCGCCAGCGCCGTACAGCTTGCGGCCAGCGACAGGCCCAGGAAGAATCTGTAGATCCGGTAGCGCCGAAGCCGCTCCTTCCAGTTCTGGAGCAGAATCACCATGTCCTCCCCCGCCTGCCTTTTGACAGCCTCGTCCTGCCCGCTCTCCCTTCTTCCGCACCTGGCGGCCCTTTTCCTGATGTCCTCTATATCCTGTATGTTCCCCTTGTCCTTCCATCCCATATCCACATACTCCTCCGAATCGATTTCCTCCCGATCGAGCGTGGGGATGCCCCTCTCCACCACTCGCCCTGCTGGCCGCATGCCGCGCCGGCTGCAGACCTCCGATTGCCTGTCCGTACAAAAAAAGACCCTCTGAGAGTCTTTTTTCGTGTATAGTATGTGAGATTTTTTCCGGTTTCATTCCAGCAGCTTCTGGAATTTTTAGCTTCCGGAATTTTTAGCTTATGAAATTTTTGTCCGGCAAATTATTTTGAATGGGATTTATGGGCGGCAGCCTGCAGGCGCATGTCCCTGGCGTTGGACAGGGCGGCCGGGGTCAATGTATCGCTGCCCAATAGCCTTGCCAGCTCTCCCAGGCTCTCCTCCTCTTCCAGCAGGCGGATGTCGGTGATGGTATTGTCCTGGGTGCTGCTTTTCTCAATGACGAAATGCCTGTCCGCCATGGCGGCTATCTGGGGCAGATGGGTGATGCACAGCACCTGGTGGGCATGGGCCACGGTGTCGAGCTGCTCGGACACCCGCCAGGCCGTCCTGCCGCTGATGCCCGTATCGATTTCATCGAAGATCAGGGTGTCGATGTCGTCCCTGCCGGCCAGCACGGTCTTGATGGCCAGCATGATGCGGGACAGCTCGCCGCCGCTGGCCACCTGGCTCAAGGCCCTCACGCCCTCGCCGGGATTGGTGGAAATCAGGAACTCCACATCGTCGTAGCCCTTTGCGGTGACGGTCTTGGCCCGGTCTATGGCGATCTCGAATTCCACCGTGGCGAAGTTCAGGTTCACCAGGGCCTCCTTCAACTGCTTCGTCAGCACGGCGGCATGTTTCCTGCGGATCTTGGAAAGCCTGCCGCAGCTCTCCTCCAGGTTTGCCCTGGCCGCGGCCAGGCGCCGGTTCAGCCCTTCGATATAGGCGTCGTAGTCCTCCAGCTTGTCCAGGAGCTTCTGCCGCCCCTCCCCGTAGGCGATCACTGCCTCCAGGGTGTTCCCGTATTTTTCCTTCAGGCGGTTCAGGAGGTTCAGCCGCTCCTCCACGGCGGCATACTCCTCGTCGTCGAACTCGCAGTCCTCCATGTACTGGGCCAGGTCCCGGTTGTAGTCCGCCAGCAGATTGTCGATCTCCGCCAGTTCCCCCTCCAGCTCTCCCAGGCGGCCGTCCAGCCCCGACACGTTGCGCAGGGCACGCAGGGCGCGGCTCAGGGCGCCTCCCGCTCCTCCCTCGAAGTCGCTGCCGGTGTACTGATAGCTTTCTGACAGGTTTTCGGTAATCCTCTTGCCGTTCACCATGATGCGGTAGCGCTGCTCCAGCTCCTCGTCCTCACCGGGCACCAGATGGGCCTGCTCGATTTCCTGGAGCTCGAACCGGGCCAGCGCCTGTTCCCTGGCCTTGGCTTCCTCGTCCATGGCCTCTTCCTCCAGGGAGCGCTCCAGCTCCCGGCACTCCCTGTAGGCCACAGCCACCGCCTCCGCCTCCTTCGCAAGCTTCCCGCCGCAGTAGGCGTCCAGAATCTCCATGTGCTTCTTTTTGTGCAGCAGGGACTGGTGCTCATGCTGGCCATGGATGTCTATCAAAAGCTCCGCCAGCTCCTTCACCTGCTTCGCGGTGACGGTTTCACCGTTGATGCGGTACACATTTTTCCCCACGCTGATCTTGCGGCTGATGACTACGGTTCCGTCTTCCGACTGTTCCAGCTCCAGCTCCTCCAGCTTCCCGCGGACGCGCTCATTTCCGGTGAAGACCAGCTCCACAAGGGCGCTCTCCGCCCCCTTGCGCAGCATCTCCCGCTCGAACTTCCCCCCAAGGGCCAGGTTCACACTCCCGATCAGCAGGGATTTCCCCGCGCCGGTCTCTCCGGTGAGGATGTTCAGGCCCTCGCCGAACTCCACCTCCGTCTCTTCCATCAATGCCAGGTTCTTCACATGCAAGCTAGTCAGCATCTTCTTTCTCCTTTCAGGCTTTTGGCCCGCCGCACGCCCCGGCCCTTCCCAAGCCGGGGCATCCGGCCCCGCCAGATTCACCCTCTCCGGCACATCTGCCTGTAAGCCGGCGGACTCTCCCCACCGCCCCCATGGGAGCAAAAGTCCGGCCGTTACGCTGTGATGGATCTGATTTTTTCCATCAGCGCCTGTGCTTCCTCTACTGTATGGGTGGCCACGAAGATGGTGTCATCCCCGGCGATGCAGCCCACCACCTCGGGAAACTGCAGGGCATCCATGGCGGTGGCCGCCGCCATTGCCATGCCGGACACCGTCCTGACCACCAGCAGGTTCTGGGCGGTGGCCATGGAGGAAAGGGCATCCTGCAGGACGCGGATGAACCGGTCTCCCCGGCCTCCCTCCTCCTGCTCCAGCACCACATATTTCTGCCCGCCCTCCGCTGTGGGCACCTTGGACAGCTTCAGCTCCCGGATGTCCCTGGAGACCGTGGCCTGGGTCACGGAAAAGCCCGCCTCCCGCAGCCTCCCGGCCAGCTCCTCCTGGGTTCCCACATCGTAGTTGCGAATGATTTCCAGCATCTTGTCCTGCCTGTTCCCCTTCATGTCCCTTCCCCCTCTGTCAGACTCCGGATTCCCCAATCCGGTGCAAGCAAAGCCCCTGATACCCCGGCGCCTCGCTATTCTTTCATCTTTCTGTGGAGCACGTCCAGAAAGCTGACCTGACCCAGCTTTAAGAATTCCGTGGTCTCCTCGGACCTCACGATCCGCAGCCTGTCTCCTGTCCGCAGCGGTATGATATGGCTGCCGTCAAAGCTTGCCTCCACGTTCTGGTTCCCGCTCTCCCCCCGGGCCGGTATCTGGATTTCTATCACATCCTCCGGGGAAAGGACGATACTCCTCTGGTTCAGGGAGTGGGGACAGATGGGCGTCAGCACAATCAGCCTGGCGCCCGGCTCCACCAGAGGGCCTCCCGCGGACAGATTGTAGCCCGTGGAGCCCGTGGGCGTGGTGACGATTACGCCGTCCGCGCTGTAGTCATTCAGGAACTGGCCATTGACGTATATATTGAACCTGATAATCTGCAGAGGGCCGCTTCTGGCTATCACGATATCGTTCAGCGCCCAGCCCTCCTCCTCCCGCCCGTCCGAGAATGTGGCCCTGCCGCCCAGCATCATGCGGCTCTCCTGCACATAGTCCCCGGCGATCAGCCGTTCCAGCGACTCCTCCAGGTTCGGCACCTCCACCTCTGTCATATAGCCCAGTGTGCCCAGGTTCACGCCGATGATGGGAACCCGCAGCATCTTCGTCAGCCTGGCCGCCTGCAGCACCGTGCCGTCCCCGCCCAGCACGATCATGCAATCCGCGTCCGCGGGAACCTCCAGGGAGCTGCCCGGCTCCGGCCACTGCCGACTTCTCTCTGAATCTCCGTCCCGCCCAGGATCCTGATACGGCCACACAGCGCCGCCCTCTGCCCGCCGCCAAGGGGCCTGACGAGAATCCTCACCCGACCCGCAAATTCCCTGGGCCATGACGGTGACGCGCTTCCCCTTCAGCCGCAGGAAGTCGCAGATCCGCTTTGTGGTGGCCAAGTCCCTGTCCTTCTGTCGATTGGTATAGATCAGAAAATGCTTCATGGCTCTCCGGCTCCTTCATAGCTGTGCATGGGAAGCCGCCACCGTCTCCCCGATCAGACTCTCCCAGCCAGGCTGCCGGGACAGCCCCCCGCCGCTCTCCAGAGCCTCCCGCAGCCGCTCCTCGGCGTCCCGCTCGGACAGGCCCCTCAGTTCGGCAGACGGCTCCTCCTCTTTTTTCAGGTGCAGCAGATACTCGATGTTCCCCTCCGGCCCTCTCACCGGGGAGTAGTCCAAATGCAATGGGGCAAAGCCGACTATGTCTGCGTAGTCGATGATTTTCCGGATGACCTCCCCGTGGATCTCCGGCTCCCTGACCACGCCCTTCTTGCCCACCTTGTCCCTGCCCGCCTCGAACTGGGGCTTGATCAGGCAGACCATCTCCCCGCCGCGCTTCAGCAGGTTCCGGGCGGGAATCAATATCTTCGTCAGGGAAATGAAGGACACGTCCACGCTGGCAAAGTCCAGCGGCTCCCCGATGTCCTCCGGCACCACGTACCGGAAGTTCGTCTGCTCCATGCAGACCACCCTTTCATCGCCCCGGAGCTTCCAGGCAAGCTGCCCGTGCCCCACGTCCACGGCATAGACCCTGGACGCTCCCCTCTGCAGCATGCAGTCCGTAAAGCCCCCTGTGGAGGCTCCGATGTCCATGCACACCTTATCCGCCAGGGAAAGCCCCCATGTCTCCACGGCCTTCTCCAGCTTCAGGCCGCCCCGGCTCACATAGCGCAGGGCGCTCTCCCGCACCTCCAGCGCAATCTTCGCCTCGTCGAAAAATGTCCCGGCCTTGTCCTCCTTCTGCCCGTTCACATAGACATTGCCGGACATGATGATGGCCCTGGCCTTTTCTCTGGAGGGCGCGTGGCCCTGCTTTACCAATATGACATCCAAACGTTCTTTCATCTGTTTTCCTACGCCTCGCCGATTCTCTGCAGGATCCTCGCCACGATGCCCTCCGCGTCCATGCCGATTTCCTCCTTCAGCAGCTCCACGTTTCCGTGCTCCACGAAGACATCGGGAACCGCTATGCCCAGGAAGCTGCTGCCCAGGCCGTTTTCGTTCATATAAGCCAGCACCTTCTCCCCGTAGCCGCCGCAGGCCACGTTCTCCTCCATGGTGACGATCAGTCTGTGGTCTGCGCAGGCCTCCGCCACGGCTTCCCGGTCAATGGGCTTCACGAACCTGGCGTTGATCAGGCTCACCTCATGGCCCATGGCCTTCAGCCGCTCCCGCACGGCCTCGGCGGTCTTCACCATGCTGCCCAGCGCGAACAGGGCGATCTCCCGCTCCCTGTAGATCCACTCCGCCCTGCCCAGGCTTACGGGCTCCCGGTACTCCTTCAGCCCCGCGTAGGCCGTTCCCCTGGGATAGCGCACCGCCACGGGCGCTCCCAGGGACACCGCGAACTTCAGCATGTCCGACAGCTCCCACTTATTCTTGGGGGCGCAGATATGCATGTTCGGGATGCCGGAGAGATATGTAAGGTCGAATACCCCCTGATGGGTCTCCCCGTCGCTGCCCACCAGCCCCGCCCTGTCGATGGCGAAGACCACAGGGAGGTTCTGCAGGCACACATCGTGCAGGATCTGGTCGTAGGCCCGCTGCAGGAAGGAGGAGTACACGGCCACGATGGGCTTCATGCCCCCCACCGCCAGCCCCGCCGCGAAAGTCACCGCGTGCTGCTCCGCTATGCCTACGTCAAAGAAGCGGTCCGGATACATGTTGTGGAACCGTTTCAGCCCGGTGCCGTCCGGCATGGCGGCAGTGATGGCTACAATCTTGTTGTCCCTCTGCCCCAGCTTGCACATCACCGTGGAGAAGATGTCCGTATAGTTGGCCACTGTCCTGGGGTGGGAGGGGATGCCCGTCTCGATGTCGAATGGCTCCGTGCCGTGGAACCTGGCGGGATGGCGCTCCGCGGGACGGTATCCCCTGCCTTTCTCCGTCAGCGCGTGGATCATCACCGGACCCTCCACCCGCTTGGCGGCCTGGATGGTGGCCACCAGGGCCGGGATGTCGTGCCCGTCCACAGGCCCCAGGTAGGTGATGCCCATGTCCTCGAACATCATGCCGGGTATCACCAGTTGCTTGAAGCTGCTCTTTGCCCTGCGGATGCGGCTGATGGTGCTGTCCCCCCGCTTGGTGCCCTGGAGGGCATTGTAGATTCCCTTTTTCAGGTCCAGATAGCTGGAGGCCGTGCGGATGCTGTTGAGATATTTGGACATGCCCCCCACGTTCTCGGAGATGGACATGTTGTTGTCGTTTAAGATGATGATGAAGTTCGTCTCCAGCTTGGCGGCGTTGTTCAGGGCCTCATAGGCCATGCCCCCGGTCAGGGAGCCGTCCCCGATCACCGACACGATCGTCTCGCTGCCGCCTGTAATCTCCCGGGCCTTCACCAGCCCCAGCCCCGCGGACAGGGAGGTGGAGCTGTGGCCTGTGTCGAAGACGTCGCATTCGCTTTCCTTGCGCTTTGGGAAGCCGCTGAGGCCATGGAACTGGCGCAGGGTCTCGAACCGGTCCTTCCGGCCTGTGAGGATCTTGTGGGTGTAGGACTGATGCCCCACGTCCCAGATGATTTTGTCCTCCGGGAGGTCCAGGGCCAGGTGCAGGGCCATGGTCAGCTCCACGGCCCCCAGGTTCGCCCCCAGATGCCCTCCCGTGACGCTGATCGTCCGTATCAGGAAATCCCGGATTTCCTGTGCCAGACTTCCCAAGTCCTCTTTCCTTATCTTCTTGATATCGTTCGCCTGTCCAATGGTCTCCAGCAACATCGCCATCCCTTGCCTTTCCCGGCAGCCTTCCTCAAAAGCTATCCATAAAAGCTATCCCTGTAAGAACGCTGCGCCCGTTTATCGCTCCTATTTTCTTCTGTCTATCAGGTTCAGTACCAACTGTTTCAGGAACTCATGCTCCCCCTCGAAACCGTCCAGTATGGCCACAGCCTCTCTGGACAGCGCTTCTACGTCAGCCTTCGCCTGCTCCAGGCCCTTCCATGTCACATAGGTGGTCTTCCCGTTCTGGGCATCGCTGCCCGTGGGCTTGCCCAGCTCCCCGCTGTCGCCGATTACGTCCAGGATGTCGTCCTGTATCTGGAAGGCGATGCCTATGTTGTAAGCGCATTTTTCGATGGCGGCCACCTGGTCTTCCCCGGCTCCCGCCAGAATCGCGCCTGTCATCATGGCCGCCTGTATCAGGGCCGCGGTCTTGTGGGCATGGATGAACATGAGCCTGGCCCCGGCGTCCTCCGAAACGGGCTCCGGGGAATCGCCCGGGGACTTCATCGAATCCGCATCCCCTGAGCCCTGTGCGGCCATGGCGGAATCTCTCCCGGACCCATCCAGACCCTTCTCAGCCTGGCAGAATCTCTTCTCGGCCATGACATCCGCCACCTGCCCGCCAATCATGCCATAAATCCCGGCCTTGCGAGCCAGAACGGAAAACGCGGCAGAGGCCCGCTCCAGCCGCGCAAGCCTTTCGCCCTCGGAGGCGCCGCTCCCCGCCCCGGGCTCCCCGAGCGCCCGAATCGCCGTCTCAAAGGCATAGTTCAGCAGGCCGTCCCCGGCCAGGATGCCCATGGTCTCCCCGTACACATACCAGGTGGTCTCCCTTCCCCTGCGGTAGCGGTCATTGTCCATGGCGGGCAGGTCGTCGTGCACCAGGGAATAGGTATGGATCATCTCGATGGCAGCCATGAAATGTTCGACTGCGCCTCCGTCTTCCCCACCGCACATCCGACAGGTCTCCCGCATGAGGATCGGGCGCAGGCGCTTTCCCCCGGCCAGCAGGCTGTAGTTCATGGCCTCCATGATTTTCCCCTGCAGCCCTTCCTCCCCGGGCAGATGCTCCCGCAGCACCCGCTCCGCATATGCGGTCTCCTCCCGCAGCCTCTCCTCAAATGCTGATGCGTCCATTTCCGAATTCCTCCAGTTCTCCCTCTTCCGTAAGCTTGAGCACCTGCTTCTCCACCTTATCTATCTGGTCGTTGCACTGCTTCAGGACCGCCATGCCCGCGCTGTAGGCCGCGAAGGCCTCCTCCAGCGGAATGTCGTCCCGCTCCAGCTCCCCGATCAGTTCCTCCAGCCTGGCGAAATTCTCCTCCAGGCTAAGCTTTCTCGTCTCTTCAGCCATTTTCCACACTCTCCTCGTCCGATTGCCTCAGGCACCTCCCGGCGGCACATTCCACCGCCGTCACCGCCAAAATCCACGGGGCTGGCTTGCCCTCAGCATACCTCTCCCCTTCCGTTCTCCGCGGGCCCGATCCTGACCACCCTGGCCCCGATCCGCCCGTCTTTCACCCGGATGGTGATGTCCTGCCCTTCCCGCACCTGCCTTACGGAGCGGATATTGTGCCCCCCGCTGTCCTCCACATAGGAATAGCCGCTGCCCAGCTTCTCCAGGGGGGATAGCCCCTTCATCCGCTCGATGTAGATTTCCAGCTCGTGGCGGCGGCGCTCCAGGAGCCTGTTCATCCTTTCCTGCAGCCTCTCCTCCGCCGACAGCGCGGCCATCTTCCTCTCCCGGATCCGGCTCCCTGGGCTCTTCAGCTTCAGTTTCAGCTCTAACTGCCTGGCCTGTCCCCGGCCGTCCTGGAGCTTCCTCTGCATCAGGCGCAGCAGCGCATCCCTGTAATTCAGGATTCCGCTCATGATTTCCCGGATATCCGTCACCGCCAGCTCCGCTGCCGCCGATGGCGTGGGCGCCCGCAGGTCTGCCACGAAATCCACGATCGTGGTATCTGTCTCATGTCCCACCGCGGAGATGACCGGCACGGAGCAGTCGAACACCGCCTGGGCCACTTCCCTCTCGTTGAAGGCCCACAGATCCTCGATGGAGCCGCCGCCCCTGCCCACGATCATCACGTCCACCCCGAGGGCCTCCAACGCCCGGATGCCCCGGACGATGCTGGGCACCGCCGCCTCCCCCTGGACGATGGCCGGGTAGAGGATGATCTGCACGTAAGGGTTCCTCCTGCCCGCTATCTGGATGATGTCCCGGACAGCCGCCCCCGTGTCTGCCGTGACCACGCCCAGGGTCTGTATGAACCTGGGGATGGGCTGCTTGTACTCCGGGGCGAACATGCCGGATTCCTCCAGCTCCTGTTTCAGCCGTTCGAACCTCTCGTAGAGCTGGCCGCTTCCGTCCAATCGGATCTCCTTCGCGTAGAGCTGGTACTTCCCGTCCCTCTCGTACACGTCCACCGCGCCGCCCACGATCACCTGCTGGCCTTCGGACATACGAAAAGAGAGGCCCGCACGGCTGCCCGCGAACATCACGCAGCTTATGGTCCCCCTGGAATCCTTCAACGTAAAATAGATATGTCCCGAGGAATGGTACTTGCAGTTGCTCACCTCGCCCTTCACATAGAGCCTCTGCAGCAGATAGTCCTGCGTGAACATATTTTTGATATAAGAGTTCAATTGTCCTACAGTATAAACATTCCGGATCTCAATCACCTGATTTCAACAATTCACGAGCGCTTTCCGTCCTCGGAAGCTTCACGATCTTGGCCAGGATGGCATTCACGAAACCACCGGCGTTCTCCTGCCCGTACAGCTTCGCCAGCCCCACCGCCTCATCGATTGCCACTCCCGCGGGAATGTCGTCATCGAAGCGCAGCTCGTACACAGCCAGGCGCAGCACAGCCAGCTCCACCTTGCCCATCCGCCTGGTATTCCATCCCACGGTATTTTCGTCGATCAGCCTGTCTATCCCGGGAAGCTCCCGAAAGACGGTCTGACAGCGCTTCTCTATATAATCGGCATCCTTCTGGGATCCGATCTCCTCGTTGTCCTCCACGAACAGCCTCATCTGCCTGGGCATGTCCTGGGCCGGATGGAACTCCGCCTGGAACAAAAGCCGGAAAACCTGCTCCCTTTGTTCATGTCTTCCCATTTGTCAACCCCCCGAAGCCTGCGTCACACCCTGACCTTCACTCCGGCGATGCGGATGTTCACGTCAGTGCAGTTCAGGCCCGTCATGTTCTCGATGGCCGCCTTCACCTTGGCCTGCACATGATGGCAGGTGGCCGGGATATTGTATCCGTATTCCATGGTCACGGCCAGGTCCACCCGCACATTGCGTCCGGTCACCACCACCCGCACGCCCTTGGTCAGCTTCTTCACGCCCACCTTGCCCATGAGCTCATTGGTGATGTTCCCGGCCATGGCGCTGATGCCCTCCACCTCTGTGGCCGCCAGGGAGGCGATCATCGCCACCACGTCGTCGGCGATCTGCACCATGCCTACATTCTCCTCCGATTTCAATACCACTGTACTGCTCTCCATTTCTTTTCCCATGAAAAATACCCTCCTGAAAAAGCATTTCAAATATGTCCCAACATTATACCACAGTTTCGTGCGCTTCGCGCACATGGAATCAAAAGTTGACACAATGTCTTTATGGGTCAACATTATACCACAATTTCTATTCATTTGTCACCCAAAATGTCAGCGACAACTGTTTTTCGTTCTGGGCATAGGCCACCCTGCCCTCCTCGTCCGACAGATACCGGAAAATCTCCTGCCCGTCTATCAGCCCCTCCACGACTTCCCTGTAGCAGGGCTCGTCGGCGCATTTGATCGTCACGTCCGCACGGCCCTCCTCCAGGGCTTTCCGGAACAGCGCCTCCATCTGCTCCCTGTCGTAAAAGGTGAAATACGCGCCCTCCCGCACATAATAATTCGCTTCAGTGGCAACGCACAAGGGCATGGGCACCTGGCCTCCGATGGAGTGGGTGCGCAGCAGCTCCGCCGTGGTCACGTTCAGATAGTCATAATTGATCTCTGGCATGGCGATTCTGCCGCTCCCGTCCCCGGCCTCCTCCCCGGAGGGCGTATCCTCCATCTGGTAGGACACGTCCCCCCATGTGGTGTCCACATAGTAGTAGTTCCCGTTCACCTTCACCAGATTCCAGGCATGGCCCTCTCCGGTCTCCACGGTCCCCAGGACCAGGGTGCACTCCACCCCCAGCCTGTTCAGCAGGTACTGGGTGGCCTTGGCATAGCCCTGGCAGACGGAGGAACGGCCTGCGAACACCGAATAGATGTTCTGGTTGTCCGCCGCGTTCAGGTCGTAGTCCGTCTGGCGGATCAATGTGTCGTACACATACTTTACCTTATCATAATCCGAGGCCTCCGCCGGAATGCCGGACAGGATCTGCTCCGCGGCGAGCTCGATCGTCTCCGCCCGCTCCACTGCAGTGTCCAGATCCACATTGTAGGTGCCGGAGAACTCCACGGCAGTGAGGGTTGTCCCCCTGGAGTATTTCGTGTAGGAATAGCCGTCCACATAGAACAGCTCCGGGTGGTCGCTCAGGACGCACTGGAAAATCTTGTCGATGCTCTCCTCGTCCAGCCCCGCGTCCAGCCCCTCCTGGCTCAGGTACTTCTGTCTGCCGAAGCTCCCCAGGATGCGCTCCATGTCATTGTACCAGATCTGCTCCGTCTCGCTCAGGGTGGCGCGGGCATAGAGGCAGTTTCCCTCCGTCAGGAAATTCACCGGGGGCTCCGTCTCCTCCGGCGGCTCCTCCGTCCGGGGGATGCTGGTGGACACCTCCTCCGCCTGCAGGGAGTAGTCCCGGGCCGCCTCATGCCAGAAATCGATTCCCGCACAGCCCGTACATATCAGGCTCAGAATCGCTGCCCCCAGCACCGGCCATACCATATGCGTCTTTTTCCTCATCTGCCCGCTCTCCTTTATCCGGGCCCGTCCCGCATCAGTTTTTATTGAATTCCGTCAGAACGAGTCCTTTATTCCGGTCAAGCGTCATGCCGACGCTCCATGGGTTCACGAATAAGAGCAAAGGATTCCCCTTCATGTCCTTCACCTTCTTCATGTCGGAGGTGCCCGTCAGCTTCTCGATGTCCACCTCGTCCTTATTCTCAATCCAGCGGATGTGCTCGTAGGGCAGGGAATCCAGCCGGATTTCCACATTGTACTCGTTTTCCAGCCTGTACTTCAGCACGTCGAACTGCAGCACGCCCACCACGCCCACGATGATCTCCTCCAGGCCCGTGTTGAATTCCTGGAAAATCTGGATGGCGCCCTCCTGGGCGATCTGCTGGATGCCCTTGACGAACTGCTTGCGCTTCATGGTGTCGATCTGGCGCACCCTGGCGAAATGCTCCGGGGCGAAGGTGGGGATGCCCTCATACTGGAACTTCTCCTTGGGGCTGCACAGGGTGTCCCCGATGGAGAAGATGCCGGGGTCGAACACGCCGATGATGTCCCCCGCGTAGGCCTCGCTCAGGATTTTCCTGTCGTCCGCCATGATCTGCTGGGGCTGGGAGAGCCGCATGACCTTGCCTCCCTGGACGTGGCGCACCTCCATCTGGGCGTCGAACCTGCCGGAGCAGATGCGCATGAAGGCCACCCTGTCCCGGTGGGCCTTGTTCATATTGGCCTGAATCTTGAACACAAAGGCGCTGAACGCGTTCTCCGTCGGCTCTATCATGCCCACGTCCGCCTTTCTGGCCAGGGGCGTGGTGGTCATCTGCAGGAAATGCTTCAGGAAAATCTCCACGCCGAAATTGGTCAGGGCAGAGCCGAAGCACACCGGCGTCAGGTCTCCAGCCCGCACCGCCTCCAGGTCGAAATCCGCTCCCGCCCCGTCCAGCAGGTCGATCTCCTCCAACAGCTTGTCCGCCGCGCCGTCGCCAATCTGGGCCCGGAGCCCGTCCTCCTCCGCCACAGGAATCTCCGTGGCCCTGCCCTCCTTGGTGCCCTTCTCCGTGTCCGCGTAGGAGATCACGCATTTCTTCTCCCTGTCATAGACGCCCTTGAATTCCTTTCCCGAACCGATGGGCCAGTTCACAGGGCAGGTAGCGATGCCTAACTCTTTTTCGATGTCGTCCAGCAAATCGAAGGTGTCCCGGGCATCCCTGTCCATCTTGTTGATAAAGGTGAAGATCGGAATCTTCCGCATGACGCAGACCTTGAACAGCTTCCTGGTCTGGGCTTCCACACCCTTGGAGGCGTCGATCACCATCACGGCGGAATCCGCGGCCATCAGGGTGCGGTAGGTGTCCTCCGAGAAATCCTGATGCCCGGGCGTGTCCAATATATTGATGCAGTAGCCGCCGTATTCGAACTGCAGCACCGAGGAGGTCACCGAGATACCTCTCTCCTTCTCTATCTCCATCCAGTCGGAGACCGCGTGCCTGGCCGTGGCCTTTCCCTTCACGCTCCCCGCCAGGTTGATGGCCCCGCCGTAGAGCAGGAATTTCTCCGTCAGGGTGGTCTTGCCGGCATCCGGGTGTGAGATGATGGCGAAGGTGCGGCGGCGGTTTATTTCTTCTGTGTAATCGTTCATTTATTCACGTTCCTCCATTTTCATGTCATCACAACAGCTTGTCCAATTCTGCGTTCAACCTCTCCTTTAATTCCGTCAATTCCTCCGGCGTGGTAAGGTACTCGTCCGCGAGAAGCTCGTCCCCCAGCTGCCATACCGGGCCGGGCTTCGGCGTATCCCCTTTCCTCCTGGGGTGGAAATGCCAGTGCATGTGAAGCCCCCTTCCGGCTCCCAGCAACGAATAGTTGAGCTTTTCCGGCTGGAATGCGTTATAGACTGCCTCCGCAGTCAGCGACATCTCCCGTAGGAATTCCTGCCGGAAGGAAGGCTCCAGAAAATGCAGCTCTGTAGCATGCTGCTTACACAGGAACAGGGAGTATCCCCTGATTCGCTGATGGTCTCCGATGACTACATATCCTGTATTCAGTTCTCTGACGAAATAAGGGTTTTTGTTTTTCTTTATCAGTTCAATCCTCTCACAGATCAGACAGTCGCACATTTCTCTTTCGTCTCCTTTCTCTTTCCGGCCCTGCCCTTACGGCGGGGTGACGAATCCGTCCTCCCGGGAAGGTATCCCTTCTTCGAATGGTATCCCTTCTCCGAATGGCAGCATGGACTCTCCCTCAAAAGCGGGCACGATGCCAAAGTAGTCCAGCACAGTGGCGCCGATGTCCGCGAAGGTCTCCCGGGTGCCCAGGTTCCTTGGCTTGATACCGGATCCGTACATGAGGAACGGCACATGCTCCCTGGTATGGTCGGTGGTGGCAAGGTACCCCGGGTCGCAGCCGTGGTCGGCCGTGATCATGAGGATGTCCTCCTCCTTCAGCTTTCCTAAGATGTCAGGAAGCTTGCCGTCAAAGTAGGTCAGCGCCTTCGCGTAGCCGTCTATATCCCTGCGATGGCCGTAGAGCATGTCGTAGTCCACCAGGTTGATGAAGCAGAGCCCCTCAAAATCCTTATCCAGATATTCCAGCGTCCGCTCAATGCCCTCCTCGTTGCCGGAGGTGTACACGGACTCCGTGATGCCCTTTCCGGCGAAGATGTCCTTGATCTTGCCCACGGCGATGACCGCTTTGCCGCTGTCCGAGAGCTGATCCAGCATGGTAGTGGAGGGCGGCAGGATGGAGAAATCATGACGGTGGGCCGTCCTTGTGAATTCCCCGCCCCGGGGGCCGATGAAGGGCCTGGCGATGACCCTGCCCACGCCGTGCCGGCCCTGCAGGATCTCCCTTGCAGCCCTGCAGTATCCGTACAGCTCCTCCAGAGGCACTTTCTCCTCGTGGGCCGCTATCTGGAACACGCTGTCGGCGGAGGTGTATACGATCAGGTCTCCGGTGGCCATATGGGCATCGCCGTAATCCTGAATCACCGTGGTGCCGGAGTAGGGCCGGTTGCAGAGCACGCCCCGCCCTGTCTTTTCGCAGAAGGCATCCAGCACCTCCTTCGGGAACCCCTCCGGATAGGTGGGCAGGGGCCTGGGTGAATAAATCCCCGCAATCTCCCAGTGGCCGATGGTGGTATCCTTGCCTCTGGAGCGCTCCCTGAGCCTGGCTATCACGGCGCTGTGGTCTTTCCTGTTTCCCGGCACGGATACGCCGTCTATCCGGAACAGCCCCAGCTCCCCCATGTTCGGCATGGAAAAGAACGGGCTGGAGGACACAGTCCCCAGCGTGTTGACGTTCACGTCGCCGTAGGAAGCCGCATCCTCCATTGCACCGATTCCAAAGCTGTCCAGCACGATCAAAAATACCCTTTTCATAGTCTCTTCTGTCCTCTCTGATGGCCATCCGGCCGTTTCACGCCTTGAATAAGGTCATTATATCATGTGCAAAGCCCGCACATGATGGATGGCCATCCGGCCGCCTCATGCCCCGAATAAGGTCATTATATCATGTGCAAAGCCCGCACATGATGGATGGCCATCCGGCCGCCTCATGCCCCGAATAAGGTCATTATATCATAAGTATTATGTAAAACAAACAACTTTTTTACTGGGCTACCGTGCTGATGATGATGTTCTCCGCCGGAACCTCGGTCTTGCGCTTCACGATGTCCTCAATCTGGGCCCGCATGGCGTCGTCCAGGGCCGGTGCGTTGACCACTACGTCCACCGCGTCTCCGTTGATGCTGACCACCACGTCCTGGAAGCCCTTTGCCTCCAGCAGGATCTCCGCGGCGGATTCCTTCTCGGCGATGGCGGTCATCTGCACCATGCTGTCCACCGCCGCCTGCTTCTGTTCATCGGAGAGGCCTGCGCTGTTGATGATCTCCAACAGCATCTCCTTATTTTTCGCCCTGGTCTGTTCCTTCAGGAGCTTGGCGTCGGAGAGGATCCCTGCCCCAGTGCTGGAAGTGAATACGGCCTCGCCCGGAACCTCTCCCTCCTCCGGCGTGTTCCCGGCCACTTCTCCCTCCGCTGTGCCGTCCACGTCAACCACGGATCCGTCTTCTCCCGTGGTGCCCGCATCCGCCACTTCCATCCCGTCCGTCAGGTAATCGTCCACAATGGCGCCTCCGTCCGTGTCCAGGCTCTCGATGTCCGTCTGGCTGTTCATCAGGTCTTCCTCCGACAGGTCCAGGAGTCCGTCCAGGGTGTAATTCTCGGTGACGACGCCCTCCGAGTCCACCGGGCTAGCATTGCTGGCCTCCACGTTGCTGTCGTCCGTCTTCAGGTACTCATCCTCCATTCCGCTGCCGGCGAACTGCAGATAGCCCGCAATCGCTATCATGATCGCCAGTGCCGTTATCATAAGCTGGTTCTTCTTGATTAGGTTTTTCACATTCATTCCCCTCTTCGTGTTTTAATACTTCATTGTATGAGCCTTTTTTGCGATATATGCACCTGTCTCAAAAACTTTGTCTGGCCCGGCCCACTGCCCGGAAAGCTCACTGGGCAATCTCCTCCATCCGCACCACCTTCACCTTGTGGGCCTCCACATCGAACAGGGCCTGGGCGATTTCCACGATGGTGCGGCTCACGTTGCCGTTCCCGGCCCCCTGGGCGATGACCAGCACGCCCTCTATCTGCGGGGGCAGGGTCTTTATCACATAGGGCTCGTTTAAGCTGCCGTCAGAGCGGTACACCACGCTCTCCTGGGAGTCCACCTCGTTTATGCTGCGGCTCCCGCCCATGGCGTCGCTCTCGCTGGTGGCGCTGCGGCGTACGGGCTGCTCTTTCTCCACAATCAGCTCGCTTGATGACTTCAACGTAATCATCACCCGCACTTCCCCTACCCCTTCCACCCGGGTCAGGGCCTGGGTCAGGCGCTCCTCCATCTGGGCCGCATAGAGTCCGTCCGCATCGGCTGTTCCGTCAGCCGTCCCGGCAGCTTCCTCCCGGGTCTCCCCTGTGCGGGCCGCATCGGCTTCCGGCGCGATTTTTCCTATTCCGTCCATATTATTGTCCTTCTGGTCCTCCCCCTTTTTTGTGGGAAGCGCTATGATGACCAGGAGAATCCCGGTCAGGACCAGAATCAAAAAGTTATCTCTGCGGAACCACTTCTGCAGTCCCTTATCCGCTGCCCACTGCCTCCAGTCCCTGCCCATATCTCCCCTGCCTTTCCCGATAAACTTCCCCGCAGAGAGCTGCGTGGAATGTGCCTCCCTGCGCCGTTCATTGCCCCTGTGCCCCGCCGCCCTGCACCGGCCCTATGGGCTCTATGGTTACAGGCTCTATGGCATCTGAATCGATTTCGATCCTCCGGTCGGCCCCGGCCCCACCTGCCTGTTCCTCCTGCTGCCCCGGATTCCCGCCCTGGGCGCCCTCTTCCGGCACTCCGTCTTCCCCCGGGAAGTCGCTGCCCTGGCTGTCTTTCTGGGTATCCTGCTGCCCCTGGCTCCCGCCCTGCACACCTTCCGGCAGGCTGTCTTCCACTGGGAAGCTTCTGCCCTGGCTGTCTTTTTGAATATCCTGCTGCCCCTGGCTCCCGCCCTGCACACCTTCCGGCAGGCTGTCTTCCACTGGGAAGCTTCTGCCCTGGCTGTCTTTCTGAATATCCTGCTGCCCCTGGCTCCCGCCCTGCATACCTTCCGGCAGCGACTCCGCTCCCTCCCCCTCCTGCTCCTCCAGGCGGCGCATGACTTCCTCCAGGGTCATCTGCTCCAGCAGCTCGTCCGCAGCCGCGGCGTCCCCGGCGGCGTCCTCCAGGCTCTGCTCCAGCTCCCGCCCGAACTGCTCCAGCGCCTTAGCCGCGTTCTGCCTGCCCTCCCCCAGGAGGAAGCTTCCGATGGGCAGGAACACTTGTATCAGCACAATGACGCTGACCAGGAGCTTCAGATATTTTTCATAAGACTCCTTCGGCCTGAAATGCACCACCGCCTGGGCGCATATCATGAAAATCCCCATCCGGCAGATTGCCTGGAACAATGTATTTCCCATATCCATCCCCAATTCCCGCGCAGACAGAGCGCGAATATCGCAAAGCACAAATGTCACAAAGCGCAAATGTCGCAAAGCGCAAATACTGCAAAGCGCAAATACTGCAAAGCGCAAATACTGCAAAGCACAAATGAGCGCCTGAAAGACTCCCCACCCCGCGCACTATAGCGCCGCCACCGCTATAGCCACGAGGAACAGCAGCATGGCCGTCCCGGTGGTGCGCAACAGCAGCATGGCCGCGTCCCCGATCCGGTTCACGCAGGCCGTGATCCGCCTGTCGCTGACGATGCCCATAAAGGCCGCCGCGCACTTTAACAGGACCGCGATCATGGCAATCTTGAGCACAGGCACGGCGCACAGCAGCAAGAGCAGTATCAGCAGCACCAGGCCCACGCTGTTACGGATGACCGTGGCAGACCCCACCACCATCTCCACCACGCCTCCCGCCGCGGCCCCCACCCCCGGTATGGCCGAAATCAGCCGTTGCAGCGCCGAATTCCTGGCCGAGTCCAGCACCGGAGCGATCAGCCGCTGGAATATGCTGATGCCCGTCACCGCCCCCAGCGCCCCCTTGAGCACCCAGCCCACGGCTTTCCCCAGCAGGTCGATCAGGGGGGAAAGCTTCTCCTCCGCCCAGATGCCGTTCACCACGGTCAGCATGCTGTAGCTGCCGATGAAAGGCAGAAGCCCTTTCACCAGGATATACTCCACCCCGTACACGGCGAACAGCATCATCTGGTACGCGGCCCCCGCCGTGGCCGAGCCAGTGGAGATGCCCACGGTCAGCAGATAGGCGGGCACCAAAAGCTTCACGAACAGGATGATGTTCTCCACCGTCTGCCTGGCGATGTCCGCCGCCTGGGTGAAGCATTTCAGCAGCACCGCGGTGAAAAGCAGGTACATAAAATAGAAACCCATGTCCGCCACCTGCCGCCTGTTGAAGATCTCCACGAAATGCGTCATCAGGGAGGATACGATGCCCAGCACCAGCAGCCACACGAACACATTCCGCATGCCCGCCAACTGGGTGAAGAAATCCGTGATGCTGTCCCGAAACAGCGCGGCCAGCGCCCCGAACACGTCCCCGGTCATCACCTCCCCCAGAAGCTCCTCCAGATTCAGCCGCCTCTCCGGGAACAGGCGCAGGATCCCCTCCTGGAGCCTGTCCAGCCCGAAGTCCTGCCAGACCAGATTCAAGTCCATCTCCATATGCTGTCCTCCCCGGGCCCACTGCCCTCCCGTCAGCCCGTTCTCATGGCCGGCTATGCCCATGGCTGTCCGCGTTTTCCTCTTCCTGTGTCTGCCGCCCCGGGCCTGGGGCTACAGGAAACTCTGTATCTGCTCTATCACCGCAAACAGGATCGGCAGCCCCGCGAACATCACCACCAGCTTCCCCAGCACCTCAATCTGCCCTGCCACGGCCTGATACCCGGCGTCCCGGCATATATCGGAGCTGAATTCGCAGATATACGTAATTCCGATTACCCTGAAGAGGATGGACAGATATTCCTCAGACCCGCTCAGATAGCTCCTGATCTTCATGAACTGCCCTGTGATGGTCTCCATCTGCCGCATGGAGAAACAGAAGATGATGATGCTGACAGCCAGTCCGATGTAGGTGGCGTACTCCGCTTTGCTCCCCCGAAACTGCACCGCCAGCAGAACTCCGGCTATCCCCAGAAACCCAACCTTTACAAGCTCCGTCATATTCCCTCCTACAAAGCGAACAGCGTCTGAATCGTCTGGAACAGTTCATAGATGTAGGGCACGATCCAGGTCAGGACCAGTATCAGTCCGGCCAGGCTGATTAGGAAGGCATGCTCCTCCCTGCCGCTGTGCTTCAAAATCTGGCTCAATATGGTCACCAATATCCCCACTGCCGCTATCTTAAATATCAGACTTACTCCCATGGCCCCTCACTCTTCCAAGTTTCCCGTCATGCCGCCTGCGGCGCGCTGACAATCCGTCCATCACAAAAATACCAATATCAGCAACAGTCCCCCCATGGCTCCAAGCCCCACCGCCATCCTGCACTTCTCGCCGTGCTCCCGCTCCAGCCTCTTTTTGGTGCCCCCCAAAAGCTCCGCGCTCTGCTCTATGGCCCGCAGCTGCATCTGGCTGTCCGAGAACCCCGTCTGGCAGGCGAACCTCAGGAAATCCTCCCTGTCCGCCTCCTGAAGGGGAAGGTCTGCCAGCGCTTTCCCCAGCTCCTCCCGGAAGACCTCCCCGAAAGAGGCCCCCATGTTCTCCTCCATCCTGCGCCCCACCTCCCCGAAGGCTTCCCGAAACGGCGCCTCCAGGTCCGCCGCCAGATGGCTGCAGCACTCCGGCAGCGCGGCCCTCCCATAGCGTACCTCGCTGGCCAGAAGCTCCAGGATATGCTCCAGGCTGCGCAGGGCCTTTATCCTTGCGCCGAACTGCTGCCTGTACCAAAGCCCCAGCCCCAGACAGCCCGAAAAAATCATGCATCCGCCCAAAAACCTGATTATGCCCATACTTATACTCCCGCGCCCCCGGCGCCCATGCCAATCAATATCCTGATTCCCCTGACGCCGCCCCGGGGTCCTCAGCCCCCCAAGGTTTTCCCGGCCGCCGTCTGCTCCGCCCTCTTCACCACGCACCGCCCGTCTTCCTTTCCCAACACCAGAAAGACGTCGAACAGCCTCTCCCAGAACTCTGCCCCCAGCCCGAACCGGTACTCCACGTCCTGCCTGTCCTCCCCGTGGACCGTGGCCAGGATCCTGCAGCCGCAGGCGGCCGCCTGTCCCAGGGCCCGCAGCTCCCCCTCCCCGCCCAGCTCGTCGATGGCGATGACCTGGGGGGACATGGCCCGCAAAAGCAGCAGCATCCCGATGTCCTTGGGACAGCCGTCCAGCACGTCCGTGCGCATGCCCATATCGTTCTGGGGCTTTCCCAGAAAGGATCCCGCCAGCTCGGAGCGCTCGTCCACCACCCCCACGGTCATCCCCCGCCCATAGGCATTGCCGTCGGAAATCTGGCGGATCAGATCCCGGAGCAGCGTGGTCTTGCCGCAGCCCGGCGGAGAGACGATCAGGGCGCTGCACAGCCTCCCCCGCCTGTACATCCCGGGCAGCACCCCGTCCGCCGCGCCCCTCATCTGGTGGGAGACCCTGATATTCAGATAGGAGATGTTCTTGAAGGTCCTCACCCTCCCGTCCGCCTCCATCACGGCTTGTCCCGCCACGCCTACCCGGTGGCCTCCCCCCACGGTGATGAAGCCCTGCCGCAGCTCCTCCTCATAGGCATAGGGGGAATAATGGCAGATATGCTCCAGCATCTGCGACAGCTCCCGCCCGGTGGCCAGATGCCCCTCCGACGGCTTTCGGGAAAGCTCCCCTGTGTCCGTCAGGAACAGCTCCTCCCCTTTTCTATGTATGATCACAGGCTGCCCCGCCCGCAGGCGAATCTCCTGAATGGACCCCTGCTCCCGGGCCACCCTCTGCCAGAGCGCCCGGTGGCCGGAGGGAAACATCTGCAGAATCGTATTCTCCATCCCCATGTCCTCCTTTCTCCAATATATGAAAAAAAGGACAGGATATTCCTGCCCTTTCTCGAATTTCTTTCTCTATTCCGTTCAATAGGTATATACATTGTGGTAAAGCCGGTAATACCCTCCGCCCAGATCCTGCACCTGCAGTTGAATCGCGAAGCTGCTCGCGCCCATGTCCTTCAGCGCGGAATCCACGTATCCCTTCCGGTAATCGCCGCTGTTGTAGGCGCGCTCCACCGAGCCCCACAGGGACTGCGGGATGACGTTCACGAACTGTCGGTCTCCCGTCCCCGCATCCTTCAGCAGCCTGCGGCAGTCCTCATAATATTCCTGCATGGTGTCCCGCACCTGTTCTTCGGTGACCCCCGCTTTCTCCAGACTCTCCCGTTTGCGGTCCTCCGCGGCCTGCAGGGGATCCACAGGCACCTCTTCCCTCTTGCTCTCCCACTCCAGGGGCTTTATGGGATTCGGATTGATCAGGCCGGATACATCCCCCGATCCGCCGGTGTCCTCCCCGCCGGGCTCTTCCGTGCTTCCGGGGACCGCCTCCCCTGGTGCCCCGTCCTCGGGCATCCCGGGCGTCTCCTGTCCGGCCCCTTCGCAGGCTGGAAGGTATACCGAGAGCCCCGTCCGCCTGTGGGTGGCCGCCAGCTCCCTGTCCGTCTTGTTGAAATAGTTATAGGTGGGCTCCTCCGTATCGTCCCACGTCACGTCCACATTTTGGTAAACGCCGTCTATCTTCACGATGTTCCACGCGTGGTCCTCCCCCGCGTAGCCGGTGCAGTAATAGCAGGGGATGCCCAGCTCCTGCATGATATACTGGAACGCCCTGGCATATCCGGCGCATACGCTCCTGCCGCCCACCAGCGCGCTGTAGGCGCTCTGGTTCATGGGAGCGGCCACATCGTATTCCACCAGCCCCATCAATGCGTCGTGGACATACTTTTCCATCTCTGCCTGGCTTCCCAGCCCCCGGGCCTGGGCCACGATATTTCCCGCCGCCCCTTCGAAGGCAAGCCTGGCCTGCTCCAGCGCGTCCGCGGTCTCATTGAATTTCAATGTGATCTCCGCGCATCTGCCGCTGCGCAGGTATTTGCAGGAATATCCCGTGTCCAGCCAGAACAGCTCCGGATGGTCGTTGTAGACCGCCTCGAACACCGTCTTCAACTGGCTCACGGACACCGTGGCCACCGGGGTGAAGGATGGCGTCAGGCTCATGGCATTGGCATAGATCTGGCTGTATATCTGCTGCATTTCCGCTTCCAGCATGGCATAGTACGGATAGGTTTCCGCGTCAAAGGACAGGCCGCTGCCCGTGTCCCCGGGATTTTCGGCCCCGGTCAGGCCGCCCGCCTCGTCCTCGTCTATCTCCTGCGCTTCCTCCTGTACAGGCTCGTAGCCCGTCCTGCCGCTCACATCCTCCGGAGCCTCCACAGAAGGGCTGTCAGGCTGCTCGTAGCCGCTCTGCCCCTCCAGCCAGTCCGCGTTGATTCCCGGCTGGCCCTCCCCGGGCACCGTGGAATCCGACTGCCCGTCCCCGTCCCGGAACAGGCCGCCCAGCCCGCCCGACTGGCCGTCCCGGGAAGACTGCGCCGAACCCACGCTTTCCACCCGCTCCGCCAGCATGGCCGTCAGGGACGGATTCAGCGCGCAGACCAGGATGCCCGTGCAGCCTATCATGATAAGACCCATCAAAAAAAAGAAGATACCCTTCAATACTTTCAAGTTTCCACACATTCCGCCGCCCTGCGGCTCAAACAATCAATCGGCCAGCAAGCTCAGTCCCGCTGTGCCGCACATGCCATCAGCTCTTCCACGCTTTCGTACACATATACCGTATAGTCCCCGTCCTCATAGACGACCTCCCCCGCCTGCAGCGCTTCCGCCCCGGCATATTCCGCCCGCTGCTCCGCAGTCAGCAGAAGGAATGTCTCGCCCTGATGATACCCTTCCTCGTAATACCGCACAGGAGAGGACCATTTGAAGAACTCCAGATACTCCGGGTCCCCGATGTTGGCGATTTCCACCGCCCCGTCCGTCAGCTCCGTCATGATGTTGGCATTCCAATAGGTAGCGAAGCCGAAGTCGTAGCCGTTCTCCTCCAGGAAAGCCGCAACCGCCCGCTTCCCCTGGTTCTTGTCCGCCGACAGATAGGAGAGCGTCACCTTGGCCGTGCCCATCAGGAAACAGCAGGCCAGGAGCAGGCTTACCGCCAGCCTGTCGAAGGCCGGCTCCCGCCCCTCCATATAGAACGCCAGCACAGGCAGGGCGAAAATCAGCGTAGTGATATAGTACCGCGGCACCATGGTGCTGGTGGTGAATACGAAGACGAACAGATTCAGCCCCAGGGACACCGCCAGGAACAGCGCCACAAAGAATTTCTGCCCGCAGCTTCCCCTGTACACCTTTGCGCCGCAGTAGACCAGGAGGGCGATGGCCACGAAGGAAAGCATGGTGATGAAGCCCCTCAGGGACAGGAATCCCCTGTCCGGAATATAGCCGAAGAGCATCAGCAGGCTCCCAAGGGCATTCTGCACCCGCTCCGCCAGGATGCCCTGGTAGACCGGGATGAAATTGGTGGCCTCATAGGTCTGGAACACGTACTGCCTGCTCACCCACAGCACATTGAGGCAATAGCCCAGCAGGCTGCCGCATGCGCCCAGCAGGCCACAGTAAAGATATGCCGCGCGCCCGCTCTTCCAGACCTGCCGGAAGCTCTTCTTCCCCGTGTCCGTGCCGAACTGGCGTCGGAACTGCTTCCACTCCCCTGAAAAAGCCAGGTACAGAAGCGCCGCCATGGCCAGCGGGCACTGCATGGCCAGCAGATACCGCACGCCGGAGACGCCGCAGATGACGGACAGCAGAAGGTACACCGCCGCCATCTCCCACCTTCTCCACCTGGGGTATGCCACCTTCTGCACCAGCCGCAGGAACAGGCCGAGATAAAAGAACAGCAGGATGACATGGGGCATGTACGTATTGCCCATCTGCATATGCGTCATCATCGTCTCCGAAAAAGGCAGCAGAAGGACGGCCCCGGTCAGGGCCACCCATCTGCGATCCACCTTCAGAGGCTTCATCATGTAGAAATAGGACGCCAGCATCAGCACATATGTGACGATATTGGTAATCATGCGGATCAGGTGCCAGTCCTGAGACAGCCGGAACAATGGCGCCATCACCAGTTGCGTATAGAGGAACCTGAACTCCGTGGAATAGTACCATTCCTCTGTGGCGAAGACATGCCCGCTCTCCGCCAGCAGGCGGGAGAAAATCATCTCCGCCGCCATGTCGGAGTCCAGCCAGTGGTCATGGCAGGACATATTCAGGACCACCAGCCCCCCGAAGACCGCTCCCAGGACGGCAAATGGCCACCACTGCCTTATTTTCGCTCTCATAATCCCCCCAAGCCCTCCGTTACCTGTCGTCCCGGCCCACATACTCCCGCTCCTGCATGACGCTCTTGTACGCGGGGCGGATGATCTTATCCATGTTGATCAGCTCTTCGATCCTGTGGGCGCTCCAGCCCACGATTCTGGCGATGGCGAAGATCGGCGTGAACATCTCCAGAGGAATCTCCAGCATGCTGTAGACAAAGCCGCTGTAGAAGTCCACATTGGCGCTTACGCCCTTGTAGATCCTCGACTTCTCCGCGATTACCTGGGGAGCCAGCCGCTCGATCATGGAGTACAGCGCGAAATCCTTCTCCCTGCCCTTGGCGGAGGCCAGCTGGTGCACGAAGCCCTTGAACACCTGGGCCCTGGGATCCGAGAGGGAATACACCGCGTGGCCCATGCCGTAGATCAGGCCCTTCCGGTCGAAGGCCTCTTTGTTCAGAATCTTCTTCAGGTAGGCCCTGACGGCGTCCTCGTCCTCCCAGTCGGACACATTGGCCTCAATCTCCCGCATCATCTCCACCACCTTGATATTGGCGCCGCCGTGCTTGGGCCCCTTCAGGGAGGACAGCGCCGCCGCGATGACGGAATAGGTGTCCGAGCCCGAGGATGTCACCACGCGGGTGGTAAAGGTGGAGTTGTTGCCGCCGCCATGCTCCATGTGCAGCACCAGAGCGGTATCCAGCACCGCGGCCTCCAACTGCGTGTATTTCATGTCCGGGCGCAGCATCATCAGCAGGTTCTCCGCCGTGGACAGCTTCCTGGAGGGACGGTGTATGTACATGCTGTCGTCATTCTGATAGTGGTTATAGGCATGATACCCGTACACGGCCAGCATGGGGAACACGCCGATCAGGCGGAAGCTCTGCCTGAGCACGTTCTCGATGGAGGTATCATTGCATTCCTTGTCATAGGATGCCAATGTCAGCACGCTCCTGGTCAGGGAGTTCATGATGTCGCTGCTGGGCGCTTTCATGATCACGTCCCTGGTGAAATTCGTGGGCAGCGTCCGGCAGGCGATCAGAATCTCCCGGAAATCCTTCAGCTGCTTCTCGTCCGGCAGCTTGCCGAACAACAGCAGGTAGCTGATTTCTTCAAAGCCGAAGCGCCTCCCCTTGAAGCCCTTCACCAGCTCGATACAGTCGTAGCCCCGATACCACAGCTTACCTTCGCAGGGCGTCTTCACCCCATTTATCATCTGAAAGGACTCAATGCGCGATACATTCGTAAGTCCCGTCACCACACCGTTTCCGTTCTTGTCGCGCAGGCCCCGTTGCACTTCATACTTGTCGAACATCTCCGGCTCCAGATGGTCGGCTTCTCTGCACATCTGTGCATAATCATTCAATACGATTTCGTTTTTCTTCAATAGACATTTCCTCCTATCTCTCATTTGTCATCAGTCCTAATTTATATCTTATCGTCTTTTCATCATCGGTGTCAACTGAAAATGTGATAATTTATGCAAAATTCACAAAGAATTCAAAAGGCCCCGATGCCGATCCGCACCGGAGCCTCCTCAGACGCCCCCTGGTCTCCCGTATCATCTGCGCAGCCTCCGGCTACAGCAGATGCACCGGGAGCTGCTGCCCTATTCCATAGGCCTCATACGCCTGCTTCCCGGCGGCCGCAGCCCCTTCCGCGGCGGCGGTAGGCCCGCCTTTCGGCTCCTGCTTTTTCCCGGCTGTTTCCGCGGGAGCCTTGACGGCTTTTGCCCTCCCGCTGGCCCCTTCTGTCTTTCGCGCCTTTTTATTTGCCGGAGCTTTCTTCTCCGCGCCGCTCTTTTCGCTTTCCGAGGCCTTCGGCTCCGGCACAGCCTTTTCCTCAGCCTGTGGAGCCGTCTCGGGCCCTTTCGCGGCGCCTGCCGTCTTCGCCGCCCTCCTGATGCTACCTGTTCCTACCGACATGTTCCTCTACCTCCTTCGCCAGCTCCAGATACTCCCCCGCGCTCCTGGCGGATTTTTTGTACGCCATCACGGGCCTGGAATTGTCCTGGGCCCACTCTATCTCACTGTCCACACGGATCAACGTGCGGAACACGTTCACTTCCCCGTATGTCTCCAGCGCCTCCAGGGTCTGTCTGCCGTAGTTCTTCCTGGCGTCCAGCTTGGTGATGACCACGCCCAGCAGGTTCAGCCCCGGCGCCAGCTTCTTCACATGCTCCAGGAACTCGAACATGTTCGCCACGCCGAACAGTCCCCAGGGGCTGGCTTCCACCGGCAGCATCACGTAATCGGAGGCGCAGAGGATGTTCATGACCCAGCCGCCCAGCGTGGGCGGGGCGTCGATCAGGATATAGTCGTATCCGCCCTCCCGCTTCAGACGCTCCAGGCTCCTGGAGAGGATCAGCTCCCTCTGCCATTTGGTGAAAAGGTCGTACTCGATGCCGCTCATCAGCGTGGAGGAGGGGATCAAGTCCAGGTTGTCATAGGGCGTGTGCACCACATAGTCCCACAAGTCCTCTTCCTTCTTCATGGCCAGGTACAGGTTCCTGTCCCCTGAGGCGAATCCCAGGACCTCCTCCTCGGAAAAGAAAGAGAGGGAAAGGTTCATCTGCATGTCGCCGTCAATCAGGAGCACTTTCTTCCCCAACGCCGACAGGGAATAGCCCACGTTGGCACAGGTGGTGGTCTTGCCGCTTCCGCCCTTGTTATTGGCGAAGGCTATCGTTTTCACCCTCTTCTCTGTCATACAGGCACTCGATTCCTTTCTCTGCAAAATAGTCCATCCACTTCTGCTCCGGGCGGATATCCGTCACCACCATATCGATGTCCCACAGTTGGCAGATCCGCGAGAACGCTACATTGCCAAATTTTGTATGGTCTACCGCAAGGATGCGCTGCCTTGCGGATTTCAGCATGGCGTGCTTTATCTGGGAGAGGGCCTCGTTGGCATCCGTGACGCCCCGCTCCAGGTCTACGCCCTTGCAGGACAGAATCACCTTGTCCGCCTGGAAGGAGTCGATCACCTCCGCGGCCCGGGAGCCCACCAAAGTCAGGTAATTCTCCCGCAGCGCCCCGCCGGTGCAGATGATCTCCCATCCGGTGACATCCGAGAGCTCTATCAGCACCTCGATGGAACTGGTGATCACGGTCAGCTTCTTCCTGGCCTTCAGGGCCTTCACCACGGACACAGCGGTGGTGCTGGGATCCACGATGATATGCTCCCCCTCCTGCACCAGGCCTGCCACCAGAGCCGCGATCTCCTGTTTCGCTTTCATGTTCCGCTTCTTGCGGACATTGAAGGGCATGTCCACGCCGGTGTTCTCGTTCAGGACAGCGCCGCCATAGCTTTTGATCGCCAGCCCCTCCCGATCCAGCTTGTCTAAATCACGTCTGATGGTCTCCTCAGAAACGTCAAACAGGGCGCTCAGCTCGCTGACCACCACTTTCCGCTCGTTCTGCAGCTTTTCCAGTATCAGGTTCCTACGCTCTACCGCCAGCATCCCCCTTGCTCCTCTGCAAATTTATTGTCGTACAAACTCCATCCTCTTATCTCGGCAGTGATTTCATTTTATCATGTTATATTTCAGGGTGCAAGCTTTACTTGTATCTCGTCCTCTCCAGGAAGTCGTCAAAAATCGCTTCTGCCTTCTTCCGCACCTGCGCCGCCTCCTCCAGGCTTTCGAAGCTTCCCAGATACCGGGTATGGCCCTGGAAGGTTATCTGCGCAATCCAGCGCCCGGACCTTTGGTTGAAGTACACGCCCCGGACGCCGCTTTTGTTGCTGGCGGAGACTTTTCTGCTGCGGATGCTCTCTATGCAGGTGCCCTCCACGAAATGCCTGGTATTGCGTGGATCCGACAGGCAGCCGCAGCTTCGGGTGTGGCTGCTTTTCAGGTTGGACTGGCAGACAATCGCCTCTTTCCCGCATTTGCACAGGCAGCGCCAGTAATGCTTCCCGCCCCGCCTCCCGTCATAGGCGGCCACTGTCAGATTGCCGAACTGTTTTCCCACCCAGTCCTTGCGTCCCCTGCTATCCTGCTCTGCTCTGTTCATCCGGCTTGCCTTCCTATCCCCAAATTTTTAAGTATCGTTTCCCCTCTTCGGTAAGCCTGTGCTGTTTTCCTCTATTATACACCCATTTGTCTTAACGACTCTCTTCTCTTACAGGATTCTGTATGTTTTTTTCATGATATAGAGAATGTGCCAGGAAGTCGTCAAAGAGCTTCTCGGCCTCCTCTCTCGCCTGCGCCGCCTCCTCCAGGCTCTCGAAGCTTCCCAGATACCGGGTGTGGCCCTGGAAGGTTATCTGCGCGGTCCAGCGCCCCAGTCTCCGGTTGAGGTATACGCCCCGGACGCCGCTTTTGTTATTGGCGGAGACCTTCCTGCTGCGGATGCTCTCTATGCAGGTGCCCTCCACGAAATGCCTGGTGCCCCGGGGATCCGACAGGCAGCCGCAGCTTCGGGTGTGGCCGCTTTTCAGATTGGACTGGCAGACCACCGCCTCCCTCCCGCATCGGCACAGACAGCGCCAGTAGTGCTTTCCGCCCCGTTTCCCGTCATAGGAGGCCACTGTCAGGTTTCCGAACTGTTTCCCTGCCCAGTCCATGGGCGCATATCCTGCCGGGCAGGCACAGTCACGATTTTTCTTTCTTTCCAAGCCTTCGTCCATCTCCTTGCTCCTTATGGAAAGGGGCCGCATATGACTGCGGCCCCGTCTTCCTTAATCAATCTCAGTTCTCTCTTACCTGTTCACGGAATGCTCTTCTTCCATTTCTTCCCGCTTTTTGATGGAGAGAATCGCCAGCGCTGCGTTCACCACGGCGTACAGGAGCATCAGCAATGTCCATTTATCTACGAAAATCATGGGATTGCGCATGTCCTCCGTCAGTATGAAGGTGATGAGCGCCAGCACGGCGGGAAGGATACTGAGCAGCCTTACAAGGCCTTTCCTCTTCAGCTCCTCTTCTTCCCCGTCCTGTGCGCTGTGCATGTACTGTCTTTCCTCGTCCTCGCCCTGCCTGCGCTTTCCGTAAAAATAGAAGGTCAGCATCAGCAGGCTGATGAGCGCGGTCAGGATGGTCAGTATCAGGTTCAGGAGGGCCCAGCTTCGGCCGGCGCCTTCTCCCATTGCCGCCAACGGCGTGTCGTCATCGTCGATGACTGTAGGCTCCTCCCCTTCCGGCGCGTCCGTTCCTTCCGCCTCTTCGGGCGCTGCCAGCGGCGCATCGTCATCGCCTATCTCCGCCTCTTCCTGCTCATCCTCCGGCGCCTGCTCTGCGGGCACTGTGGGCGCTACCGGTGTTATGGCCGGGGCCGCTGCTACAGGTACTGCAGGTGCGGGCGCTACGGGTACGGCTGGCGTCGGGTCTATGGCTGTGGGTGTGTCGCCTGGCTGTGCCGGAGTTGTGGGGTTCGTGGGAGCCGTCGGATTGCTAGGGCCCGCCGGTTCCGTGGGGCGTATCGGATTCCCCGGAATCGTTGGATTGGTGGGCTCTGTCGGCTCGCTCGGCTCTGTCGGGCCTACCGGATTCGTGGGCTCGCTCGGCTCTGTCGGGTCTGTCGGATTCTCCGGTTCGCTTGGCTCCGCAGGGTCTGTCGGATTCGTCGGCTCGCTTGGCTCCGCAGGGTCTGTCGGCTCTGTCGGATTCGTCGGCTCGCTCGGCTCCGTAGGGTCTGTCGGATTCTCCGGCTCGCTTGGGTCTGTCGGGTCTGTCGGATTCTCCGGCTCGCTCGGCTCTGTCGGGTCTGTCGGGTTCTCCGGCTCGCTCGGCTCCGTCGGGTCTGTCGGATTCGTCGGCTCGCTCGGCTCTGTCGGCTCCGTAGGGCCCGGCTCCTCAGTGGCGGCGCAGTTCACGATGAATGTCACTACGCTGTCCGCCGCATCTGCCAATGTCCACTTTCCGCCATCTGCCTCCTCGGCCAGCTCCACGATTCCGCTCTCCTCTGCATCCTGGCTTTGGACGCCGGAGACTGCCGTCTCTGTGTCAGATGTCTCTCCGTCCGTATCCAGTGCTGCCACGGTTTCATCCTGCTTCACGTCAGACGGCTCGCCGTCTGCTTCTGCCTTTTCCTCCATGGCTTCCCCGTCGTCATCGGACGCTTCTCCGTCTGCGCTGGCTGCTTCCTCCGCAGGTTCCTCTTCTGCATCAGATGTCTGTGCTGCTGCCCCGTCAGTGCCTTCCTTGTCAGGCGCTTCCTCGTCAGGCTCTTCCGCTTCAGGCTCTTCCCTCTCAGGCTCTTCTCCGCCATCCCTGGAAGCTTCCTCTTCAGGCTCTGCATCAGGTTCTGCCACATCTGTCCCGGCTGCTTCCTTCGCAGCGTCTGTCTCCTGAGGATCGGCTGCTTCCCCGTCATCATCAGCTGTATCTTCTGCAGTTTTGTCTACAGATTCGTCTTCGTTTGTTCCTGCCTCCGTCTCATTGCTCTCGGATTCCGTTTCGGGCTCCGTCCCGGAGGGCCCATCGGGAGATGCCGTGTCATCGGCTGTCTCCTCGCTGCTTTCGGCTGTGGGAGCAGTCTCTTCCGCTCCGTCCGCCTCCTGTCCTTCAGCCGCTGTCTCCTCCGCTTCCCCGTCAGCGGGCGCGCTGTATACAAGCGTGACCGTCTCCGGCCGGTTCGCGTGGGTATGCAGGCCATGGCCCGCATTGTAGCTGCTTACATACCATTCAGGGCTTATGGTGACATCACAGGTGTATGTCCCGTCGCCATTGTCGGACACATTGCCGATCGTGACGCTGCTGTGTTCCACGCTGTAGGTCACTGCGCCGTGGTCGGTGGCTCCCGCATCGGTGACCATCACCGCGATGAGGCTGCGGATGTCGTCCATGGTGGGCGCCGGGGTGCCGGGGTCGGGAATAATGGGATCCGGATTCTCCTTCACCCTGTAGATGGCGGTGATGATGATATTGCCATCGGCGTCCGTCTCCAAAGTCCATTCCCTGAACTCTTTTCCGGGCACTTCCGGCGCTCCGGGGTAATCGTCCGCGCTGACGCCGTCAGCAGGCGTACCCTTGGGGTATTTGTCCCTCAGTTCCTTGATCGTCTCACCGGTCTCCCCGTTCTTCCAGGTCACGGTGATGGTCTCCGGCTTCTGGGGCTCCCTGTCCTTGTAGGTGGCCGTGATGGTGACGTTGCCGTCATCGTCCGTCTCGACTACCCACTTGTCGAATTCCTTTCCTTCCGAGGCTGCGGGCGCTTCGGGGTCGGCCTTACGGATTTCATCTATGGCCGTTCCCTCAGGGTATTCCCTGGGGCCCTGAATCGTCTCACCGGTCTCCCCGTTCTTCCAGGTGGCTGTGATGGTCCTGGCTTCCGGTGCCCACTCCGCCTTATAGGTTGCGTCTGTGGTCACTTTTTCGGCAACTACAGGCTCCCAGCCGACAAAGATATATCCAGGCCGAACAGGTGTTCCATCAAACTGCGGCGTAGCGTCCCCTTTCTTTGCTTTGTACACCTGATCCGCAAAAATCTCCGCATCGTCCACGCCGTCATTGTAGGTGATGGTCCTGTATGCGGTAGGGATCGTGACGCTGCCGCTGGCAGTGCCTATGTTGCCGCTGGCGCTGGCTGAATCGGTAATGTCATAATCACCGCCATTTGCCGCCGCTGCCCCATGGACCCTCGCTTTCGCCGGCGCTCCCGGAGTCTTCCAGGTGCCTCCTGTTGCAGTGTTCTCCAGATCGACCTGCAGCTCCTCCTCGCCTGTATTCACGATTTCCAGGTGATACTTCAGGACGGCCTGGCTGCCCTGGCTGAATGCGGCGCTCCTGTCAATGACCTTCCAGGTGCGGGATTCCTTGCCGGGCTTCACACTCCCGGACATTGCCTCAAATCCTGCCACGGCTGTCCCGTCCACAGTCAGGCTGTCGGGCACCAGACGCATGTCTGCCGTACCGGACTTCACTGTTGTGGTCAGGGCATCGATGATGTCCAGGCCATAGAGATCCGCGCCGCTGGTGTTCATCACCGTGACGGTATAGGGAACCACCGCTGTGCCGTTCTCCTCGTCCACCTGGGTTTCGCCCATCTTTTTTTCGACCGTAATCTTATAATTGATGTCGGTTTCGGCCGGTTGGCTGGTCTCAGGCTCTGCGGTTTCTTTGCATGTGGCGATTGCTGTGTTCTCGGCTTTACCGGCGCTTCCGGCTTTGACTTTGAGGATCAGGGTCTTCTCAGCACCGGAATCTAAGTCAAATTTCGACCAGGTTACAGTGTGCTTGCTTTTGTCATAGCTTGTGTCCAGGTTCTCGTCAATCGCACTGTCATACTTTACATTACTCGGCAGAACATCCGTCACCACCACGTCTGTAGCTTTGCTGCCACCTGTGTTTTTTACTGTAATGGTATAGGTCAATATTTCTCCTACATCGGCAGTATGCTTATCAACATTTTTGGAAATGGTCAAGTTTGGCATAGCGAGTTTCCGAAAATGCAGCTTCAGGATTGTGCCATTAACTGTCAGTATTGCGCTTTCCAGATTGTCTTTGTTTGCAGAATCAAACTCATACCCCGCTGCTTCTCTGTCTTTTTCTGTGACAGCGACAGGCTCTCCTGCTTTTCCATATCTTGTCTCGGACTTAAATACTGAACCATTCTCATCAAACCACTGCACTGTATACGGAACATTTCCGGAAACTTCATCTTTCCACACCGCCGTGAAAATCCATACGCTCTTATCCGCCGGTGTAATCCTGTCACCAGGAAAATACATATCGTTCCCTCTGCTATGCTCCCAATGCGAAAACACCTTTCCAGATGGCCCGGTGATGCCCGCACTTTTTGATGACAGAACAGTATAACTCTGCCCCCCCATAACTGACTCTTGTTTATATCCGGTCCCGCCAGTACCCGGTAGATAAATCACTGTAGCGTCTTCCTGTACCTCAGGAAGTTTTTCCCATTTCGCAACTACAATACCGCTGACGCTGGAAAAGTTCCCATTGTTCCTCAATACATACGGCCAGTCTACCTTCCCATAACCATTTGGTTTTTCCCAATACAGGAATTTGTAGCCAGCGCGTTCTGGCTCAATAGAATTAAAGCTCGCACTACTGTCCGTGGTCTCCACCGTCACAGTATAAGTGTCTTGGCTATTGACTTTTCCGCCATTGGCATCATAGGTCAGGGAATAGATGTATGACTGGGCTTTCCACTGAGCTGTGAGAGTTACTGTTCCAGGTTTCATATATACATTTCCACCTGGTGCATAATTAAGCTGATTTGAGTCATTCAGCAGATTCACTCCACCCGTAACCTTCCATCCTGTGAAAGTATAGCCCAATCTCTGAGGACGATAAGAAGCAGGAATAAACATATTTCTCATTTTCTCATTGGAATATGCTTTATTATCACTTACAGTTCCTGGCATGCCAAAAACCTGATCCGATGTTCCGCTTCTAAAACACAGATTATAGTCCATTGATGTTGGTGGAGTCGTAGTACCCCCTGAACCACCGGAATCTCCCCCAGATACAGGCGGCTTGTCATAAATCAGCCAAAATACCTGATCTGCTTTATAGGGTGCACTGCCAGTGATATTATAGGTAGCTCTGGTTGTGCTGGCTGAATCATAAAAGTTAGTGGTTCTAGTTACTTTCCATGAACTATAGCCCGTATAACCCGATTTCCGGATAATATCTTGTGGATTCATCGTATGGTTAAAGCCTGCATGTCCTGTACCATCCTGACAGTTCGATATAATTGAGGTACTGCCAATGATTGTCCCGTCACTATAGGCCATATTAACCGTTATCCGGAATTCTTCATGTGTCAGCAATGCCGCATCCGCCGTCATCGGCAGCATCCCAAAACATACTGCCATGGCCATGAGCATCGCAAACGCACGCCATTTTAAACCTTTTAAAGCTCTCATGTTCTCATTCCTTTCTTTGCCAAAAAAAGAATTATTTCGGATGCAAAGTATCCGGCGGCCGGGCTGGCATAGCATTGTGAAACGAAACTTCCAACACCTTAGCCCCCATAGCTTTGCGTCCCGCCATTTCTAACGGTTTGCTAATTATAATCAGTAGCCGGGCTGCCGTGGCGCGCAGACAAGTTCATAGTCTGTTTGTGCTTTAGGCCCCTTGTTTTGCGTCCCGCCGTTTCCAGCGGTTTGCCTTTTATAATTAGCGGCCAGGCTGACATAGCAGATTCCGTCAGACGCCACCGGCGCAGGTTCCTGCCGGTAAGGCAGGGCTGCCGAAGCTGCCGCATCTGATAGGAACGCCTTAGTCCCTGTGGCTTTGCGTCCCGCCGTTTCCGGCGGTTTGTCCGCTCCCCATCGCCTCCCGTTCCGCCCTGCCGCCCGCGATGGCCGTGGCCGCAGGGCAGACTGGCCTGGCGGAGCAGCCCCCGGCAAAACAAGCCTCCTCATGTATGTCCCCCTCCAATCTTCCCCCATCCCCTGAGAGCAATCAACGAAATCGCCATTTTGTCCCGTCCCTCACCGCAAAAAAGGCCCTGAAAGCCAAAATACAGCGAACGGGCTTCTTTTCTGCACATGAAAAAAGGATGCGCCAGCCAACGCATCCTTTGAATCTTTCGGTTCGGAGCCCGCAGGAAAAAAACGTCAAAAATAATTTTTTGATGTCTTTTTTCTGTGCCGTTATCCTAAAACCATGCTGTCATTTTCGTCACTTTTTCAGAGCTCAGGTCATAAAATATACTTGAAAAACGCCCATTGCCGTGCTATACTGAACATGTGGCAGTAGGAAGACTGTCATATCGTAATCGGTCATAGTCACGAAATGGCGATTCTGTCCCTGTTCAGCTGATCAGCCCCAGCCGTTCCATCCGGCGGGCATGTGTTTCCCCTGTTGTAATCAGATATATCCGCGTGGTCTCTATGCTGCTGTGGCCCAGGACATCCGCCAGCTTCACGATGTCCCGGCAGGCTTTGTAGAAGACCCTGGCGAAGAGATGGCGCAGGTTGTGGGGAAAGACCTTTGACGGGCTCACGCCCGCCTTTTCACACAGGCGCTTCATCTCCTGCCAGATCTGCCGCCTGGACATGCCCTTCCCATTCCTGGTGATGAAGATCTCGCCCGCTGTGATGCCCTGTTTTCTGGCATAGTCCCTGAGCTTCTTGCACAGCTTCCCCGGGATGAGGATGGTGCGCACTTTCCCTTTCAGGGAGATGTCCGTCCGCTTCCGGCCGAGGGCTTCCACGGTGATGTATTTCACCTCGGACACCCGGATGCCGGTGGCGCAGACTGTCTCCAGCAGAAGCGCCAGGCGGGTGTTCCCCGACTGTCTGGCGGTGTCCAGGAGGCGCCCGTATTCTGTCCGGCTCAGCTCCCTGTCCCGATCCCGGAAGGTCCTGCGCTGAATCTTCAGGAAGCGGACCCTGCACTCCTCCCAGCCCAGGAAGCGGAAGAGGCTGTTCAGGGACGAAAGCATGGCGTTGACGCTGACAGGGGCGTAGCCTTCCGCCACCAGATGGGCTTTCCAGCCTACTGCCGCTTCCCTGTCCACCGCAATCCCCTCCCTTGCATTCCCGTCTGCGCCGCTGGCTTCTTTGCTGTCCCCAGCCGCGGCTTCGCGGAAAGAATGCCCGGCGCCTCCGGCCAGGGGGCGGGGCTCCTGGCCGGAGGCCCATGCGGCAAAGGCGCGGATGTCCCGCAGGTATTTCTTTATCGTGTCAGGGGCGTACTCCTCTCCCGCCATGTATCCCTGATATCCGGCAATCGTCTCCTCGGTAAGCCTGTGTGCCATATTCCTCTTCTCCTTTGTATGAAATCCACAGATTTTTACCGTATTATACACCATTTGTGTTTCCTTATTTCTTGTGTTACAGGATTTTATCAGCTTTTTCCATGATAATCTAAAATTTTGTATCATCCAGGTTTTTCTTGACGACACGTGTCACACGTGTTACACTATTCCAGTAAGGAGGCGGAAATTGAAAGACAAAGACCTGCTGAAGCTTTTGAAGAAAAACGGATGGCATGTAATCAGAATCTGCGGCAGTCAGGAGGTATGACTATGCTGTTTGTGTATCCCGCTATCTTCCACAAAGAAGAGGACATGTACTGGGTCGAGTTTCCTGATTTGGAGGGTTGCCATACTTATGGCAGTTCTATCAATGAAACCCTGGAAACAGCACAGGAAGCCCTGGCTGCTTATCTTCTCACCCTTTTGGAACAGGGAAAAGCGCTCCCTTCTCCCTCCGATATCTCTTCCATTTCTGTGGAAGATGGCTTTTCCTCTCTCGTGTCCTGTGACATCGACCAATATAAAGATACAAAGGCGGTGAAAAAGACTCTGACCATACCATCATGGCTGAATGACCGGGCCGTTTCCATGGGAGTAAACTTTTCCCGGGTGTTACAGGAGGCCCTTCTATCCAAAATACAGTCATAATACAGCAATCAAAAAGCGCACGGTACATGACGTAAACCGTGCGCTTTTCCGGGTCTTGCGGCAGAATCTCCGACAGCAGTCCCGGAGTTTTCCAGACAATTATAAATCCCCTCTACAGAATCGACTTGCAGATCTGCGGGTCAGGATGGGCGATGACCGCGGAGTCCAGGTACATGCCTGTCTCGGCCACGGTGGCCTTGGCCTTGGAGATGGCTGCTTCCACGGCGGACACCTCCCCGCAGAGGAACACGTAGGACTTGCCGCACATGCCCTTTGCGATGCGCAGCTCTATCAGCTCCACCTCGGAGGTCTTGGCCGCCACATCCGCCGCCACGATGATGGCCGCGGCATCGAAGGTCTCCAGGATTCCCAGGGAGCTGATATGCTCGATGTGGGTAGTGCCGTAGATTGCCGGGAAGATGCCCTCGTGGGGATTGCCCAGCACGAAGCTGTCGATCAGCTGCTCCCCGTACCGCACCTTCGCCGTGTCCACCGCCGCGTCCACCGCGCTCAGGTCCCCTGTAATCAGGGCGATATATTTGCCGGGACATACGGTCTGGGCCTCCACCAGCTCCACGGCAGCCGTCTTCACCATGGCGTCCGCGGCTGTCACGCCTGTGGAGACCGTCTTGAATTCTATCATTCCCAAAGCCCTACCCATAAGGCATTCCCTCCTAATTTACGACAATAGAAAACCTGCTATCTATTGTACCGGTTCTACATCCCTCTTTACTGACACACTATCACGATATATCTCTCCGTGACCTCCTGCACCCTGCCGTCCACGGAGGCATGGATCCCTACGCTCAGCCCCTGGGCGGGATTCGCGATGCACTGGCCGCACTTTACCTGCGCGCCCTTTTCCACTGTGGGGACTGCGGGAGCGCCGATGTGCTGGCTGAGCAGGATCTTCACCTTATGGATCCGCTGCTCCTTCCTCCAGAAATCCTCCGGCTGCAGGGGCGCGTCCACATTGTACCTGGACAGGCCCAGCCTGGCCTCCAGCCTCTCCTCCGGAGCCTTCCGGTATTCCCGGCTCTCCTTCACCGGGGCGGGCTCCACATTGGCGGGGGGCTTGACCCCGGCTTTGCGCAGGCCCAGCTTGTAGTCCGCGATCAGGCTCCTGGGCGAAAGGCCCTGGGGGCAGGAAAAGTTCTCGCACAGCCCGCAGGAGCTGCAGAAAAACGTGTTCAGGAACACATTGGTGTCCTGGAAGTCCTTGTTCGCCGCGCTGCGCATGAATTTATGGGGCTCGATGGGATGCCCCAGGGCATGGCGCGGGCAGAGGCTGGTACAGGTCTCGCACTGACAGCAGGAGGAAGCCGCCCTCTTCAGATCGATGGCCGCGTTCCTGTTCTTGCGCTGTATCAGGGCGTGGCCCTTGTCCAGCACGATGATCGCATTGGTGGTCTTCGTCACCACATCATGCTCTGTGGCCAGATTCCCCATCATGGGCCCGCCCACCAGATAGGCGGGCTCCTTTGCTTTGATCCCCCCTGCGTAAGCCGCCACATCCCCGATGGATGCCCCTATAGGCACCCGCAGGGTAATGGGATGCTCCACCTCGCCCACCACGCTGACCAGCTTGTCGATCACCGGGGTCCGGCGCTCCAGGGCCCGGTATACATTGTACACAGTCTCCACATTGAAGACAGCTACACCTTCCTCGATGGGAAGCCCCCCGGGCCGGATCACGCGCCCTGTGGCCTCATAGATGAGCACCACCTCGTCCCCCATGGGATAGGCGCTGTCCAAAAGCTGTATGCGCATATCCGGATATGCGTCTATGTATGTCTCAATCGCCTTTACGGCGGCCTTGTATTCTCTCTTAATGCCGATGACGGCCTCCTTCGCCCCCACAGTCCGGGCTATGCCGTCAAAGATCCTCAGGATCGCTTCCGCCTGCTGCTCCATGAGCTGTCTGTGGAGCTTTAAAAGCGGCTCGCATTCGGCGCAGTTCATCAATATGACTTCCGCCCGCGGATCCAGCTTTGCATA
Organism: uncultured Acetatifactor sp.; assembly: GCF_910585425.1. GTDB lineage: Bacteria > Bacillota > Clostridia > Lachnospirales > Lachnospiraceae > Acetatifactor. The sequence continues at coordinate 66,415 of NZ_CAJUCP010000004.1, read as the reverse complement.
GGTGGGAAAGCCCGCGCCCCCTGCGCCGACGATTCCGTTCTCCTGCAAAACCTGTTTCAAAGCCTGCATTTCCATGAAACGCCTCTCTCTTCTATGGAATGTCTCTTCCTCCATGCTTGTAGTCCTGTGCGCCACGCGCTGTATCCCCCGCCCCTATTCGTCCACGATGCCCACGATCGCCGCATCCACAGGCGCGTTCTCCATGCCTACACGGGCAGCGCTTCCGGTGGCCACCAGCACTGTCTCGCCGATGCCGGCCCCGATATTGTCGATTGCCACGAACCGGGCGGCCCCGGAGGCCATCTCCTGAAGCGGCTCGATGATCATGAACTTATTCCCTACCAGGTTCTCGCTCTTTCGGGTGGAGACGATGCTCCCTATCACTTTGCCTACGACCATCCCACACTCTCCTTACCTTGCCATCCGCCTGGATGGTAAGACGGATGGGGAGGGCAAGGCGATAGCCGCCCTGCCGTCCCCTCCGCCAAAAATGCTGCTGCCACGCTGTCAAAACTTCCGGCGCATCCTGCCGGCATGCCCAAAAGCATATGTATCCGGCCGAGCGTATTTCGGAAGTCCAAATTCCGTCAAGCCTTTTATGATATCCCTCCCGAAGAATCCAGGAGGGCATCCGGCACCTTATGACAGCAGCGAAAACCCTTTGTCTTTGCCAAATTACCTGACGATCGTCACCTTGTCGCCGGTCTTGATCCTGCTGGCATTGGCTTCGTCCGTGTCGATGTGCATCTCCAGGGTGAAGCTCTCGTCCACCCGGATCTTCACCTGGTTGAACACGGTGCCCCGCTCGTTGTCCGCCTTCACGGACACGATATCGCCGTCCGCCACGCCCGCCGCAGCCGCGTCTGACGGCGACATATGGATGTGGCGCATGGCGATGATGCAGCCCTCGTCCAGGTAGACGACGCCCCTGGGGCCCACCACTGCTATGGGGGCGCTTCCGGCTATGTTGCCGGATTCCCGGATGGGGGCGGCCACGCCCAGCTTCATGGCATCCGTAGCGGATATCTCCAGCTGGGAGGCCTTCCTGACAGGGCCTAAGACCCTTACGTTCTCGATGGCCCGCAGCTTGAGCCCCACCACGGTGACCGTCTCGTTGCAGGCGTACTGGCCGCCCATGAGGTCTTTCTTCTTCGTGAGGTGGCAGCCCTGGCCGAAGAGGGCCTCCACATGCTCCTGGGTCAGGTGGATATGCCTCGCGGACACGCCCACCGGCACCTGGTAGCCGCCTTTCCTCTCCTCCATCCCGCGTATGGTCTGCAGCACCATCTGTGTAATCATTTCAACAGTCTGTTGTTCCATATTCTCCTCCAATATCCGCAGGAAGAGCCATCAATCCCCTCCTGCTGAAACGGCATCCACCCCCATTGGGGGGCATGCTTATTTCGTCTTGGGGAGGATCATCTCAACATCGGTGTGGGGCCTGGGGATGACGTGGGTGGCCACCAGCTCGCCCAGCTTGGATGCGCTGGATGCGCCGGCCTCTACAGACGACTTCACGGCTCCTACATCGCCGCGCACCATGACGGTCACCAGGCCGGAACCGATCTTCTCGGTGCCTACCAGGCTTACGTTGGCCGCCTTGCACATTGCGTCAGCCGCCTCAATCGCAGCTACCAGACCTCTTGTCTCCACCATTCCTAATGCTTCCTGTGCCATTTCTCTTCCTCCTATTCATGACAATAGAAAGCCTGCTTTCTATTGTACCGGTTCCGTAACCGCCAGCCCTGTGCCCATTTCCCTGTGCACTGTTCTGGTGGTCACTGTTTCCAGTTCCGTAACCACCCTTTTCTCGGGCCGTCGATGTTTCCAGTTCCGCGGCTCCTCTCCGGTCAGCCGCTTTTTATACTTCCTGAATCGTCCTCGCGTCCAGCGCGCCGGAATGCGCTTCCGGGGAGTCCCCCTCTTCCGGGGAATGCCCTTCCCCGGCCATGAACCGGCTTGCGCTCAGGTTCACGAGTCTGACGATCTCTTCGTGGGGATTGGCGATGACGCCGCTGGCCACGGGCTTCTTGATCGCCTTGGCCGCGGCAGCCTCCACCGCCTCGGTGACGGACGCCACATCGCCTCTCACGATGATGGTGACCAGCCTCCCGCCCAGCTTCCTCTCCCAGGTGGCCAGCTCCACGCCGGACGTCTTGCACATGATGTCCAAGGCGTCAATGGCGGCGACCACCCCCGTAATCTCGATAAAGCCCAATGATGTACTGCTCATTTGCCGGCTCCTTTGCTTACCTGTATCTGTCATATGTTCCCGGGCGCTTCGGCAGCGCAGATTCGCCCCTGCAGCCGGAGCCTCCCCTTAAATCTTCGGCAGAATCTTCTCCACGTCGCTGTGGGGCCTGGGGATGACATGTGCAGCCACCAGCTCGCCCAGCCTACTGGCTGCCGCAGAGCCGCTCTCCACGGATGCCTTCACAGCGCCTACGTCGCCGCGCACCATGACGGTCACCAGGCCGGAACCGATTTTCTCGGTGCCTACCAGAGATACCTCCGCAGACTTGGTCATCGCGTCGGCCGCCTCGATCGCCGCTGTCAGACCTCTCGTTTCTACCATTCCCAATGCTTCCTGTGCCATAATGCTCTCCTTTCATTCTACCCGGATCCGCGGGCTTCTTTCCGGCCCGAAAGTCCGAAATTCCGTTTATTTTTCAATATTTTACCGTTTTACCCATTTCGCAGTGCGCTTGATGGGCAGATGCCAGCCGCGGTCTCTTCGCCGCTGCCGCCCGGCCTTTGCCGGAAACGGTTAGCCCTTAATTCTTGTCGAACGCGCTAATCTTCAGCATCTTTCCCGTGTCCCCGGTGGGCCTGGGAATGATGTGGCGCTGCACCACCCCGGTGAGGGACTTGGCCACCGCCTCGCCCGCCTCCATGGCAGCTTCCACGGCAGCGACGCTCCCCCGGAACTTCACCGTCACCAGCAGAGGCACCGGCAGCGCGTCCGCGTTTGCAGGTTTATTTTTGTCAAAGACCTCAAGCCTCACATCCGCCGCCTTGCAGCCTGCGTCAGCCGCCATGAAGGCGCAGACAAGGCCGAACACCTCCAGCAATCCCACCGCTTCTTCCGCGGAGTCTCTGTCTTCCATGGAAATCTTTTCTTCCATTTACTTTCCTCGCTTCCCCGCATGCCCCACAGCCTGCTTTCCTTTTCAGCCTGCCGGCAATCGGTTTCGTCTCCATCTCGTCTCTGTCCTGTCGGCTCCGGATCCCGGCCCTACTGATTGATGATGGCAATCTTCAGCCCTGTCATGGCCAGATTAGTCTTCAGCGCCTCATTGATCTCCTCCAGCGGGTAGGTATGGGTAATCAGCTTATCCATGGGAAGTCCCAGCTTCTTCGCGCTCTTTAGGAAGTCGAAGGTAGTGGCGTAGTCCCGTAGAGTGTACACCCAGCTGCCCACGGTAGTAATCTCCTTGGAGCAGATGTCGAAGTGGGGGTTGATCGTGGCATCCCCGCCGTTGATGAAGAATCCCAGCTCGCAAAGCCCGCCGCCGTTGCGGATGAACTTATAGATGTTGGAATGTCCCGCGGGGGATCCGGTGCACTGGAACGCAAAATCCGCCAGATGCCCGTCGCACTTCTCGGCCACAGCTCCTGCCAGCGCCTCGATGCCTTTATGTTCCTTGAAGTTCACGGAGTCGGAGGCTCCCAGCTCTTTGGCGAAGTCCAGGCGCTTCTGCTCCCCGTCCACGGCCACAATCTTGTTGATGCCCATGGTGCGCAGGATGGCGATGCAGATCAGGCCGATGGGGCCGCAGCCCTGTACCACCACTCTGCTGTTGAACCGCAGGATTCCGGTGCTCTTGGCCCGCTCCACCGCGTGGATCAGCACCGCGCAGGGCTCAATGAGGACTCTGGAATACAGGTCAAGGTCGCTGACGTTGAACACGGTGGAGCCCTTGCGGATCAGGATGTAGTCTGAAAACCAGCCATTCAGGTGGATATCGTCGTCAGGCAGAAGCCCGTACACGTCAGCACCGCCCACGTTCTGCTTGTTCAGGTCGAACATGGTGATGTCCGGGTTGTCCTTGAAGATCATGCAGGTGACTACCTTGTCGCCCAGCTTCAAATCCTTGCCTGCGCTGTCTTTCTTTACGTTTTTCCCCATCTTCACGATTTCGCCGGTGCCTTCGTGGCCAAGCGCCACAGGGATCAGGCTGAAGGGGTCTCTCTTGAATTCATGGGCGTCCGTACCGCAGACGCCGCAGCCCTCTACCTTTACCAGGATGTCGTCGTCACCCACCTCAGGCATGGGGAATTCCTTTACGTCGAAATGCTCCAGGCTCGTCAGCATGGCCACATGGGCGGTCTTAGGGATTGCGCCGCCTGTCTGGCTTCCTGTCCCGCCGGCTGCGCTTGCCACACCGCCGGACATGCTTGCCAGCACTTGTTTCACTATCTCTTCTATCTGTGCTGTATCTGCCATTTTTTCTCCTTTCTATTCCAGTTCCGCATGTGCCTAGACAGTACCGGGCATGGCAGAACGATTTCTGTCCATTAATGCGGCCAGCAATCGTTCTGGGCACTGTCCTGGCACATGCTGTTCTATTCCAGTTCCGCATGTGCCTAGACAGTACCAGGCATGGCAGAACGATTTCAAGCAATCTGTGCCTAGACAGTACCAAGCATGGCAGAACGGTTTCTGTCCATTAATGCGGCCAGCAATCGTTCTGGGTACTGTCCTGGCACATGCTGTTTTTAACGGATGCAGAGGCTGTCGGACATGACGCAGCGCCTGCTCTTGGTGAAGGACTTGGTGCTGGTCAGGCCCTCGCCGGTGCGGCTGGCGATGGTGAAGGTGCAGTACCCTTCGCCGCCGAAGCCCAGCGCCGCGTAGGAAGGGGCGTTCTTCACCAGGATGGCCGTGTCGATCTCTCTTGCGTACTTTGTGATATTGTCAATGTTCTTGGAGTGGATGTGGGCGGAATGGCGGTTGCCGTGCTCCAGCCACACAGCCTTTTCGATGGCGTCATCGATATCCTTTGCCCTGACCATGCCTAAAATCGGCATCATCAGCTCCTCCGCAATCAGAGGATGCTCCTTTTCGCCCTCGAAGACGATGCAGCGGATATTGTCGGGAACGGTGACGCCGATCATGCCCAACAGTGTCTTCGCGTCACGACCCACACAATTGCGGTTCAGCCCCTTGGGGGTGAGCACTGTGGCGGTGAGCCTGTCCTGTTCCTCCCTGGAAATCAGGTAGCAGCCCTGCTCGGAAATCATGTAGTGCATCAGCTCATCCGCGATTGTGTCCACGGCCACGATCTCCTTCTCCGCGATGCAGGGGAGATTGTTGTCAAAGGTGCAGCCGTTGACGATATCCTCGGCGGCCTTTCTGACATCCGCGGTCTCGTCCACCACTGCGGGGGGATTCCCGGCTCCTGCGCCTATGCCCCGCTTTCCGGAAGACAGCACTGCCGTCACCACACCCGGGCCGCCGGTGGCTACGATGAGAGGGATATCCTTGTGCTTCATCATGATATTGCTGGTCTCCAGAGTGGGCTGTTCCACGGTACAGGCTACATTGTCAGGGCCTCCGGCTTCCAGGGAGGCTTCGTTGATCATGTTGATGGCGAAGATGGTGGTCTTCACGGCCTGAGGGTGGGGGTTGAACACCACCGTGTTGCCAGCCGCCAGCATGCCGATGGAATTGCAGATGACGGTCTCGCTGGGATTGGTGCAGGGCGTGATTGCGCCGATGACCCCGAAGGGCCCCATCTCAATCAGGGTCAGCCCTCTGTCGCCGGACCAGGCTGTGGTCTTCAGGTCTTCGGTGCCGGGGGTCTTGTCCGCCACCAGCTTGTGCTTTAATATCTTATGCCCCACATTGCCCATTCCTGTCTCGTTGACCCCCATCCGGGCAATGATTTCCGCATTCTCATGGGTCTTTCTGCGGATATTGCTGATAATCTGTTCTCTCTGATCCAGGGACATCCTGCGGATTTGTTTCTGCGAAGCTTTTGCGGCTGTAATGGCTTCGTTCATGTCGGTAAAGATGCCGTGCTTTCCGCCTGCGGATTCCGCGATCTGCATCTTTGCCACCACTTCCTGTACGATATCCTGTACCAGATTCTCGTTTACAAGCACTGTATTACCTCCTATTCCAGTACCGCACCTGTCCCTCTGATGCCTAACCCTGCAGAGAATTTCCGGCCGCCAAATGCATGCGTCCGTAAATCCTCTGGGCATCATCCGGACAGTTGCTGTTCCAGTACCGCACCTGTCCCTCTGATGCCTAACCCTGCAGAGAATTTCCGGCCGCCAAATGCATGCGTCCGTAAATCCTCTGGGCATCATCCGGACAGTTGCTGTTTTATTTCAAATCCTCGAATATACTTTTCCCGTAGGCCGCCAGGGCAGTGTCCTGCTCGGCGCTGCCGCCGCTGACGCCCAGGGCGCCTACGATGACGCCGTTTTCCTTCAGCACCTCGCCGCCGCCGAATATGACGATTCTGCCATCATTTGTGAACTGTATGCCGTACAGACTCTTCCCCGGCCCGCTCAGGGCTCCCAGCTCCGCCGTGGACATCTGGAAGGCTATGGCTGTGTAGGTCTTGTTCAGCGCCACGTCGAAGCTGCCTATGTAGGCGCCGTCCATGCAGTGGACGGCCACGGGCCTTCCGGAGGCATCCGAGACTGCCGTCACCACGCGCATGCCCCACTGTGCCGCCCTGGCCTCGATTTTCCCGATCAGCTCCACTGCCTTCGCAAGGGGCATGGAGACGCGCACCAGCCCGCCGTTGGCCGGGACCGGCTTTCCGTCCCCGGAGGGCATCGCCGCCCCATGGTCAGGACCTGCGGCCCACAGGGCATTGTCCCCCTCCGGGCCACAGGCCTCCGCCCTGCCTGTCCGCCCGGCGGCCGGAGGATGCCCTGCTTCGGGTGCGCTCTCCGGATTCTGCCGTCCCGCCGCTTTTTCTACGACTGCACGGACGATTGCCTCTATTTCTCTGTTTTCCATATGAATCTCCTGCAGAATGTCCTGTCGGCAGGCATCTTTATCTCCCTAACTGCTCCAGCACCTTCTTCGTGATTTCGGCCACCACATCGGCAGAGACAGCGGACTTCTTGTCATCGCCGTGGCATCCGCCACCGCAGGTATGGCAGCTGGGCTTGCCCTCTTTCGCGTTGGGGCAGAGGTTTGCGGGATGACGGCCCTTCATGCCGAACTGTCTCCTAATCTCATAGAGGTCCTCCACCTGCTGAGGGGTGAACTCCTTGGGGCCGCCCAGCATTCTGGACTGGTACAGGAGCTGCGCGTAGAACTCCACGGACTCCATCTTCAGATAAGCGGCAAGCAGGGAATCGGAATAGGTCAGGGCGCCGTGGTTCTCTAAGAGGACAGCGTCAAAATGCTGCACATACTCGGAGACGGCATCGGGAATCTCCATGGTAGAGGGCCTGCCGTACTTGGCGATGGGCACGCAGCCAAGGGCGATGACCGCCTCGGGCATGATGGGCTGGGTCAGGGGGATGCCTGCGATGGCGAAGCTGGTGGCATACACAGGATGCGCATGTACTACGCTCCTGACGTCAGGCCTCTCCTGGTAGACTCTCATATGCATCTTGATCTCGGATGAGGGCTTGAAATTGCCATTGGCCTGGATCACATTGCCCTGTGCGTCCACCTTGCAGATGTACTCAGGGGTCATGAAACCCTTGGACACGCCCGTAGGGGTGCAAAGGAACTCATTGTCGCTGAGCTTTACGGAAATGTTGCCGTCATTGGCGGCTACCATGTTCCTGTTGTAGATTCTCTTGCCGATGTCGCAAATCTCTTTTTTGATTTCATACTCGTTCTGCATTTTGACTCCTCCTGATTCGTTTTTGGTTCCTGCCGCCGGCTTGTCCCACAGCGGCAAAATTCAATTTAAAAAACTTTCTATTGTCTAGTATTATAAGCCTATCCACCGCACAAGTCAACAAGTAAATGTTGGATTGTGTCGTTTTTGTTTTATTTTTGTGGTTTCTGACAAAGGGCATCTATCCCCCAAAGCTTCGCAGGTAGACCACATTCCCGTCCGGGTCGCGGAAGCTCATGTTGAACGCTCCCCAGGGGCGCGCCACGGGCGGCTCTATGATTTCGGCCCCCAGCTCCATGACACTGCGATATTCCTTTTCAATGTCCTCCACAGTGAATGCCAGACATATGTTCTGGTTCTGATTGTTCTTCTCCGAACCGTCGTCATATATGGTCAGCATGGTCTCCTCCCCGATCAGGGTCTGGTGCACCGGGTCATCGCTTCCGTTGTGGATGTCCAGAAGCTTCTTATAAAAGTCTGCCAGCCTCACCACATCGTTGGTGAGCAGGCTCACCTCGCCTATCCTCATACGGCTCCTCCTCTCTTTCTGCGGACGCCTTCCCTCATTTGTGTCTTTCCCCGGCAGCCTTCGGAATCTTTCCTGCGGTTTCAGGCCAGCCTCTGTCAACGGTTTCACTCCCTGTATGCCAGGAGGACCTTCTTTATCCGCTCCAGATCCAGAGCCTCCTCTTCCGGGTCGTAGGTATAGTTTTCCGGTACGGTCCCGAACAGTTCGACGCGGGCCATCTCGCTCTCCGGAAGCTCTCCCAGGGAATGGACTTCGGCATAGTAGACCCTGCCGTTATTTTTTCCTGTACCGTTTTCCCACAGCTGTTCATAATCCCACAGCGGCGTCAGTGTGCAGTCCCTGATGCCGGACTCCTCGTACAGCTCCCGCCTGGCCGCCTGCATGGGGCTCTCCCCCGCTTCCACATGCCCGCCCGGATGCTCGAAGCTTCCGCGGCGCTTATGGAAACAGTAGACCCATTTTCCCTGGTAATTCGCAAAGATGACTACGAAACTGATGTCGGACAGCCATCCTGCGGGAAAGTTGGTTTTTAACATGTTGTCTCCTCCCAAATGAAACAGCTCCGTCTACAAGTTCACTCTCTCAATCATGCAGCCATGCTCTTTGCTGTCCCGGTCATAATTCACCCCTACCAGCAGGACTTCGCCGGAATACCCCTCCAGGGCCTGTGTGTAGCGCCTGTCCTTTATCTGCCGGATTGCCGCGGGGGCGGACTTGTCGTACTTTAGCTCTATCACCATGGCGGGCTTGCCGCGGGATGGCAGGGGCAGGAACGCCACATCGGCAAAGCCCCGGCCCGTGGGGAGCTCGCGGATCATCCGGTAGTCCTTCCTGGCGCTGTAATAGGCCAGGCTGATGGCCGCTCCCAGGGAATTCTCGTCCTTGTAGGTCAGTATGGATGCCACCTCCGTATGAGCCCTGTCCAGCCCCTCCGCCACCCTACCCGCATCGCCGCTCAGCGTATCCTCCAGCAGGCGCTGTGACGCTTTCAGCACGTTCATGACTTCCGTCCAGCCGCCTATGCTCATGGCGTTCTCAAATTCCTCTATGATTTCCCTGTTCGGGATAAAGGCTTCCTTTTCCTCGGAGTCGTAGCCCAGATATCCCAGGTGGATCAATAGGGTCAGCACATCGTCCTTTGTCTTAAAGGTGCACATGTCGTTCTGGAAGCTGCGGGTGTTCACCTTGACCCGGACTCCGCCCAGCATCCGGACAATGTCGGCGCGAAGCCCATCGAAATCCATGTCCATATAGACCTTCAGGGCCTCGTAGGTCTCCGTGGACGTCCAATAGTTTGAAAATCTGCGGCGGAGCATCGCTTCCACTACGGATTTGGGATTGTATACATGCTTAAATTCCGTCAATTGATAGCCGTCGTACCAGCTTCCGGTCTCCGCGTAATCCATGGAGAAGCGTTCGCAGAGTCCCCGCACCTCCTTGTCCGTGAAGCCGGTATATTCCTCGAAAAAGCTCTGATCCGTCATGGAATATTCCCAGAACATGTTCAAAGCGGAATGCTGCCCGTATTTTTTTACAGGGAGAATGCCTGTCATATAGGCAAGCGCTACATAGGGCTGATCCTTCAGGAGATTGCGCAGGAAATCCAGGTACTGCTTCTGCATATCCTCACACTTTTGCCGCTCCCGCATCACGCAGTCCCATTCGTCAACCAAGAAGATGAACTGCTTTCCGGATTTTGCGTAAATCTTTCTTAAGGCATCCGCAATCCCTGACGATTGTCTATTTAAGACTTCCTCATATTCCTCCTGCAATTCCTCCAGCACCGCTTGCTGCAGATAATTTACGACCTCTCCGGCCCCTGCCTCAATCAAAAATTGCTGCATATTCAAAAAAATCACATCATATCGGTTCAGATTCTCCAAAAAAACCGGATCTTCCGCAATCTTCAATCCCTCGAACAGTTCCCGGGAGTCGTATGCGCGGCTGTAATAGGCAGCCAGCATCTTCAGCGCCATGGATTTGCCAAATCGGCGCGGCCTGCTGACGCAGATATACCTCTGCTCTGTATTCAGGTATCTGTTGGTGCATCCGATGAGCCCTGTCTTATCTACGTAAATCTCCGAACGGATTGCCGTCCTGAACCCCTCATTTCCCGGATTCAAATAAATTCCCATACAATACCCTCCTGCCAGGATTTCCACATCTGCTTTTTAGCACCTTGATAATTGAATAAAGGCTTTACATCCTTTTTCAAATCCGCTATACTGATACTATCAGAAAGGCGGTGATAGGATGGCAACGGATATGGGTATGACGAACAAACAGTTTCAAGGTTTTATCCGGCTCGCTCTGGAGCTGATCAATAAGGCTCTGACAAAATCACCGGATAATGAGGATCTACAAAAATTAAAGGACATTTTTCAGTCAATGTTGGAAGACGGTAATTAAACAGCATTACAGCATGAATCAGTAACCGCTAACCAGGGGCGTAAAGCCTTTGTTGAATTGTCAAGGCTTTATGCCTTTTTCATTATCCATCTATTTCGGCTCCTGCCTCTCTCTTAATTCCCCGCATGGATTATACAAAAATCGTCCGCGAGCAATCGTTCTCCCCTAGCAAAAGGCTCCAGGCTCTCTTCGCTCCAGCGCTTCATCCTGTCCTCGAACCAGCTCTCCCTGCACCACTGCCCAAAGTGGATTGCGATGCAGTCCAAAATCGTCAGCACGAAGCAGGCGTCCAGCGCTTCATAGTCAAAGCGACCGCCCCCGTCCCGGTAGCCCTCCGCGATTTTCTGCCGACATGCCAATCCGCCTATATTGCCGAACAGGACTGCGATGTCCAACATCGGATGCCCCATCCCAAAGAGGGAAAAGTCGATTGCCGCCAGCCCGGCCTTGGTCTGCAGGATATTGGAAAGGGACAAGTCCGCGTGCAGCATCTGGAATTCGCCCTCTGCCTTTCGTAAAGCTGTTCCCACAGCGTCGCAGGCCCGCTCTAGCGCCCTGCAGGATGCGCAGGCCAGCCCGTTTCCTTCCAGAGCCCTGAGCTTTTCACCGATTCTTTCCACATGCCGTCCGTCATAGGATATGGCAGGAAACTCTCGAAACCCTTTCGCGCATCTGTGCAGCTCGGCGGCCAAAAGTCCAATCCGGTAATAGTGTTCCTCGCAAAGCGTCATCTTGTCCAGGGATTCCCCTTCTATCCATCGGGAAACCATGGCCACATTGCCATTGTCCAGCTTCGTGATCCACTGCCCCCTGCGGTTCTTTACCGGCTCCCGGATCATCATGCCCTGATTCTTCAGATGTCCAAGGAACCTGATTTCCGTTTCATACACCGCCATGCGGTCCAGCCCTTCGTAGAGATGCTGTGTCTCGAAGCCCTGGACAGGCTCATGAATCTGCAGCAGATAATCTGTCCCTACACGAAAGGTCATATTCTCATTGTGCCGCAGCAAAATCGCTTCCGATTCCGGTATGTCATAGCCGGACATAGCTTCTGTTACAAGTCTGTAGTCCACCCTCTATGCTACCTCCTTCACTGAACTGGCCCCCTCGTCACCCAAGCTTCATGGCTTCCGCCATCTCCGGCGTGTGCTCCGGTGTGAACTGCGTCCCCAGCCTGGCCAGCTCCCCCAGCACCCTTTGCAGGCCGGCTTCCGTCCGATACCAGTTTTCCCTGGTCACCTTCCCCGAAACCGGCGCGATGAGGAATTCCGTGTCGGGAAAGCACAGTTGATAGTACATGAGGCATCTCCTGGAATGGTAGGCTTTGCAGCAGATGATGGCCTTCTTCGGATGCAGTCCTTTTGCGTCCAGAAGCCTCCTGGAGAACCTGGCGTTCTCGGCGGTGAACTGCGCTTCGTCCTCCTGAAAGATGCAGTCGGGGGCGACACCGTTTATCTGTAGCACATCTGTGTAGAATTCGCATTCGGTGGCATACGCTTTTCCGTACTTTTCCACCTTGGATTTCACGCCCGCGAATCTTCCGATGGTGATGGAGTACCTGCCCGACGGCACCACATAGGGGGCATACCCCGCTTTCCATAGCTGCGCCGCCCGCTCCGGCAGTTCCGGGTAGGAGCCGCCGGGGATGAAGATGACGTCAGCTTCCGCTGCGGACCGCATTCCCTCTCCGTGACCTGCTTCTCCTGCGGAATCCCCCTTCTCCGTCCCTTGTCCCGCAGGGATGTCCTCCAGAAAAATGAAATCCGTTATATCGTTGATGATTCTCATATCCATCATGCAAATCCCCCCGCAGGCTCTCTCATCCCATATTGACATGGCCTGTTTTCCAACACTTTACACACTCCCCATTCACACTCCCCGACATGGCGGCCCGGCCAATGGAAAGCCATCCCGCGGCCTTCACCATCACGGCTTTATTCCCGCGAGCAATGAGCCAAGCGGCCGTGCTTGCACGGCCAGTTGGCGAATGCCGCGAGGGTCAAATACCCCGCTGCTCTGCAGCGTTGCAAGCTTGATACCCCGTTGCTTGCAGCGGGGTATTTGATTTCCCAAGCTTCACCATATGGCATCCTTCCAGCCGTTCCACCCTGTCGCCGAACATCTCCGCCATAAGGGAGCCGTCCATCTTCCAGGTGGCAATCAGGAGGATGCGCCCCTCCGGCTTCAGCACACGCCTGCATTCAGCCATAATCGCATCATACCGGCCTTCAATATGGCAAAGCGCATTGTACAGAATCACCGTATCAAATGTATCGCTCCCGAACTCCATTTCAGCGGCATCCATCTTCCGGAAACGGATATTTTCGCTGGTTTCCACCAAACCGTTCAGACGGCTGCTGTCGATATCAATACAAGCGACCTGCCTCGCGCACTGTGCGGCGGATACGGAAAATTCTGCCGTGCCGCAGGCCACCTCCAATACATCCTTGTTTTCAATCTCCTGTCTCACAAGCCGGAGGATTGCATCTGTCTTTTTCATTTTCATTCGCTTAACCGCCTATATGGCATCTTAATTTCGTGTAGTTCTCCACTTCCCGCTTCAGCCGCTCCATATGCTCCGTCTCCGGCGGCAGGATGTCCGGCAGCTCGTATACCCTGCCCAGGCCCGCGTACTTGTCCTGGCCCAGCCTGTGGTAGGGGAGCAGGTAAATCTCCTCCACCCCTGGCAGCGCATCCGCGAACCGGGCGATGGCCCTGATTTCCTCTGGGGTATCGTTGAAAGTGGGAATCACGGGCACCCGTATGCTGAGGAACGTCTGGCCGGATGCCGCGATCTTCTTCGCGTTCTCCAGCATCAGCTCATTCCCTTTTCCGGTGAAGCGCTTATGCTTTTCGCTGTCCATGTGCTTGATGTCCATGAGGTAATGGTCCAGGTATGGCAGAATCCCCTCAATGGCCTCCCATTTCGCACAGCCCATGCTCTCCATGGCGGTGCCTATCCCCACGGCCCTGGCCGCCCGGAGCAGGTCTCTGGCGAACTCGGGCTGACAGAGGCTCTCCCCGCCGGACAGCGTCAGTCCCCCGCCGGAGCGGTCGTAGTAAGGCCTGTCCTTCTCCACGGTCTCCATGACCTCCGCCACCGTCACATCGCGGCCGATGATCTTCGTCTTGCCCTGAACGGTCATCTCCTGAATCCCGTACTCCTGGGACTCCGGGTTGCAGCACCATTTACACCGCAGCACGCAGCCCTTCAGGAAGCAGATAGTTCGGATTCCCGTTCCGTCATGGATGGAATACCGTTGTATGTCGAATATCCGTCCTTTTGTCTGTAAATATTCTGTCGTCATTTTTCATCTCATTCCGCCGCGCGAGCGGCATTTCATACTTACGGTTACTGAATTCCGGCCCCATTCAGCGCCTTATCATGATACCCTTCATATACTGCGTCTCATTATGGGCTCGATATACTGACAGCTTTTCTTCTTCCGTACATCCGATCAAAATCTTGATTTCCGAATCCCGTTTCAGGCAGTCAACAGTACACATGACCGCGTCCACCCGCTTTTCCCCTGAGCCCACCCACACATCAATGCCGGCGCCATCCATGGATGAAGTATCCTTTAAATATCCATAGTCAACCTCATAGACAAAGTCCGGATATTTCGGATGGACTGTCCCTTTTGGCCTGTCTGTCACGATTTCCGAATCCATCACCAGGGAGTCCAGCATTTTCCAAAAAGCATCATCAAAACCATTCATCCGCATTTCCCCTACAACTTGCACAATGCCTCCAAAGCGAGAGCGAACAGCCTCTCCCTTGCGGAAACATTATTGTTCCAGCCTCTGTCGTCATAGTCCTCCGCACCGCCGATGAGGATGTCGCCGCTGTAGAGCAACTGCCCGAAGACCTTCCCCCGGAACTGGGCGATGGCCGCCATTGTTGCGCATTCCATCTCCACGGCCCTGCAGCCCTCCTCCTTCCGGTAAGCCACCATCTCCCGGGTCTCCCTGTAGAATCCGTCCGTAGACCAGGTGGCGCATTCTATGTAGGGGACGCCGTGGCCGGACAGGACTTCCCGGAAGCGCTCTACGGGCTCCTGCTGCAGCTCGATGAACCGCGCAGGCGGCAGATACTTGTATGAAGCCCCCTCGTCCCTGAGGGCCCGCACCGGTATGATCACGGCTCCCTCTGGAATGTCGTCCAGCACCCCGCAGCAGCCGCAGCAGACAATCGCCTCTACCCCCTGGCCGTACAGCCAGTCCGTCATCATGGCGATGGAGCCGGAAGCCACCACTGCCTGCACGGCACAGACTTCCGTCCCTTCCACTGTAAATCGGTATGCATGGAAGTCCTTCATTTCGGAAACGTAGGTCCCTATCTTCTCTCCCCCATATCTCTCTACCGCGCTGTCAAGCACTTCTTCGAAGAATGTGACCAGGCAGAGTCTCGGGAAACGCCTGAAACCGCCCCCGCCCTCTCCGTCCCTGTCCGCTTTGGATGCGTTCCTGTCCGGATTGATGACTGCGGTTTTTTCCGTGCTGTATTCCAGGATCGGATATTCGTGTTTTACTATCATTTTCTTCTCCATTCTGTCATCCTTATAGGGACAGTCTGTACCTGCATGATTGATAACTTTATGCCGCGTAAAAGTGCTACAAAAGGTATTGATAAGCTTGATAATATCCGTTAATCTGTTCCCCTGTGCAGGCGAGATTATGTTCTCCACGATAATCTTCCAGCACTTCTTTACTAATCAGTAACTCCGACAATACATGAGCGTTTTTAGGGTCTTCCATTGTAAAATTCGTATACTGTATCGCTCTGTCAAAAAACATATCTCTCTTATCCAGATCTGCAGAAAATTTCAGTGCCCGTTTTACCTCATTTCCAATGTTTATCATCTGCTGCACAAGGGATAACTCAAACCACTTTTCATTCAAAACTGAATCCATTTACAAATTACCTCCGTTGCTCTTGCCATGATATCCGCATCCAATATTCCCATCGCATCACACATGCGCTTCCTTTCAGAACCCCTGCTCCGTCCTGCGGATAATATCGTCCTGCAGGGACTTGGACAGCGTCGTGAACAGCGCGCTGTACCCTGCCACCCGCACCACCAGGTGGGCGTACTTCTCCGGATGGGCCTGGGCGTCCAAAAGGGTCTCCCTGTCCACCACATTGAACTGCATATGGCTCCCCTTCTGGTCGAAATAGGAGCGAATCAGCGCCACGAAGTTCTCCAGCCCCTTCTCACCGCTGAGCGCCGTGGGATGGAACTTCTGGTTGAACAGCGTGCCGTTGGAGGCGATTCCATGGTCCAGCTTGGACACGGAGTTTGCCGCAGCGGTAGGGCCGTACACGTCCTTGCCCGCCGAGGGGGACACGCCGTCCGCCACAGGGGTATGGGCGAGCCTGCCGTCCGGGGTAGCTCCTGTCTGGGCCCCCAGGGGCACATTGGCCGACACGGGATACAGCCCCGCCTGGAACTGGCCTCCTCTGGGATTGCGGTAGTTCAGCAGCGGCCTGGTATAAGTGTACGCCACATCCCTGGCGAACATGTCCACCTCCTCGTTGTCATTGCCGAACTTGGGCACCTCGTCTATCATGGCCCGCAGCTCCTCGTATCTCTTCTTCTCCTCCGCCGGAAGCTCCGCGTTCATCACTGCCGCGATCATGCCCGCAACCTGGGCTTCGTCCACGGCCATGCCGTTTCTACCCATTTCACGCAGGATCTCCGTCACGATTTCCCCGGCGCTGACGGCATCGAAGCCCTGTCCGTAGTTCATGGCCAGCGCCCGCTTGTACTCCGCCAGGGTCACCTTCTTCTCGTCAAATACCAGCTTCTTGATCGCGTACAGCGAGTCCGCCATGTTGGCGATGCCGAAGCCCTGAGGCCCGGTAAAGTTGTAGACGGCGCCGCCCTCCTGGACGCTCTTGCCACGCTTTATGCAGTCGTCCACCATGCAGGAGAGGTACGGCAGCGGACATCTGGTGGCATGGGCCACATCGATGGCATTGTCCGCGTTCACCAGCAGGGAGATATTGTAATCCATCTGCTTCTTATAGGCATCATAGAACTCCTCAAAGGTAGCCATGTCCTCCACGGCCCCGGTCTCTATGCCGATCTTCTCGCCCTTGTCCCAGCCATTGGAGAACACCAGCTCCAGGGGACGGCACATGTTGTAGAACGCCGCGTCATGCCAGCCCTCCGTCTTGCCCGCTTTCTGGGGCTCCACGCAGCCGATGATATTGTAGTCCCTGGCGTCCTCCAGGGTAAGGCCTCTGCTCAGCAGCGAGGGGATTATGACTTCATCGTTGTAGTACGCAGGCAGGCCGATGCCTGTGCGTGTCAAATCCGCCGCCTTCAGCAGCAGGTCGTGGGGCGACTTGTTCCACACCCGGATGGAAAGGGATGGCTGGGGCAGGAACACATGCTTGGAAGCCGTGATGCACATGAAGGAAAGGTCATTGGTCACGTCCAGCCCTTCTTTGTCCTGTCCGCCCACGATCAGGTTCTGGAACAGGCTGTAGCCCGCGAAGCCCTCCGCGCTGGCGGCGTCACGGCATTTGTTCAGGTCGTTGAGCTTTACCCAGATGCAGTCTATCAGCTCCTGGGCGGACTCTCTTGTCAGCTTCCCGGCCTCCAGGTCTTTCTTATAATAAGGATACATATACTGGTCGAAGCGCCCCGGGGAGATGGAGTGCCCGCTGGACTCCAACTGCAGGAGCTGCTGCACGAACCAGAAGCTCTGGCAGGCCTCATGGAACGTGGCGGCCCCATGCTCCGGCACCCTCGCGCAGTTGGCCGCGATCTGCAAAAGCTCCTGCTTCCTGGCTGCATCCGTGCAGGAAGCCGCCTCCCTCTCCGCCAGCCCTGCATACCTGCGGGCATACCGGATCACGGCCTCGCAGCTTAGGATGGCAGCTTTCAGGAACTGGCTCTTGGTGCAGTAATCCCCGTCTCCGGGATTGCATCTGTCCAGCTCCTCCTCAATCTCCTCAATGATCCCTCTGTAGCCCATGGCCAGCACCTTGTCGTACTGGACGGTGACATGGCCCACGCCGTTGTAGAAATAGTTGCCGGGGGTGAAGATGTTGTGCTCGATGGCTTTCTTCGTCTCCTCGGTCATGAGGGCGGTGGCCAGGTCGCTTGTCGTCTTCCCCTCCCAGTAGGCATCCGCCGCAAGCAGCTCCTTCTTGGTCTGGTCCGCTATGTAGAAAGGATCGGCTTTCCGCTCCGCCACGGTCTCGAACTCCGCCTCCAGCCATTTGTAGGAGAATTCCGGATAGGTCTGGCAGCCTCGGGGGGCAATCGTGCTGCTGCCCACCACCAGCTCTCCCTCCCTGATGATGATGGGGATATTGTCCAGGATATGCGCGAAAGCCAGGGCCCGTCGCATGATGACGGGCTTGTCCTCCGTGGCCTTATAGGATTCCGTGATCAGTCTGGCCCGGGCGGACTCAATCTCCGGCATCTTGGCGTAGAGATGCGCCACCAGCCTGGGGATCCTGTCCGTTTTGGGGATTTCCTGTGTGTAATATTTTGCCATGGGTGCTCCTTTCCGTACTGTCTGCTTCGCATTGCCTTTCTTTATAGTTCGTCCATATTCTCCAGTATATGCCCATAGCAGCCGGATGTCAATAAATCTATCACTATTTTCATTCTTGCTTTTGTGGATTTTTATTGTTTTTTGTTGTTTTCATGAATTTGTCAGTCCCCATGCACAACCGGGCCTGCTCCCCTTCCTGCTCCAGGCGGAAAACGATCCCGTCCCAGCTTGTCTCCGAAATCAGGCAGGTCTCATCCGCCTTCCGGGGATCGCATACAAGGGGCACCACCGGGTATTCCTCATGGTCCGTGGTAAAAATCAGCACATTTTCTTCATTGATGGCTTCCAGACAGATTCTGCCGAAAGCCTCCCCTCCCCCTTCCGCTGTAAAGCAGGAGCCCGCCAGGCGGGGCCAAATGGTTCCGGGAGAGGGATATCCGCTGTTCCTCTGGCAGAAAGCCACTCCCCATCTTATATAGTAGACTTTTCCGTCATATTCCTCCGCCGTAATCCGGTCATGCTCGCCTTTCGCAAAGGAGCTTCCGTCCCATCGGAAACCGCTCAGCTCCTCTTCCCTCTGCCAACCGCCTCCCTTTTGCAGGGTTTCCGTTTGCAACGTATCATTATGGACGGAAAAGCGATAAACGCCGACGCTCCCATATGCCAGTCCGCTGTACCTGCCGGGGGATTCCAGGAGTACGCTTTTTGCGATGCCGATGGGTTCCGGTGTTTTGAGCCTTTCCCCTTCGCCGCTGACAGGTTCCGGCATCTTCAGGCTTTCCCTTTCGCCGCTGACAGGTTCCGGCGCTTTCAGGCTTTCCCCTTCGCCGCCGACTGTTTCTGGCGCTTTCAGGCTTTCCCCTTCGCCGCCGACTGTTTCCGGCGCTTTCAGGCTTTCCCCTTCGCCGCCGACTGTTTCCGGCGCTTTCAGGCTTTCCCCTTCCCCCTGCCGTTTACAGGCAGACGCCCTTTCTCCGGCTCCATCCCCGGCGCCGCCGTCCTCCTTCCGCTCCTTTCCAAGAAGCTTCAGGGCTTCCCCTCCAATGTCTTCCAGCACCTCAAGCCACGGGACATCGCCGTCACTGGTACCCGAGATGGCCAGCGACAGCCTGCAGGCAGGGCTCACCAACAGATAACTGGTAAACTGCTCCGTGCCGCCCTCCTTTACCACCGCCCCTTCTCCCAGGGGAATCCGGTTCCTGTTGTAAAGGGAATCCCATCCCAGACAGTAGTTTACCGCATCGTACGCCCCCTGCAGAAAGGTCGCCCCCTGAGGCCGCCTGGTCTCGTCCAGCCAGGCCTGTCCCACAATCCCCCTGGAATCCACGAAAAGGAACCCGAACATGGCGCACTCCGGCACCGTGGTATGGATAGCCCCCGCGCCGAAGCAGTTGTAATATTCCGGCTCCGCGCCCCGGCAGGATACCTTCACATACCCTTCCGCAAGCCTTCTGCCCACTCCCACGGAAAAAAGCCCCGCAGGCCCTGTTATCTGCTCCCGAAGCCAGCGGATATAAGGCTCCCCGGTCACCGCCTCCACCACCTCCGCCGCCAGGTCGAACCCGTCGTTGCAGTAGCCGGAGAAACAGCCCGGCCTGGCCCGCAGCTTCACCGTCTGCCAGTACGCCGGTGTATTCCGGTATCTTCCTGTAAAGAGATCCTCCCCTTCCTCCGGCGCCAGATGGTCGTGAAGATTCGTCCCCGGTATTCCAGAAGAATGGTTCAGAAGCATCCGGACGGTAATCTCACGGCAGCGGGCGTCCGCCAGCTTCCAGTGCGGCAGGTATCTGCGCACGGGCTCGTCCAGAGATACCCTTCCCTCCTGCACCAGCTTCATGACAGCCGCCGTCACATATATTTTGGAGACGGAGCCTACATTATATAAATCATCCACCCGGGCCAGGCTGTCCTCGAACCCCCTTGTGCCGGCACAGGCCGCCGCCAGGAGCCCGCCAGGCCCGCAGACTGCGGCACAGGCCGCCGTGGTCTTCTTTTCCCGCACAATTCCCTCCAGTTTCTCCTGTATCCGCCCTGCCAGCGCAGGGCTGCTTCCGCTGCATCTGTAATCCCGCATGCGCATCCCTCTCCTTCCTTTGAACCTGTTTCAATCGCTTCATGAAGCCTAAGCTTATCATGAGCGATTCCGTCTGTGACACTTACTGCAGACCGCCATGATTTACAGTGGTGTCCCCGTGAAAGCACCTGGCTGTCTGCAGTCGGGTTGTACTGCAAATTTAACCGGTGCGCAGTATAAATGATAACATGAGGACTTCCGATTGTCATTCTTATGTGGAAATCGAAAAGAACGGGAGAAACCGCTAAACGATTTCTCCCGTCCAAATGTCATAATTTCTTTTTCATCCCGCCAAGGATTCGATAGATGCTCTTTTCGGAAAGGAAATATGCTCCGGCTAATTCCGAGACCTTTTCGCCCTGCAGAAATCTCCCGTATATTTCCTGATTCCGTCTGCATATTTCCAGCTTGTAGGAGCTGCAGGCGCTTTTCGCCTCAGGTACTTTGGGTACGTACAGGTTGATTCCGTCTACATATTTCTGGATTTCCTTTATCAGTTCTTTCGGCAATACAAGATTCGCGTTTATATAGCTCATTTTTTCTCCTTTCAACAGTTGGTACTGGTCAAAAAGAGAATTATTATGCGTTTATCTTCGTATCTGTGTCCACTGATGCGGCATTAAAGGCAGACACCTCTCATAAAAATAGTCATGTTATCATACTCTCCTTTCGCAAAATTTAAGCAGGCCCTGTATCCACGCCGTGAAAGCCTGTCCTTATTCGGTTACTCAAAATGGAACTGCTCCAAAAAGTATTCGAACATCCGTTCTCTGTCCCTTGCTGTCTCAAAATAGGGCAGGCCGTACTTTTGGCATTGCTCCTTCATGAGGATGCTCTGCTCTACAATGTACACTGCGCCCTCCCGAAGCTCTTCATCGGGTTTGTAAAAGGTATAATCTTTTGGTGTGTCATATCTCTTCTGGATTGCCAACCGCTCCTCCGGCGTCACATCAGATGTCAGAAAATAGGCAATCTCACAGTTCGCCCCATGAATATGTTTCATATAGTCCTCCGGCAGAAGCTGATAGATGTCCAGCACCATGCCGGGCTGGAACTCATCGTATTCGCCGCTATCCAGCATCGCCCGGACAAAGGGCGCCATCTTACCACTGATCAGGTGCAGCGTGTCCATAGAGGACAATCCGGCATAGGTATTCACCCCTGTCTCAGGAAAGCACTCCTCAAATCCCGCTATAATGGAATCCATGCTGATATGCTGATACCCATATCGCTTTGCCAGTCGATGGGAAATCGTGCTCTTCCCGGCTCTTGGGACGCCTGCAATTATAATATTGTTCTTCATCTTATCACCTCCCGCCAGGCAGCCTTCAGATTCTTTCAATCACACAGCTATGTGCTTTCTTTTTCGCATCATAACCGATTCCCACCAGCACGATCTCGCCGTCATAGTCCTGTAATATTGCCGGGTAGTTCCGCTCTTTTATCTGCCGGATTGCTCCCTCGGACGGCTTGTTCCATTTCAGTTCCACCACCAGCGCAGGGAGCGTGGACCTGCGCTTCGGCAGGTACACCACATCCGCGATCCCTTTCCCGGAGGGCAGCTCCTCCACCTTCAGGTACTGGTCTAACGCGGCAATGTACGCGAACTTGATCACATACCGCAATGCCTGTTCGTCATTATAGTAGGTCGGCGCGTACTGGGAATCCCGTATCTCCTCCACGGCCTTTGCGACAGCCTCCGCGTCTTCCGCTATGGTGTCCTCCAGAAGCTTTTCGGAGCGGCCGAGCAGCTCCATCCATTTCCGGTTCACGTTCGTCCCCTTTAAAATCTTGCGGAACTCAATCCTCACCTCTTCATTTGGGATGCGCGCCGTCCCATCGTCCTCCTGCCAGGTCAGATAGCCCAAATGGATCAGCAGCGTCAGCACATCGTCACGGCTCTTGAAGGATTCGAAATCATTCTCGAAAAGGTCCGTGTCAACCTCTACCTCCTCCCCGGAAATCAGCCGGGAAATGGTCTCCTGCAGCCCCTCGAAGTCCATGTTGATATAGGTCATCAGGGATTCCGCCGCAGATGTCTTCTGCCAGTAGGAGCGGCACTTCTGCTCCTGCATGGCGCACATCACGGAATAGGGATTATAAATGGCTCCGTATCCGGGAAAGTCATATCCGTCATACCACTGCCGCAGTTCCCGGAAATCCATCCCGTATTTCCCGCACAATGACCGGACATCCCTTTCCGTAAAGCCTGTGAATTCCACGAACCTGCCGGGATTCAGGGTGGTCACCTCCTTGAAATCCGAGATGGCCGACTGGGAGCCGTCCTTCTTGATGGGCAGGATGCCTGTCATGTAAGCCGCCGCCACGACCCTGGGCGTGAAATTATTGTTCTTGAACCAGCCCCTGAGGAGGTTCAGGTACTTCCTCTGTACTGCCGCATCCCCCTTCGCCTCCCGGATCAGCGCGTCCCACTCGTCAATGACGAACACGAACTCTTTCCCCGATCTTTCCACGCAGCCGATCATGGCGTCCTCGAGGCTTTTCCCTTCCAGCTCCGGATACTCTTCCGTCAGTTCCCTGTAGACCGCATCGGCGATTATATTCGGCACATTTGAGAGCGGCATGTTCATCCTCTCCGCACCGGAGATGAAGCCGGTGATGTCCAGATTGAGCACATGGTACTGGTTCAGATGCGTCAGATACCCCTGCGTCCCCGCTATCTCCTTGTCGTCAAACAGCACACGGGAATCACAGGAGCAGTCGTAGTATGCGCACAGCATTTTCGCCGCGTAGGACTTGCCAAAGCGCCTCGGCCTGCTGATACAGGTCAGCATCCCCATTGTCCCTATGGTCTGATTGACCAATGCAATCAAACCGGTCTTATCCAAATATTCCGACTGCAGGATTTTCTGGAATCCTTCATTTCCCGGATTCAAATAAGTTCCCATTGAAATCACCTCCACATCCAAACGCCAAGCAGCATCCCAAAGCATCGATTTCAGATTCTTTCAATCACACAGCTATGCGCTTTCTTTTTCGCATCATAACTGATTCCCACCAGCACGATCTCGCCGTCATAGTCCTGTAATATTGCCGGGTAGTTCCGCTCTTTTATCTGCCGGATTGCTCCCTCGGACGGCTTGTTCCATTTCAGTTCCACCACCAGCGCAGGGAGCGTGGACCTGCGCTTCGGCAGGTACACCACATCCGCGATCCCTTTCCCGGAGGGCAGCTCCTCCACCTTCAGGTACTGGTCTAACGCGGCAATGTACGCGAACTTGATCACATACCGCAATGCCTGTTCGTCATTATAGTAGGTCGGCGCGTACTGGGAATCCCGTATCTCCTCCACGGCCTTTGCGACAGCCTCCGCGTCTTCCGCTATGGTGTCCTCCAGAAGCTTTTCGGAGCGGCCGAGCAGCTCCATCCATTTCCGGTTCACGTTCGTCCCCTTTAAAATCTTGCGGAACTCAATCCTCACCTCTTCATTTGGGATGCGCGCCGTCCCATCGTCCTCCTGCCAGGTCAGATAGCCCAAATGGATCAGCAGCGTCAGCACATCGTCACGGCTCTTGAAGGATTCGAAATCATTCTCGAAAAGGTCCGTGTCAACCTCTACCTCCTCCCCGGAAATCAGCCGGGAAATGGTCTCCTGCAGCCCCTCGAAGTCCATGTTGATATAGGTCATCAGGGATTCCGCCGCAGATGTCTTCTGCCAGTAGGAGCGGCACTTCTGCTCCTGCATGGCGCACATCACGGAATAGGGATTATAAATGGCTCCGTATCCGGGAAAGTCATATCCGTCATACCACTGCCGCAGTTCCCGGAAATCCATCCCGTATTTCCCGCACAATGACCGGACATCCCTTTCCGTAAAGCCTGTGAATTCCACGAACCTGCCGGGATTCAGGGTGGTCACCTCCTTGAAATCCGAGATGGCCGACTGGGAGCCGTCCTTCTTGATGGGCAGGATGCCTGTCATGTAAGCCGCCGCCACGACCCTGGGCGTGAAATTATTGTTCTTGAACCAGCCCCTGAG
Organism: uncultured Acetatifactor sp.; assembly: GCF_910585425.1. Lineage (GTDB taxonomy): Bacteria > Bacillota > Clostridia > Lachnospirales > Lachnospiraceae > Acetatifactor. The sequence continues at coordinate 42,065 of NZ_CAJUCP010000004.1, read as the reverse complement.
GAGGTTCAGGTACTTCCTCTGTACTGCCGCATCCCCCTTCGCCTCCCGGATCAGCGCGTCCCACTCGTCAATGACGAACACGAACTCTTTCCCCGATCTTTCCACGCAGCCGATCATGGCGTCCTCGAGGCTTTTCCCTTCCAGCTCCGGATACTCTTCCGTCAGTTCCCTGTAGACCGCATCGGCGATTATATTCGGCACATTTGAGAGCGGCATGTTCATCCTCTCCGCACCGGAGATGAAGCCGGTGATGTCCAGATTGAGCACATGGTACTGGTTCAGATGCGTCAGATACCCCTGCGTCCCCGCTATCTCCTTGTCGTCAAACAGCGCACGGGAATCACAGGAGCAGTCGTAGTATGCGCACAGCATTTTCGCCGCATAGGACTTGCCAAAGCGCCTCGGCCTGCTGATACAGTTCAGCTTCTGCATTGTCCCCACGGTATGATTGATCAAGGCAATCAGGCCTGTCTTATCCACATATTCAGACTGCAGGATTTCCTGGTAGCCATTGTTTCCCGGATTCAAATAAGTTCCCATTGAAATCACCTCCACATCCAAACGCCTTTTTGTTCAGTTTATGTCCCAACCGGCCAAAAGTCAATAGTTTCATAATCCTTTGTTGGCCTGCGCCAAAATATCCTGCAGAAGAGAGATTCTCTTCCGGCAGTGTCTCCACTTTTACCCTCCTCCTGCATCCTTCAGCTTCTTTCAACCCCATAGCCCTCATGTCCGTACAGGGGCTCCTGTCTTCGTCCAGGCGCTTCGGCAGGGCGAAGGGATTTGAGCGGCTGCCCTCCCGAAGGCCCTGCCTGTCTGCCCTCCGGTTTCCGCCTGCCCCGGCACGGTTTCGCCGAGGCAGGCAGAGCGGATGGCCTTGCCTATGGCTGTAAGTATATCACACTTTCCCGTCAGTCACAATAGATCCAGCATCTCCAGGAACCGCTCCACCGGCATCCTGCCCAAGTCCCCCTCCTCTCTTTTGCGGACAGAGACGCTGCCGGAATCCGCTTCCTTCTCCCCCAGGATGAGCATATAGGGAATCCGCTCCATCTGCGCCGTCCTGATTTTGTAGCCTATCTTTTCGCCCTTTATGTCCGTTTCGCAGCGCAGCCCCTTTTCTTTCAGGACCCTTTCGATCTCCCGGGCGTAACCGATATATTTATCCGAGATGGGCAGGATCTTCACCTGCACCGGAGACAGCCACAGCGGGAATTTTCCGTCAAAATGCTCTATCAAAATGCCCATGAACCGCTCGATGGAGCCGAACACCACCCGGTGAATCATGATGGGGCGGTGCGCCTTTCCGTCCTCGCCGATATACTCCGCCCCGAAGCGCTGGGGCAACTGGAAATCCAACTGGATGGTGCCACACTGCCAGGTCCTGCCGATAGAGTCCTCCAGGTGGAAGTCGATCTTCGGGCCGTAGAAGGCCCCGTCCCCGGGGTTCACCTCATAGGGGAGCCTCAGCTCCTCCAGCGCCCTCTGCAGGCCGTCCGTGGCCATCTCCCAGTCCTCATCGCTTCCGATGGAATTTTCGGGTCTGGTGGACAGCTCTACGCGATACCGGAACCCGAAGCGGGAATACACCCGGTCTATCAGGCGGGCCACCCCTTTTATCTCATCCTGGATCTGCTCCGGCATCATAAAGATATGGGCATCGTCCTGGGTGCAGCAGCGGACGCGCATGAGCCCGTGCAGGGTTCCGGATTTTTCGTTTCTGTGGATCAGGCCCAGCTCGCTGAAGCGCAGGGGCAGGTCGCGGTAGGAGCGGGGCTCCATCTGGTAGACCAGCATGCCACCGGGGCAGCTCATGGGCTTTATGGCGAAATCCTCCCCATCGATCGCCGTGGCGTACATCTTGTCCCGGTAATTCTCCCAGTGTCCGGACGTCTCCCAGAGCTGCCGGTTCAGGATGACAGGGGTGGCTATCTCCAGATACCCTTCTCCGGCATGGAGCTGCCGCCAGTAGTCGATGAGGAGGTTCTTCAATATCAGCCCCTTGGGGAGGAAGAATGGGAAGCCCGGCCCCTCCTGGAACAGCGCAAATAGCCCCAGCTCTCTGCCCAGCTTCCTGTGGTCCCTCTTCTTGGCCTCCTCCAGGCGGTTCAGGTGTTCCTCCAACAGCTCCTGGCTGGGAAAGGACATGCCGTAGATCCTGGTGAGCATCGGGTTCCTCTCATCGCCCCGCCAGTAGGCCCCCGCCACGGACAGCAGCCTGAATGCCCTGACCGCGCTGGTGTATGCCACATGGGGGCCGGCGCACATCTCCACATACTCCCCCTGGCGGTAGAAGCTGATTTCCTCATTTTCCGGCAGTTCCCGCAAGATTTCCACCTCGAAGGCCTCGCCCCGCTCTTCCATCTCCCGCATGGCCGCCTGACGGTCTGCGGTAAACGGACGCAACTGCAGATTCTCCTTCACGATTTTTCGCATTTCCGCCTCCACCTCAGGGAAGTTTTCTTCCGAAAAGCGGAAGGGGAAGTCGAAATCGCAGTAGAATTTTGATAATGGAATCCTATCCTGGATTCCATTATCAAACCCCTCCGAAACCGCCGGGCAGATGGCGCATTTGGCGTCGGGGTACAGCCGCTTTACCGCCTGGGCCAGGATATGGGCCGTGGTATGCCGGAATGCGTTTCTCCCCAGCTCCTCCTCAAAATCTGCCTCCTGAATGGAACCGTCTCTCATTTTGATTTTCATATCGTCTCTTCCTTTCCTAAAGAATCGTTAAAATCGATTCTTTATCAATTTTTGAAATCCACATAAGAAAAGCACCCTAAAGATATCCATCAATACCTTTAAGGGTGCTCATTGCACGGTTCCACCTTAATTTTTCACTTCAGATTCCATCAAATCCTAACCTTTAACGCAGGTGTACGGCGACGCTTACCTCTACTTTCAGCACCGCAGCTAAGGAATGGTTTTCACATACAATCCACATAAGCGTCTTCCACCATGTGACGCTCTCTCTGTCTGCGATTCATATGCTACTTGTTTCCGTCATCGCTTTTTCTTATGTTGATTTGCCCTATATCCTATCACAGCGGTGAGGGGTTGTCAAGGACAGAATCCCATCTTTATTATATTGAATTTACGATATTTTGTAGTCGTTATTCCATAGTTTCCACTGTGGCCCGGAAGCGCAAATATTTGCAGAAATCCCCTTTCCCTGAGAATCGTCCTATGATAGAGTATAGATAAGGACTTTGGCGAAACCTCTCTTTTCCGTGCAGGGGCGGAGAGGAAACCCGGCGGAAAATGGGGTATACTGTTAGACATCTGAAAGAATGGGAGGAGAATCATCATGGAATGGATTGAAAGATGGAATGAAGCTATCGGCTATATCGAAGAACATCTGACGGAGGAGATCGACATGGGGCAGCTGGGGCGAATCGCCTGCTGTTCCTCCTACCATTTCCAGCGGATGTTCACCTATATGGCGGGGATTCCCCTGTCCGAGTACATCCGCAGGCGCAGAATGTCCCTGGCCGCCGTGGACCTCCAGGGCAGGGGCATGAAGATCATCGATGTGGCGGGCAGATACGGGTACAGCTCTCCCACTGCCTTCAACAGGGCTTTCCAGTCCGTCCACGGCATCGCCCCTTCCGCCCTGAAAAGGGACGGTGTGTCCGTAAAATCCTTCCCGCCCATCACTTTCAAAATCACAGTCAAAGGAGTGGAAGAAATGAACTATCGAATCGAGACCAAAGAGGCCTTCCGCATCGTAGGCGTGTCCGTGCCTCTGGAGAAGGACATCGAAAAGAACTTCGCTGCGATTCCCGCCAAATGGGGAGAAATCGCCGCGGACGGCACCCTGCAGCGGCTGACAGGCATGATGGACGCACAGCCCTTGGGCGTGCTGGGCGTCAGCATCTGCAATGACACGGAAGCCTGGCGGTATTACATCGCCGTGAGCTCCTCCCAGGCCGCGGATGGCCTGGAAGAATACACCGTGCCCCCAGCCACCTGGGCCGTCTTCCCCGGGTCGGGCACCAGCCAGTCCATCCAGGAGCTGGAGCGGCGCATCGTGACGGAATGGCTGCCCACCTCCGGGTACGAGTACGGCAATGCCCCCGATGTGGAGGTGTACCTGAACCCTGACCCGGCGAATGCGCAGTATGAGGTGTGGATTCCCGTGGTGAAGCGCCAGGGCTAAGTCTTATCCGGAGCCCGCAGGCCTGTCAGATCTGTTTTACAGAAAGCGTCCTACATCTCCTGGCAGCCCGGGCAGAAATACACTGTGCCGCCCAGGTAACTGGCCTTCTGGATTATGGTTCCACAGTAGGGACAGCCCTTGCCCAGGGTATTTTTGCTGAGCATCACAGGATACCTGCCGGGCCTACCGAACAGGTCCTTTTCCGTATTCCGCCCGCCGGAGGCGGTCATTTTCTGCAGCGTGTCGGTCAGCGCCTCATAGACCTGCCTCCAGCGGCTCTCGGGGACGGTGCCCATCTTCTTTTTCGGATGGAGCCCCGCCCGCAGCAGGATGTCCTGGAGCACGCCGTTGCCCAGCCCGGGAATCCGCTGTTCCGTGGCCAGGAAGGCCTTCATGGACAGGGTTCCCGAGGCCTGTTCCCTCAGCTCACGGAAGTAGGCATAGTCGAACCCATCCGTTCCGGGCATGGGCTTCTCCCTGGCCACCTGGTAGTAGAAATTGTCGTACGTTTCAGGGTCTATCAGGAACATGGAGCCGTACATCTGCACGGTGCATACCAGGCTGCTGCCATCCTCCAGCTCGATTCTAGTCTGGTAGCGGGGCGGAAGCTTCTCGCCGGGCGCGTAGTATCTCAAATTCGTCCCGTCCCCCACGGCAAAGCGATAGTCCCCCACCCCGATCTCCACATAGCTGCCCCAGCCTGCGGCCTCCCCCAGGCGTTTTCCCTCCATGGTCTCCGCGTAGAAGTCGGGCTCTCCCGTATACCAGGCAAAGGAATGCTTCGTGTGGGCCGCCTCCACCCTTCGGATCTCCAGTCCTTTTACGGTTTCGTTCAACTGCGCGGCTATGGTAAGGCTCTCCGGTATCTCCAGCATGGCAGCCCCTCCTTCTTAAAGTCTCCGCGATACGGCTAAGCTGCCGCATGCGCGATTTTGCAAAGTCCCTTCGGCTCCCCCCCATGAGAGGGGGGTACGCCTGCCGTCCGCAACAACTGCAATCATACTATGGAAATCCCATAGTCCAGAATCACATTCCCCTCCCCGTCCGGTGTGGTGTATCTGGGACAGTTATATCTCTCAAAGCACCAATGGTCCTCTTTTCTGACAAAGCCCTCTGCCCGCAGCGCTTCCAGGCACATGTCGTGGGTTTCCATGGTAAAGAAGCCGCCGCTGCCCTCTTTGTCGGACAGGTAGCACACCGCATAGTCCAGCGGTTCTATGTCAACGGACTGGAATCCCTCCGGAACCACGCAGTCCGCCGGGAAGAACATGCCGATCCACCGCTCGGGCATCCCGTCCACGATGTGCACGGCCCCGATGTAGGCGTCCCCGTTCATGGGAAGGCATTGATTCTGCTCTAAAACCTCGAACCAGCCCTTCTCCCACCATTCTTTCCAGTCGGGAGCGCCTGTGTATTTCCTGCCGATCAGCCGCGCGGCCGGCCAGCTCTCCCTCTTTATCTCCAACAGTTTCACTGCCATAGTCTACCTCCTTGCCTTCTCCGGTCTTCCTTTCGAGCCGTCCCTGCTCTACGCCCTCCAGCGCTCCAGGGTAGGGAAGTATTCCCGGAGCATGGCTTTCGCCTCCTCCACAGTCTCGGCCCGGCCGCCCTCCACCTCGAAGGGCGCGCAGAAGTCTATCATCTCCTCCAGGCTGCAGTCCTGGGCAAAGGCCCCGTCTTTGTAGCAGTAGCAGCAATAGGTGTGGTTTTTGCTGCCGTCCTGGTTGGTTCCGTACTGCTCCTCCTGCATGGGCATCCCGCAGCTCTGGCAGATCTTCAGTTCCTGTTTCATTGTGTTTTCCATGGTGTCGCTCTCCTTTCGCTTTGCATGCTCTCCCATATCGGGTTTTACAGAGGTAATCCTCTGCGGCATATTTCACCAGGGGAAGCGGCGCCTGCCTCCCTGAGCGTAGTTCTATCATACTCCTGATAATATGACATAAGGATGTCATATTTAAAAAAGTTTTTGATTTTTCTGCCCTGAGCTTTATCTGATTTCATCCGGCGAAAGGCTGATTATGGATAGTCCAAATGAAAATGTATGTTCTGTAGCGCGCCCTGTCTCCGCAATGACATACAGCATTTTCCGGGAAGGACTGTAAAACACATCGCTGTAGCCGCCCTGTTCAGCCAGTTCCCTTCTGTGCGGCCATGTCCTCCCGTCGTCGTCGCTGCGCCGGATGGACAGCCGTATCCTGCCCTCCTCCTTTCCGCATGCGCAGTTCGTGAACCAGAGATGCCCGTCCCCCTGTGTCATTCCCGCACAGCAGACCGGGTCGATCAGCTGTGCGTCAAAACAGAATCCATCCCAGTTGCTGGTTCCATCCGGGCTAAAGCCCACCTTGCGCAGACCATTCCCTGTTTCATGGCGGCAGTTTATCATCATCCTGCCGTCCGAAAGCTCCGCAAGCACGGATTCATTGGGATCCACGAAATCCTCCCTGTCCCATATTATCTCACCGCACTGCCATGTCTCCCCATGGTCGTCGCTGTACAGCGTGGTCACCACGGAAGGATGATGGCTGGTAATATCCCTGGGGTTTGCCGCTGCCCAGACCGGGACAATCAGCCTGCCCGCGGAGGTCACAAGCCCATGCCCCGGCCCGGCCGCGATCACCGTCCAATTGTACCGCTTCCGAAGCCGGAGATACGCGTCAGAAATGTCTCTGGGTTCAGACCATGTAAGTCCCTGGTCCAGGCTGCGCATATAGCAGGCTTCACGGTAATTGCGGTGCCAAATCAGATGCACCATACTTCCGTCCGCAAATAGCACCGCATTGTGGATTGCATCGATTCCATGGCCCTCCGCTACAATCATACGGTCAGACCATGTTTGGCCTCCGTCCGTACTGCGGCGAATCGCCAGATCCATGGCGGACCAGTCTCCGCCAAAACGGCACTCGTAAGCCGCAATCACCGTCCCCCTGTCTGTACACACAATGGAAGGCACTCTGTAGATTCGGTAGCCCCCCTTTTCATATTCCTCTATCCGTGTCCGTCGCATGAAGCCTCCCTTCCGCCAAGCCGCTTGTACAGCCGGTTCAATCTCGGATAATCATTCCCTCCGGGCACTTCTCCTCCAGAGCCCTCAGAGTCTTCCACAGCTCCTGCGCCTGATCCTCCTTCAGATCGATCTGCGGCCGGTGCATATGTCCCGCCATCAGGCCGCGATACTGCAGACCGCTCTTGAAAATCGCCATATTGCTGCCGGCGCCCAGGGCCCTGACGAATTTGTTGGCAAGGTTCTGCCAGCTGCGGGCGGTTTCGATGTCTCCGGCCCGGAACGCCTCGTAGACCTTCACGAAGGGCTCCGGATAGACCGAGCTGCAGCCGGACACTGTTCCGGCACATCCCATTGCCAGAGTGGGCAGGAACAGGCTGTCCGCCCCCTGCACCACCTCGAAATCCCTGGCGATTCCCAGGTACTCATATGTACGTGCCATGTCCGCGTAGGAATATTTGATTCCGGCCACGTTCGGACATAGCTCCAGGATACGGCCTATGGTGTCCGAGGTCAGATCGTTTGCCGCCAGTTGCGGAATATTGTACAGATAGGCAGGAAAGTCCTGGGGAATGGCATGGAGCACCTTTACATAATATTCCACCATGGCATCCGGATTTGTGCCGAAAAAAGCCGGTGTCACGATTCCCACGCCATCCGCGCCGATATCACAGGCATGCTGTGCCAGGCGAATCGTCTCGTCCGGGTCCATGGCGCCTACATGGATATAGGTCGTCAGCCTCCCCCGGTTCTGCTCAACCACTGTCTGCGCCACCTTCTTGCGGTCTTCCTCATGCATAAGGAACATCTCCCCCGTGGTGCCGCAGGGATACAGGCAGTTCACTCCCCTCTTTACCAGGAATTCCACCATATTCCGGATTTGCTCCAGCATGACCTGACCATTCTCGTCAAACGGTGTCACCATTGCCGTAATTACACCATAAAGTCTTTTCATAACAATTCTCCAATCTGCTGCCGCTTGGGCATCCTTTCTCTCAAATCATCCTATCCTGCTTTTCACCTTGTCCGGATCGGTCTCCCTCAGAGGGGTATTTTCCAGAATGGAAACCGCTGCGGCCGCGCCTGCCGCTTCCCCTACCTTCGCACAGGTGGCGATATAGTGGATCATCCGGCCCGCCGGCTTACCGGTCACAAGCAGATTGTCATATCCCCTTACAATCAGGCTTGCCATGGGAATCCCCCAGCCATGCTCATTCTGCCCGCTGTGCGGATGGCCCCTCACATAGGTCAGGATATCCTTGCGGTCCGAGTACCCAGCCAGATCCTCTCTGGAAATGGTATACTCCGTAAACCCTTCCGGCTCCTCGGGCACGCGCAGCGCCTTGGAGATATTGGCATACACATCCATCAGATGCGCATTCTCAAAGCCCGGAATATATTCCCGGAAGAAGCGATGATAGATCCACTGCAGCCTGCGCGCCGCATTGACGGCGCTGGAATAGTTCAGCGGATCCGCCACGTCCACCTCCTCAAAGCCGTCGCCGAATACGGGATAGCAGCCCATGTTGTCCCTCTCGTAGAAGAGCCACACATGCTCCCCATTGGAGCGTTTGATGGCGGCATACTCCGGATTGTCCTGAATGGCCTTTTCCAGGGTTTTCATAAATCCATGGATGAACAGCGGATTGCCTCCCTGTACCAGTCTGCGCATCTCATCCGGCTGCGCCCGTTTGCCCACCATCGGACGCAGAAACCACCCCGGCTCAGGCGCCCTCGTCCCTTCCTCCTTCGCCTTCCTCATCTCCTCTTCTTCCGCCTGCAGGACCGCCGGGTCTTCCGACGCGATCTGCTCCTCTATAAAATCCAGCGTGCGCATGATATCGATGCCGCCCACGCGGACCAGCGTCCCCATATATCCGTTCGAATGGGGGAAGGGATTTCCGGCGCATGTGCTCACCACCGCGCTCTGTGAAGTATCCACGATACGCCTGGCCAATATCTCATATTTCGAACCGTTTTCGCCCTGGACGATTACGCCTTTCAGCGCCTTTCCCTCCAGAATCGCGTCGATTACAGGCATCTGATACAGAATCTGTACCCCGGCTTCCTCCAATAGCTTCAAAGCCACATAGCGATATGCATTTGGATTTACATACTGGTCGTTGAAAGCGTTCATCCAGGAATCCGGCCTGCTGTATGGGATATACGGCTCCAAATCAGCCTTCCGCAGCGCTGCGTCGATTCCCTCCTCTTCCATCAGCCTGTAGTCAATCTTCGAAAACAGCGGATCGGACTGTCCCTCCGCCACCGCCAGATTCAGGATTTCCCATGGAATCCCCCCAATCAATAACCTGCCATCGATATCCAGGAAGCCGTCCAGCCCCCATGTATCGATTTCCGCCGCCTGTCCCCCAATCACGGCGTTCCGTTCCACCAGAAGCGTCCTCACTCCCAGCCGCGCGGCCGCCAGCGCGGCACAGATTCCGGGGAAGCCCCCGCCGACTACCAGGACGTCCACATCCGCCAGGTGCTTTGCATCATACTTGTTCTCCCGTTTCATATTGTTTTATCCTTTCTATCATTCTTCTTGAAGCGTTCCATTGTCCTGTTCCGATTTTCCTTCTTTCCCCGCCTGTTTCCGGTATATGCCGGGCGAGACAGACTCAAACCTCCGAAAATACCGATTGAAGCTGCTGGTCTCCGTGAACCCCAGCGATATGGAAATGTCCTTCTGGGTCATATCGGTTTCCCGCAGCAGACGGCGCGCCTCCCTTATCTTAATCTGATCGATCAGGCTTTTGAGCGTTATGCCCCTTTCCGCCAGCACGATTCGGTCAAGCTGGCGGACGCTCAGGTACATCTGCTCTGCCACCATCTGTTTTGTGATCATGGCGGAGATATTATCCTGTATAAAGCTTTCTATGTTCTCTATCCGTTTGCGCTGCAGTCCCTCCTCCGAAGCATGCCTCTTCTCTTTGGGCAGGTTTTCCCGCACAATCTCGATGACCATCTGCGAGACCATGTTGAGCACCAGAGCCGTCCACCCGTATTTCTCCTCATAGGCCTCCAGAAAGACCCTGTTCATCAGCTCCAGATACCATCTGTTGGGCTTTGTCTTGATATACGGCCTGGCGTGAAGCTCCCTTACAATATAGAGGAAACGGCTGTCCTCCTGATCCTCCCCGGCATCCACGGGAAGGATCAGGGAGAACTTCATGCTGAACTTCTTTAGATTGTCGCTGCTTTTCAGGGCTGAATGCAGCGTGTTGGGCGCAAAAAGCACTACCTCGTCCTCATGGACCGAAACCGCCTTTTCCATAATCTGGTAAGTCTGCCATCCCACAATCGGCATATGCATCTCAAAGCATACATGCTGATGCATATAAGGCGTAAATGTCTGGTTCTGCCGCTCGGCCCTCTAATCGACACAGCGGATGCTCAGGATTTCAAGCGGCAGGAACAGATTCTTATCACGCATGACTATTGTATTCAGTTTGTACTCTGCACTCAGGTAATCAATATCATATTCATTCATACTCAATCTCATCAAGGCCCGCAATCCCCTGCACCACAGGCTTTTTCCTTTCAACCTGTTTCAGAGCCCACCTAGCCAGCACGTGAAGATGAAAAGGGGCGTCCCAGGACGCCCCCTTCGTTCAAGGATCATAAGCCTTCCATGGTCTCCTGGAATGCGGTTTCCGCCTCATTCAGGATATCTGCCCATTCCTGTGCCCCAAGGCCCTTTAATTCCTCTATAAATGCGTCATATTCCTCTATCGGCCGCTGGCCCATGACGAATTTCGAGAATTCCGTTATGGCCGTGTCCTGGACAGCCTGTTTGATCTCCTGAATGCGCGCATCCTGTTCTACCGTCATCGGCGGCAGAAGGGTCTTTTCCACAATCGTGCCGTCATTAAGCTGCTCCTCATAAAAATCATAGATATACTGCGCCGTCAGCTCATCCGGATTATTGCTGGAAGCCCGGAATACCTCTATCGTCAGATTCATCCATGCCGGGCAGAAATACCCGTTATTGACCCCCATGTCCGAGGAAGCCTGATAATATCCGTCCTCCGCGTTGGCGTATTTCTCCAGGATCTCCGGCAGCCACTGAGGGTTCCCGTCATCGTCCAGATAGTAGGTCTCTCCCTCACGGCCATAGCCGAATGTGACCGCGCCCTCATCGCTGTAGCACCAGTCCAGGAACTTGATCAGCAGTACGGGATCCTCCACGTCCGCGCTGATATAGAAGGTGTCCGTATAATGGGTGGGCTGCTTATAATTGAAGACATTTCCGTCATAATCCTCGAGCAGTTCCAGAGGGGCGAATCTGGCGTCCGGGTTCACGGCGCTGAGGGCCGTATTGATTCCGCTGGCGAAGGTGGGGTTGTCGTACCAGAACAGATAGTTCCCGCTGCCCAGCTTCTCCTGCCAGCCGGCAGTATCCGTGGTCAGCCATTCCTCATCCAGGGCGCCCCGCTCCACCAGATCCTTCAGGAACAGCACCGCATCCTTGTATTTGTCCTCAATCATGCCCAGATGCCATGTGCCATCCTTGTCGGTGTAATGGGAGAAGGAGGCGCCGAAGCTGTCCAGCCAACTATAGTCGCTCTCGCCGATGATACGTCCGGAGCCCCTGGCCGCCCAGCCTTCCATGTTGTATTTCTCAGTCAGGGTGACCAGCGTCTCCGCCAGCTCCTTCCATGTGGTGGGAACGGGAAGCCCTGCATCCTCCAGAAGGTCCATGCGTATAAAGGGCACGCATCCGGCCTCCAGGTTCTGGTCCACCCGCTTCTGGGGCAGGGAATAGATCTCCCCGTCCACCATGGTGCGGTACAGGTACGGGTTCTTGTCATAGTATGCCTTGATATTCGGCGCGTATTCATCGATCAGGTCGCTGAGCGCCAGGAGAGCGCCGTCCTCCACCATCTCGCGCTTGGTCATGTTAAAGGCGAAGAAGATGTCCGGCATATCGTTGGCCGCATACAGGGCGGTCATCTTCGTATTGTAGTCGGAGCCGGGGACTGCCGTGATGTCCAGGTCGATGCCTGTCCTCTCCAGAATCTGGCGGGTGGAGGCCACATTGTCCTGGACCGGAATCGCGCTGTTCTCACCCCGCATGAATGTAATGGTCACCGGTTCCTCCGTCAGCAGGCTGCTCGCCGTTTCCCCGGATGCGCCTTGGTTCTCTTCTTCACTTTCTGCTTCGCTTTCCTCGGAATTCTCTCCTTCCGTTTCCTCCGCGCTTTCCGCGCTGCTCTCCTGCGCCGTGCTTCCTGCATCCGATGACGCATCGGAGGAGCCGCCGGCATCGCTGTTGCCACAGCCTGCCATTGTACCAGCCATCAAAGCCATTGTCATAAATAATGCTACGATTTTTCTTTTCATAGTTCCCTCCATTTTCATATTCTGTTCTATATTGCAAGACGTCATCTCAGTGAACCTCTATCCTCCTTTCCATGCCGTCTGTCGTTTAACCTTTCACTGCGCCGATCATCACGCCGGATTTGAAATACCGGCTGACAATCGGAAATACCACCAAAATCGGAATCATGGACAGTATGATGATCGCGTATTTCGCCCCTTCCTCAGACAGGAGCTCCGCCCCCACTTCCGAGGAGGAATTGTAGGAAGCCATGGCCATGCTCAGGGTCTCGCCGCTGAACACCACTCCTCTGACGAACATCTGGATCGGATACCGACTCTTATCGTTTAAGTAGAGCAGAGCATTGAAGAACCCGTTCCAGTGTCCCACCGCGTAGAACAAAAGCAGCGTAAAGAAAATCGGCTTCGACAGCGGCAGGATAATCTTCCACAGAATCTGAATGTCATTCGCGCCGTCGATGTACGCCACCTCCGTCAGTTCCGCCGGAATCCCCTCGAAGAAGGTGCGCATGATGATCATGTTGTATACGCTGATGGCCCCCGGCAGGATCAATGCCCAGTAGGTATTGCCCAGCCCCAGATTCGTCACCAGCATATAGGACGGTATCATGCCTCCTGTGAAGAACATGGTGAACACTGCCATCCGCATGAAGAATGTCCGGCCCGGCAGGGTCTGCTTGGACAGGGGATAGGCGAACAGCGTGGTCATGATCAGATTGACCGCGGTTCCGCTGACAGTGATCACAATCGTGTTCCAGTAGCTCTTCAGGAAATCATTGTTCTTAAAGGCGGCCCTGTAAGCGCGAAGGGAAAATCCCTTGGGCAGGAAATTCACCTGGCCGGACATAATCGCCGCCCCGTCGCTGATGGAGACGATAAACATGTAGTAAAGCGGAAACAGTACCACCAGGCAGACCCCCGCCATCAGCAGCGCATTACATATCTGAAATACGCGATAGCCCTTTCCTTTGTTTATGTTCATATTCATTCCTCCTTGTTCCGTTCTTACCGGCCTTTACCAAAGGCTGGTCTCTCCCAGCAGCTTGCACACCCGGTTGGCAACCAGTATCAGCACGAAATTCGTCACCGTACTGAACATGTCCACCGCCGTGGAATAGCTGTACTGGCCCCCGCTGAGTCCCTGGCGGTAGACGAAGGTGGATATGATATCTGACACCTCGTAAGTCAGCGCGTTCTGCAGCAGCAGGACCTTTTCAAAAGAAACGCTCATGATGTTTCCGATCGCCATGATCAGCATGATGGAAATCGTGGGCTTGATTGCCGGAAGCGTGACGTGTACGGTCTGCTGCCAGCGGTTCGCGCCGTCTATGACCGCCGCCTCATAGAGCTGTTCGTCCACATTGGTCAGTGCGGCGGAATAGATGATCGCGCTCCATCCCATCTCCTGCCACAGATTCGAAATCCAGTACACCGGCCGGAACCATTTGGGATCCTGCATGAACAGGTGGCCGCTCCCTCCCAGCATGGCGATGATCTTGTTGATGATGCCGTCCTTGGCCAGGAATGTGGTCACCATGGAGGCCACTACCACCACCGACACGAAGTGGGGCAGATAGCTGATGTTCTGGATGAGCCTCTGACCCTTCTTCGACCTCACTTCATTGACCAGCAGCGCGAAGATGATCGGGATGGGGAATACGAACAGCACTTGGCCGATTCCCAGCAATATAGTGTTCTTGACCAGTATCCAGAAACCCGGATTCGTGAGATATTGCCTGAAATGCTTCAGGCCTACCCACTCGCTCCCCCAGATTCCCCTCCGTACCCGGAAATCCCGGAAGGATATCTGCAGTCCATAGATAGGGCCGAACTTAAAGATGATGAAATAGGCCACCGGCAGCACCATCATCAGGTAAAGCCATCGATTCCGGTAAATCTGATTCCACAGCTTCTTTCTGTCTCTCCTTGAATTTCCCAAACCCATACCTCTCATCTCCCTTTCCTTTGTCTCAAAATGGCCAAAATATTACCGTGATTTTCTATTCCTTTTGTGGAAATTACAATAAAGATTATATCCTTTTCTCCGCCATATGTATATTTCTAATCAAGACATCTAAATTGACAATTTAAGTCATCGCCCCTGCCGGAACTGTTTCCCGCAGGCCTCCGCCCGGGCCGGGAAATTGAACAAATGGGCGCAGAAAAGGCCCTGAAGGAGCCATGTAAAAGCTCTCTCAGGACCGTGTTCCTTACCACGATTATTTACGTATGCATGTGTCATACAAAATACCGCTACTGTCTCGCCTTCAGCAGCTCAAGTCCTTCTTTGCCGCAGATATGCTCAATGGACATCTCCATCATGCACAAGGTCTCCCGGAACCTGTCGATTTCGCTCTGCCGTCCTGCTTCATCGCCGCCCGGATGGTATTTTATGGCCAGCGCCTCTATTGCCTCTTTGATTTCTGCCTCCTCTTCCATTATGCGGATTCTGCCAAAGGCGATTACGCTTTTGTAGGCAGTCGTGTACTTCTCGGGAATGACCTCATCCTGGGCAATCACGCAGAAAGAGGCTTTCTCCTGCCGTTTAATCGCGTCTATCTTATGCCCGCTCCTGGCTCCATGGAAGTATAGCTTGGAATCCCTGTACACATAGCTGATCGGGACAGCGTAAGGATAGCCTTCATCGCCGGACAGGGCCAGAACCCCCGATGTCCCTTTCATCAGGATGTCGATGCTTTCTTGGAGCGGCAGCTCCTGTCTTTTTCTGCGAAGTTCTCTGAACATATTTTTAACCCTCCATGCTTTCTGTCATTTTTTGCGCTCTTTGCCTCTATAGGCCAGCGCTCACATAAACTTTATCATAGAACCCCTGAAACATCAATCCGAACAATCCGAAATAAACTTGTCCTGGTTGCCTTTCTGCCCGCATTCATGTTATACTGGTGAAACAGCCCTGACAGGCAATCGTTTAAGGAAAGGACACGGGAAATGTACGCGAATATCTTACCTATATTATGCTGCCCCCAGTGCGGAGCGGGTTTCAGGCTTACGGAAAGCCGGATGGAACAGGATGAAATCGTTGAGGGAAAAATCGTCTGTGGAAACGGACATGCCTTTTCCATCCGCGAGGGAATCCTCGACTTTCAGTCACAGGAACAGGATGCCCTCAATACCTGGACCGAATATATTGACAAAGATGGCTATGATGCCTTCGACCAAAAGCTGGAAGCGCAGAAATCAGACAGCCAGAGGAAGATTGAAAAGGACTTCCTTGACGGCATCGTGGAGGAAGCCGCCAAGCTGAAATCGGGCTTTTTGCTGGATGTGGCCTCCGGCAGGGGCGTGCTTTTACGGGAATTGCTGAAGAATGCCGATGAAAATGTGGATATCATTTCCACGGATTTGAGCTTTCACATATTAAGGTATGACCGAATCCGGTTCAGGCAGATCAATCCCCATGTGAAAGTGAATTATATCGCCTGCGACGCCACGAATCTCCCGCTCCGGGAGCGCAGCATCGACATGGCCTGCACTTATGTGGGCTTCACGAATATGGCAGACCTGATGGAAAAAGGCATCCGGGATGCGGCCCGGGTGTTGAAGGACGATGCGCCCCTCATCAACTCCTCCGTGTTTATGGACGAGAACGCGGAAGGCGCGAAACGGGCTGCTAAGTTCCTGGCTGAAAATCATATGGAAGGCGGCGAGAAAACGTATATCCGCAATGAACTGCTGGCAATCCATAAAGCATATTTCAGCACAGTCCGCGAAAAAATCATCTATGAGGGGATTGCGGAGGGTGTGGAGGGCGACCTGATTCCCTGCCCCGGGGAATGGTTCGCCAATGTGGTCCTCATTGCCAGATAGCGTCAGCATTCATAGATTTGTCCCATCCGCCGGATTCTTGTCGCCAGCTCTTGCCTTACCCAGTCCGGCCCCAGCACTCTGGCGGATGGCCCGAAAGACAGAATCAGCCCGTAGACCCAGTCGTCCACCAGGCAACACATCCGTATCTCGAAATCCCCCTGGGGCAGCACCGTGATCTCATCCTCCTCGAATCTGTCGTAGACCCGGTATGCCTCTTTTCCGTCTATGCGGAGGACGACTTCTCCCGGCACACCTGATTTGCCTGCTTCCGTGGGCGGTTCCGGCCCTCCCTGGGATTTCTCCATGGAATGCTCTTCTTCCATAGAATGCTTTTCTTCCATGGAATGCTCTTCTTCCATCCGGTGCCGCTGCCCCAATTCGAAGCTTTCCTCCAGTACCTCCACCCGCTTCATCCGCAGCACCTTAAAGAGCCGCATGGCACCCCGAATCCGGCAGTAAGCCCTCACATACCATGTATATTCCTTGAAAAGCAGCTGAACCGGCTCCGCTTCCCGGCGCATCATGTCCCCGTACTGCCCGTAATAATCAAACGCTATCACATGCCGCCCCAGGATGGCTTCCTTGATCTGCCCGAACAGTCCCCCCCGCCTGCCGCTCCAGTCGGAGAAGTCGATGGCCACCCAGTCCAGAGGCTCTGCCTTGAAGAAAGTCTCCAGCTTTTCCAGCGTCCTGTCGTCCTGGGACGCCCCGGTCTCCCGCAGGCTGGCCAGGGCGGCCAGAATCCATCCCTGCTCCTCCTTGGACAGCAATCGTCTGTCCAGGACGAAATGCTCCATCAGACGGATGCCTCCCCCTTTGCCCCTGTTGGCATAGACCGGGATTCCGGCCATGGACAGGCTGTCGATGTCCCGGTAGACGGTGCGCGTGGACACCTCGAAATGCTCCGCCAGCTCCTCCGCTGTCACGCTGCCTTTATTCATTAAGATATAAACCATTTCCAACTGTCTGTTTACCATGGATTATCCCCTTCGTTTGTCATGCGATGCCAGCACCATTATACCATCACCCCTCCCTCTTGTCATACGGATATTTCAATATCTTTTGAGAAAAATTTGTTTTTCACAGCGCCGAACCTTGATAGCACGTTAAAGGTAAAGTACAATAGAAACGACATTGTCGAAAGGAGCA
This sequence comes from uncultured Acetatifactor sp., assembly GCF_910585425.1. Classification (GTDB taxonomy): domain Bacteria; phylum Bacillota; class Clostridia; order Lachnospirales; family Lachnospiraceae; genus Acetatifactor. The sequence continues at coordinate 24,582 of NZ_CAJUCP010000004.1, read as the reverse complement.
GGGATAGTATGTACAGAGTCGGAATATGTGATGATGATAAAGTTTTGTGTTCCTTGCTGGAGGAACAGATTCAAGCGCTATCGGCAGAATTCTTAGTAAAATTTGAAATAGAGGTATGGTATTGCGGTGAGACTTTGGAGCGCGATCTGAAAAAAGGGGTTGCATTGGACATCCTTTTTCTTGATATTGAATTGTTAGGAAAAAACGGCATTGATATAGGCGCCTTTATCCGTGACGAGATGGAGGATACAGATACCCATATTGTCTATATTTCCTCAAAGCAGGGTTACGCCATGGAGCTTTTCAAGATGCAGCCATTGGACTTTCTTGTAAAGCCAATCTCCGCTGCCCGGCTTAAAGAAGTGCTTGAAAGAAGCATGAAAAGGAAAAAGCATGCGGAAAGCTGCTTTGAATATCAAAAGGGAAGCCAGATTTTTCGTGTTTCAGTAAAGGAAATATTATATTTTATGAGTATGGACAAAAAGATTTTGATGATAAAAAAGGATGGACAGGAGGAATTCTATGGGAAGCTGAAAAATGTCCTGGAGCAGCTTCCGGCAGGTTTTCTGATGATACATCAGTCCTATGTGATACATCAGGAATATGTGCGCGAATATTCCTATGAAAGCGTAAAAATGATGAATGGTGATGTCCTGAGCATCAGCAAACCCTACAGGAAAGAAGTCAGAGCAAAAATCAAACAATATTTAAAGGGGAAACTGTTCAATGTATCATAAAATAGGATATGAATTACCAATTATTCTAATCGTAGGCATTTTGCGCACGGCGCTGTTGAAAAAGGTCCTGGATACTTTTCTGTCTTCAGAGGCTAGGAACAGGCTCATATGGAAAACCGTCTTTGCGGGACACTATCTGTTGACAACAGCCGCCTACAGCGTATTTCATTTGTCGCTTTTCTATGAAATGTGTAATTTGGCAAGCATCATTGGCGTGACCTGTCTTTACCGCGGCGCATGGGAGAAAAAGATATGGATTTCCATGGTCTATTTCTGCCTGGATACAGGCAGCGGGGCGGCTGTATCCTTTGCCGGTTCAGAGATGATCAGAATGCAGCAGAGCGCGGTTTCTGCCTTGCTCCTGCTGATCTGCGCGGCGGTTGTCTGTCATATTCCAGACCCGAGAGGAAGCAGGGAAAAAACACTTGATAAAAAACAGATGTGTTTGCTGTCTGCAATCCCCCTGTTAAGCCTGACGGTATTTTGTGGGCTGATGTGTGGGAGCATCGGCAGATGGATCGCAGTATATGTGTGCGTGGCGGTTTTGGCGCTTAATCTGTGCGTGTTTTATCTGTATCATATTCTGCTTAAAAATTATATACAGCTGAGGGAACAGGATATTTATAAACAGCAGACAATTGCTTATCAGAACCAATTCCAGCTCATGAAAGAGTCCCAAAGCCGTATCAGAGCATTAAGGCATGATATGAAAAACCATGTGCTGGCGCTTCAGGGATTGGCGGAGGATCCGGAAAAAGTGATGGAATATCTTGATTCCATGCAGGAATTTATGAAGAATCCTTCAGAACATATTTATACAGGGAATGAAGCCTTGGACAGCCTGTTGAACTTCAAGCTGCAAAGGGCAAAGGAAGATTTAAAAAAGGTGGAAACGGATATTGTGCTTCCGGAGAAGATGAATCTGCACTCTTTCGATTTCAATGTAATCGTTGGAAATCTTCTGGACAATGCCATAGCGGCATCCATTCAGACAGACGAGCGCCTATTGAAATTCAGCATCCGGATGGAGAATGGCGTTTTGTTTCTGTATATGCTGAATAGCTGCAGGGGGATTCCCGAAGGCGTATGCGAAATACACAGACTGTCAGAGAAGTCTTTTGCAGGGCATGGTATAGGGCTTACAAACGTCCAGAGAATCGTGGAAAAATATCATGGCGATATGGAAATGCATTGTAAAGACGATCATATGGAGACAGAAATCGTGCTGTACATGAAAAACCTGTGAACATTAAAAAACCTGTCATATGTTCATGGCAGCTTTTTGATAAAGATTCTTTTCAGGCCGATTTCGGAAAAAATGTGGTGGAATTTCGCCGGAATGAAAAAAAACAGGAAAAATCATGTATCATCCATATCATAACCCCTACAGGGGATTGACAGGAGGCATGTGAAATGAAAAAAAGATTTTTAAGCGTACTGATAACAGGAGTATTAGGGATATGTGTCCTGACGGGATGTCGGAAAGCGCCGGAAGCATCTGCAGACAGCGATGTCTACCACGCAAAAAGCTCTCTGGAAGGCGAGGTGGAGAATATCGCGGCTGACGAGACCGCTAAAAATATGGCAGGCACAAACGGAGCAGAACAGGGCGAACATTATGAGGGCCTGGTCGGAACGGAGGAAAACGGTATCCGGATCTGCGCGAAGGTTCCTGTAACGCCACAGACAGTGCAGACGTTGACTTTGCGGGAGCGGGACGATTGGGATGCGGAGAAGCTGAAGGAACTGCTTGACAGCGAGGGCAGAAATGTGCAGGACATCACCGGGGAGTATCTGGCGCTGGCAGAAAAAGAGTCAAGTGAAATGAAGGAAGAGGACAGGCCGGTTGAATGGCTGAATTTTGGTGATGATTCCCTCTTGGTTCTATCAGATGGGCAGAAGGTGGCATCCTTTGCAAGGAATACATGTGTAAGCTATGTGGATGAAGCATTGAAGAAGAATTGCGATGCGATTTACAAAAAGGCTCCGGAAACGGATGTCACCAAAGGCAGCGAGGAAATTTCTGTAAAATTTCCTGTTTCCCGTGCCAGGGATATTCTTCTGGAGAAGCTGGCAGTTCTGGACATTACGGAAATATGTATTTCCAGGGCTTTGTATTATGAGCTTGACGGAACCGCGTTTTATGAGCTGCTATTTACGCCTTCCTACGAAACCATTGGCGTGGCGTCAGAGTTTGGCCAGATTGTGCTTGGGGAGGTTCAGCCGAGAGGAACCGCATGGATTACGGAGGATGGCATGGCGACAATGAATCTGGAGAATTACTGCGGCAATATCACGGAGCGGTCCGAAACCGGAAATGTCCTGACATTTCCACAGGTAACGGACATTTTGGAAAAATATCTGGAAAACAATACGCTCTGTGGAAACTCTGAGGCAAAGCTGACACAGGCAGAGCTTGTATATTATCCAACCCTTCAGGAATCGGAGATGATCCTGACGCCGGCATGGCATATCTACATTCCCTTGCACGAAATGGAAATGGCGCTGGAGACCGGTGACAAAGCATGGCAGGAAGCGGCTGGCATAGGTGCGGCATGGAATATCTATCTGGATGCCGTGACGGGAAAAATGATAAAGGCGGAATAAAATGAACGGATTTTTTGGGAAGGATATGAAGAGGAGTTTCCTGAATGTGGGCTTCTTTGCCGGGATGGCTGCTGTGTCGGCGCTTTTGCTGGCTGCGGTAGCGATGGGAACGCCGCCGGAACGTACACGGAGCAGTTATTATATTTTGTACAATGTGTTCGGTGCTTCGGGGTTCGGGCCTTTTGCGGCCGTCTTTCCCGTACTGGCTTATGCGACCAGCTTCTGTGAAGAATATCAGAGCGGGTATTACCGCATGATTTTTTCAAGGATGCATCCGGTGCGCTTTGGGGGAATCCGGATATGCAGCGTTGCATTGTCCGGAGGCGTTATGTTGGCAGTTCCGATTGCAGCAGCCTGCATCATGGCTTATACGCTTGGTGTTCCGGGCGTGCCGCAGGATTCGGACAAGGGATTGCTGGACGGGACGATCATGCTTACCTATCTCATGAAATATGGGGATTGGTACATTGGGGTGTGGAAAACCGTTCTTGGTTTTTTGTTTGGATGCGTGTGGGCGCTTGTGGGATTTCTGTTTGCAGTATGGATTCCGAACCGCTATGTCGCCCTGATTGCGCCCTTTGTCCTATACGAATCCATGTGGATCGGGCTGGACGGGATTGTATGGCTGAATCCGATCAGACTCCTCAGGGGAGATGATGTAGGCAGTTACCCTCTGGCCGCAGGAGTGGAATGTGTCTATATCATGATTGTGTCGATCGTCATTATGGCGGGACTTGTAAGGAGGTATGGGAATGGGTAGCTTTGCCGTAATCATAAAGGGAATGTTCCAGCAGGAGCGCGGCAGGGTCTTCATGGGATATCTTCTGGGCTTTGCGATCATGGGCTATTGGATGGCCGGTTTCCTGCGGTATGCGGCTGACACAGGGGAGCCAGTCAACATACTGGAGACCTTCTGCGTGGTTGAGCAGCATTATGTGAATATGCTGTTTTTAGTCTTAGGGTGGCTTTTGGTAGTGGCGGACGCTCCGTTCATAAAAGGGAATCTCTATCTGCTTCTGTACCGGTGCGGCAGAAAGCGCTGGAATATGGGAATGCTCTTTTATATATTCATGCAGGCATTTCTCTATGCCGGGGCCATGGCGGCATTCAGCATCATCGTCAGCAGTTTTTTGGGGTTCGCAGGGGATATGTGGAGCAGTCCGGTATACGCTCTGGCGCTTGATGCCGGAAACAATATCGGCGTCGAATATAATATTACTTTCCCGTATCTTTCGATGATGAAGGCCATGTCGGTTCCACAGGCATTTGCAGTGACGTTTTTATTTTTTTATCTGTATCTTGCCTTTCTGGGAGCGCTTTTATATGTTTTTGCATTGCTGTTTTCGGGGATTGCAGGAATGGCGGCTGTAATGGGGGTACATCTGGCCGGATATTTACGAATGATGGATGGCCATACGGAAACTTCCCTTTTCGCAAGGGCGATTCCGGGAAATTTCATAGACGGATCGCTGTCTTATCTACAATCAGCAGCTTTATTTTTGTCAATGATTCTCGTTTTGACGGCATTATCCTCTTTTTTCGTCAGCAGAGTTTCGTTCGACTCGGGAACGGAGGTGGAGGGATAGTGCGGGAAAGTATGTTTATCAGGCTGTTTGCGGGAGTGCCCTCCGATTGCTTCGGCGCCATACCGCTCGTTCCGTTGGGATGGTGGCTTCTGTCGATCGGCGCCTTCCTGCTTGCGGCGGGAATCTATGCAGAAAGGGACAGGAAGCTGGAAGCGCTGTCGCTGTATCGTTACAGAACAGTGGAGGGCTGGTGGAAAAGGCGTTTTGGAAAGGGGCTGTTATCCGGCATAAGGACAACGTTTCTGTTCTTGCTCCTTGTTTTGAGCTGGGACATTGCCATGGGGAACATATCTTTGCTTTCCCCACAGCTGCTTGCCAAAATCATCATTCTATGGCTGTTCCACAGTGTCAGCATGGCGGCATTGTTCGTATTGCTGGATTTGTTTCCTGTCAGGCGCTTTGCCCCGGGGACATTGTTCCTGTTGGAGGGCGTGACATTCATCATCGGCTGTCAGTTTCATGCAGTTTCCCACGTGATGTATGGAATGTGGGGCATGTATCTGCAAAGCAGCTTATATGGAACAGAGGGCTTTCCGGCGGGTCCGGTCATTGCGGCGGAAGCTGTTTTGCCGGCAGCGGGCTTTTTGATCGGACGAAAATATCTGAAAAAAGGGACAGATTTTGTATAAAGAAGGAAAGGATTGCAGCTATGGCAGAATGTATCCGTGTAGAGAATGTAACAAAAAGATTCGGCGATGTGGTTGCGCTTGACCGCATCAATATCAGTTTTGAAAGCGGAAAAATCTATGGAATCATAGGCAGGAACGGTTCGGGTAAGACTGTTTTGTTCAAAACCATGATTGGATATTTAAAGCCCACCTCCGGGAGGGTTGTGGTGGGGGAAAAGGAAATCGGAAAAGATATAGATTTTGCGGACAACATGGGAATCATTATTGAAAATCCCGGTTTCTTAAGCAGATATACAGGATACAAAAATCTGGAATATCTGGCATCTATCCGTAAATTGATAGGCAGGGGACAGATCAGGGAAAGCATGGAACGGGTGGGCTTAGATCCCGACAGCCGCAAAAAAGTCGGAAAATATTCGCTTGGTATGAGGCAGAGGCTCGGTATTGCCCAGGCCATCATGGAAGACCCGGATATTTTGATTCTGGATGAACCGATGAACGGGCTTGACAGCCAGGGGGTAAGCGATGTGCGGGAAATTCTTCTGGGCTTAAAGAAAGAAGGAAAAACCGTCATACTTGCCAGCCATAATAAAGAAGATATAGCGGTTTTGTGCGATACGGTATATGAGATGGAACATGGAAGAATGGTATCATGGAGCTCGCCAGATGAAAGACCTCAGCCTTGTTGACATCCGCTTCTTCCTTCTGTATAATCCCTTTCATAGAAGAGCCTTTTTCAGCAAGGCTCCACAGAGGGAGGTACTCACATGAATTATACGGAAATCAATGCAGAAACTATCGATAGATGGGTAGAAGAAGGATGGGAATGGGGCATCCCCATCTCCCATGAGCAGTATGCCGCTGCCCTCCGGGGAGAATGGAGCATGGTGCTGACCCCCACCAAACCGGTGCCAAAGAGCTGGTATCCCGCCCTCTCCGGCGCGGATGTCCTGGGGCTGGCCTCCGGCGGCGGACAGCAGATGCCCATCTTCGCCGCTCTGGGCGCAAACTGCACCGTGCTGGACAATTCCCCCCGCCAGATTGAGAGCGAACTCATGGTAGCCCGCCGGGAAGGATATGAGATCCAGGCCATCCGCGGGGACATGACCAGGCCCCTTCCCTTTGCGGACCAGTCCTTTGACCTGATCTTCCATCCGGTGTCGAACTGCTATATCGAGGACGTGATGCATGTCTGGCGGGAATGCCACCGCATCCTGAGGCCGGGCGGGCTATTGATGGCCGGGCTGGACAATGGGGTGAATTTCCTCTTTGACGAGGATGAGGGCGAGCGGGAGATCCGTTACTCCCTGCCCTTCAATCCCCTCCGCGACCAGGCGCTTATGGCCTTACTGGAAAAAAACGATGACGGCATACAGTTCTCCCATACCCTGGAGGAACAGATCCGTGGGCAGATCCAGGCGGGATTCCAACTGGTGGATCTGTATGAGGACACCAATGGCAGCGGTTTTCTGCATGAGCATGGGGTGCCCACCTTTTGGGCTACGTTGGCGAGGAAATAGGCGCATATGCGCCTATTTCCCCGCCTTTTTCATATCTCCTGCTTTCCAGCCGATGAGCTGGAGGCATCCGCCTGCTTTTTACTCCAGCTCCAGCCTGAAGACCACAGGGCTGTCGCTCACATATCCGCTCCTGATGTGCAGCCCCTCCTCATCCCTGCTCCACTGAGGCTTCTCCCCGCAGCCCAGGACTTCCACATCCCGGATGATTCCGTGGAAATTCGCCTGTCTGGAGGCGTCCTGGATTCCCAGGGAGCGGATGCAGTATTCGCCGTCCCCGCTGCATTTCATGGCAATGGCGTACAGATATCCCTCCGCCGTGGTAAACCGGAAATCCCGGGACGTAAAGTTCTTTTTGATGCTGTCGGAGAACTGGCCGTCCACTACCTGCGTAGGCCCTTCCCCGTATCTGCGCCAAACCCGGGAGCCATAGATCGCCTCGCCGTTGGTTTTCAGCCACTCTCCGATTTTCAGCAGGACGGCCCTGTCCTCCTCCGTGATGGTGCCGTCGGGCTTAGGCCCCAAGTTCAGCAGCAGGCAGCCGTTCTTCGACACGATGTCCACCAGGTCGCAGAGGATGTCCTGCGCGGGGCGGAAGTCGTTGTGCTCCGTATAACCCCAGGAATTCAGGGCAATGGCGGTATCCGTCTGCCAGAAATAGGGTTTGATATCCGCGAACTGCCCCCGCTCCACATCCGGCACCGCAGTACCGAACAGGAAAGCGTCATGCTTGTAATTGATTACGGCATCGCTGCCCCACTGGGCTGCCCGGTTATAATAATAAGCCGCAAATTTCCGCAGATAGGGGCGCACCGCGCTGTGTTGTATCCACCAGTCGAAATAGACGATCTTCGGACGGTACTTATCCACGATCTCACAGCACCGCACCAGCCAGTCCTGGAGGAATTCCTCTGTGGGCACAGGCTCGCTGTACAGATCCTGGAGGCTCTCCGGCTCCGGCATGGCGGGCCAGTAGAAATCCCCTCTCTCCATGGGCTCACTGACATCACTGTCATATTCCCTGCCGTGCCCCATGAAGAACCAATGCTCCACCCGGTGGCTGGACGCGCCCACTTCCATCCCCTTCCTTCGACAGCTTTCCTCCAACTGCCCAAGCACGTCCCGCTTTGGCCCCATTTCGGCGGCATTCCAGCGGGAAATCTGGCTCTCGTACATCTGGAAGCCATCGTGGTGCTCCGCCACGGGCACTACGTACCTGGCCCCGGCCTGTGCGAACAGCTCCGCCCAGGCGTCCGGGTCGAATTTCTCCGCCGTGAACATGGGGATGAAGTCCTTGTAGCCGAACTCCGTATGCTTCCCGTAGGTCTCCACATGGTGCTTGTACTCCGGGGAATCCTTCACGTACATGTTCCGGGAGTACCACTCGTTGCCGAAAGCAGGAACGCTGTAGATCCCCCAATGGATGAAAATGCCGAATTTGGCATTTTTGTACCATTCAGGCACGCTGTACCGGGACAGGGATTCCCAGGTGGCCTGATAGGGGCCTTTGGCGATGACGTCTTCTATTGTGTCCAGGTATTTTTTCATATCATACATGGCTGTTCTCCTTTCACTGGCTCAATATCGTACAGGATGCGGTTCTGCCGCTCGCCTCACGCCCAGGTCGCGCCCTCCGGATCCCACAGATCCTCCCAGCCCCCGGCCCCTTCCCAGAGGAACACCTGGCCCTTGATCAGGCGGCAGTTCCTGTCCTCTCCGGCGATGGCCTCCATCTCTTCCTCCGTCAGTGGGTCCTCCGTGGCACACCTCAGGTTCGCCTCGTACTGGTCGGGCTTCACGGAGAAGGGGATGGGCACCTGCCCCCGCTGCACAGCCCATTTCAGGCAGATCAATGCGGGGTGCACCCCATGGGCTTTTGCCGCCCGGGCCACTGCGGGCAGCTCCCCGTCCGCCACGTCCTGGGCCGTCCTGTCCCGCTCCGGCCTGGAGGGGGAGCCGATGGGGCAGTAGCCGATGGGCAGGATGCCATGCTCCCGCGCATAGGCGAAGAGCTCCGGCTGCTGGAAGGACGGATGCAGCTCCATCTCCAGGGCCGCCGGCTGTATGCGGCACAGGGGCAGCACTGCCTCCAGCTTCGGCACGGTCATGTTGCTCATGCCGATGTAGCGCACCAGGCCTTTGTCCACCAGCTCCTCGCACTGCCGCCAGGTGGCCATGAACTCCTCCACCGAAAAGGGCCTGGAGTCCGGGTTCCTGGAATCCCCTGCGCAGCCCGGCGCATGGTAGTTGGGGAAGGGCCAGTGGACGAAGTACAGATCCAGATAGTCCAGTCCCAGGTCCGCCAGGCTCTTTTTACAGGACGCCATCACCTGCCCCGCACCGTGCATGTCGTTCCACACCTTGGAAGTGATGAAAAGCTCCCTGCGCTCCACTGCGCCCTCCGAAAAAAGGCGGCCCAGGGCCTGTCCTATCCTGTCCTCGTTCTGATACACTGCCGCGCAGTCGATGAACCGATAACCGTATCTCACTGCGCCGTATACGGCCCCGGCGATTTCCTCCGGGCCGTACTTGTCCGAGCCGAAGGTCCCCAGCCCCAGGCAGGGAATCCGTTCCCCGCCCCGGAGTGTCACTGTGGGGATTCTGCCCTGTTCTATTTCGTTTGCCATATCCATATCCCTCTTTCCAAAACTATGTAATCGAAATCACATGTCTGCTTCCATTCCCCTCAGCAGACATGTCAGTCCATATCCTGGGCAGCCTGATCCGCCCCGTCTGCTCCCGCGAACCTCCCACTGCCCTGCATTACCGGAGAACCTACTCCGGAAACGTCACCGCCACCTTGCCGCACTGCCCTTCCGCCATCAGCCGATAAGCTTCAGACGCTTTTTCGATAGGAAATTCATGGGTAATCAGATCCTCCGGATGGATGCCCCAGCGCACCAGGCGCTCCACCAGCTCCTCCATCTTCCACAGCGACGTCACCCAGGAGCCGTAGATGGTCTTCTGCCCGTGGATGATGTCCGGGCTGGGATTGAAGGTGCAGGTGCCTCCCTCCCCTACGAAAGCAATCTTGCCCCACTCCCTGGTGGCCCGGATGGCAAGCTGCCTGCCCGCGTCATTGGCGGAGGCATCGATGGCCCGCTCCACGCCCCTGCCTCCCGTGACGGCCAGGATCTCCTCCAGGGCGTCCTCGCCGGGCTTGAACACATAGTCCGCCAGGCCCAGCTTCTTCGCCAGCTCGATGCGGTATTCGTTCATCTCCACCCCGATCAGCCGGTTGGCCCCCATGGCCTTGGCCAGCATCAGCGCCGCCAGGCCCACAGGCCCCAGCCCCGTCACCAAGACGCAATCGTTGCCGCAGATGCCAATCTTCTCGATGGCCTCGTAGACCGTGCCGAAACCGCAGGCCACCTGGGCCCCGTCCTTGTAGGTCAGCTCGTCGGGCAGCTCGATGAGGTCCTTCTCCTCCGCCAGGATATAGGGGGCCATGCCACCGTTGCGCTGCCAGCCGTAGGCCTGGCGGAATCTGCTCTTGCAGGATATGTAATAGCCCCTCCGGCAGTCGTTACAGACTCCGCAGCCGGAGATATGGTACACGATGACCCTGTCGCCCTTCTTGAAGCGCTTCAGGCCTTCCCCCTCCTCCACGATGACGCCGCAGGGCTCGTGGCCCGCCACCATGCCGGGGATGTACCCCTCGGGCCCTTTTCCCGTGTGCTCCCTGTAGATGCAGCGGATGTCGCTGCCGCAGATAGTGGTGGCTTTGGTCTGCACCAGCACCTGTCCATGCCCCGGCGTGGGCACCTCGAAATCCTTCAGTTCCACCGTGCTGTCGCCGGGCAGCACTGCCCCCTTCATCAACATTTTTACAGCCATGCTCTCCCTCGCTTTCCGCAAGCCTATCGCCTGCTGATCCATAGTAGGCATATCGCCCCGTTGATCCGTACTTTGTTCCTACCCTGATTATATACGAAGCGGAGCCTGTTTTTAAGCGGGATATCTGCCGTCTTTTTTATAAAAATGTCGTGTTTTTGTATCTTTTTTATGTTATGATGTTCACAGGGGCCGGCGCCCCTGCCCTGCCCGGAACCTGCAGCTCCATGAATCCGTGCTCCACAGAAAGGAGACCTTCCCCATGAACCCAAACCGTCTGAACCTGAACCTCTCGTTTTCCCTGGAGGGCATCCCTGTCCAGGCCGTCAATATGACCTGCGAGCGCTTCCTGCGCACCATCCCCTCCCACAGCCACGGAAGCGGCAGCTATGAGATCCATTACATCCCCTCGGGATACGGAAAGCTGACGGCTGACGGTCACATTTTTGACATCGGGCCGAACACTCTCTTCGTCACCGGCCCCCATGTGGAGCATGCGCAGGCCCCCAGGCCCCAGGAGCCCATGCTGGAATACTGCGTCTATCTGAAGATAAAGGAAAACGCCAGGCGCAAGGAAGACGCTCCCGTGATGGACAGCTTCACCGCCACTCCCTTCTGGTTCGGGGCGGATACCCAGGGCATCCACAGCCTCATGCACCAGCTTGCCGGTGAACTGGAGCGCCGCCCCATCGGTTACCTGGACCAGGCCAGGCTCCTGCTGTCCCAACTGCTGATCTACATCGTCCGCAACTATCAGAGCGCCCGCCCGGGCCACACTGTCCCGGCCCAGAGCAGCCTCACCGACCTGACCTCCGTCATCATAGAAGAGTATTTCCTCTATGAGTACCGCAACCTGTCCCTGGAGGAGCTGGCAAAAAGGCTTGGGCGCAGTCCCAGGCAGACCCAGAGGCTCCTGCTGGAATACTACGGCAAATCCTACCAGCAGAAAAAGGCGGAGGCCAAAATGTCAGCCGCCGCCCTTCTGCTCGCCGATAAGTCCAAAAACATGGCGTCCATCTCGGAAGAGCTGGGATACTCCTCCCCGGAACATTTCTCTGCCGCCTTCCGGGGCTATTATGGCACCACGCCCCGGGAATACCGCAAGGGGCTGTAGAAGGAACAGGTCAATGGCAGCTTTTCCAATCAAATTTGATTTTTTCCATCTGATTCAGAATTGCTGTCTTTATGTTTCCATTCAAATAGCTTTGGTTCAGTACCTTTTTTGAATATGCAAAATAAGTATCCTTTGATTCCTCAATCAGCAGCGCGGTAAAATATCGCTCCCAGCTAAAAAAGTCCCTGCTCTCCACATAGTCAAAGGTTCTGTCCAACCTGCTCTCAATGTCCCTGCCTTTCAGGACGCCTGCGGATAAAATTAACCATTCAAAGGATTCCGGCAGATATAATGCCGCGTTCTCCCTGTCCCCCATAAGCTTCATGACCCTGTCTATTTCCGGGCCGAATGCCGCGCCGTCCGCAATCAAGAGAATCTTCCGTGACCACTATTTCCGGCCTTACCTCAGCCCCCAATCCCTCCATCCTGTAAATGCGGTAAAATTCATGGTAGCATTGCTTCAATGCCCCATATTTTCCGGAAGTGCGGATTCCATAGATTTCCTCAACACTGTAGGGGAGCGCCGACAGGCTCTCTCTGGATACAATCACATAATAATTATCCGTCAGCCGAATCTCCCTTGCAAAATCATCTGACTTTACGAATTCATTTCCCTCGTCAATGAACACGATACTGTCCCTGATTCCGGACAGTTGTTCCTTCCAGAGGATTCCGGACAGCACCTGACAGGCCTTGTCGCAGTGCAGCTCCACGGGACTCCCCGCAGGATTGTTCACATGTTCCTGGATCATATCCACAAGTGTAGTCTTTCCAGTAGCACTGTCCCCTCGGATGACCGTAAGGTTCCGCTTCACCTCGAATTCGTAGCGGAGGCGCTTTGTAGCAACAATGACTTTATGCCTGCCCTTCATCTATTCCCTCCCCCTTATACGAATTCACCTGCAATCGGCACCAGCTCCTTCATGGAATGCACTATCTGGCCGGTATTCAGGATTCGGACTGTGAACGGTTCCTCCCCGAAATCCATCAGATGGCGGAGATTGATTGTCCGGTCCTCCTCCCGGGCTATCCTCAGCAGCCATTTGGCGCAATTGTCGCCGCAGGTTGACGCGTTAAAGACTTTTTCCCTGTTGAACTTAACCAAAATCAATGTCTTCACGCCGCCGGACAATGTCAGCGGCGGTATCTTGCCAAGAACCGGGCTGTCGATCACTCCGCTGTCGATAACCACAGACTTGTCCACATCCAGAATCATCTCTTTTACAAAGGAATCCACAATCCATTCATCTTCGTAATCATATTTAAAATAAGACGCGGTATTGTATACCGCTCCCTGCATCTCGCCATAGTAGATATTCAGCATAAGGCTTCCCCTTTCGCATTCCAGCTATGTCCTCCAGTATACCGTATTCTCCCGGCAATGGCAACCATGCAAAATATCCTTCCTCCCCCCACAAAGAACGTTGACAAAATACCCCCGGAACCGTACAATGAAAACATAAAAAAGAAAGAAACGAATTTTCAAAGAGCCATGAAAAGGAGCACAGGGATGGAGACGGAAAAGAAAGTCGGCGCGGACGCCCAAAAAGGATATCTTATCGTAGAATCAGGCCCGGACAGGCCCTTCCGGATTCTGTATGCGGACCAGGCCGCCTGCGACCTGATCGGCATATCCGCGGAGGAGCTGTTAGGCACCGCCGCCCCGAAGCCGTCCCCCTCCTATCTGGACAGCGCTCCGGTAGCGCTGGACGCGGAGCATACGCTGTGGATCCTCAACAGCAGGGACAGCCGCCTCCGGAGCGAGGCCGAGCTGATACGGATGAATCAGCAGCTGGAGGAGGCCCTGAGCGCCGCGGAGGCGGCGAACCAGGCCAAGAGCGTCTTCCTCTCCAACATGTCCCACGACATCCGCACCCCCATGAACGCCATCGCCGGCATGACCTCCATCGCCCTGTCCCACATCGACGAAAAGGCCAGGGTACAGGACTGCCTGCGCAAGATACAGACCGCCTCCTCCCACCTCATGAGCCTGGTGAACGATGTGCTGGACATCTCCCGGATCGACAGCGGGCGGATGAGCCTGAACGACGAGCTGTTCTCCCTGGCGGACCTGATCCACGATGTGGCCGTCATCGTGCGCCCCCAGGCGGCGCAGAAGGGCCATGTGCTGAGGCTGGATATCGGCCTGATCCGGGAAGAAAATCTCTGCGGCGATTCCCTGCGGCTGCGCCAAATCCTGGTCAACATCATCGGAAACGCCATCAAATATACCCCGGACCAGGGCGAAATCCTGGTCTCCATCTCCCAGTACGCTGCCCCCGACCCTGCCGGGGAGAAAGGGGAGAGACTGTGGCTGGATTTCGTCTGCCAGGACAATGGGCTGGGCATGAGCCAGGAATTCCTCAGCCGCATCTTCCTGCCCTTTGAGCGGGCCAACAATTCCACCATGAGCAAGATCGAGGGCACAGGCCTTGGCATGTCCATCGTGAAGAGCCTGATAGACCGCATGGGCGGCCGGATAGAGGTGGAGAGCCAGGAAGGCGCCGGCAGCCGCTTCCGGGTGCAGCTCCCCCTGACTCCCATGCCCCAGTCCCGCAGCTCCTATGAAAGGCTTGCGGGAAAGACCGTGCTCATAGCCGAAGGCATGGACGGCAGGGCGGAAAAGCTGGCGGCATGCCTGGAGGGCGAGGGCATCCTTTTCACCCGGGTGAAGAGCGCCCTGGACGCCGTGGCCTGCCTGACCCAGGCCCAGAGCGAGGGCCGCATGCCCTGCGCCCTGTTCCTGGGCCAGGAGCTGGAGGATATGCCCGTGCTGAACCTGGCGTCCCATGTGCGGCAGTCCGCAGGCCCGGACTTCCCCATCCTGCTCATATCCGAAGCCGACTGGGCGCAGCTGGAATACCGCGCCACCCGGGCAGGCGTCAACGCTTTCGTACCCTGCCCCCTGTTCAAAAGCAGGCTGCTGGACACCCTGGCAAAGCTGACGGAGAGCGGCAGGGAGCACGAAGACGACTCTGTCGCCAATATTGCGGACTACAGCCGCTGTCATGTGCTGCTGGTGGAGGACAATGAGCTGAACCAGGAGATCGCCCTGGAGATGCTCTCCTGCAACGGGGTGCACGCGGAGGTGGCGGACAACGGAGCCATGGCCCTGGAAAAGTTCCAGGCCTCCCCGGAGGGCTATTATGACCTGATCTTCATGGATGTCCAGATGCCTGTCATGAACGGATACGAGGCCACCATGCATATCCGCACCCTGCCCAGGGCGGACGCGGAGAAGGTCTGGATCGTGGCGATGACCGCCAACGCTTTCGTGGAGGACATCCGCACCGCCAGGGAAGCCGGCATGAACGAGCATCTGGCCAAGCCCGTGAGCATGGAGCGGCTGCAGGAGATCCTGCATCGGCAGCTAAAGGAAACGGATGAAAATCATTCCATGGAAGAAAAGGGTTAAGCCATGCAGCCATATCAGGAAGAATATATCGCAAACTTAAAAGAGATCTCCCTGCTGTCCGTGCAGAGGGGCCAGGACGCGCCGTGCTTCGAGGCCTATCTGGAGGGACAGCGCCAGCGCCGGGCCAGGATGGAGCAGGTCGTGGCGCGGAACATGAGCCTCCTGCGGGAGAATCTGTTCCCTCTGCTGGACCGCCTGTTCGAAGCGGAGGCCGCCCAGCTCGTGGAGCTGGAGGAATTCGCCGCAGCCCTGTTCGACGGCCGCAGCGAGCTGGACGTGGGACTGTTCCGCCAGATCTACCGGGCGCTGCTGAGCAGGTCCCGGCTGCAAAAGAGCCGGAATGACATGATACGCCAGCTATACTGGCTGGGAATGGGCTACAACTGCCTCTGCACCAAGCTCATGGGGCTGGAGAGCGCCGCGGACGGCTACACCTCCAGAATGCGCCTGTGCTTCATGGAGGCCGCCGCTTATCTGAAGTATTTCGACGAGATAGAGGACAGCGGGACAAAAGGGTACATCCTGCGCTCCAGGGCCAATGTGGCCCTGGGGCAGTTCAAATCCCCCAGCGAGAAGATCCAGATGGTGAAATACACCCTGAAGATCATGCAGGACAAAGAGTATCAGGAAAAGGCTCCCGAGCTGCCCTGGAACCGGTACATCTACATGACCCATCTGCAGATGGTGGCCAGCCTCTCCCGCAGCAGGGAGCGGGCCATGACCCCCCAGGACATCGCCGCCGTCATGGAATCGGTCTATATCGTCTACCAACAGCAGCTTGCCCAGGCCCAGGAGCGTGGGGAACGGCCCCCTGCCAGAATCTCCTTCTCCTATGATTCCATCAACTATTACTGCGGCCTGGATTCGCTGGACGGCCTGCTGGGCAGGATGGAGCTTCTCATGGACCGGGCGGAGGATGACGACTACTCCGCGGATGGCATCTACGCCATGATATCCCTTCCTGCGTTCTACTGCAATTTCCTGCAGGAGAATCCGGAGAAGGTCCCGGAGCGCAGGGAATATCTGGACAGCCTTTACCGGCGCGCCACCGACTATGTGGAGCGCTTTCCACAGCCTGCCGAAAACGAAACCCTGTTCTTTGCCCTGCGGCAGATGACGATCGGGTTCGTGGAGACCGGAAGCGGGCTCTCCTACGGCGACCTCCTGCAGAGGCTCCTGGTGCGCTTTCTGCCGGAAATGTATGTCCATTCCCATACCGTGGGCAGGACCGCAGCCGCTTTCTGCCGGATTGTCCTGGAGGAGGAGCCCGGCTTCTTCGACGACATGGATTCCATCCGGGAAATAACGGATTTCCGACAAAAAGAGGATGCCGTATCGGATTACGCCATGAAAGCCGGCCTGTTCCACGACATGGGCAAGATCAGTTTCCCCAATCTGTACTCCCTGACCGCCAGGCAATGGTTCGAGGAAGAATACGAGCTGGCCAGCCTGCACACCCAGATAGGGGAAGACCGCCTGTCCAGGCAGCCCTCCACCCGCCCCTATGCCCCCGTCGCCCTGGGGCATCACGCCTGGTATGACGGCTCCGGGGGATACCCTGATTCCTACGTCCGGCTGGAATGCCCCTGCAGGCAGATGGTGGACATCATCGGGCTCGTGGACTGGCTGGACAATGTCACCTATACCACGCATCGGTACACCGGCATGAAAAAAACCTTCCCGGAAGCCGTCCAGGAAGCCATCCGGCTGGGCGGGAAGCGGTTCTCTCCGCTTCTGACGGGACGGCTGGAGGATCCGGCGGTGGAGCGCAAGCTGGCAGAGGCCCTGGAGGGCAGCCGCCGGGAGGCCTACCGGCGGCTGTATGAGACGTTTCCCGGAAGACAGGCTCCCGCCCCGCGATGAGCACGCCCCCAGGCCCCCGCAGCCCCATCCGGCTTCAGGGCGCCCGGGCTCGCTTTTGCCTGCTTTCCACTGCCCCGCCCCCCGCATAAATCAAGGCTTTAGGACTGCGGCGTAGCTGATTTGAAAATGAGCGACTTTGGCTTTTCGTCTGATGAAGCTATGACGCTTGCAAAAGGCGCACGTTCCATGCAGGGCGGACTGTTTGAATTTAACCCTTGCGAAATGACAGACGAGGACTGCGCCGAAATTTTTGAAAAGTCTTACCGCTGATATGGCGCTGCAGGGTAATCAAATCTTTTATTCTACATAAAAACCATGTTAGGTGTCGGCTATAAATTCAGCGGATAACGCCGGGGAATGATGATTGAAAGGCTGTCATTCCCCGGTATTTCACTATAATCACACACATTTAAAACCTCTCTTTTATAACCTGTTCTTATCGCCCCATTCGCACATTCCGTCTAAAATAGGAATTAAAGATTTTCCGCGCTCTGTTAAGCTATACTCTACCTTTGGCGGTATTTGTGGATATTCTTTTCTATGCACTAATTGGTCTGCTTCTAATTCTTTTAAAGTGGAGCTTAAAGTCTTATACGAAATTTCGCTGATATATTTTTTCATTTCGTTAAAACGGACGACCCCGAACTCCATTAAAGTATATAAAATCGTCATTTTATATTTGCCATTAATCAATGACAACGTATAGCTGAAGCCCGTTGTTTCAAGACATTCATTTGAAATGCAGCGTTCACTCATTTTACGCTCTCCTTTAGGTAAGTATATAACTTTGTTGTAAGTATCGCACTTATATGTGCGTACTTGATTTTATCTTAATTCTTGCTAAGATTATAATATCAAAAGCAGAGAAAGTCAATCTCGCAAAATCAGGAGGACATATTTTATGAGCAAAAAAATAGTTGTAATAACGGGCAGCCCCCGGAAAAACGGGAATAGTTTTGCTATGACAGACGCTTTCATCAAGGCAGCCGAGGCAAAGGGGCACACAGTCACACGGTTTGACGCAGCATTTAAAAAAGCGGACGGCTGCCGGGCGTGTGAAACCTGTTTTTCTACTGGAAAAGCCTGTACTTTTGATGATGACTTCAACACGATTGCACCGGCCATTCTTGAAGCGGACGTTATCGTATTTACCATGCCTGTCTACTGGTATTCTATCCCGGCGCAGATTAAAGGTGTCATTGACCGTATCTTTTCTATGGTTGTAGGCGGCAAGGATATTGCAGGAAAGGAATGTGCGCTGATTACCTGTTGTGAAGAAGATGATATGTCCGTCATGGACGGCGTCCGTATTCCTATCGAGCGTATGGCGGCATTCAATAAATGGAAAATGGCAGGCGAGGTTTTAATTCCCGGGGTATTGAATCTTGGCGATATAGACAAAACCGAGGGCTGCAAAAAAGCGACTGATTTAGCCAATGCAATTTAAGGAGGTAATTATGAGCAAAAAAATTATTATTCTCAATGGAAGTCCAAGAAAAGCCGGAAATACAGCGGCATTAACGGCAGAATTTAAGAAAGGCGCAGAGGAAGCCGGGAACACCGTGACAGAGTTTTTTCTTGACGGTATGAACATAAACGGATGTAAAGGCTGTTTTGGCGGTGGTAAAAACCCGGACAGCCCTTGCGTCCAAAAAGACGATATGGATAAAATCTACCCTGTTTACAAGGAAGCGGACATAGTTGTCCTTGCAACACCGCTTTACTACTGGACTATCAGCGGACAGTTAAAAACTGCCTTTGACCGCTTATTTGCTGTTGCGGAATGTGACCCTGATTATCGAAACCCTAAAAAGGAAAGTGTTCTCATTATGGCAGCCGAGGGCTGCGGCTTTGAAGAAACTCTTTATTGGTATGAGCATCTTGAAAAACATTTAGGTTGGAAAAGCATTGGAAAAGTGCTTTGCGGCGGTGTAATGGCTATGGGGGATATTGCCGGAAAACCCCAATTACAGGAAGCCTACAATTTAGGGAAATCAATTTAACCGTTACATTTAATAATATACTTTTGAAAATCTCTATCCCTATTCCTGCTTCGGGAATGTCATTTCCGGGATTGGAAATAATGCAGAACCGACGTCGGATACTGCAAGACGGAGAAGAAATCAGCCTTACCCGCCTTGAATACAGTACCCTTGTATTCCTTGCCTCCAATCCCGGCATTGTCCTCACACAATCACAGATATTTGAAGCCGTCTGTACTGCTGGATATACCAGGCATTATATTACCTCCTGTTGAAAAAGAACATATTGTCGTGATGCTTTCAGTATAGCATACCCTTGCGGCAAAGTCTATCCGTTTTCATCCATCTGGCCTATCCGGCCTATCCGCAACCGCCCTATCTGGAATCCCGCCTGCCCAGGGCTGCCGCGATGCTGTCGATTCCCAGCAGAATCAGGTACACGGCCACCACGTATCCCATGAAACGCATGGTCATGAAGGTGAGCAGGGGGTTGAAGAACATCAAAAAGCCCAGCACCACCCCTGCGATGTTCACGGCAAGCGAAAAATAGTAGATGAATTTCCGTCCTGCCGCCCGCATTATGTAGGCATGGGCCAGCCGGGAGATGCAGTGGGCCATGAACCAGATGGGGAACAGCAGGGACATGATCCACTTGCCCGCGCCCGGGTATAGCAGGAGCATGCAGCCGCACATCACGCTCAGGATGCCGGAAATCAGGGATGCGTAAGGCCCCAAGCCGGTGTATTTTTCCAGCCGGATGAAGATCAGGATATCCTCCACTCCCGTGATGACCGCGATGAGGCCGTAGATTGCCACGATTCCCGTCAGCAGGCTGCCGGGGCGCAGGAAGGTAAACAGGCCCAGCAATATCAGCAGCGCCCCCACGGCCAGCTCCATCCATACGAATCCGGAATATTTCTTCATTTGTCAGCACCGTCCTTTCCCCGAAGAGCTGCACCGGCATTTGCGCGGGCGCCTTTTCTGTCAGACGCGTCCGCCCCATCCGCTCCGCGGCCAGGTTCGCCGCTGCCTGGATGCTCCGGTGTTCCGTTTCCTTTCCGTCCCAGGATGTCCATGAACTCCTCCCCGGTGATGGTCTCCTTCTCATAGAGGAACCCGGCCAGCTCGTCCAATTTCGCACGGTTTTCCGTCAATATCTTCCTGGCCTTCTCATGCTGCCCCTTCACCAGCTCCACCACCTGTCTGTCGATGTCCTTCTGGGTGTCCGCGGAGCATATTAGAGACGTGTCCCCGCCCAGGTACTGGTTGGTGACGGTCTCCATGGCCACCATGTCGAACTTCTCGCTCATGCCGTAGCGGGTGATCATGGCCCGGGCCAGCCTGGTGGCCTGTTCGATGTCGTTGGAGGCCCCGGTGGTAATCTCTCCGAAGACGATTTCCTCCGCGGCGCGGCCTCCGGTGAAGGTGGCGATCTTGTTCTCTATCTCCTGCCTGGTCATGAGCACCTTGTCGCCTGCCTCCACCTGCATGGTGTAGCCCAGGGCGCCGGAGGTGCGGGGGATGATGGTGATCTTCTGCACCGGGGCAGAGTGGCTCTGCATGGCCGCCACCAGGGCGTGGCCGATTTCGTGGTAGGCCACCACCTTTTTCTCCCCGTCCGAGAGGATGGCGTTCTTCTTCTGGTATCCGGCGATGACCACCTCTATGCTCTCCTCCAGATCCGCCTGGCAGACCACGGTGCGGCCGCTCCGCACGGCCCGGAGGGCGGCTTCGTTGACGATGTTGGCCAGCTCCGCTCCTGAGGTGCCGGAGGCCATGCGGGCAATCGTGTGGAAGTCCACGTCGTCGGCCAGCTTGATCTTCCTGGCATGGACTTTCAGGATGGCTTCCCGGCCCGCCAGGTCAGGGAGCTCCACGGGCACCCGCCTGTCGAAGCGGCCCGGCCTGGTGAGGGCGGGGTCCAGAGATTCGGGGCGGTTGGTGGCCGCCAGGATGATGACGCCGTTATTGCCCTCGAAGCCGTCCATCTCCGTGAGGAGCTGGTTCAGGGTCTGCTCCCGTTCATCGTTGCCGCCCACCTGGCCGTCCCGCTTTTTGCCGATGGCGTCAATCTCGTCGATGAAGACGATGCAGGGGGCCTTCTCCTTGGCCTGTTTGAACAGGTCGCGGACCTTGGAAGCTCCCATGCCCACGAACATTTCCACGAATTCGGAGCCGGACATGGAGAAGAAGGGGACGCCGGCCTCCCCGGCCACGGCCTTGGCCAGCATGGTCTTGCCGGTGCCGGGAGGGCCCACCAGCAGCAGGCCCTTTGGCATGGAGGCGCCTACGTCCGTGTATTTCTGGGGATTGTGGAGGTAGTCCACGATTTCCGCCAGGCTCTCCTTGGCCTCGTCCTCCCCGGCCACGTCGTCGAAGTGGATGCCCTCTGTGGACTGGACGTAGACCTTGGCATTGCTCTTTCCCATGCCGAACATCATGGCGTTGGGCCCACCGGCTTTCTCCGTCAGCTTCCGGCTCAGGTACTGGCCTAACAGGATGAAGATCAGCATGGGCAGCACGGCGGAGAGGAAGATGCTAAGCAGCGGCGAGGTGGGCCGCTCGATGTCCTTGGCGAAGACGGCCCCGGCATCGTAGAGCCTCTGGGTCAGGTCGGGGTCGTACATGATGCCCGTGCTGTAGACCTGGGTGTTCTCCTTGTCCGTGAAGATGATTTCCGTACTGTCCATCTGGACTCTGCCAATGGCATTTTCCTCCGTCATCTTCATGAACGTGCCGTAGTCCACCTCCATGATCTGCCCCTGCATGAGCAGAGGGGATACCAGCATGTTGAAGAGGAAGATGACGAGAAGCGCGATTCCATAGTAATAGATCAACGGTTTTTTGGGTGATTTTACTTCTTTCATAGGGGACTCCTTTCGTATATTCAACCTTATGTGTTTCTTGCAGAAAGCATTTTTCCGGAAACAGTGTGCCGGAAACTTCCGGTTCAAGTTCTGGAATCCATTGTAACGCTTCACGGGTTCTGGAGCTTTCACTGCCCATACGCAGTCAGTTTACTTCAGGAACGTGAACAGCATGATCACGATTCCCAATACCACCAGAATGATTCCCGTGGCCCGGTTCAATGTCTTAGGCGCGGCCTTGTTGGCGAAGACGGCGGCAATCCGGGCCCACAGGAAGGTGAACAGGACGCACAGCCCCCAGATCCGCCAGTCCGGCAGGCTGCCGATGGCGAAGTGGGAGACGGCTCCGGTGAGGGCGGTGAAGGTCATGATGAACACGCTGGTTCCCACGGCCGTCTTTAGCTCATAGCCCAGCACTGAGGTGAGGATCAGGAGCATCATCATGCCGCCTCCCGCGCCTATGAAGCCGCAGATGAAGCCGATCAGCACGCCACATACCAGGGACTGGACTGTGCGCTTTTTCGCGGATACGCCCCCCATGGACTCCTTCGTGGTCATCACGGGCCTTACGATGAACTTGATGCCCAGCAGGAACGTCATGAACACGGAGAAGGTGCCCATGGTGGCGGGCTTCACCAGGCTGGCCACGTAACTGCCCACCACGGTGAAGGTCAGGACGCTGGCCATCATGATCAGGCCGTTTTTGATGTCCAGGTTCTTATTCTTCCCGTAGGTGTAGGCGGACACGGCGCTGGCCAGCACGTCCGAGGACAGTGCGATGCCCACCGCCATGTAGGGATCCATGTCCAGGAAGGTGATGAGCATGGGGCTGATCACCGCCGCGGCGCTCATTCCCGCGAAGCCTGTGCCCAGCCCGGCCCCCATGCCGGCAAAAAAGGTGACTGCAAGTATCAATACCCATTCCATATCATTCGCTTCCTTTCAGTATTTGATTCAGATTGTGCTCCACCATCTCCATCACCCGGTGGAAGTTCTCCCGGGAGGCGGCGTCCACGTCCCGGAAAATCGCTTCGTAAAAGCCGCTCTGGAGCTCCCGGCCTTTTTGGACCACGGGCCGGGCCTTTTCGGTGCACACCAGGACTGTCTTGCGCCTGTCCCCGGGGAACTCCCGCCTGTCCAGGTATCCCTCCTGCACCAGGCGCTCCACGTTCACGGACACCAGGTTGGCCTTCAGCCCCCGCAGCTCCACGATGTCCTTGGCCGTGTTGTAATCCGGATTGTTGGCCAGAAACATCAGGATGTCGAAAGCGGTCTGGGGCATGCGCAGCTCCCGGCACAGGGACCTGCACTGGATGCAGTAGGCCTGGAATAAATGGTGGGCGAATTCTATGCTGACTTTTTTCCGCATGGGCACCTCCTTATTGCACTCTTCATTTTTGGATAGTTCAATTTTGAAGTATCTTAGCATATGGGGGCGGAGGTGTCAATGATTGGTGGGATTAAGAAAGTGGGAAATGTCTGAAAATTTTATGAATAGGCAGTTCTGTTATATTCCCTATGCTCTATCTAAGCCCAAAATGCTTTTCCAAAGCACGCCTATAATCGCTGCCTCTATTTTCCATTGGGCAGGCAAGGAACATGTGCTTCCCTGTCATTTTACTGGTCCCAATATGTATATCCCAATCTTTTAAAATATCCATTCCAATCAGGATATTCCCTTTTCGATCATAATTAAGACATATTTTATCAGACTGTATCTTTGTCCCACCTATCATAAAATCCATTATTTTATGTTCAAATTTCATGGCTGGGCAGTTCATTTTTTCTTCATCCGTAATGGGTGCCTTATGTTTGAGACCTCCAGATTCAATTCCATAACTGAGAAAATATGGCACTTTATTCAGAATATCGAATTTTTTCAGAGTGTTGCACAGAGTGTCAGATACATTTAATCTCTTAAGAGGAATGGTGCTGATTGAACAACCTGTATCAATCTTCACTTCAATACTATGAAACGGCGCTTTGAAATTATCCAGCCAAAAGCTTGCCTCCGTACTGAATGAGCCTCCGATGCCGCAAGCTGTAGGCAGCATTTCAATCTCTATATATTTATTCATCATATACAGCCATATCCTCCAATTCGTCTTTATCATTATAAATGGGGGTTATCGGTTTCGGCTGCATAAACCAGCTGTCATATGATAGCTACTCATAAAACAGTATCAAGTAACAAACTGAAATAGGGTAACTGCCATACAGGGTGCAGAAAAAGACAAGTAAGAAACAAACCGTTTCTTGCCTGTCTTTTTCATTTTGTTACGCAATAGAACGCCGTTTTTGAAGGCAGACATATAAAACCCTTGCCCCGTCATATCAATGCTCACAAAGCCGCATAAATCAATAACAAAATACCCCCTATTGCGTAACAATCCCCATAATAAATTGAGGGCGAAAGCAGTTTACTGATTTC
>NZ_CAJUCP010000003.1 GCF_910585425.1 uncultured Acetatifactor sp. | reverse complement strand
TTCATCGGCATATTGTTGGTTACATAACATCGAAATCTTTCGTGAAACAGCCCTGCTTTCCTGAATTTGCCTCTTGACAAACATTTCCTCTCAGCATAAAATAATAAAAAGAGAAGCGGGTTTTGTGTCGCATACAGCTTTTATAGCTCAAGCGGGTTGCCTGTTTCTTTTTTTATGTCTATCATATCATACAGGTACATTTTCCCGTTTTCATCGTGACGCACAATCAAGGAAGCATGGAAAGCGTTATACCGCTCAATCCCGCCATCCTCACGATAGACCGGGAGGGCGAACCTTCCCATCAACATTTCTCCACTAATACGTCTCCAGATGGAACGAATACAGTATCCTCTCCTTCACGGGCTTCCCGGACAGCTTCTGGACAGCCTCCTGGTAATAGTCCAACTGGGTCTCATAGCGGTTCCAGAGCTCCTTCATGGAGAATATGGCGTCAGTCTTGTAGTCGAGCAGGACGATTCCGTCCTCCTCCTCGAAGAACACGTCTATGATTCCCTGGATCAGCACGGTCTCTGTCTCCGGGAAGTCGCTTTTCAGGCGGCGGGCGTCGATGCCCAGCACGAAGGGCTGCTCCCGGTACAGGC
The DNA here is from genome assembly GCF_910585425.1 of uncultured Acetatifactor sp. Classification (GTDB taxonomy): domain Bacteria; phylum Bacillota; class Clostridia; order Lachnospirales; family Lachnospiraceae; genus Acetatifactor. The sequence continues at coordinate 162,079 of NZ_CAJUCP010000003.1, read as the reverse complement.
CGCCCCGGCGCTGGGCCAGCCACATGCGCCAGGCCAGGGGGGATTGCAGGAAATTCTCGATTTTCCGCTGCCGCACTGCCTGGAGATATTCCCCGGAGAGGCGTCCGCTCTCCACCTCTGCCTCCAGAAAGGCCCGCAGAACCGTGGCGAGCCTCTCCGGGCGCAGGCTCTGTCTGTACGCCTCGTAGGTTTCCGGACACGATACGCCTCCGGGAATCTCCGCAAGCTCCCCTGCCCTGGCAGGATTCTGCGCCTGAGGCAGAACTTCTCCGGGCCTTCCGCTCCCCGGCGCGGCTTCCCGGGCCCCGCCCGCGGCCGTCCCGCCTGCCTTGCCCCCATCCACGGCAGCACCCAGCACCGCCTGGAAGTCCAGGAGCTCCATGACCCTGTGATAGGCGTTGCCACGGACCGCGCCGCTGATCTTCTCCTCGCCTCTGCGGAACTGCGGAATGTAGGGCTGGACCTCCTTCTCCTCAAAGGCATGGAACGCCGCCTCGTCCCGGTCTGCCATGGCGGCAATCTTTAATTCAGATACAGTCGTCTTCGTATACAGATCCGACAATACGGCATAAGGATAGACCGTATTCAGCCTTTCGGCCAGCCGTCTTCCCGCCTCCTGGTCCGCGAACTGCTCCGCCCGCTCCAGGGCCTCTTTCTTCTGGTATAGGTGAATCTGCTCCCTGATCGCTTCCGTCTCCTCCCGCACCTGTTCCTGTACGGTTACCTGTACACAGGTATGCGGCAGGACGGGCAGCAGGAAATCCAGGAAGCTTCCCGCCTCCATGAAATCCAGATAGGTCAGCCTCTTATGACCTGCCTCCCTGACCTGCTCCCAGCTTTCCTGCGCATGTTCCATCACGCCTGTGAGGATCAGCTTCTCCCTGGCCCTGGTCATGGCCACATAGAGCAGCCGCAGCTCCTCGGACAGGCTCTCCTCCCGCAGCTTCCCCGCCAGGGCCATACGCCGCAGGGTCCTGTTGCGGACGCGCCTGCCTGGATCCACGAAGTCCGTGCCCAGGCCCAGATCCATGTCCAAAATCAGAGACTGGTTCACATCCTGCATGTTGAACCGCTTGCTCAGGCCCGCCACGAAGGTGACGGGAAATTCCAGCCCTTTGCTCTTGTGGATGCTCATGATGCGCACCACATCCGCGTTCTCGTCCAAGAGCTCCGCCCCGCCGTAGTCCACATCGTATCTTTCAAGCTGCTCCATGTAGCGGATGAAGTGGAAAAGGCCGAAATAGCTGGTGTTCTCGAAGTCAGAGGCCCTGGTCAGGAGCATCTCCACATTGGCCCGCCTCCGGCTTCCCGCAGGGAGCGCGGTGACATAGTCCAGATAGCCGAAATCTCCGATCAGTTTTGTCAGGAGGGCACGGATAGGGAGGTATACCGTGCATTCCCGGTACTTTGCTATCATGCGCAGGAACCCGGCGGCTTTTCCGGCCAGGATGGCTGAATCCGTGTCAGGTCCCTCGCTCTGGAGGCCGTCTGGCTCCGACCCTTTTCTTACCTCAGAATCTGGCACGGCTTTCGCATCTGGTCTGGACTCGGAACCAATCCTCGCCTCAGAGTCTGACTCGGCTCCCGCATCCAGCCTGGCCGCAGAACCTGGCCCTGCCTCCTCCCACTGTCCGTGCTCCCGGGCGAAGCGTTTCAGCGCATCATACAGGCAGCAGTCCTTCGCGCTGCTGCGGATAATCGCGGCTTCCTCCTCCGAGAAGCCGCCGAAGACGGACTTCATCACCCCGAACAGGGGGATGTCCTGGCTGGGATTGTCCAGCACCCGCAGGAGCTGTAAGAGCTCCTGGACCTCCGCGGCGGCAAAGTATCCTGTCTTGGAGGTGATGTACACCGGGATCCCCTGCCCCTCCAGCACTTCCTTGAATTCCTCGTCCCAGCCGCTGTTGGTGCGCAGCAGTATCACCATATCGCTGTACCGTGCCGCCCGCAGTTCTCCTGTGCCTCTGTCCGTCACGGAAAAGCTTCCCCGCAGCCTCTTGATTTCCTGCGCGATCACCAGAGCCTCCGCCTGCTTTGCGCTCAAATCATCGCCCTTCTCCGGCTTCTCCGCCAGCAGCAGCTCGCTGCCGCAGCCCCCATTGTCCGGATAGGACGCGCCGGGGTACAGCGCCGCCCGCTCATCGTAGGGGATGCCCCCCACGGTTTGGCTCATCAGGCGGCTGAACACATCGTTCACGGCATCCACCACCTCCAGGCGGCTGCGGAAATTCCTGGCCAGGTCAATCCGCACACAGCCGTTCCCGGGCAGCCCAGAGCCTCCCTGCAAGTCTGGAGCCTCCGGCCCTGCGGCCTCATCAGCCTGCAGCCCTTCACGGCTACCTGCCTGGCCCGCCGTCTGACTCTCCGATACGGCATCCCCCTCTGCCAAAGACACCCCCGCACCCTCATAGCTGTTATATTTCTCCAAAAAAAGCTCCGGTCTGGCCAGGCGGAACTTATAGATGCTCTGCTTCACGTCCCCCACCATGAAGCGGTTGAAATTACCGTCCGCCTCGCCGGATACCGCTTTCAGCAGATATTCCTGCACCAGGTTGCTGTCCTGATATTCATCCGTCAATATCTCAACGAAATGCTGTCTGTATTCCAATGCTACGGCGCTGGGGCGGGCCTCCTCGCCCTCCCCCTCCAGCAGGATTCCCAGGGCGAAATGCTCCATGTCGGAGAAGTCTATGACTTTTCTGTCCTGCTTTTTCTCCTGCATCCGCCTGTCGAATTCCAGCACCAGGTCGATCAGCGTGCCCACCGGACCCGCGCATGCCGCTCCCTGTCTGGCCGCAAGCTCCAGGGGCGTGGCAAAATAGCGCTCCTCCATGTCCCGGATGCTGTCCTTCACGGAGGCCCGCATAGCTTTCGCAAGCTCACGTTTTATAGGGGAGACGCTTTCATCCTTTTTCGCCGGCAGCCTGCCGAAGCTCACGGCGGGAAGCCTGACGGCATACGCCTCCAGGGAATCGCAGGCGGCAAGGGTCTTTAGCTGCTCCAGCTCTCTGTCCACCAGTTCTCCGTACATGTAGGGGCCGTCCGGCGCCTCGCAGAGTTCCTGGACCCGCTCCAGCTTCTCCACGCATCCGGACAGGAGGTGGCGCAGATGCTCCCTGAGCCAGAGGGCATAGGAGCTGGCGCACATCTGCTCCACCGAAGCCGCGCCATAGTCCTCTTTCCGCTCCTTAAGCCACCTGGCGGGCCAGGGGAAGCTGGCGGCATACCGGGACAGGTTCAGGATATGCTGCTCCAGGACGCTCTCCCGCCCCCCGGGGCAGAAATACTCCACGCAGTAGCGGAAAGCCTCACTGCCGGAGGCGTAGGAAGCCTCTATCAGCTCCTCCAGGGTCTCCCCCTGCATCAGCCGTACCTCCCCCTCATCGGCGATGCGGAAGGCCGGGTCCAGGCCGATTTCGTTAAAATGGTTCCGCAGCAGGAACAGGCAGAAGCTGTCGATGGTGGTAATCTGGGCATTGTGCAGGAGCGTGGACTGGCGCTGGATGTGGGCAGAGTCCGGCCTCTCCGTGAGCCGCTTCGAGATGCCCGCCGCGATGCGCTCCCGCATCTCCGCCGCTGCCGCATTGGTGAAGGTCACCACCAGCAGACGGTCTATGTCCACGGGATGCGCTTCATCGCAGACCATGCGCACGATGCGCTCCACCAATACGGCGGTCTTGCCGCTGCCCGCCGCCGCTGATACCAGGATATTCCGGCCATGGAGTTCGATGGCCATGCTCTGCTCTTGTGTGAATGTGACTGCCATGGGTTTTCCTTCCTTTTTCAGGATTTCGTCAATATTTATATCCCGCCTTCTTCATCTCCATGCCGAAAGCCTTCTTCGACAGGTTCGCACGCCTGGCGGCTTCGTCCGCTTTCAGGAGGCCGTCATTGACCAGGGCACACAGGGTCTTGAGGGTCCCCAGCCGTTCGCCCTGTTCGATGCCCTGTCTTTGGCCCTGCTTTCGCCCCTGTTTCCTGCCTTGTTTCCGGCCTATCTTAACGCCCTTTTCCATTTCATGCCTTTTGATGTCCTCCAAAGCTTTGCACATGTCTGTCTCCTCCTCCCCATTGTCCTGGTTCCATTCATACTGTAGACGGCTCCTGATGTCCCCGATGTTCGTGAACACGTCAATCACATCCACCGCGCTCCTGGGTATCCTGGTGAAGTATTCCCGATTCTCCAGGATATACTGCTCATACTGCTTCCTGGAGGATGTGCATTTCAGTATCCCCAGCACGTACTTCAGGTCGGAGCCCATCCTCCTCAGGTCTTCGTCCGGTATGGACCGCATGGGTATCATGGCCGTCCGGTAGTCCCCCACCAGCCTGCGGAGCCTACGGGGCAGCGGCGACATGTCCCGCATCATGCCCTTCAGGGTTTTGGGCCCTTTCCACTCCTTCTTCCCCCAATACAGCATCAGGTCCACCACAGGCTCCAGCACGTCGCCCTTGCGGAAGCGGTATTTGAAGTCGTCCTCCGGCCCGTATCCAGCGCCGCTTTCCTCGTTCCCCTCCCGTATGGCCTCTATCTCCCTACCATAAGTCAGGCAGTCCATCTCCATCAGACGCCAGGGATAGGTCAGGTTCACGGTCTGCTGGTTCTCTATTCCCAGCAGGAAGCGCACGCCCCAGGCCCTGGCCTCCCCCAGGTAGTCCCTCTCCCGGAACGTCAGCCTCCCCTTCCTGTCCCGCGTCGGCAGGAACCCGTCCCGCTGACGGCACTCCCAGTCCACCGGCAGCTCCTCCCTCAGATAGTATTCCAGTACCGCGCGTATCCTGTCCGGGCGCTTCATGTACGCCCGCAGCGCATTGTTTGGTCCCCCCATGGCCTTCCTTTCCGCAGGGGGGCGCGGATGACGGTACAGCGCCGGAGGGCCCTCCTCTGCCGGAGCCCGCTCCCTTCCCCTGCCTATGTCGAATCGTTGGTCTTAAGCAGGGTGTTCTGAATGATAGAATGTCAGAAATTATAGTCCCGCGCTGCCTGGCGCGGCCCGAATGTCCTGCTTGCCGAATCTCTCCGGGGCTGCCGCCCCGTCTGATGCATTCAGTATAGCACAACTTTTTCCCCGGGGCAAGTTATACATGAAAAATCTTCGATGCAATCAGTTGCCGCCTGCTTTTCAGGGCCGCTCTTATCCGAAATAACGTTCTGAGAAAGGGGGAATGAATCAAAAATGACTGAAAAAAAGTTTAGGTATCAACGTAGAGAAGGGAATACTATTCCCAAGGACTCAAAATACTGTAAGAAAAATCGAAAAAACATTCTGTTTCGCGGATGTCCAGGAAATCGCCTTGTGGGATGGGAACAAGTCCGCCAAGCCAGGCCGAAAACGGAAAATGGTATCCCATAAGCAGGATTTCATAATGAAATACTTTTAAAAGACGAATTCAGCAGATTTCTGGAGAGCTTGGTCTGCCGTCCGCTTCTTAAGTAAAGAGACACTATGGCAGTGCATGGAAGCCAGCCTGTAGCCAGGAGAACTCGCGTTTGGGACCTTCCCGGGAATCGCCCCATTCGGTTAGGGACCTTCAGCCCCCTGAGGCAGCGCTCTGCCCTGCCTCCCCAGGAACACCCGCCGCGCTCCCCACCGGCACCAGCATCCCATGTATCACATACCTGGCGTCCTCGAAATCATAGGCGCAGGTGGAGAGCAGCACGTACTTCGCCGCCCCGTCCGGCTCCATGTCCGCGGTAAAATCCGACCTGCCCCGGACTGTCTCCAGGTACTCGTCGAACTCCCCGCTGGCCCCCTCGAATATCTGGTAGGTGTCCGAGCCCGCGGACGCGGTGTAGCCGCTGAATACTATGATTTTGTAGTCCTGCTCCGGCGTCAGGAGCCACATCACCGGATGCTCCTCGTAGAAGGTCTGATCCGCGTATTCCGCAAGCGCGGCGAACATGGAGCCGTTCTTCATGTGGTGCCCGTAGATGACCGTGTTGGCATCCGCGAAGCCCGGGCGGTTCTGAACCTCCATGAAGATAGCGCCGGAATTGCTGTCCGCGCCGTCAAAGCCGTGGTGGAGATAGAACTCATTGTCCTCCCCGCGGACCACCGGGTAGTTGATGGGCGTGTCCTGGCAGTAGATCCACCCGACAATGTCGCCGTTCACGGCCCGCAGCCCATCGAAGTCCACCCTGATCGGCGCGGTCTCTGTGCCCACGCTCCCCGGCGCAGAGCCCCTCTCCCCGGCTTCCGCCCCGTCCGTCCCCCCGGCGGCATCCTCCGCCCCGGTAGCCAGCGCCGTAAACTGCTCCGCGGTGTCGTCGTATGATTTATCGCTTATATAATATCTGTACAGCGTCATTCCGATGGAGGCCATGGAATACAGGAACACCCCCGCCACTGCCAGCACCACAACCCTTCTGATCCATTTTCCCATATGTCCCTCCTTCAGCCCTAAGGCATGCAACAGGCATCCAGGCTCCAGGCCGACACGCCATCCATGTCCCTCATCCAGCCCTAAGGCACGCAGCAGGCATCCAGGCTCCAGGACAACACGCCATCCATGTCCCTCATCCAACCCTAAAGCACGCAGCAGGCATCCAGGCTCCAGGACAACACGCCATCATCCATACCTCTCCGTCAGCCCTGCCTCCCCCGCAGCACTCCGGCCAGCATGTGGAACATGACCCCGCACAGCACCAGCAGCGCCGCGTAGAGCTTCCCCACGTTGCCCGAAACCAGCGTCATGATTCGGCCCAGCACAGGGAAATGGTACACCACCTTCCCCTCCAGGCTGCCGTACTTCACAGGCTCCATGTCCTCCTTGCTGTTGGCGTCCCCCTTGGTGACGAATTCCCCTTCCACGTACCGGTTCTCCTCCACCCGGTGGGTGATGACCGAGCCGTTCTTGACGAAAGCGATGATGTCTCCGGCTTCCACCGTCTCCGGCTCCGCTGCCTTGACATAGATCACGCTGCCCACCGGGATCTCCGGCTCCATGCTCCCGCTGACCACCTCATAGATATTATAGCCCATAAGCCGCGGCACTGTCAAAGGGAAAAATGCCGCAATCACTCCCAGCAGGATCACAGTCCCGAACACGCTGCAAAGGGCAGGAAAAAATTTCCTACCCTTTCTGCCGGAAGAACCTATAACCGATTCCATATCCTCTGTCGTCATAATTCTCCTATTCTTCCAAATCCTGTCCCCGGAAGGGCTGCCCCTTCCGGGTGGATGCGTTTATGATTCCCCTTCGCCCCTGTCCTTTTGCTTCTTCCGCCTCATGAACAGGAAATACCATGCGGCGCCTACAGCGGCCAGGGCCACCACGATAATCACCGGCACCGGAATGCCCAGCAGCCTGGCGTCAGAGCCCAGGGACAGGAAATTGCTCGTAGGCACGGCATCCTCGTCCAGGTCCTCAATCTCATCGGGCCTCCCCAGAGGGGTATCGTCATCGGGAATATTCTCGCCGTCATCCCCTACGGGATTCAATCCGTCATCCCCAGGCCCGGGAGCGTCCGGATTGTCCGCATCGGCTCCGCCAGGCCCGGGCCCCAGAGGCGTTACGTCATTGGGTATCACCACGATGCCCGGATTCGCCGGCTGGGTGGGCGGCACGGGCTCCGGCTCAGGAGCGGGCGTAGGCTCCCCGGGGGCCGGGGCCGGTGCAGGCGGCTGGGGTGCAGTCGGCTGCTCCGTCCTGGTGTACACGAAGGTGAACACATTCTCCGCCGGATCCTTCTTCAGGGTCTGGGTCATATTGTAGGCCTGGGGCGTCCATCCCTCGATGTAGATATACGCTACCACAGGGCGGTCGCCTACGTTTCCGTAATACGTCTCGCTGGGCGCCAGGGTGTTCCCCTCCGTGTCCACATAATTGATGGTGTAGGAAGTGGCGTCCCCCAGGATCCCGTATGCTATCACATAGTCCATGTCCCCGGTGACCACGAAAGAGGAGGTCTGGAAGCTGTCGCTGTTGTCCTTCCCGCTCTCCCGGATGCCCCGGATATAATACTTGCTGTTGTCATGCAGGTTCACGGCATTGTAGTAGAAATTGATGCGGTCCCCGTAATGGAGCTCCTTTTCCACCAGCATGATCTCCCCGTTCTGGAAGGTGCCCTGCTTCCCCGCGAAGAAGCGGACCGTATAGGTATATTCCTCCTCCCTGGCGGATGCCGGAAGGGCCGTGGTGAGCAGCAGACACAGGCACAGCGCGGTATACAATATCCTCTTCAGCGTCTTCATCCGTCTACTCCCCCTTCTTCTTTTTATGCTCTCTGAAACAATAGATGCAGTAGCCCAGAAGCATCAGCCCCGTGACGCCGCTGATGGCCGCCAGCAAAGGCAGCTGGCTCTCGTCGCTGGTGCGCACTACGTCGGTCCTCCTGCCCGGTTCGGGCGTGGGCTGCGTGTCGTCCACAGGGGTGGGCGGGTTCCCCGGCTGGTTGGGCGTAGGCTGTGTGGGCAGGTCGTCCCGCAGCTCCACCGCGAAGTTCATCTGGAGATCCGCCAGGGTATCCTGGTAGCTGTTTCCCTGGGTCTCGCCGTCCAGCGCCACCTCCAGGGTGATGATGCCGCCCTCTCCATTGTTCACGGTATCCAGATAGAAGAAATCCTTCAGCGCGCTGGTGGCTCCATGGAGGCCTTCCAGCGTCTCCTCCACGGTGGTCCCGTTCTCGCCGCCTACCGTGTCGCTGTCGAACAGGGTCTGCACCGCTCCGGTATGATCCGTATAAGTGAGCCGATAGGTATACGCGCCGCCGCCAGTCTGGCTGTTGGCGCTCCTGTCCTCCAGGGAGTACAGGACCTCGTTCTGCATGTACCAGTCCGTGGCCGTGGGATTCTCGTTCTTCAGCCTCAGGGTGACGATCACATTGTCCCCGGGCTGCATGCCTCCCACCACGTCGTTGATGTCCGCGGTGCTGAAGGAGCTGACCATCTGCTTCTCGGCGTTGAACACCACGCTCCAGCTATCGTCTCCATAGAAGGTCTCCGCATGGACCGGCAGCGACATGGCAAGGGCCGTCAGACAGGACAGCAGCCCCGTCCAGATTTTCTTGTTCTTCATGCGTTCCACCCCCCTATTCCACCAGGCTCAAGATACCGTCTTCGCCCACGGAAATCCGTTTGCCCCAGGCGCTCCATACAGCGTCCTCGGCATTGTGCTCCTGCACGGCGTCCACCTCTACCTCCACCCGGAAAGACACGCCGTCATAGTCGTAGGTGGTGACGATCGTCGTATAGTTTCCATTGGTCTGCGTCTCCTGGGACACCTTCTTCGCGATGCTGTCGTCGATGACGAGAGAGTCCGCGAACAGGGGCGTCTCGGAAGTCCCCTGCCCCTGGGCGTACAGGAGCTTGTTGTAATACAGGACAGTGCGCTCTTTGGTCCTGGCCCCCTCATCCTCGATCCAGTCCGTCCCCAGGTTCACCAGGTTCAGGTCGATCAGGTCCGGGGAAAGGTCGCGCATCTTCACGCCATTGGCATCCAGCCAGTATTTGTATATATTGACACGGACATATTGGTTGATGGTCCCGGTATTGCGGACCTTCAGCTCTTCCCTGTACTTCTTCCCCAGGGTCAGCTTCTCGCCCTCGGGGAGCATGCTCTCCAGCAGCACCCCCGTATGCTCGTTCCAGGTCCCGTCCCCGGCGCTGCTGTAGTCCCGCCAGGATATCTCCTTGTCGTTCTCCACCAGAGAGACGCCGATGTCGTACATCTGGATCCGGGAAGTATAAGTCTCGGAATAATAGGTCAGCGCAGCCCTGGTGCCCCCGATGGAGCCGCCCAGGAGCATGGCCACCGCCACCACGAACAGCGCCACGGTGACGATGGGCGATGCCGCCCTCAAACGCTTTTTCTGCTTCTTCTGCTTCATGCCTGGCCCCCTCCTTCCGTACCGCCGCTGACGGTGCTGCCGGTATCCAGAAGCTCGCTCCAGTCGGTCTCCTCCACCGTGTAGGGGCTTCCGTCCTCATGATACTTCACCGGCGTGCTCTCATAGATGACCACCACATTGAAGCGCTCCATCTCCTCCGGGTCCGCCGGGATGTTCTCGATCCTGATATCCAGCTGTCCCGTGCTTGCGCCGCCGTTTACTATATTTCCGTAATAATAGTACCCGTCGCTGCCCTGGGTCCAGCCCTCGCCGGAGTAGACAAGCGTGTACTGGCTCCCACAGAACGCCCTGGCGCGGATGTACACCGGCTCCGAACTCTCCACATTTTCAATCACCACATGCTTCGTCCAGTCCGTGAACTCCTCCGTAATCTCCGTCCTGTCCCCCAGCCGGATGGTATAGCCGCCTGCCGCCTCCGCATAGGTGGTAAAATAGGACCAGGCCTCACCGATTCCGGCAAAGGCCACTGCCGTCAGGGCCGCCAGAGCAAGGGCTCCAGGATAAAACTTTCTTCTCTTCCTCATATCTTCACCTCTTATTCCAGTCCCTCGTCAACCTACAAATCTACTCTCAGTTTCCTGCAGGCGGCTCGCCCTGGTTCCCGGCGGCTTCCTGTGCCGGGCTGGAATACCAGTGCCACGCCCCAGCCTCCTCATCGTATACAAACTGGTTCTTGATTCCATGGCCATTGGTCCTGCGGCCATCGTACTCGTTCTCGAACTCCACGGATACCACATCGTCCGCTGCTATCGTGGCCGTCCGGTCTCCCGGCACGGTGAGCTGATAGCTGGAGCCGCTGTACACCTCCCGGACCGTGACCTGGGCCATGGCCGGAATCCTGTCCAGCACCACCCTCTCCTGCCCAGCCGCCGTGAAGGTGATGCTCTCCACGTTGCTGTAGACCACCTGGTCGTCCAGCATGCCCGTGACCTCGAAGACAAAAGTGGCGGATTCCTGGACGCCTCCCATGGTCTCGTACTCCAAAAGGGTCTTGACAATCTCCAGGGAGCCGTAACGGTCCAGGCGCTCCGGCTTCAGGTTCACGGATGCTTCAAAAATCCAGTCCCCCGGATTCGCCGTGTTGATGACGCCGTTTGCGTCCGCCTCCTTGGTAGGCAGGGAAACCAACTGGGGGAGGAACGCGTATGTGTACTGCTGGGAATTGGCTATGGTGGCGATCCGCTTGGACTCCTCCTGGGTCAGGGAATCCGTCTGCTCTATCTCTATCTTATAGTCCGCCAGCTCCGTCAGGTTCCTGCCCCTGGCCACCAGCAGATACAGGCCCGGAGCCAGGTTGCCCACCTTTGTGCCCGCAGACTCTCCGCTGCCGCTCACAGGGGTGCAGGGGGAAGCCGCGTCCAGGGCGATGGCGGCCGCCTGCTGGGCCGTCTCCTCCCAGCTCGCTGCAGGCTGCGCGCCCTCCTCCGGGCTGTCCGGAAGGTTCAGCGAGGCGTACTCCCCGGTCAGCTCGTAATGATAGGTATCATGTCCCGATGTCTTCACGGCCCGGGCCACCTGGTACAGATCCACCACCACGTCCGCCCCTGCAAGGTCCTCCCCGAAGCTGTCCGCCCCTTCCTTATGGGGATCCTCCGGATAGACGGTCAGGGAACAGCTTCCGGCCACGAACCCCTCGTCATCCGCCTCAAGAGGCGCCGCGATGCCCGCCATCGGCTCTGCGATGCACATACCGACGGCCAGGGTCAGCGCAGTCAGCAGATATATCCATCTTTTTTTCATGAGCAGTCTCCTCCTATTATTCGTTCCGTGACAGCCAGCCCGGCGCCGGATTCCGGCATGGGGTGGACGGCCACTGTTTTCCGGTTCTATTCTTTTTCTTCCAGATTTCCCTCTTCGGAGCCGTTCCTGCGGAGTTCCTCCAGAATCTCTTTCTTGCTCTTCCTGGGGCCCTTGACGCTGCTGACGATCAGGGCAGTGACCAGCGTTATGAACAGAAGGGGAATCCCCACTGCGGGAATCACCACATAATTCGGAATCCGCACCGCCTCCGCCACTACCACCACTTCACCGGCGATATTCTCTATGCGCTTGCCCCGCACCAGCATTCGGTGGGTGTTGACGCCGTAGGGGGTACAGGTGACCAATGTGCAGTAGTCCCTTCCGGGCTGTATGGCAAGCTCGTCTGTCTCCTCCGGCAGGACGATGCGGATCTGATCCACCATGTATGTGATGGTCTGGCCCATGACGTTCAGGGTGAAGATATCGCCCTCCACCATCCGGTCCAGATCCGAGAACAGCTTGGCGCTGGGCAATCCCCTGTGGCCGGACAGCACGGAATGTGTCCGCTCCCCGCCCACAGGAAGGGATGAGCCCGGTATATGCCCCACCGCGATCTGCAGCACGCTCTCGTCCACGCTGTGGTAAACCGGAAGGTTCACGCCGATGGCCGATATCTGCACATATCCCATGATTCCCGTGCCGCCGATGTCCAGCATCTTCTCATACTCGGCATATTCCTCCTCGGTCAGGTCGAAATCCACACCGTTCAGAAGCTTGGTGTTGTAGGCCTGGGCCGCCTTGATGGCATCCTCCCTCTCCTGCGCGGACAGGTCTTCCACTGCCGTCACATATCCCGCGATCGCCTTTGTGGCATGCATGGAATTCCACCAGTCGCTGATAGACGGATACAACAGAATCCCTACGCCTACCAGCAGTATAATGAATAATATGATTGTCGAAATCGAAGGGCCTTTTCTTTTCTTCTTCCCCTTCTTTTTCTCGGCCTCTTTTTTCTTCATAGGTTTCCCCACTCTGAGTTGATACGGCAGCTCCTGGCTGCTTACTGACGTTGGCCGGATCGGCATGTGATTATGTCGAATCCGTTGCTCGCCGCACACCGCGTGAAGGTGTCAGTTAAGTGCGGCATCCCCGGGGGCGGGGTTTCCGTCCCCGGGGGTATTGCTGTTCAAATGTGCTTAAGTACCGCTGCAATCCGGATTAGCGATTGCTCATGCGTTTCTTGGCAACCAACAGGATGCCTGCTCCGATTACCAGGATACCGCCTACTACGTAGAAGATGGTAGTACCGATGCCACCAGTGGAAGGAAGGAGGGAGCCGGACTGGTTGATGATGTTTGCTGAGAAAACACCACCTAACGAATTACCATTTCCACCCTCAGTGACCTCGATATCCTCACTTACCAAATCCCACATGCAGGTTTCATCACCTGTAACCACGCCTCTGTCAGGAGCCGTAAAGACAATCTCAAACTCGATGGGTTCAATTGTGTTAAACCCTTCCGGTGTCACTGTCTCTGTCAGAGTGTATTTACCTGCGCCGAGATCCTTGAAGGAAATCTTGCCATCCCTGCCGGTTGTCAATTCGATGGAGACAAGCGCATCTACATAGGTAGTCTCTGTTGCTGTCTTCTTCTCGTATTTTGTGTTTACATCAGCATACTTCTCGGCTGAGCCCTTAACAAGCTTGTAAAGAGTTTGACCTACATACGCAGCTTTATCCGTCGGAACAACATAGTCTCCATTTGCATCTTTGATATAGCCTGTTGTAGTATCCTTTGTACCAACGCCAATCTCCACATACTCAGTTCCTGTAGGAGCAGTTTCAGTATAGGTTCCATCCAGTAGCAGATAGTATGTTCCATTCTCAGATGCTTCATAGTAATCTACTGTATTCAGGACAACCTGTTTGGAGATACCTGTCAAAGTGAACTCAGCGCCTGCCAGCAGATGGTCATCTGCAACAGAGTTTGCATACTTGGTGATATCCAGTTCGGTAACATAGGTCAGGGTCTTCTCGTCCGGAGTCTGGCCTAAAGCTTCACTATCTTCGTCCTTAGGCAGACCAGGTGTATTTTCTCCATCGGTACGCTCCCCGTCAAATGTGTCATCCGGATTGTTGGAATACTGCAGGTTCCAGGTGTTGGGGTTACCAGTCGTTCCAACGATTGCCTTATCGTTTATTGTTGCGGAATAGGTTACAACAATGTTTGCGCCAACTTCATAATTCATGATATCGGCAAATGCAAGGCGGAAAGTATAATCACCTACATTTTCCGTATAAACATAATAGTCTTCACCCTGAGTTAATGTCGTATCTCCAACCTTAACCGCAATACTCCCAACTCCATCAAATGTCAGGCCTTCGCTCAACTTATCATTCATGATAAAGTAGTAGTACTTATAACCTACATAGTTCGGAACCTTGCTGGTAATCTCATAGGATACATGGGAACCGATGGACGCATTGTTGGCATCACCAGTCGTTACATCATCAATGTAAACCTTCTTGTCACCGCTGGGAACCTCAGATTTTACGGTTGCAGTTGCATCACTTACTACCTGCAGCATGAATCTACTATATGCACCGTTAGCAGTATCTACGCTACCATTCTTGTCTTTAACGAGGTAATAACCAGAACCTATAACAGTAATCTCAACATTGCCTTCCCCAGTTGCCGTTCCTGCGACAACATCTGTCAAATTGTTTTCAACAACTCTTGCAAATGCATCTGTTAAAGTTGATTCGGATACAGTGCTGTTTCCAAATTCCTCACCACTCAGAACTTTAGCAACCTCAGCAGCGGTATTGCAATCGGCAAATATATTTGTTTCATTTCCTTCCTCACCGGCAACCTTAAAAGTATTATCCGCCTTCAATGCAGCCAGCAAAGCCTCTCCATTCACGCCCTTGCCCCAAATGATATTGGAAAGAATCTGCTCCCCGTCTACAGTAGCAAGGTCACCTGCAAAAATCTGATAAGCCTCATACGTGTGCTCCGTCTTATCATCCACATTCTGAGTAACTGTAATCTTATGCTCGTTATTGTCCGCAGCAAATACAGTCAGGCCCATTCCAAGAACCATGGCCATCGCCAGCAATATGCTGACTATCTTTTTCATACGCTTCATAACTTTACTCTCCTTCCATATTTTGTACTTGTCTGAAGCCATGTGGGTAAATTCCCACAAATTTACTGTTCCTTTTTCAGATTCCAGAGGATACCTCCCCCTCATCCCCTCCTTTCTCTGAATTTCTTTTTATACAGAAAGCCTGCGCCAAACAGAAGAGCTATGCCGCCTGCCATTGTATATAGGATTGTGCCGGAGCCGCCGGTCTCGGGAAGTGCGAATTTAAGGACATTGTTGTACTCAATTTCCACCTGGCTGTTCTTGGATATGGTGCCTGTAACAACGCCTGAGCCATTGCCATTTCCGCCTGAAGTCTCCGGCAGATAAGGATTGCTGCTACTTTCTTCCCATTGAAGCCCTTCTCCCTGTTCACCGGAGATATTTGTCACAGGACCTACCTCCTTGATGGTGTAGTGCGAACCATGGGGAAGATATTTTATAACGATATATTCCCCCTTCTTTAATGTGAACTTAGCGTTATTCCATATCAGGATATCATTGCCAACCACATTATTATTAGCGTCAAACTTGGTATAGGAATAATCATCCTTCAAACTATTTCCTGAAGCATCGCTGAACTGAATCTCAAATCCAAACACTTCATCAGTCACTTCGCCAGTTCCCGCCCCCGTTGACCCATTTACCTTCTTTTGAATTCTCAGCTCCCCTGTATCCTGTTCCGTTGTGGCGAAGGATACGGACGGAAGCGTAAACTGCATCCAACAGGTGGAACCGGAAGCGCCTCGCTCTGTGTAAAAGAATGTGAGTTTGTAATGTCCTTCCGTTTCTTTCTTGATGTAATCCCACAGGTTCACATATTCGCCCACTGAGCTGTGCACACCGCCGATATCGCAAATCAGTTTTCCTGTATATCCAGGGCCGTCAAGAAACACCCACATGTCATCGTCGCCATAGAAGAGGTATTCCAAGGGGCCTACGTAATCCTTCACCAGGTCAAAGTCAACCGTGTAATGCATTCCGAAGTAGTGGTTATGGTTTTCGCCATCATCGGACGCGGGGGCAGATAGTGTATTCTTCTTAGAATCGAAATTTTGTAATACAGCAGTATTTTGAGCTCCAAACATCAAATCATTTCCGGGACCGCCCGCAGAGCTGACACCATCCAATGGATAAAAGTCATTACCGGCAAAATAATAGGTATCATTCCAATTCCACCTCTGTCTCGTAAATTTATCTACGCCAGATTGCTTACTTACAATCTTGCCATTCTCCATCACCTCTGTTCCGGTCAACGTATACGTATCACCGCTCTGCCTGAAAATTAGATTGCCAACATATTCAGACTTTCCCTTTGCACTCCCATCATTGAACAAATTAGGCGCTTTCACGTTTCCAGCATACTGAATCTTTCCGTTCACCAAACCCGTAACCAATCCGAAAGTAGGGCTGCCATAGGCAGCATTATTACTATTTGCCATGTTTCCCACGATATCGCCCATGCCGGTCTTCATTGTTCCTTCCGAATTACCGAACCCAAATGACTGCTCTGGCAAATTGCTGTTAATTCCCTGTCGCTCCGTATACATATACCATGTAGCGCCGCTGTTATGCTCCTTTGCATTCCCTCGTGTCTCCAGATTCTCTGGATTGGCATCGGCAGATTTATACACATTACCATTTGAAACATCATAGTCATAAAAATTCGCCCCGTTCTTCACAGTATCCGTTTTCACCGTATGCACCAGCCGAATCGTTGCATCTGAGGTAATCAATATAAACTCATCTGGATAATCATCTTTTGTCTGCTGCTTATTGGTAAAATGCCACTCCTTTCCATTTTCGCAGCTGTACGTTTCCCATACTTCACTGCCTTTCCTCTGCACCGTGATTTCTTTCAGGACATAATTATCGTTTTTCGCAATTTTATTAAAATACACAAGACCAGGCGCTGAAATATAATCATATGAACCTGACGAGTAAACCTCTGTCAGTTTTTTTTCCATTACGACTGTTCCGTTAGATGCCACTTTAATATTCAGTTTTTTATTCGGAGTTTTATTCTGCTCAGTGCCGTTTATCGGCAGATTTCCACCCTCACCGGCGCTTGTCAGATTTCCATCGGCATCTCTTTTCGCTGTATCAATAACTGTAATAGTATTGTTCTCTTTTGCATCAGCAAGCACATCGATTTCCGCATAAAACTCCACAGTAAACTCAGGATTCGCCTGGCTGGTTCCCACGATCGCTACAGTTCCGTCTTCGTTTCTCAGAGTCAAGAGCATCGGTGCCGCCATTGCCTCATAACCCACTACCATAGCATCAGCAATTTCACCTTCCGCTGCATCCTCTCCCAGCTCTACAGCAGTAATCACCACCTCCGGCTTAACTTCCACGCCATCCGCTATCTGCTCCTCACCATCCAAATCCAGCGTCATAGGATCGACAGCCGTTTCCGCATATTCCACCAGCGCCTCGCTGGGCTTCACTTCTGCCGTCACTGTACAGTCCGACAAATCCAGCTTCTTGCCGTCATATAGCATTTTATAAGACAGCACCTGCAGGAACAGTTGGTCATCCAGCTCATCCGCTCCCTCTGTCCCGTCTGCGTACACAGCGGCTGCAGCCTTGGCATACTCTTCCGCATTCTCGTCCAAAGGATCGACACGGAACTCCAGTTCCTTTTCCAAATCACTGTTTTCAATAATGACAGAGACGCCGTTCTCTGAAGTCATAACATCTGCTTCCACATCGCCGCTGTCTTCCGCTTCGCCGCTTTCGCTCCCCTCAGGAAGCTCGGCACTCTCAGCGTCATCTGTTTCCGCTTCGGCTTCTTCGTCCACAGCATCGTCTCCGGTGCCGCTCTCTTCCGCCTCACTTTCCGCAGGGCTGTCGGGCGCGGCGGTTTCTCCCTCCGCGCCTGGCTCTTCCTCCGATCCCATATCCCCAATGGGAACATTTACTTCGCCCTCTATCCGAAATGTGACCTCGAATTCATCGGTCTCATACTTCAGTTCCGTATCCACCGGAACCCTCACGTTCTCCACGCCGTACCCGACAGCGATTTCCGAGAAGCTCTCCATCTCAAAGGTAGTGCTGCCATCCTCCACCTTGCTGCCCTCCAGCAGCTCCGTGCCATCCTCCACGAAGTGGATGACCGTGATGGGCTTGCCCTCTGCCAGGCCGTCCTCGTTGAGGAACTGAATGGTGATGGTGACAGGGCTCTCAGGCTCCACTTCCTGGCCGTTTACATAGAAGCCAATCTTCAGCAAAGCCCGCATGGTGGCCATGTCGTCTCCCAGGGCTTCCTGGTACTCCGCCTGGCGCTTCGCGTAGTGCTCGCCATTGCTCTCCTCTGTAATCTGCTCCGCAAGCAGCTCGGCCTCCTCCGGGATATTGGCATCCCGGTTATAGACAGCCGTGATGATGAAGCTTTCGTTTTGGAAGGTCTTGGTGACGGACTGGCCGGACACCTTGCAGTCCTCGCTGTGGACATGCTCCAGGACTTCCGTCTCTCCACAGGTCGGCACGCCCTCCGCGTCATAGCATTCGTCCGTATGGGTATGGAGCGTTATCTCCTCCTTGCCGCAGGAAGGCTCTTCTCCCTCTGCCGCCCCTTCCGGGTAGCACTCTTCGCTATGGACATGAGCCTCTCTCTCCGGCAGCGGGCATATCTTCTTTCCTTCTACATTGTAGCATTCGTCCGTATGGGTATGGGCTGCGAAGTCGGCCTTCCCACAAATCAGGTTCCCTGCCTCGTCATTGCATTCCTCGTCATGCTGATGAATCAGCTCATTGCAGTAGAGCGCATCCAGGGCAGAACCATTCTTGTTATAGCCGCAAATCAGGTTCCCCTCTTCATCGTAGCAGTCCTCGTCATGCTCATGTATCTCTGCCGCATAGCCGCAGATTACATTGCCATCTTCATCATAGCAGCTCTCATTATGCACATGGGTGGCCGTCTCATATCCGCAAATCAGGTTCCCCTCTTCGTCATAGCAATCCTCGGTATGGGGATGGGACGCTGCCTCATAGCCGCAGACCAGGTTCCCCTCTTCGTCGTAACAGCTATCCTCATGCACATGGGCCGCCGCCTCATACCCGCAGATTACATTTCCGTCTGCATCGTAGCAGCTCTCTTCGTGCACATGCTTCGCTGTCTCATAACCGCAGATCAGGTTCCCCTCCGCATCGTAACAGCTATCCTCATGCACATGGACCTCAGTCTCATAACCGCAGATCAGGTTCCCCTCCGCGTCATAGCAACTATCCTCATGCACATGGCTCGCCGCCTCATACCCGCAGATTACATTCCCCTCTTCATCGTAGCAGCTATCCTCGTGCACATGCGCAGCCGTCTCATAGCCGCACTGCAGGTTCCCCTCGGCATCGTAGCAGCTCTCGTCATGAGGATGCTCCGCCGTCTCGTAGCCGCAGATCAGATTCCTTTCTTCGTCATAGCACTTATCCTCATGCACATGCACCGCCGTGCCGTAGCCGCAGATCAGCTTCCCGGCATCGTCATAGCACTGGGGCATATGGACGTGGTTGGCGTCATGGCCGCAGATCAGGTTGCCCTCTTCATCGTAGCAGCTATCCTCGTGGATGTGGAGCTTCGCCCCATTCTCCAGCGCCGCCACTTCCTCCGGAGTCAGCTCTACCGTCTTGAAGCAGCTGTCTTCGCCCTCTGTATGCACATGGATGTGCTCTTCCAGCTGGAGTAGCTCGCAGGATACCCTGCTGCCCTCTATCAGCTTGCCCTCTTCATCGAAGCATTCCTCGCTGTAGCAGCTGTCGTCATGTGTGTGGAGCTCCAGCTCCCCGCAGACCAGCGTGGTGACTTCCTCGTAGCACTCCTCGGTGTGGATATGGCCTTCGCCGGTCTCGGCGCATTCCTCCAGAGACCCGCTGCCCTCCGCCGCAGGCGCTTCCGCGCTCCCCTGAGCCGGTGCGGCAGGGGCCTGGGCGTAGCAGGATTCTATATGTTCATGCTCTTCCAGAGCGCAGACCAGATTCTGGGCATGGCAGCCCTCCGCGTGGGTGTGCTCCTCTTTGCCACAGGTCATTTCCTGTGTATAGCAGCCCTCCTGGTGCGCATGCTCCTCCAGAGTGCAGGTCATGTTCCCTTCTTCGTCTGTGCAGCCATCTCCATGGGCATGCTCTGCCACGGTGCAGGCAAGGGTCTGGGTGGAGCAGCCTTCCCCGTGGGCGTGCTCTTCCGCGAAGCCGCAGATGATTGCGTCTTCATAGCAGCCCTCTCCGTGGGTATGGGGCTCCTTGCCGCAGATCGGTCCTTCCGGCACTGCAGGTTCGGGAGGCGCTACAGGGGCCTCTTCCCCGGAAGGCGCTTCCGGTTCCGCAGGGGGTTCTTCCCCGGCGGGAGCCTCTGTCTCTTCCGGCGTCTCTTCAGGCGTTTCCGGCGTCTCTTCAGGAGCTTCCGGCGTCTCCTCGGGCGCTTCCGCGTCCTCTTCAGGGGGAACAGTCACTTCCGTCTCCTCCAGCTCGCAGACCAGGACTTTCTCGGTGAGGTAGCACTCTTCCTTGTGCTCATGCTTCTCATGCTCTTCCAGAGTGCAGACCAGGTTGCCCTTGGCGTCCATGCAGGAATCGTTGTGCATATGGATTGCATAGAGCGCGTAACCGCAGACAGGCTCTGTCCCCAGGTTCCCGTTCTCGTCCCTGTCGTAGCACTCTTCTGTATGCTCGTGCACCTTGTATTGGCAGTCCAGCACTTCCACCTGGTGGGTCATGGCCTGGCCATACAGCTTCAGGGCCGTGACCGTGCCGAAAGTCACTACCATAGCCAGGCACAGGAAAACAACCATCTGGCGTCTATACTGTTTGTTTTTCTTCAAAAGCTTCGCCGCCTGTGCTAAAAAATCTTTCATAATGCCGTCTCCTTCCTTCTACCGGTCTCCTATCACTTCACGATCCCGAATCCTTCCAGTGGCCAGACCCGAATCAGTATCTTTCCTATCACCATGTCGTTGCTGACGCATCCCACCGCGGTGTTGCGGCTGTCGATGCTGGTGGCTCTGTGGTCCCCCATGACGAAGCATCTGCCGTCCGGCACCTGGTAGGGCAGGGTGATGTTGCAGTCCCCCAGGGCTTTGTCGGTTACATAGGGTTCATCCAGCAGTTCATCGTTCACGTAGACGTTCCCGTCCTTGTCGATGTCAACCCAATCCCCGGCGGCGGCGATGACCCGCTTCACCAGGATGTTATTGTTATAATAAAAGGCGATGATGTCACCTGTCTCATATCCCGAGCTGTTCAGCGCCACCACGATGTCCTCGTCCTGGAGGGAATCCGTCATGGAAGTCCCGCTGATCTGCAGAACCGGGAGCAGCAGCACCGCGATCAGTACCGCCACCGCTGCCACCACTACCAGGGAGAACGCCGTGCTCCGCAGGACATTTGCGTATCTCTTCCTGTAGCGCTCCCGCTCCAGCTCCGCCTCCAGCGCTTCCAGCTTCGGCAGCTCTCTCTTATTCTCCTCGCTCATTCACAAACCTCTGTATCATCTGATTTCCGTCCGGCGCGCAGCATCCGTTTCTTTCATATCAATGCTTTCAGCCTGCTCATGAGCTCCGTGGGAAGACCGCTTTCCTTCATCTCTTTCCATTTGATCGCCCTGAGCTTCTCCATCTCCGCTTCCAGCTTCTCTATCTTCTCTTCCCTGCGGTCCGTCTGTTCCCTCAGCTTCCCGATCAGGGCGTCTTTCTCGTCCAGACGGCCCTTGAATTTCTCCATCTGGGCGTCCTTCTCGTCCAGACGGCCCTTGAGCTTCTCTATCTGGGCATCCTTCTCGTCCAGCTTATGCTTTAAGCTTTGGAACTGTTCCTCCCGGGCGGCCGTCTGCTGTGCAAGCTCCGCGTCCTTCTCGTCCAGGCGGCCCTTGAGCTTCTCTATCTGGGCATCCTTCTCGTCCAGCTTGCCCTTCAGGCCCTCCAACTGTTCGCCGCTGGCGGCCGTATGCTGTGCAAGGCCCGCGTCCTTCTCGTCCAGTTTGGCCTTGAGGCGTTCGTTGTTCTCCGTGATCTCCCTGCATTCCTGTTCCTTCTCATCCAGCGCCGCGCTCAGCCTGGACGCCTCCCTGCTCTGCTCTACCAGCAGCTCCAGGAGGTCCTGCCTATGGAGTTTGCGCAATTCCTTCTCTGTCATGCCAAGCCTCTCGCTCCTGTCCTTTTCTAGTCGCCCAACATCTCGTCGAACAGTTGTATCAGTTCTATCGCGCTGTGGAACACCACTTCCAGATTCTCATTCTGCCAGATGAGCCTCCCCTGCCAGGTGTAATGCTCCCTGAAGAGTATCTGGATCCGGAACACCTTGGCGCTGTCGCTCCCCGGGCCGACGGACGGCACCAGCGGCAGGGACGGGTTCGGGCAATCCTCCATGTCTATCAGGCTGTTCAGCAGCAGTATCATCTGGGAAAGGCTCTGTATCTTCTCTCTGCCGGAGAGCCTGGGGTGCTGCAGATAGCCGTCCATATTGCCGTTATGATAGGTCTGTACCGTCACCACTGCTTCCCGGCTCTGGCAGGGGAACATTTTCTCCCGTAGCACCATGTCTCTCCACCTTTCCATCGGTTTCTGGTTCCACTATAACAGCCCGAGGTCATCGTCCGGTTATTTTCCCGGGTTTTTTTACAGTTTTTTCAGCAGGCCCCGGCGGGCTTCAGGGGGGACACCCGGTAGGAGATGCAGGCCCTGGAATGGGAATATACCTTATGGAAGGTGCGGTCCAGCCGGTCCATGACGGTCCAGGCGCTCTTCTCCGAGGCCCCGGTGAGCATCAGGATGTAGGATCCCGCGTCCAGCCGGGCCACCGGGTCCCCCGTCCGCAGGCCCTCCATCAGGACGCGCTCCAGCCGCCTGGCGTCCGTGGTGGGCGTCACCTGGTTGCCCAGACTGACGACGGCGATGCTGGACGTCTCCCCGGAGCGGGCCATATGGCGCTTCTCCAGGGCCACGATGCTCCGGAATACGTTGAAGGTGCAGAGGAAGGCTTTCGCCTCCGCATCCGGCTCCCCCTCCGCCACCAGCTTCAGGATGTCCTGGCCGTCCACGTTGCTGCGGCACATGCTCTCCGCCAGCATGTGGATCTGCTCCACCTGTTCCGTGGGCTCGATCTCGAATTCCTGCCAGAGCTGCTCCCGGAAGCTCTGGTATACCTGGACTGCCCGCTCCGGATGCCCCATGGAGATCAGGGCCTGCATCTGGTACACGATGAAGGTGTCCAGGCCGAAGTCCACGCCCTGGGCCTGCTCGCAGAGGCCGATCATCTCCGTCCAGCGCTCCCCCTTCTGGAGCAGGGGCAGGGCCATCTTGCAGAGATCCAGATACAGGGTCTGGTAATACCGGCGCAGGGACAGGGCCCACTCGTCGTCGTTCCCCTGGAGGAAATCCCCCTTGTACAGGGAGGTGGCCTTCATCAGCATCTCCAGGTAGGCGTCCCCGGCGTATTTCCTGACCTCCAGGCAGGCCTGCTCGAAGGCTTCCGAGTCCAGCTCCAGCCGGCATGCCGGGTTCCACGCGTAACAGCCGGGCAAAGTCACCAGCAGGTTCTCTTTGTCCGGCAGCATGCCCTTCAGCAGGCCCCTTACCTTATATATCATGTTCTTCAGCGCGTTGGCCGGGTCGCTGCTCTCCTCCCCCCAAAACTGCCTGATCAGTTCCTCCGAGGACAAGTCCCTGGCGTGGTTCACGATCAGGTACTGGAGGAAGGACATGACCTTCCTGCCTGCCGCCGTATTCTTCTTCCCGCTGTCCCCGGACTCCCTGCAGGAAAAGGAACCCAGCAATTCAAAATGTATCGTACAAGTCTCTTCCGTGGAACGTGTCTCTTCCATGCGCGTGTTATAGACCTCCCTGTCTCCTCACCCTGTCTGTCCCGCGGCCGGCGAAGCAGATAGCATGCAGCCCCTCTTTAACATCATCCTGCGGGAACATGCTCCTCCAGCCCGCAGACATCCGCTTTTTACCTCATTTTTCCATATCAATGATATGTCTTCTTATATATCGGCGCGCTGAGCGGTTTTCTTTAGCAGAATCCGCTCAGTTTACGATGCCGATTTCTTCCAGGGGCCAGACCCGGAACATGATCTTCCCTACCACGCCGCTGTCGCTGATGCATCCCACCGCCGTGTTGCGGCTGTCGATGCTGGTGGCGCGGTGGTCGCCCATGACGAAGCATTTCCCGTCCGGCACCTGGTAGGGCAGTTCGATGTCGCAGTTCCCGTAGGCCTTCTCCGTGATGTAGGGCTCATCCAGCAGTTCGCCGTTGACGTATACGTTGCCCTCCCCGTCGATGTCCACCCAGTCCCCGGCGGCGGCGATGACCCGCTTTACCAGGATGTTATTATTATAGTAGAAAGCGATGACGTCCCCTGTCTTGAATTTGGAGTTGCTGATGGCTACGACGATGTCGCCGTCCTGCAGGGTCTCGGTCATGGAGGTGCCGTTTATCTGCAGCACGGGCAGCAGAAGGACGGCCACCAGCACGGCCACGGCGGCTACCACCAGGAGGGAGAACGCGGTGCTGCGCAGGACTCTCCCGTAGTTATGCCTGTACTGCTCCTTTTTCAGTTCCGCTTCCAACTGTTCCACTGTGGGAGCTTCCATGGCTTGTGCGGCTTCTGTATGTTCTTCGCTCATATGCGCTCCTCTTGTCCCTGCTGTCCCTCTCCTGCCTGTTCCTCCGACGGTTCAGGCCGGCTGTCAGCAGGCTCCGGCAGGCTCTCCTTTGAGGGCTGCCCCTGCATGTCCGTGGGGAGCAGGGCGGCCTGGTTGCCGGCTGCCCGGGCACAGTCCAGGTACTGGGCCACGGCCTTCTGGGCCGCCCTGAGGACGGCGTTCAGCTTCTGTCCCACTTCATCGATGGAGGGGTCTCCCTCGAAGCCCAGGATCTCCCCTGAGCGGTACTGCTCTATCTCCACTGTGAGCCGGCCGATCCGGGCATCCTTTTCGTTCAGGCGGCCGATCAGCTTCTCTATCTGGGCGTCCTTCTCGTTCAGCCGGGCCGTCAGCTTCTCTATCCGGGCGTCCTTCTCGTCCAGGCGGGGCTTCAGCTTCTCTATCTGGGCATCCTTGTCATCCATGCGCTCTATGAATTTCGTCCTGGTGTCCTGCAGGTTCTTCAGCTCCTCCGCCGCCTCGTCCAGCCGGGCCTGAAGCTGGGCCGCTTCCTTTCCCTGGGCCACCAGCAGCTGGAGGAGGTCCTGCCGACGCAATTTATGCAGTTGCTTTTCTGTCATTTTCGCTCCGCTCCCCAATGTATAGGTATTCGGCTTTGTTTCCCGCATCTGTGATACAGGGCAGACTCCGCCTACTAATTATTATAGCAGGCCGGTCGTCTAAAGATGCGTCTAAAGTCGGGGGGAGATGGGGCATTATTTCCTGCATTCCTCTATCCTGCAGGTATGCTTTTTGGATTTGGCATCGTAGGTGATTCCTACCAGAAGTATTTCGCCGCCGTAGTCTTTCACTGCCTGGGGGTAATCTCTGTTGCGGATCTGGCCGATGGCGCCTTTTTCCGTCCTGTTCCACTTCAGCTCGATCAGGAGCAGCGGCAGGGAGGACGTCTTCTTCGGGAAAAATACCACATCGGCGTATCCGTGTCCGGAGGGCAGCTCCTCAATCTGCAGGAATTCGTCCACGCAACTGATGAAGGCCAGACGAATCACGCTGCGCAGGGCCTGTTCGTTGTTGTAGAAGGTGGGGGCCGCTCCCGCCTTGTGGGCTTCCTCGATGGCGGAGGCTACGGCTTCCTCGTCCATATCCAGGATGGACTCCAGGAGCTGGTCCGAATTGCGGATGAGCTTTGCCACCTCGGCGTGCTTCCCTCTCTTCACCGCGCGGACGAACTCCTCGCGGATCTCCTCATTGGGGATGTATACCGACCTGCTGCCGGCGTCATAGGCCAGATAGCCCAGATGGATCAGCAGGGTAAGGACATCGTCCCTGCACGTGATCGTGGTCATGTCGTTCTGGAAGGTGCCGGTGTCTATGCCGACCCGCGCCC
This sequence comes from uncultured Acetatifactor sp., assembly GCF_910585425.1. GTDB lineage: Bacteria > Bacillota > Clostridia > Lachnospirales > Lachnospiraceae > Acetatifactor. The sequence continues at coordinate 136,359 of NZ_CAJUCP010000003.1, read as the reverse complement.
CGCCCAGCATGTGGACGATGGCTTCCTTCAGGCCGTCCTCGTCCATGTCTATATAGATTTTGAGGGCCTCGTAGGTCTCGGAGCCGGTCCAGTAGTTGCCAATCTGCCTCCGCTGTATGGCATCCATGACCGATTTGGGCGCATAAATGTGCGTGTCATCCCCTACCACATAACCGTCATACCATCTCCTGACCTCTTCGAAAGCCAGGCCCGCCCCAGCGCACATCTCCTGCACTTCCTTCTCCGTAAATCCCACATATCTCTCCAGCGGCGCAGGCTGAACCATGGAGTATTCCCTGAAATCCGTCATGGAGGACTGCGTGCCGTATTTCTTGATCGGCAGGATTCCTGTGAGATAAGCCGCATCGAACACCATATCCGTCCAACTGCTCTTGAACAGGCTCCGCAGGAAGACGATATATTTTTCCTGCACCGCTATATCGTTCTTTGATTCACGGAAAACCGCATCCCACTCATCGATGATCATGATGAATTTCTCGCCCAGGGCCCTGGCAGTGTTGGCCAGGGTCTCCGCCAGGTCAGAGCCCTTCGGTGCATCGGGGAAGCCTTCCTCGATCTCCCTCCTGACCGCGTCGTCGATGTCGCGCACCACGTCCTTTATGCTGGCGGCCCGGGATGTGAACAGGGTGATGTCCAGGTAGATGACATTGTAATGGTTCAGGTACTTTTCAAAGGAAGCGTCCTGCTCGATCTCCGTTCCCCGGAACAGCTCCCTGGAATCGCAGCTTTTATCATAATAGGCGCACAGCATCTTGGCCGCGAAGGATTTGCCGAACCTCCTGGGCCTGCTGACGCAGACCATCTTGTCAGCCGTGCCCAGGACGCCGTTCATGAACGAAATCATGCCCGTCTTGTCCACATAAGTCCCCCTGCGCATTGCCGCGAACCCGTCGTTGCCGATGTTCAGATAATTTCCCATACCCGGTCCCTCCCCGTCCGCACACGGCTCCGGAAGCAGTGGCAGATTCGCCGCGTCCCTCCGGAGCACGGCTTCCTCAATAAGCCTGACAGTCGTTCCTCAGCCGCCTCATCACCTGGAACAGCCTGCCCATGTCCACGGGCTTTGCCAGATGTTCGTCCATCCCGGCGTCCTTTGCCATGGCGATGTCCTCCTCGAAGGCGTTGGCCGACAGGGCGATGATGGGCACCTTCCCCGCGTCCGCCCTGTCCAGGCCGCGGATCATGCGGGCGGCCTCGAACCCGCTCATCACCGGCATCATCAGATCCATGAGGATACAGTGGTAGGCGCCGCATTCCGAAGCCCTGAACGCGTCCACGGCGGCCTTTCCGTCATTTGCCGTGGCCACCGCTGCCCCCGCCTGTTCCAGGAGGAATTTCACGATCTCGCAGTTGACCTCATTGTCCTCCACCAGAAGGACCCGCATTCCCGAGATGTCGGCAGGGGCTTCCGCCTCCCGGTTCATGGGCCGCTCCTCCCCTCCTGCGTCCACCCGGACAGACAGCCTGACCCGGAAGACGCTTCCCTGTCCGATCCGGCTCTCCACCTCCACAGCGCCGCCCATCTGGTCCGCCAGCTTCTTTACGATGGACATGCCCAGGCCCGCGCCGTTGTAGTGCGTCCTTGCCCCGTGGTCCTCCTGGGTGAAAGGCTCGAAGATGTGTTTCTGGAATTCTTCCCCTATGCCGATTCCGGTGTCTTTTATTACGAATTCGTATTCCGCGGAGCCGTCCCGGCAGGAAAGCTCCCTGGCCTGGATCGACACTGAGCCGCCCCGCCGGTTATATTTGATTCCGTTGTCAATGATGTTCGTCAGGACCTGCCTTACATGCAGCGGATTGCCGATCAGCCTGCTGTGCCGGATATCCGCCTCAAGCGCCAGCCGGATCCCCGCCTCCTCCGCATGGGGAGACATGATTGTAATACAGTCATGCAGCGTGTCCTCCAGGTCGAAGCCCTCCTCCACCGCGGCGGGCAGACCGCTCTCCAGCTTGCTGACCTGGAGCACATCGTTCACAAGGGACAGCAGGTGCTCCGTGGATACCCGGATCTTCTCCCTGCAGTCCTGCTGCCGCTCTGGATCCTCCCGGGTCCGGTCCATGACAGTGAGCATGCCCAGGATTCCGTTGATGGGCGTGCGCAGGTCATGGGACATATGGGAGAGGAATTCGCTCTTGGCCGAGTTGGCCCGCCTCACCTTCTCCAGCAGCTCCATGATGGCCTGCTCCTGCTTCTTCCTCGTTACCATGATCTCCGTGATGTCCTGGTGGTATCCGTTGAGGCTGATCCCGGTCTTCTTGAACTTTCTGTCCGGGATGCCGCCGCAGCGGACGTAGATCTTCCCAAGCTCGGGATGGTTCCAGGGGTACACCACTTCGGAGCGCCCCCGCTCCACCATCTCCTGCACCGCGTCCTGCACCATGACCACATAGTCCGGGGCGATGTTCTCAAACCAGCGCCGATAGCACTCCTTGGGCTCTATCTCCTGGGGCGCCCCCAGGAGCATCCGCATGGTCCTGTCCGCGTACATCCGGGGCTCGCAGCCCTCCTCCAGCTCTATGGTCCAGATGCCCGTCCTGGCCCCTTCCAGGATGTCCTCCAGGCTCTGCCTGGCCTCCGACTTGTACCGCTCCTCCTGCTCCACCAGGGCGTTCACGTCCCGGAACGCAAAAATCGCGCTCTGCTCCTCCGCCCCATTCCCCGTGACGGAGAAGTGGATCTCCAGGTTCTTCAGGCCCGGCGCATTGTCCTTCACCTGATAGCGGACGAAGAATTTCTTCTTCGTCTTGAGCTGCGCCAGGATGTACTCCTTTTTCGTCACCATGCGCAGCCTCTCCTGGTCCCTGGGAACCACGTACCGGGAAATATACCACTCCATAGCCGTCTGATAGCCCTCCGCAAAGCTGACGGGCTGATTCTTTCCCCGGAATTCGTTCTCCCGGTAAATCTGGCAGGTGTCCGTGGTGAAATCCACCTGATAGATGCCCAGGTAGTCCACGTTGAGGGCATAGAGCACATTGTGGCTGCGCTTTTCCAGCTCTCTGACCAGGTTGCGCCGCCGCAGGGAGGAGACGATGAAGTACGCCGCGGTCTGCAGCATGTTCGAGGTATATTCCAGGGACTTCACCGGCGGATTGTCCACCCCGTAGAAGCCTATGATTCTGTCGTCATCGTACAGAGGGACCACCACCAGAGAGTGGATTTCCTGCTGCTTCAGGTTCTCGTACTGGAGCGGGTCGCTGTCCCTGATGTCCTCCAGGTCATTGATGACGATATGCCCGCCGATGCTGAAATTCCGATACCAGCTGGCGCAGACTTCCGGCGGCACGTTCTGGAGGTTCTCCTTCTCCGGACGCACCCCGGGAGCCGTCCACTCGTAGGTATTGTCGTCGCAGCCCTCCGCGTTTTTCTCAAATATATAGGTCCGCCCGCCCTGCAGGGCCTTCCCCAGGTAGGCCAGCAGCACCTCCAGCGACTGGTCCGGGGTCTCCTCCAGCAGGGCCACCCGGAGCCCTTCGTTGATGATGGCTTCCAGATTCTGGACGCTCTGCACCATGCTCTTCTGCTGCTCATGGTCGCTTATGTCCAGGGCCATTTCAAGACGGCATCGTCTTCCTCCCTCGGTCAGGAGCGTGCTTCTGAGCAGGAAATGCCGGTCCAGGCGCCGGTGGTAATACTGCTGTTCAGAGCAGCCTTTGTCCGATCCGCATCTGCCGCAGAACGTACAGGGGGCATCGCCGCCCCGCAGGATCCGATAGCATGGCTGTCCTTTGACCTCCTCCAGGGAGCCGATGCCGAAGACCTCCATGGCCTTTTTGTTCATGTAAACCAGTTCACAGGTCTCTATGTCCGCAACGTACACGATTTCGTTGATATTCTCAAAGAATCCCCACATGTCGCCCATTCAGCCGCCCTCCGTATATTCCTGTGGTACTTTTCAGGGAATGCATTGCTTCAGGTGGTTAGTATAACACGATCTCGGGAAAAAGTCTACTGAGGGCGGCTTACACGCAGACCTTACTTATCTTCCACAATCTCCATATACCCCTCGCATTCCCGCAGCTCCTCCGGCAGCCCCTCTCCCTCCACGAAATACAGCTCGTGCAGGGCCCTGGTGCAGCCCAGGTACACCTTGCGCCTCATATGGGCATTCCCCGCGTTGGAGCGGATGCAGTTGAACAGGATGACGGCATCGAACTCCAGCCCCTTGGCCAGCAGAAGGGGAATGACCACCAGTCTGCCCCTCAGCTCGTCGTCGGGGGACAGGATCAGTTGGGCCTCTCCCCCCAGACGGGACTTCACCGCAAGCGCGTCCTCCTCGCTGTCCACGATCACCGCCAACGAGCGGTACTGCTCCAGCCCCTCCAGTATGGGCGCAAGGCAGGAGAACATATCCCTGCATATCACGTACCGGGGCTTTTTCACCGGCCGGTCAAAATAGGAGTACCCCTCGGGCCGGTTCGCTTCACCGATGAGCCGGAACGCCAGCCCGTTGATCTGGCTGGAGGAGCGGTAGCATCTGCTCAGCCGAATCCGGACCAGATCGTCTCCGAAGACCTGCCCGTAGTCCTCATATCTCTGAATGGTCGTCACGGAATTGACGGTCTGACAGATATCCCCCAGCAGGGTGAAGCTGCTTTTGGGGAACAGGTATTTCACGATATGGAGCTGCAGCAGGCTGTAATCCTGGGATTCATCGATCACGGTGTGGAAGATGTCCGAGAAGGGGGCCACCTCCCCCATCAGCTCCTTGACGAACAGATAGAGCAGGGCGTCCTCGTACAGGAGCTTTCCGCGCTCCAGCGAACGTGCCATCCGCTCCGCCTCCCTCTCCGCCTCCCCGTCCCACATCCCCGTCCCATGGAGAAAGCCTGCGAAGGCCTTCGGCATCTGCTCCCGGGAATCCACGCTGTTCAGACTGCGGATCTGCTCCAGCGCCGCTTGTATGCACTCCTGCCTGTCCTTTTTATACCGGATATTGACCTCCTTTTCCGACAGGGGTTCATTCTGCTCGGCCATGCTGTCCGCGATGCCATTGCGTATCTCCTCTCTGTGGAGGAGGAAGAAATCCTCGATCGCCTTCCTGGCCAGATGCTCCAGCCTCTCAAGGCGGGACTGGAAGGTCTGATAATGCCCGGCGTCCAGCCTGTTCCGCAGAAGCTCCGGCGACACCAGTACCTCCTCCCCGTAACGGATTTCCGGTATCTGAAAGGGGAAAGACGCGAAATATTCCCTGCAGTATCCGATCATGTCCGCGGAATACTTGACCTGGATCCATCTCCTCCGCCCGTCCGCAAAGGGGCCCTCCAGCGCCTTGAGCTGGCTGTAATAATCCTCAGCCTCCAGCCCCTCCTCCAGAAACGCCTCCAGGATATCGGCAAAGACCTTCTGCTTTGCCGGCCTCTCCCCCAGGTCGGGAAGTATGGCGGAAATGTAGGAGCCGAATATGCTGTTGTTGGACAGGATCAGGATATTCTCGGACTTTATGGTGTCCCTGTTGCAGTAGAGGACATACGCCAGGCGGTGGAGCCCTATGCTGGTCTTCCCGCTGCCCGCCAGCCCGTAGACCAGGCAGGAAGCCTTCGTGTCGCTGCGTATGGCCCCGTTCTGCTCTCTCTGGATGCTGCCCACGATGACCTTCAGCTTATGGTCGGAATATTCAGAGAGGGCCGCCCCCAGGATATCGTCATACATGGAGGAATCCGTGTCGTACACGGCGAGGAGCCGGCCCTCCTCTATCCTGTACTGCCTCTTCCCCGTGATTTCCACCTCATTTTTATGCCCGTTGACCTGGAACCAGGCCGGTCCTGGGTCGAACTGATAGAACATGGAGGAAATGGGCGCCCTCCAGTCCACCACGTATATCTCCTGGGACTCCGCTTCCGTCAGGCTGTAGGTCCCGATGTAGATGGTGTCCTCTTCCCCCGTCTCCCCTTCCGCGAAGTCCACGCGGCCGAAATAGGGCGATTTCTCCATTTTGGTGTGCCGCTGTATATCGGCCTCGTTCCATGCGAGCTGCTGCTCCACGGATTTCACTATCGTCTCCTGGGTGTTCAGGAAGATGACATCGTCAAAATCCCGAATCAGATGCCTGTTGTCCTCCCACATCTCCTTGCGCTCCCGCAGCAGCCTCTCCTGCAGCGGAGCCTTCTCGCTGTACAGCTTCTCCAGCTTTCTCCGGATGATCCCCACTATTTCGTCAAAATGCTCCAGTTCTTTCTGAAAATCGCTTCTTTCCATCGCCGTCCCCCTTGTCTTCCCTGTGTTTCCTACGATTATAGCGGGGCGGGGGGCAAAAATGCAAGACTTGTAATTTATATGTTTTTGTGATATAATATCTACAGTAAAAAGAGAGATTCTGCCGCGTCCCCTGCGCTCCTTCCCGTTTTCGGCGGGCTGCCCCCTCAAAAATCATAGCTATTTTCAGAAGAGTGTGTTACTATAAGACTCAGGACAAGACTACAGCGAAAGAGGTTGTTCGTACATGAAACTGAAAATCGCCATTTGCGACGACGATGGCAATCAGAGGGATTACCTGGGCGAAATCCTCTCCGCCTGGGCCGGGAGGATGGGGCATCTCGCGGAGATCAGGAAATATGCAGGCCCAAAGGCCTTTCTTTTTGATTATGGGGAGGAGAGGGATTTCGACATCCTGCTCCTGGACGTGGAGATGCCGGAAATGAGCGGCGTGGAGCTGGCGAAGCGGGTGCGGCAGGAGAACAGGGCCCTGCAGATTGTCTTCATCACCGGATATTATGAATATTTCAGCGATGGCTTCGACGTCTCCGCCCTCCATTACCTGCTGAAGCCCGTGGACGGGGAAAAGCTGTGCCCGGTGCTGGACAGGGCCGCGGACAATCTGGCCGGCAGGCAGCGCTGCGTCCTGGTGGCGGACAGGGACGGCAGCGTGAAGCTTCCCCTGGCGGACATCGTCTATATCGAGGCCGAAAACGTGCACATCGCCGTGCACACCCTCCAGGATGTCTACCGGATGCGCATGGCCCTGGGGAAGTTCTCGGAGCAGCTGGACGAGACATTCTTTAAAGTGCACCGCTCCTTTGTGGTGAACCTGAACCATATCCGGAAAATCAGCCGCTTGGATATCACCGTGACAGGGGGCGGCCTGATCCCCATGAGCAGGGGGATGTACGGGAAGGTCTACGCAGCGCTGGCCAGATACCTGTGACATGGCCGCTCGGCAGATGCCCTGTGGCCTGCTTCGGCCGGATACGCCGTGACAGGCAGACAGATGCGGCCGGAACCCTCAGGCATTAGGAGGAAACGATGTTTTTGGATAAACTGATCGCGAGAAAAGTCGCCGCCTTTGAGCAGGAGCTTCTGCAGAAATACTACGCCGAAGTGGAAAACATGTACGGCATGATGCGGGGCTGGCGGCATGATTACAGGCACCATATCCAGGCCATGAAGGTACACGCGGCCCGGGGGGAGCTGGAGGAGATCAAAGGGTATCTGGACATGCTGGACGAAGACCTGACCAGCGTGGAGACCGTGGTCAGGACCGGGAACCGGGCGGCGGACGCCGTCCTGAACAGCAAGCTGTCCCTGGCGGGGGAGAGGCAGATTCGAACCAAAACATATGTTCGAATCCCGGTGCAGTTGACCACGCCGGAGCTGGATCTGTGCACCATCATGGGCAATCTCCTGGACAATGCCATGGAGGCCTGCATGGAGCTGCCCCCGGAGAGGCGGCTGATCCGCATCTATATGGAAATGAAGGGGAATTTCCTGTATTTCGCCCTGACCAATACCGCCGGAGGGGCGAAAAAGAGCAGCTTCCGCACCACCCGAGGGACGGGACGCGGCCTGGGCCTCGGCAGGGTGGACGCAATCGTGAAGAAGCTGGGCGGACACATCACCAGGGCCTCCGAGGAGGAAGCCTTTTCCACGGAGGTGCTGCTGCCCCAGTAGAGTCTCTGCCGTTCCCGCGGCAAAGTGCAGTTTACATCAAATTTTCTACATTTGGTATCAAACTGCGCTTTTTTTGTGCCCGTATGCTATGATTCATGCATAGAAAAGCGAAAGGCGGGAGGGTGCCATATGGAAGAAAAGCATTTCATAAAGGAAAAGCATTTCATGAAAGAAAAGCATTTCAGAGAAAAAAGCCGAAAAAACAGGACGAAAGGAGCCGGAGGGAACATGGGCGAACATGGACGGCAGAAAAAGAAATACTCGACAGCGGGATGCTACTTTTTCGCCATAAAGAAGATGTGGAAGCTGGACAGATGGTTCGTGCCGCTGATTTTCGCAGGCTTCCTGCCGGAGGTGGTCAGGTCCCTGGCGGCGGATTACTTTCCCGGGCACCTGATCGGCCTGATCGGCGGCGGGGCGGCCTTCCGACAGCTGCTGCCCGCCTGCGCCGTGTTCATCGGCCTGAACATCCTGCTGCAGCTCCTCCGGGAGTTCCTCAACGCCAGAAGGCGGGGAAGGGCGTACTATCCCTCCTTTATCTATCAGGCAGAAATGGGCGCCCGGGAGGATTATGAGACTGACTTTGAAAATACCTTCCGGCAGGATTTCAAGGAGACCCGGGGCTACGCCTGGGAGGATGCCATCCGGGGGGAATGCGCCCTGGAATTCTTCTGGCAGGAGCTGTCCGACGGCATCTATCATCTGACGGCCATCGTGGCCTATGTCTCCCTGCTGACCGTATTGAATCCGGTGCTGGTGGCAGTGACGGCCGCTGTGTCTCTGGTCTCCTACTTCACCTCCAGATGGCGCACCATCTACTACGAGAAGAACAAGCATAAATGGGAAAAAGACATCCGCAGGAGGAATTATCTGAAAGGCCTTTCCGGGGAATTCTCCCTGGCAAAGGACATCAAGCTCTATGGCCTGGAGGGCTGGCTGGAGCAGATGATGCGGGGCTACCAGAGCGCCATCCTGGCCTGGAACAGGCGCTGCAGCCTGCGGGAGCTTCTGGCCAGGGTGCTGTACTGGCTCATGGATCTCATAAAGAACGGGGCCGCCTACTTCGTCCTGATCGGCCTCCTGCTGGAGGGCGGCATCGGTGTGGGGGAATTCGTCTTTTATTTCAGCATGCTCTTAAGCCTGGGCGGATTCTTCGAGAGCATCATCGGGGATGTGGCGAAGCTCCATACCCGAGCGGAGAAAATCGCCTACTACCGGGAGTTCTATGACTATCCGGACAGGTTCAACCACGGCCAGGGCTGCCCTCTCCCCTCAGGGCCTGTCACCATCGAGCTGAGGGATGTGTGGTATCGCTATGACGGAGCCGATACGGATACGCTCAAGGGCATCGACCTTGTCATCGGGGAAGGGGAGAAGCTGGCTCTGGTGGGGCAGAACGGCGCTGGCAAGACCACCCTCGTAAAGCTCTTATGCGGCCTCTTCCAGCCCACCAGAGGGGAGATCCTGGTGAACGGGAAGCGGATAAACGAATACAATATCGAGGAATATTATTCCCTGATATCAGCCGTCTTCCAGGAGATCCGCCCGGTGGCCTTCACCATATTCCAGTACGTGACGAGCGCGGATCCACAGCGGCCGGGGGCCAGGGAGGATGCGGTCAGGGCCATGGAATCCGCCGGCATCTACGATAAAGTCCGAAGCCTCCCCGGCGGCATGGACACCCATCTCATGAAGGGTATATATGACGACGGCGTTGACTTCTCCGGTGGGGAGATGCAAAAGCTCCTGCTGGCCCGGGCCATCTACAAGGACAGCCCTATCCTGGTGCTGGACGAGCCCACTGCCGCCTTAGACCCCATCGCGGAGAACAACCTGTACCTGCAGTACCAGACCCTCACTCAGGGGAAGACCTCGGTCTATATCTCCCACCGCTTCGCCTCCACACGCTTCTGCGACCGGATTGTGCTGCTGGAGGACGGCGTGATCAAGGAGACCGGCTCCCATAAGGAGCTGATGGCGCAGAATGGCAGCTACGCCTATATGTTCGGCGTACAGAGCAAATATTATCAGGCTGGCGCAGAGGCGGCAGCGGCACTGGAATAAATATCAGTCTCGAAGCCAGAAGCGCCCGGAAGGCTTTACGGACCCATCATTTGGCGGACGGAAAGACTTCCCCAAATGGGCGCTGATGCGCAGAGACGGTACTGGAATAGGAGAATGATTTTATGAAAAAAGACAGCACGACCTTAAGAGCCCTGAAGCAATACAGCGGATACAATCCGAGATACTTTCCCCTCTGCATCCTGCAGGCGGTCTTCAAAAACGCCTCCTTTTTCTTCAGCCTCTGGATGACCGCGAAAATCGTGGATGCGCTTTCCGGCGGCACGGAAAAGAGGGAGCTGTACCTGCTGGTGGCGGCAGCCCTGGCGGGCATCCTGCTAATCCGGTCTGCGGCGGCCGTCCTGGACAGACAGGTGGAGACTGCCCTGGAGATCCTGGCGAACCATGAGGCGGAGGCCTTTTACCGCAAGACCCTGGGCCTTGACTATGACAAGATAGAGAGTCCGGACATCCGCCAGATCCGGCGCAAGATCGAGGAGAACCAGCACATCAATCTGTACGGCGTCATCAATATGAGGCTCACCCTGCTGGATCTGACAAACGCCCTGGTGAACCTGGCCTTCTCCGCCGCCCTGTTCGCGGAAATGCTTTCCCTGATGGCCGCGGCCCCCTTCCGGTGGCTGAGCCTGATCCTCCTGGCAGCTTTGGTGGCTTCCGTGGCCGGAGGGTTCCTCTCCAGGCTACGGGGCAGCAAAAAGGGCGCCGCCTACTGGGATGAAATCGGCACGCTGATGCTGAATGAGAACAGGATAGGCCAGGGCTACAAAGTATCCGGGATGGACAACCGGATCTACCGCCAGCAGCCAATCATCAATGAGCTGAACCGGAAATGCAGCTTAGACCACAAAAGGGTCTTCATATCCGCCTGGGGAAAGCGCTTCTCTCTCCTGGAAGCCCCCAGCGCAGTGTTCTCCTGGCTGGCCACGGGGACATCTTATCTGATCGTATGCCTGTACTGCAGCCTGGGCGCCTTTCCCGTGGGGAGCGTCATCAAGTACGTGGGATATCTGCAAAAGCTCACGGAGGGCATCCAGACCCTTCTGGAGGGTTTCGGAAGGATCAAGGAGAACGAACCGTTCCTGGCGGACTACCTGCGGTTCTTCGACATCGAAAATGACATGTACCAGGGCGGCCTGGCCGTGGAAAAGCGCAGCGACAAGAGATTCGACATCTCCTTCCGAAACGTCAGCTTCCGGTATGCGGGCAGCGACGACTTCGCCCTGAGGGACATCAACCTGGACCTGCGGTCAGGGGAGAGGCTGGCGGTGGTGGGGATGAACGGAAGCGGCAAGACCACCTTCGTGAAGCTCCTGTGCCGTCTCTATGACCCCACGGAGGGGGAAATCCTCATGAATGATTTCAATATCCGGAAATACGATTACCGCCAGTATCTGGACATCTTCTCCGTGGTGTTCCAGGATTACAACCTGCTGGCAGTCCCACTGGGCAACAATGTGTCCTGCGCGGCCGCCTGGAATCGGGAGAAGGCGGAGCGGCTTCTGAATGAGGTGGGCTTCGGAAAGCGGTATGGCGAGATGCCCAGGGGGCTGGAGACTCCCATCTACAAGGAATTCGACTCCGACGGGGTGGAGCTCTCCGGCGGCGAGGCTCAGAAGGTGGCCCTGGCCCGGGCGCTGTACCGGGATACGCCCTTCATCATCCTGGATGAGCCCACGGCTGCCCTGGATCCAATCGCGGAGGCGGAGATCTATGCCAGGTTCGATGAGATCGTGGGAGACAAGACTGCCATCTACATCAGCCACCGGCTCTCCTCCTGCCAGCTCTGCGACCGGATATTGGTGTTCCATGAGGGAAGGATCGTTCAGTCCGGCACCCACCAGGAGCTCCTGTCGGACGAGACGGGGAAGTATTATGAGCTGTGGCATGCGCAGGCACAGTATTACGCTTAGGGCAGTTCTTCAAGCCTGAAGCTGAAAGCCTCGGAGGCATCCCCGGATTTCGTCTGTTCCGTTCCGGGGATCCTGCCCAGGCAGCATTACCGTTTCCTGTCATGGTGCCGTCTGAGCCCAATCCTCCACCGGCAGATTCTCCACCCGGCAGAATTCCCTTGTATTGTTCGTCACAAGAATAAGTCCTTCTGCCTTGGCATGTGCCGCTATCAGTAAATCCATGGGGCCAATGGGCATCCCTTTCCGCTCCAGTTCCGCCCTGATTTTTCCGTATTCCTCCGCCGCTTTGGCGGAAAAGTCCAGCACCGTGATTGGCGACAGGAACAGGGAAATGGCCAGTCGGTTCTTCTCTGGCGCCATGCTCTTTTCCACGCCATGCATCAGTTCCCCATAGGTGACGGCGGAAATGCACATTTCCTCCGGATCATGCAGGAGAAGTCTCCTGATTACCGCCTCCGGTTTATGCTTGATGGCATAGATGCAGATATTGGTATCCAACATATACTTCATAGCGCATCCCGCTCCTGCGGTATGTCCTCTTCCCGGCCTCCGCTCATGAAGTCCTCGGAAAAAAGATTCAGGCTGCTCAGAAAACCTGACCATTTGTTTTCCTTTGGCATCAGAATCACGATATCCCCAATTTTGTTTACCGCCACTTCATCACCGCTGAACCGGCACTCCCTGGGCAGCCTCACCGCCTGGCTTCTTCCGTTTTCAAATAGTTTCGCTGTCATCATATCCGGATACCTCCTTATGCCTCAAGTATATATCACGATATATATTATGTCAAGATTTTAGAATCTTATGACTGGAAACACAGGACCTATCCCGGTTTTCCAGGCCTGATGGTTTTAACCGAAACGCCAGAAAGCACCAATCCTACAGGTGCTTTCTGGCGTCTGTCTGTCATCGCTTGCAGTCACTTATTGTCTTATGCCTGTTCTTCCACGCTGTCTTCACGTCATCCCCGGTAAGGCTCCGCATCCTCATAGACGGAGCTTCCCGCGATCACTTTCAGCATACGCCCGGCGCAGGCCTGGAGGTCGCCCAGGGTGATGGGGCATGGCACTTCGCCCTCTTTGGCGCCCACGGAGCGCACGATCTCGTCCACGTCGGCCTGGCTGCCAGGCATGGTCAGGTCGTTGCCTGCCCGGATGCACCCGGCGGCATTGGAGCAGCCGTACTTGAACTTCTGGCCGGGATTCATCTCGATGCTGCCGGTGGTGCCCCAGTCGGTCATGACGATTCCCCCGAAGCCCCACTCCTCTCTGGCGATGGCCGTGAGCAGGTCGTAGCTGTTGGCCGTGTGGGTGCCGTTGATCAGGTTGTAGGAGGTCATGATGGACATGGGCTGTGCGGTCTTCACGGCGATTTCAAAGCATTTCAGGTAAATCTCACGGATGGCCCGCTCGCCGATGTGGGCATTCACATGCATCCGGTTGTCCTCCTGGTTGTTGAAGGCGAAATGCTTGATGGTGGTGCCCACGCCCTTGTGCTTCTGGACGCCCAGGGTATCCGCTGCAGCGCAGCATCCGGCCACCAGGGGGTCTTCGGAATAGTATTCAAAGTTCCGCCCGCACAGGGGGTTCCTGTGGATGTTCATGCCGGGGGCCAGCCACAGGGTGACGCCCAGTTCCTCCATCTCTCCGCCCACGATGTCGCCTGCCTCCTCTATTGCCTCCGTATCCCAGGTCTGGGCCAGCAGGGTGGCGATGGGGATGGCGGTGCAGTATTGATAATAGGTCACGGCATCCGCGGGAATCTGGGGCTTTTCGCGCTGGGCGAAAAGCATGCCCAGCTCCGCCAGGGAGGAGTCCTCGCTGCCCGGAATCAGGTTGCCCTCCCTGTCCACGGAGAAATGTCTGGAGAGCCGCAGGCCTGCGGGGCCGTCCGCCAGTATCATATTGCGGATGTTGCGGTCCTCTATCATACGGGATGTGGTGTCCCCCGCCGCGCCGGGGCAGGCTGCGGAGGCCGCGCCGATGACGGAATTGCCGCCCATGCCGCCTCTGGCGGTGCCCACGCAGAGCTCTGCCATCTCTTCCACGGTGAGCTGGGCGGTGAGGGCATCCAAAGTTGCTTTCCCGGAGCGCACGTCATCCATGGTAATCTTCTCTCCGTCAGCCTCAGGCAGCCTGGGATTTTCTTTCCGGTATACAGCCTGCCTGCAGGGGATGTCCGCGGCGCTGACCGGAATCCGGGGCGCTGCGTCCTTCTGGGCCTGCTCCCCCTCATAGGTGTAGGGCGCTGCGCCTTTTGCGGAAAGGCTGTCCATCCGGCAGTCCAGGGTGAGACGGTTGGACAGCTTCTCGGTGGCTGCCTCTGCGTCCAGGACAATGGCTGCCGCGATGGCAGTGTTCCGGGAGCTGTTGCCTACGCGAATGTAATACTCTCCCTTTTCCAGGATCCAGGAGGCCTGTTCCTCATGGTAGGAGGCCATGCGCCCGGTGGGGAAAGAGATCTCCAGGGTCTGGGACTCGCCCGGGGCCAGTTCCTTTGTCTTGGCATAGGCGGCCAGTTCCTGGCAGGGCTTCTCCAGTCTGCCCTGGGGCGCGGAATAGTAGACCTGCACCACTTCCCTGCCGGAGTATTTGTCCCCGGTGTTGGTCACTTTCACACGGAGGGACACGGTCCGGGCGTCCGCGGCCACTTTCTCGGTCTCTGTCCGGAAAGAGGTGTAGGACAGGCCGAAGCCGAAGGGATAGGCGGGGGCTATGTTGAACGTATCGAAATACCGATAGCCCACATAGATGCCCTCCTCATAGTATTCGTCGTCCACGTCGCCGTTCATATGGCTGAAGCTGGCGGCTTTGGGGTAGTCTTCGTAGCGCTCCGCCCAGGTGGTGGTGAGCTTGCCGCTGGGAGTCGCTTTTCCCGTGAGCACATCCGTCAGGGCATAGCCGCCGATATTGCCTGCCTGGCTCATCAGGAGGATGGCGTCGGCATGGGATTCCCTGCGCAGGAATGCGGTGTCGATGACGCTGCCTACGTTGAGGATGATGATGAGCCTGCGGAACCGGGCCCGCAGGGTGCGGATGGCCTCTTCCTCCTCAGGGAACAGGGCGTACTCTCCCGCCACGGGCCGCCTGTCCTTGCCCTCGCCGGAGTTGCGGGCCAGGACGAAGAGGGCGGTATCAGAGGCGGCGCTCTGGCAGTCGGCCTCTGTCACCGCGGGGATGGGCGGCTCCTTGAAGGGGTGGTCAAAGAGGTAGAGGATGGGCATGGAGCCGGTCTTTTCCACCGCTTCCTTCATCTGGGCCCCATAGGCGGCCTTGGCCTCCTCCACCGCGGTGTCGTAGCGGTCCAGCCAGCCTTTTGTGGTCACTGTGAATCCCGCTTCCTCCAGGCCCTGCTCTACGTTCACCACGAATCTGCTGTTCACGTCACCGGAGCCGGTTCCGCCTTTCACGGTCTTCCTGCCGCCATTGCCGAAGAGGGCGATGTTCCCGGTCTCCCCCAGGGGCAGAGCGCCATTGTTGGACAGGAGCACCATGCCCTGGGAGGCAATCTTCCGGGCACGCTCCATGTTCTTTTTCTCCCGGTCGCTGATATCCGGGCTTTTGGATGCAAAAAATTTTGCCATATGATCTCTCCTATTTCATTGCCATTTGTGCCGATATGTTTTGTCATGCATGCATTCTTGGCACAGTCTTCTCTTTTCTGCCCTTTTAGGGGAGGATTCCCAGCTGCATGATACGCATATGAAAACCCTCGCACCTCAGCAATGCATGTTCCGCTTCAAAAGTCCTTGTCTACTGTCTTTTAGTGCTGTATCTGGGGCTTCTGTTTCGCCATCATCCTGGCAAGCACAGGGCCCATGCATTTTCCAAGGACAGGAATCAGCTCGTGGTCGAAATTCTCCTTGACTTCGCTCTCCTTGCCGATGACCAGCGTGTACTCGGTCTCCGGTGTGGAAACGGGCCAGTTGGGCACTTCCGGATTCTGGGGATTGCCGGTCCTGGCAAAGGCCATGACGGAGTCGAATATCAGCTTCTCCACCCGCTCCGTGACGCCCTGCTCCTGGGTGTAGGGGGCAAGCTCCGTGTTGTGGAAGAAGTAAGGGATGTCCGCACAGTGCCAGGGCGTCCTGCCGCCGTCAAAGTTCATGTCCAGGTTGAACAGGTAGGGCCATACGCCGCCGCTGCAGTTCGCCCTGGTTTTGATGTACTCAATCTCCGGCCCACGGAACATGAAGTCCATGGTCATGATGTCCACCGGGTTGCGCTCCGGGTAGGCTTTCCGGAAGAGGTCCAGGAGCTCTTTGGATTCCTCCTTGCCCACTTCCGCTTCCACATAGGCCGCGCCTGCCTCCGGGGTCATCTCCGCTTTCTTGTAAGGGGTGGGTGCAAAGGAGCCGAACTCTCCGAACACGCTGCCCACCATCATGGGCACATGCTCCGTCTCCCTGCGGAAACCATTGACCACGGGATCCCCTGCATAGAAACCGTTCTTGTAGGGCGCTCCGCCCACATACTCACCGGCCTTCTCCAGGGCGGGCTTGACTTTATTGTAAGCGGCAGCCAGCGCATCGTAGGGCACTGTCTCCAGGGCTTTCACATCCTCTACCTTCAGCTCTTCCATCAGCGCCTTGCCCAGCTTCTCGCCGTTTCCGGTGCAGTCTGCCATCAGGCCGCCCAGGACGCCGCTCATGTTGATGCCCTTGGCGAACAGGCCGTCCGCCGCCGGAGTCTGGAGCAGGGTGGTGACTTTGGCGCCGCCGCCGGACTGTCCGAAGATGGTCACGTTCTCCGGATCTCCGCCGAAGCTTTCGATGTTGTCATGGATCCATTTCAGGGCGGCCACCAGGTCGTCCGTGCCCGCGTTGCCGGAGTTTGCGTACTCCTCCCCGAAAGGAGACAGGTCGCAATAGCCCAGGACATTGAGCCTGTGGTTCACGGAAACCACCACCACCTGGCCCAGCTTGCACATGTTCTCCCCCTCATAGGCGATCTGCTCGATGGAGGAGCCTGCGAAGAATCCGCCCCCGTGGAGCCATACCATGACGGGGCGCTTCTCCCCGTCCAGGCCCGGGCTCCATACGTTCAGGTTCTGGCAGTCCTCATTCATGACCCAGAACCGGTGGGGCACCATCAGCTCGCCGCCGGGCTTGCCCAGATCCATAAGGGGGCACACATAGCCGTAGCTCGTGGCCTGGAACACGCCCTCCCAGGGCTCTACCGGCTCCGGCGCGTGGAAGCGCTTTGCCTTGGCGTAGGGGATCCCCTTGAAGATGTACATGTCGTCATAGAAATAGCCACGTACCTTTCCCTTGTCGGTGTCCACCACGGCTGTCTGCTCGTCGTAGATGAATTTTTTCTCCATAATGAATTGCCCTCCGTTTCTTAAAGTTTTATTATTTAACCACTTCTGTACTAACGATAGAAAACCCGTTTTTCAGATACATCTTGATGGCTCCCTGATTCCAATCCGCAACATGCAGGACAATCGGCGAAATATTGTTGTTTTGCAAACGGGAAACAGCAAATCTCAACAATGTTTCTCCATAGCCCGTCCTTTGAAAACTTTTTTCCACCACCAAGCCATCAATTTCATTGTCGTATATGGCAACGGAACCAATCAATTTTCCATTCATTTCAAGGACATAGATTTTGTCTTTTTTTCGTTCCAGTTCCTCTTTGCTGTCACAGCAGTCTACCGGAACCAGCTGCAAGGCTGCCCTCATATCATGGAAGCATTCCTCGTAAATCCTCTTATACTCGTCATAATCGGAAACGGAATAGTTCCTTAGGCATATGTGCGACTCAATGTATCCACCCTGATATACCATTGTATGTGCTACAATCTTCACTCTGAATCTCCTCCACAAACATCGGTCTCTATCATTGATTATAAGATATTTGTCAGGTTTCTACAACTTATATCGCGTTTCTTTCCTTGAAATCAGATCACTCCCGCCTCCTCCAGGGCCCGGTATTCCTCCTCCGTTTCTTTCAAAAATTCCGTCAGAATCTTCCGGTTGTCCTCCCCCAGGGTGGGCGATGGCTTC
Source organism: uncultured Acetatifactor sp. (assembly GCF_910585425.1). GTDB lineage: Bacteria > Bacillota > Clostridia > Lachnospirales > Lachnospiraceae > Acetatifactor. The sequence goes on along the minus strand of NZ_CAJUCP010000003.1, from coordinate 118,451 downwards.
CTGGTCACGTCAGTCCTGGTGCCCAGGAGCTTTACCGGGTTGCCGCTTAGGACGATGTCCCCCATCACGGGGTGGTTAGCATGGACTATCATCTCCCTGTCCTCAGCGATATGTCCGTCCCGGAAGATGTCCTCCAGGTCGTAGATGGGGCCTGCGGGGATGCCCTCCTTTAACAGGATGCGAGTCACATCCGCCACGGATTTTTCCTTTGTCCATTCCTCAAAATATTCCTTTAAAATCAGATTGTTCTCCACCCGCAGGGGCACTGTGAGGAACCTTTCGTCCTTCACCAGCTCGGGCCTGTGGAGGATGTTCTCGCAAAAGTGCTCGTACAGCTTCTGGTTCCCGCAGCCGATGACCACATATCCGTCTTTTGCCTGGTAGGTGTCATAGGGGGCGATGGCCTCGTAGGAATTCCCCCGGCGCTCCGGCACTTTCCCGGATACGGAGTAGCGCTGCACGGCCTGCTCTAAGCTGGCCACCACGCAGTCGGTGAGGGAGACGTCCACCCGCTGGCCCTCCCCGGTGATGCCCCTTGCGTTCACTGCCGCCAGGACGCCTATAGTGAGGTTCAGTCCCCCCAAAATGTCCCCCATGGCATTGCCGGAGCGGGTGGGGGGATTGTCCTTCTGGCCCGTGATGCTCATGAGTCCGCCCATGGCCTGGGCGATGATATCGTAGCCGGGCCTGTCATGGTAGCGGCCATAGCTGCCGAAGCCGCTGACGGCCCCGTAGATCAGCCGGGGATTTATCTTTTTCAGCTCCTCATAGCCAAGGCCCATCCTGTCCATGACCCCGGGGCGGAAGTTCTCTATGAGGATGTCGGCTTTCTTCACCAGCTCCTTCAGGATCTCCTTCCCCGCCTCCTGCTTCATGTCCAGGGTCATGCCGTATTTATTCCGGTTCAGGTTGGAATAATACAGGCTCTCGCCGTTTATGTAGGGGGCATAGGCCCTGGCGTCGTCCCCCTTTCCCGGCCTCTCTATCTTGATGACGGTGGCGCCCAGGTCCGCCAGCATGGCCCCGCAGAAAGGGCCTGCAATCACCCGGCACAGGTCGAGCACCACCAGGTTCTCCAATGCTGCATGCTCTGCCATTTTCTGTCCGCTCCTTGCACAAGTCTTCATTCTATTCGTCGTCAGCGGCCCTGCCTCCCGGCGTGCCCCGTCAGCGCTACCGGTAATCGCAGCATTTCCGGCTGGTTCCCCTGCCGTCAGGTCAATGCCGCGCATCCACAGAGAAAACCTCTTCCCTGTCGTGGAGGGGCTATCGCCTCAGCTGCAGGATACTTTTATCCCCCATATCAGGGCTTATCCACTCAGCTGCTGGGCATCCAGCGCTGCCTCTGTCACGGCTGGCCGCTCAGCTGCTGGACACCCATCGCTGCACCTGCTGTCATGGCTGGCCACTCAGCTGCTGGGCACCCAGCGCTGCCTCTATCATGGCTGGCCACTCAGCTGCTGGGCACCCATCGCTGCACCCTGCCGTGGAGCTATCCGTCCCCCATCCGGGGGGAATCAGCCGATTTCGCCCTCTCCCACCTCTATCTTCATGCGAAGCAAGGCGCTGCCCATGGATTTCCCCAGGCTGTCAAGGCGCAGGGAGTGTGTGGCCCCGCCGCCCAGGGCATGCTTCATGACGAAATTGAATCCCTGGAGGGAGGGCACGTCGTAGCGGACGATCTCACCCTTCACCATGTCCCCGAAATGGGCCTTCACCCGCTGGGGAGTCACTTCCCGGGCAATGACGGCATAGTATTCGGGCTTCCTGGCAAAGACGCACACATTGCTGGTGTCGCCCTTGTCCCCGGACCTGCCGTGGGCTATCTGGTTCAAATATATCTGCATTTTCGTCCATACCTCCTCTTTTCACCGGATATCCTCCCGCAATCTCCTGACCGCATATCACGCGGCTTTCAGGAACTCCTTTGGAGCGGTTCCCCCACTTTTCCAGGTGCTGTCCTCTCACAATGCCTGACTTTGTCTTCTGAAATTCTGAGAGCTTATACCGGATATCCTCCCGCAATCTCCTGACCATGTATCATGCGGCTTTCAGGAACTCCTTTGGAGCGGTTCCCCACTGTTCCAGATGCCGTCCTGCCCCAATGTCTGATTCCGCTTTCCGAAATCCAGAGAGCCTATACCGTTATCCTCCCGAAACCTCCCGGCCGCAAGCCGGATTCCCTCTTCCCGTCCTGCTAATGCCGGCGGCAATACGGCGGAAGGCTTCCCAGCCCCTTTTATCTGACATCTCTGTCATAAACCTATGTGCGCATCCGGAATTTCGTATATTTGTCCCTAGGATTTCACACCACTTTCAGGATATGGCTCTCCAGCTTCACCGCGTCCCTGGGAATCAGACAGGGCCACAGCCCCAGCACTTCCTGTACCTTGGCCCTGCCGCCGAAGAAGCTTGCGCCGGGCGGTCCGTTGAGCTGCAGGGGCGCTATCTCCGGCACCAGCTTGTAGGCCTCCTCCTTGGTCATCGTCCGGATGGCAAAGCGCATCACCACCTCATTCAGGTCCTTCAGCTTCTCCGGGTCGGTCTCCGCCACCCCCAGGTGCAGTGCATTGACGCCTATGTAGTCGATCCGGATCTCCTCCGCCGCCAGGTTCTTCCGCTTCATCTTCTTCCGGATGATCTCCGCGGCATACTGGGCCTTCTCGTAGGCGTCCGGCCAGGCGAAGCTCAGCATCCCCGCCACCTTGTAGCCCGCGTGGTATCCCAGGGACAGCTTCAGCATATCTGGCCTGCGCTTCCCCCGGATGTTCCCCACCCGCACCCGGTTCTCCCCGGCCTGGGTCAAAGTGGCCTGGCTGATGTCCACGTTCACGTCCGGAGTCAGGTAGTTCGCCGGGTCATGGACTTCATAGAGGAACTGCTCCTTGCAGGACTGCTCACAGATGATGCCGCCGCAGTCCGGCGCCTTTGTGATGACAAAGTTATCTTCGCTCACCTCGGCGATGGGGAAGCCCAGTTCGTCCATCCGGGGCACGTCCCGCCAGCCATAGTCGTAGTTCCCGCCTGCGCCCTGGCCGCCGCATTCCAGCAGATGCCCCGCCATGATGCCTCTGGCCAGATTGTCCCAGTCGTCCGCCGCCCAGCCCAGCTCATGCATGCAGGGTGCCAGGAACAGGGCGGAATCCGTGGAGCGTCCGGTGACGACCATGTCCGCCCCCTGCCTTAAGCATTCCAGAGTGGGCTCATGGCCGAAATAGACATTGGCGTTGAAGACCTTATCCTGAATGTCCCTGAAATCTCCCCCATCGTCCATATTTTCAAAGGTGACGCCCTCTTCCAGGAGCCGGGGAATCCGGTCCGAAATCTCGTCCCCGGTGACATAGCCGATCTTCATGCCCGAAAGCCCCTGCTCCGATGCCTGTGCCGCCAGGGCTTCCACCAGGCCCTCAATGTTCATGCCTCCCGCATTGGTCAGCACCCGGATGCCCTTCTCGTATGCCTCCTTCCCGCATTCCTTCATCATGCCAAGGAAATCCCTGGCATATCCGGCCTTGGGATTCTTCAGCTTCTGCCTGGCCAGGATGGACATTGTCAGCTCCGCCAGATAGTCGCAGGCCATGTAATTGATATCACTGTGCCGCACCATGTGGACGGCGGCATCATTGCTGTCGCCCCAGAAGCCCTGTCCGCCTCCGATTATCACTTTTCCCATGGCACTCTCCCTCCTTCCGTTCCCGCTCCGATTGCTTCGGCGATTTTTCTAGCAGGTTGGGTTTAACGTTTTAGTTTTTCGTTTGATTTTATTACTTTTTACACTTCCTGTCAATCTCCTGAATTAACCTTTGCACTGTCCGAAAATATCCTCTTTCGGCATGAGAAGTACTTCCGGGCTTTTCAACTGCTGTTTCGCTTGACCACAGAAGGATTTCGGTGTAGCATATTATCAGAAAACTCAATCGTTCATCTTGTGCGCATCCCTTTTAAGGAATCCCTCCGGAAAAACGAGGCTGCTCTTCCGGCAGGCTGCGGTGGGTCACGGATATGCGGAAGAATAGGAGGATCGATATGGTCACGATCAAAGAAATCGCCAGAGAGGCAAATGTGTCGCCCACCACTGTCTCCCTGATACTGAACAATAAATCCAAAGAGAGAAAAATCTCTGCCCAGACGGAGCAGAGAGTGCTGCAGATTGCGGAGCGGATGGGATATCTCCCCAACCTCCAGGCCGTGAGCCTGAAAAAGGGCGGCGGACAGTTCTCCTATCGGATCCTGGTGTTCTGGGTGGCGGATACCAGGGCCCAGACCATGCTGCGCTTTTTCCGGGGCATCGAGGCAGCCATCGAGGAGGACGGCCTGCCCTTTGAAATCCTGCTCCAGCCCTACAAGCCCGGGGCGCTTCAGTCTGCCATGAAGGAGGCGCTGCTCCTCTCCTGCCATGGCGTCCTGGTGTGCAATGCGGCGGAAGCGGATCTGGAATACCTGGAGGCCAGCCGGTTCCCCCGCCCCCTCATCCTCTACAACCGCTACTCCAAAAAGTATTCCAGCGTGGTCATGGACGACCGCTCCATCGGCTCCATCCCCGGGGAGATCTTCGCCTCCCACGGCAAGAAGCATCCCGCGGTCATCACCACCCTGCCCACCTTCAGCGGCATGAGCATCCGGCGGAACCTCTTCGCCTACACATGCCGTTCCAGAGGCATGGAGGAGCCTGTGGTCTACTGCTGCAAGGCCACGGGCAGGAGCGGTTACGAGACCACCAGGCAGCTCCTGGAAGACCACCCGGAGACGGACTGCATCCTCTATATGCGGGAGGGTCTGGCCCTGGGCTCCCTGCGGGCCTTCTCGGAGCAGGGGATATCCTTCCCCGGGAAGCTGGAATTCATCGCCATCGCGGATTCGGCCCTGGACTTCAGCGAGGTCTGCACTCCCACCCTGTCGGTGGTGCATCTGCCCCTGGAGGCGGTGGCTTCGGAGTGCACCAGGCTGATGCACCGCCAGATCCATGCCGCCGGGTGCGGGATTGCCTCCAAGGTGATGCCTGTCACCTATATCTCCCGGGAGAGCTGCCCGGACATGCGCTGATCATTCAAGACGGCAGGGCAGGCATATCGTCTGCTCTCCGTCCTTGCTGACGAAATGGCATCGGACGCCCAGCTCCTCCATCCAGCCCCTCACCTCCACTGTCCTCCAGGGGCCGGTATCGAATCCGTTCCCCGCGTCATTGTTCCAGAGCCAGTCGGGCGTGTTCCAGAGGCATGCCCTGGGGGCCACAGCCTGGTAGAAGCTTTTCTTTACCCCGTTCTGCCCGTGATGGGCCATCTGCACGAAATCCGCGTGAAGCTCCTGTGCCGGCACGGTCTCCAGCACCCTGTCCCCCGCCTCCTCGCCCAGGTCGCCCACGAAGAGGATCCGCTGCCCCTCCGCGTCCACCCGGAATACCACGGAGGAATTGTTGATCACGTTCAGTGGAATCGTCTCCCCCTCCGGCACATGGAGCACGCTGATCTCCATGGAATCTATCAGGAAGCGCTGCCCCTTCTCCAGCCTGTGGCAGAGGTCCGGATGGGCCGCCGCGAAAGCATTGAACTCCTCCGTGGTGCTGGCGTCCGTGCACCCCGGGAAGTCGTTGGCCTTATAGAATTCGTAGGACAGGAAATGGCTGTAAACACTTTTTACTTTCAGCGGATGGGGCCCGGAGAAAATCTCCAGAAGCGCATCCACATGATCCAAATGGGGATGGGTCAGCAGCCAGAGCTCCACAGTGGGCTCCGGCCCGCCCAGCGCAATCAATTTCTCCAGCAGGTTTCCGGCATCCTGCCGGTTCCCTCCGTCGATGACCACAAGCTTCCCTGTCCTGGTCTGGAGAATGTAGGACATCATCTGGGTGGGGCTCTGTTCATGGAGCATGTGCAATGTCGTCCGCATGGTTCTTTATCCTCCTGTTTTCCTCCGTCCTCTGGCCCGCACCGGTCTTTTCCGCCGATGCCTCTTAAGGCCGACGTCATCTTCCGCCGCAGCCCCTCTCAGGGCATCCGGTTTGGATTTATTCTACCCTCATATGGAGAAAACTGCAAGAGATTTAGTAATATTTAGTTACAATCCTGTTTTTTGTTCTTTTAGTTGCCGGATATGCTCTTCCGCTGCTCTGAGCTTTTCCTCCGCAATTTCAGCCCGCTTACGCTGCTCTTCCGTCCTCTTGCGCTCCTCTTCCGTCTTCCTGCGCAGCTCCTCTGCCTCCTTGCGCTGCTCTTCCGTCTTCCTGCGCAGCTCCTCTGCCTCCCTGCGCTCCTCTTCCGTCTTCCTGCGCATCTCCTGAATACTTATCTTTTCCATATTCTCAAACAAATACCCCATCTCCCGCTCCCTCACTTTCCAGACACACTGCCTCCGTTCCTCTGTCGAGGCATCTATCTTGAAACAAAGGCTTTCCATGACAGACACCAGCACGTCCACCACATGACCCGGGCTGTCCCTGACAATCCGGTTCACCTCATCTGCCGGGATACGGATGAACCGCTCCAGATCCTCTGTGTCCTGTATCTTATTTATCAACATCACGAGAGACATCTCATCTCCCCGTTCCAAAAGCTCCTGATTGCTGTATGCATGGATTCCGATGACTTCATAGCGAAAATCGGGAATCCATTCCGGCCTCCCCAGGCTGTCCCCGATCCGGTCGCTCAGATGCATGCCTGCAGTCCACTTCTCTTTGCCCTCGTAATATACCACGGGCATGATCACCGGATAGCGGAAGCCTTTCCGCCCGGTACTGCCTTCCTTTTCCGCCTCCTTCTGCCGTCGGTACTCCGTCCATATGCACACCATATACCGTAACAGCTGCATGGGCACGTCATAGTCCACCAGGCTTTTGTGTTCAATCAGCGAAACAAAGAACGGCGGATCTCCCTCCTTCCCAATGTCCAGAATCCGGATCTTTTTCACGGAATCAGACGCAAATTCAGTCCCAAGATAGGGAAGATACCTCTCGGAAATATCTTCAATGTCCTCCGGCTGTACCGCCTTCAGTAACGGCATATCAAAATTATCCCTGAGGAACTGGGCGCATAGAACCCGATTCTTGAAGATGCTCTTGCTGTTTACATCCCGGTTGTGTTCATTGTACTTTCCTCTTTCTTCTGCCTCCTCATGTACCGCTCTCGAATCCGCAGCCACCGCCTGGAATTGCGCAGACTCCTGCCGCTCCCCCCTGCTGTCCATCCTGTCTCCTCCTGTTCCGACATCAGACAGGAGAAACGCTTTCCGCCTGTCAGTGTCCTGTTTTCATTTTGCTTGATTCATTGGCGAAAAGCCGATACAATAATGACCTTAGATGCCTCAGCCGGAAATGAAGACCCACTCCCGCCGGGCGCCGTACACTTTTTGAACTCTGTATTTACCATAACACAAAACCACCCTTTCGACAAGCTGTTTTTTACCTGACGATCAAAAAAATATTCAGCGAAGAAATTCTTAAGTTTTCCTCCCATGTGCCCCAACCGCCTCCGAATCTGCTATAATACCTGTATCACAATCAAAAACGGAGGAAACAAAAGTGCTAGAAAATCATGTCTCAGACAAGAAATCCCTCTTTCCCACCGGTGCCCACACCGAGCTGAGGGAGCAGAAGAGCCGCAGGCGCCGGGTCAGCCTGGTGCAGGGCAACCTCACCGGAAATGAACGCGCAGAGAGCTGCGGCATCAGCGCCAGGGTCTACCAAAACGGCGTATACGGCTTCTCTTCCATGGCGGAATGCTCCGGCAGCGCCGCGGAGACGGTGCTGAGGGCCGCCGCGGAGAACGCCCTGTTCATGGACCGCCATGTAGGCAGGGGCAAGGGGCCTCTGCCCGCCATCCCCTGCGGCGATGTGCCCGCAGGCAGAGCCATCCAGGACACGGACCAGAAGCAGTACATAGAATTCGTAAAGGCCCTGGACGCCTACATCGCCGGGAAGTACAAGAACCTCTCCAGCCGGTCGGTGGTCGTCTCCGAGGATTCCATGGAGAAGATCGTCTGTACCTCGGACGGCTGTGACGGGCATATCTGCGCCCCCAGGAGCCATGTATACATCGTCCTGGGCGCAGAGTCCACCTCCGGCAGCCCCCTGGAGCTCTTCCATCCCGCGGGCGGTTCCGGCATCTTTTCGGAGAACTTCACCGATCCGGCCCTGCTCTATCCCCAGATAGATGCCCTATATGAAAAGCTCATGCACAAGCGGGAGGGCGTCCATGCCCAGGCTGGCTGCAAGACCGTAGTATTGGGCGGCTTCCTCTCCGGCATGCTGGCCCATGAGGCAGTGGGGCACACAGTGGAGGCGGATCTGGTGCTGGGCGGCTCCGTGGCGGGCCCTGCGCTCCACAAGCGTGTGGCATCCGACCTGGTGACCCTGGTGGACTTCGCCCACACCGCTTTCGGAGCGCCCACGCCGCTGCCTGTGTACCTGGACGATGAGGGCACCCCCGCCCAGGACGCGGTATTGATCGAGAACGGCATCCTCCAGGGCTATATGCACAGCAGGGAGAGCGCCCAGCACTTCGGCATGAAGCCCCAGGGCAATGCCAGGGCCTGGAGCTTCTCCGATGAACCGCTGATCCGTATGCGCAATACCGCGGTGCTCCCGGGAAAGGATAAGCTGGAGGACATCATCGCCTCCGTGGAGGACGGCTATTACCTGCTGGACACCACCAACGGACAGGCCGACACCACGGGAGAATTCATGTTCGGCGTCAGCATGGGCTATGAAATCAAAAAGGGGAAGCTGGGCCGGGCCCTTCTGGACACCACCATCTCCGGCGTGGCCTTCGACATGCTCAAGACCGTGGACATGGTATCGGATACGATGGAATGGGCAAGTTCCGGATTCTGCGGCAAGAAGCAGCCCATGCCCGTGGGAATGGGCGGACCCGCCCTGCGCTGCAAGGTAATGATAGGAGGTCGCTGATAATGAATAGGAGCATTTATATGGAAAAAAGCATTCAGGAAGACATCAGGGAGATCGCCCATAAGACAGGCGAGTGCCTGCGGGAGGCAAAAGCGGACAAAGCCCAGTACACCGTAACGGAGACCCAGACCCATGAGTTCAACGTGGACGGCGGGGAGTTCTCCCTGTTCCGCACCCTCTTTGGCCACAGCCTGACAATCACTGCATACAAGGATCAGAAAAAAGGCTCTGCCTCCACAAACCAGTTCGATGACAGCGCCATAGAAGCCGCCGTCCGGGACTGCCTCAAGTCCGCGGAGTCCGGCGTGGCCGACGAAGCCTACGACATCGCCCCCGCACAGGAGAGCGAGACTTTCCGGGAGGGCGCTTACGAGCCCGACATCGACCTGTTCTTTGAGCGCACCAGGGAGCTGATGCGGGACATCCGGGAGAGGCACCCGAAGATCCTCATGGAGCAGATGATCGTAAGCCACGACCAGACGCACAAAATCTACCGCAATACCAACGGAACGGAATTCGAGGCCTTCCAGGGGGCCTATGCCGTCTCGCTGATGTTCTCCGCCCACGAGGGCGACGCCGCCACCTCCTTCTTCGGCAGCGACATCTATACCGACAGGCTGGACAGGCCCTTCATCGAGCTGGGCTCTCTGGAAAAGGACCTGGCCGACACCGAGGCCCAGCTGTCCACCGTGCCGGTGGAGGGGAAATTCCAGGGCGTCATCCTGCTGACCCCCGGCAGCCTGCCGGACTTCCTGGGAAACATCATCGGCAACTTCGCCTCCGACGGATGCATCCTGGACAAGACCAGCATCTGGCTGGATAAGCTGGGGCAATCCGTGGCGGACAGCCGCATCACCCTCTCCCTGCGCCCCGGGGATTCCCGCATCGTCTGCGGCGAGAGGTTCACCCAGGACGGCTTCCGGTCGAAAGACTACGACCTCATCAAAGACGGCGTGCTGAAATCCTTCTGCCTCTCCCTTTATGTGGCCAACAAGTCCGGCTTCGCCCCCGCGGGGAACTCTTCCTTCGCCCTGGTGGCAGAGGGCGGGGACACCCCTTATGCGGACATGGTCAGATCCATCAAAAGAGGCCTCATCGTGGGCCGCTTCTCCGGCGGCAATCCCAGCGTCAACGGGGATTTCTCCGGCGTGGCCAAGAACAGCTTCCTGGTGGAGGATGGGGAAATCAGAGGGGCGGTCAGCGAGACCATGATCAGCGGCAACCTGGCAGACCTCCTGAACAGCCTGGTGGCCGTCTCCCGGGAGACCGTGGAGAACGGCAGCAGCGTGCTGCCTTACATGGCCTTTGACGGGGTGGTCATCTCCGGGAAGGAGGATGGGGCGGAGCAAACCTAGTTCACTGGTGCATGCATTCCCGAGTAATCAGTGCCTGATGTCCGCGTCAGGACAAAGCGGAGGAAGGCGGCGATGCGGGGCATCGTCCACTGACGACAACGCAGCGCTGGGTGGACAGCCAGGGCTGATTGCTCAAGGATTCATGCGCGGGATACTATTCCGCGAACATGGCCGTGGAAAGATACCGGTCCCCGGTATCCGGCAGCAGCGCCACGATGGTCCTGCCCTTGTTCTCCGGGCGCTTCGCCAGTTGGACGGCGGCCCACACGGCCGCGCCGGAGGAGATGCCCACCAGCACGCCCTCGCTCCTGCCCATGCGCCTGCCTGCGGCAAAGGCGTCTTCATCCGCCACCGCCATGACCTCGTCGTAAACCCGGGTATCCAGCACTTCCGGCACGAATCCCGCGCCGATTCCCTGGATTCCGTGGGCCCCGGCGGTTCCTCGGCTCAGCACCGGGGAGGAGGCGGGCTCCACGGCCACCACCTTCACCCGGGGATTTCGGCCCTTCAGGTACTCGCCCACCCCCGTCAGCGTGCCGCCGGTACCCACCCCGGCCACGAAGATGTCCACCCGCCCCTCCGTGTCCTCCCAGATCTCCGGGCCTGTGGTGGCCCTGTGGGCGGCGGGGTTGGCCGGATTCACGAACTGGCCCGGGATGAAGCTGCCCGGAATCTCCCCGGCCAGTTCATCGGCCTTCTCGATGGCCCCTGCCATGCCCTTCGCCCCTTCGGACAGCACCAGCTCCGCGCCATAGGCCTTCATAATCTGGCGGCGCTCCACGCTCATGGTGTCCGGCATGACGATGATGATGCGGTAACCTCTGGCGGCGGCCACGGAGGCCAGGCCGATGCCCGTATTGCCGGAGGTGGGCTCGATGATGACGGAGCCGGGCCGCAGGAGGCCTTTCTCCTCGGCATCGTCTATCATGGCTTTGGCCACCCGGTCCTTCACGGAGCCCGCCGGGTTCAGGTATTCCAGCTTGGCCAGGATCCTGGCCTCCAGCCCCTCTTCCCTCTCGATGTGCGCCAGTTCCAGCAGCGGCGTCCTGCCGATCAGTTGGTCCGCGGATGTATAAATCTTTTCCATATTCCTGTCTCCTGTTCCGGCGGCATCATTCGCGTCTGCGCCGTTTCCCGCCACGCATACGCCTGATGCCTATTTATTCCTATCTTTTAAGTAGGTTAATGGAAGTATATAACAGAATCCGTATTTTGTCAATCGGCCCCAGACCATATTCGCCATATTCCCATTGATTTTCCCACTAACCATGTTGTATAATAGGTTTATGACTATAGGAAGCCGCTCCTGCTTCCTATAGTAGGTTTATGACTATAGGAAGCTGCTCCTGCTTCCTATAGTAGGTTTATTGATTACAGGGGTCGCGAAGGGTTCAGACAAAAAAGCCCACGGACTGCGGAAAGGCATGGGATTGTTATGTTGGTTTCTACGAAAGGACGCTATTCTCTCCGGGTCATGATCGACCTGGCCGAGCAGCAGTCGGACAAGTATGTCCCGCTGAAGGAGATTGCCGGACGGCAGGGGATTTCCGAGAAATACCTGGAGAGCATCATCAAGCTCCTGGTGAAGGGGAAGCTCCTCACAGGCCTGCGCGGAAAGGGCGGCGGCTATAAGCTCACCAAGGCCCCTGACCAGTACACTGTGGGCGACATCCTGCGCCTGACGGAGGAATCCCTGGCGCCGGTATCCTGCCTGGAGGAGGACGCCCCCTCCTGTCCCCGCAGGGATGCCTGCCGCACCCTGGCGCTGTGGCAGGGGCTGGACAAAGCGATTGGCGACTATCTGGACCGGATCACCCTGGCAGACCTGCTCCGCCCGGAGGCCGGGCAGCCGTGACGGCGTCCCACTCTGTCCGGAGGCCGTCTGCCTGTTCTTTTTCCAGCCCCTTTTTGACTACAAATCAGTCTTCAAGCATCCCCCTCTTGCATTGCGCATCCGCTTCCCTTATAATAGTAATATAATTGTATCAATACATATCGCTGCAGACAGAGTCATTTCATCGCCACGGAAAGGTTTGGAACTTACTATGAGAATGAAGCAGCCACTCCGCAAAGCTGCCGGGAATACATTACTGCGCTATTTTCTGTCCTATTTCATCATATTCAGCGTCCTGATCACAGGCTTTTTCTACATCATCCGCACACAGCTCTCCAGGCTGTACCTGGACCAGCTCACCGCCCAGTCCATGGAGCGCCTGGGCAGCCTCACGGAGACCCTGCTGGATGAGATCATCTCCCTGGACGCCATCAACAACTCCATGCGCGGGAACATGAACATCATCACCGCCCGCTACACCACCGACGAATGGCATCAGTACCAGGCCTACCACGGGCTCATTGGTTACACCACCGGGCAGCCCTATATCAATTCCATCGTCTACCTGAACAAGAACCGGAACCTGGTGACCTCCACCTATATCCGCACGGAATACGTGGACGGTGTCTTTCGCATGTACTCCCCCTCCGGCAGCATCTTTACCTTCGACCCGGCCCCCTATCAGGACGGCTACCGGAACCAGCTCCTGTATTTTAGGGATGGGGACGCGAAATACCTGATCTATTTCCCCGTGAGCACCACATACGCCAACCATATCACCTTTTTCGTGATCAATACCACGGAAATCTCCCAACTGTGCAGGAATACGGCCTCCTCCGAGATGCCCGCCATCGCCCTGACGGATCCTGACGGGAACATCATCGCCGGAACAGGCACGGACATGCTGCTGCCCTACCTGGATATCCTCTCCCACACGGACGGCATCTGCCCCGTGGACAGCCAGACCTCCCTGTGCGTCAACAGGGACTTCGGGCAGGGATATGCCATGGTCTCCCTGATTTCCAACCAGGAGCTCTTGGACCGGGCCAACACGGCATTCCGGACTGCCTACCTGGTGCTGTTTGGGCTGGGCATCGCCGGGCTGCTCCTAATCTGGCTGTCCATGCGCAGCACCTACCTGCCCCTGTACAAGCTCACCCGCAAAATCGTCCCCTCCCTGGACAGCCGCCGGAGCTATTTCGAGCAGCTGGACAAGAGCTTCGCGGAGTCCACCCTGAAGAACCGCAGGCTCCAGGAGAAGCTGGACAAGTACAAGCTTTCCGTCCAGAAGTCCCTCCTGGACACCATCGTCTCCTCCAACCAGCCGGGCGACTCCCAGGGGCTGCCGGACATAGACGGGTTCTTCACCATGGATGAAGACAACAATATCTTCTCCATAAAAATGAAGTCCCCCAAAATGCCCTTCCCCTGGTCGAAGATCCTGGATTTCTTCCGGCATTCCCTGACCTCCGAGGATGCCTGCGTCATCCTGGAATCCTCCAGGGACACTGCGGTGCTGCTGCTGAACTACACAGGCCCGGAGCCCCACAAGGAGGAGATCCTGCAAGAGCTCCTGGCCGATCTGCACACAGAGGAAGGCTGTCTTTCCTCCATCAGCGCCAGCTCCTCCTCCCCCCTGGACATCCCCTCCCTCTACGAGCAGGCCGTCCAGGCCGCCGGGCTCTGGGACCGCATGCCTGTGGTGTCCTTCACGGAATCCGGCTCCCTGCTGGAAGCGGACCATGCCCTGGCCTACCCCTACGATTCCATGGGCAGGCTCTCCGCCTTCCTCCAGAACGGCCAGTTCCGGGAGGCGGAGGCGGTGATAGAGGAACTCTTCCTCATCATAGACCGCTCCGAGTCCACTGTCCGGCAGATTCCCGACTTTTTCGCCCACTGCATCCTGATGGACCTGCTGGCCTCCATCGCCAATGCCATGGAGCACTCCGCCATCCGGTTCAAGTCCTACAGCGACCTGTATTTCCAGGCCCTCTACCATTGCCGCAGCTGCCCCTACCGGGAGAGCGCCGCCCTGATCAGGGAGGACATCGGAAATCTGCTGGATTTCTTCCGGGAACAGCAGACCTCCAAATCTGCCGACACCTATCAGTTGAAGGCCCTGATCGAAGCCAGCTTCACCGATCCGGACTTCTCCATCGCCCAGCTGGCGGACAAGTTCCATTTCAGCATCGCCTATATCAGTTATCTGGTGAAGAAAGAGGTGAATCAGAATTTCACGGATTATCTGTGGAAGCTTCGCCTGGACAGGGCAAAAGAACTGCTGCAGGACACAAATCAGTCCATCGATGAAATCAGTGTGGCGGTGGGCTATCTCAACACCTCCAGTTTCCGCCGGAAGTTCAAGCAGGATATGGGCATGACCCCTTCCCAGTATCGTGAGCAGGAGTCCCCGGCCCGGAAGTGATGCCCCGATAAGCGCCGCCATAACGCCGTTTCGGGGCAGCTGCATGTTCAAAAAGCCGATATATCATTTTTCCGTCATAAAGTTTGCGGTGCTCCATTTTCCCAGTCCGCTGCGGACACGGACATAATAGGTTCTGTCCCTGTTTAAGGGCGCACTGTCAAATTCTATGTACCGCTCCCTGGTGTCCCGGAGGAACAGGAGCCTCTGGAACTCCTCATCCGACGCCACCTGTACGGTGAACTGGTCATATTCCGCCGGGGCCCGCCAGGCAAAGACAGGCCGCAAGCAAGGTGCCCTTCCGTCCGGGGCCGCGTTCTTTATCCTTAACTCAAATCCATTCATCTTACTCTCTCCTCATATTATAAGTTCCGCATCCGCTCCGCCCAGTACCCAGGCATCAGCATTATGAAAACTCCAGCCAGTCCAGGTCGCAGAGCCACTCCCTGTCGAAGCGTTCCGAGCAGACCTTCAGGCACAGTTCATGCACCCCTGCCGCATTTTCCACCGCGCAGGAGAATGTCTTCCAGTTCCAGGGTCCGAAGCCTGCCGTGTCGCCAATCCGGCATCTGCCGATGCAGGGGCCGTCCTCGCCGTCGATGTGGAGTTCCAGAATGCAGCCTGTCCTGTGGCTGGCCGCACTGCATGTGAACCTGTTCTTCCCTTTCCCAAAGTCCAGGTATCTGAAATAGATACAGTCCCCATGGGTCAGACGGGTCAGGTATTCCCTGTGGACGCCGCGCTCCACATAATGGGCGGCGCGCACCCCTGTGTCCTTGCTGTTGCGCAGGGCCGCGTCCCTGGCCGTCCTGCGCCATCCGGTCACGGGCTCCTTCCAGTAGAAGCAGGCCACCTCCCGCTCCAGCCGGTCTCCTCCTCCGTGCCAGGCTGCCCACTTAAAATGGCAGGCCCGGTAGGCCTCCAGCCTGCGGGAGGCGTCGATTGGCCCTTCCACTCCCTGGGTGGTCATCTCCACCTCCGCGATGTCCCCATTTTCATCGAAATATATAGGCTCCATGCATGCTTTCCTGCCTCCCATCTCCAGGGCGAAGCAGGCCTTGTGGTACAAAATGTACCACTGCCCGTGAAAGCAGACCAAAGAACCGTGATTGTTCCAGTTGGCCAGGTCGCAGCCCGCATTGTCGATGATTACCCCCCTTTTCTCGAAAGGGCCGAGAGGAGACCTGCTCACCGCATAGCTCAGGCAGGTGGCGGCTCCTCTGTCCGTGTCACAGTAAATCAGATAATAGAGATCCCCTCTTTTGCGCAGGGAGCTGCCCTCATGGAAACCGTGCTCCTCCTCTGTCAGCAGCATGGTGCGGATGGTGTCCGGCTCCAGCTCCCGCATATTGTCTTTCAGCTTACAGCCCTTGAGATAGAACTGGCCCCAGTACAGATAAGCGCTGCCGTCATCGTCCACGAAGACGGCAGGATCCCCGCAGGAGGGGAATTCCGTCCCCTCAATGGGCACCGCGTCCAAAAAAGGCCCTTCCGGCCTGTCGGAGAAAGCCACGCACTGCTTTCCCGCCGCCGTGAAATAATAATAATATCTGCCGTCCTTCTCGATGCAGTCGCTGGCAGGCAGCGCCGCCACATCCTCGAAATCCACGGTCTGCCCGGCATCAAAGCCCGGGACGTGCTCCTCCCAGTCCGTCAGATTCTTCGTGGACCAGACATGCTGCACCGGCCTGTCCCCGGGGCAGCCCACCAGCTCGTTGGTGGCGTACAGATACAGGGTATCCGGATCGTTCTTCCACACATGGGGCTCTCCGTCCGGCGCCGCATAGTGCAGCGGTAATATTGGGTTCATTGTCTTCCTCCTCGTATGTAGTTCCTCATCTTCCCCCTCCAGTGCCCAGGTATCGGCTGGTACTGGACGGCGCAGACGCTCTTCTTCCCTTTCGTCATGCCGCCTCAGCGGCGCTGACACATTTCATCCCTCTAAAAAGCTCATCCCTTGACAGACCCCACCATGACGCCCTTGACGAAGTATTTCTGGATGAAGGGATAGATGCAGAGCACCGGTACGGTGGACACGATGATCACGCTATATTTCAATGTCTGGGCCAGGTGGGTCTTCAGCTCCACGGTAGCGGTGTCCATCCCCGACAGGTTGTTCAGCGTCAGCTTGGTGGACATCAGCATGTCCCTCAGGAAGGACTGCAGCGGCATCAGATCCTCCTTGTACAGATAGATCAGGGCTGTGTAGAAATCATTCCAGTGCCCCACCGCGTAGTACAGCCCCACCACCGCTATGATGGGCTTGGACAGGGGCAGCACCACCCGCATCAGATACTGGAAGGAATTGGCTCCGTCCAGGGTGGCCGCTTCCTGCAGGGAGGGCGGGATGCTGTTCATGAAATAGGTCCGGGTGATGATGATATTGTAGATGGACACTGCCCCCGGTATGATCATGGCCCAGCGGGTGTCCACCAGCCCCAGGCCGCTCACCACCAGGTAGGTGGGGATCAGCCCGCCGCCGAAGTACATGGTCAGCATGAACAGGAACATGAAGAAATGCCTGGGCATGAAGTCCTTCCGGGACAGCGGATAGGCGCCGCACACCGTCATCACCAGGTTCACCAGAGTGCCCACCACCGTATAGAAAAGGGTATTCCTGTAACCGACCCAGATCCGCTCATATTCCAGCAGCGTCTCATAGGAGATCAGAGTAAACCCTTTGGGCCATAGGACCACCTCCCCCATCCACACCTGGTTCGGATTGCTGAAAGAGGCGATTACCACGAACCACAGCGGCCATACGAAGATCACCAGCAGAATTACCATGACCAGGAGGTTCACAATGTCGAATATCTTGTCCGAATAAGAGCGTTTGATCTGCCTGTTTTCTGAATTTTTCCGTTTCATATGTACCTCCCTCCTAGAACAGGCTCTCGCCTGCGAACCTCTTGCTCAGCTGGTTGGCAGCCACCACCAGCCCAAGGTTGATCAGCGAGTTGAACAGGCCTACCGCCGTGGAATAGCCGTAGTCGCTGTTGATCAGGCCCACCTCGTAGACATAGGTGGAGATGACAGAAGCCGCGCTCTTGTTCAGGGTATTCTGGAGCAGGTAGACTTTTTCGAATCCCACGTTCATGATGGAGCCCATCTGCAGGATCAACAGCATCAGTATGGTGGGCTTGATGGAGGGCAGATCCACATGGATCATCCTCTGGATCTTGGTGGCGCCGTCCACGATGGCCGCCTCGTGCATCTCATAGTCCACCCCGGCCAGGGCGGAGATATAGATGATGGAGCTCCAGCCCATGCCCTGCCAGACCCCTGTCCACACGTAGATGGACTTGAACCACTCCGGCTTCGCCAGGAAATTCACCGATTCCAGGCCGAAGAACCCCCTGATCACGTTCAGGATGCCGGTGTCCGGGGCCATGAAGATGGTGATCATGCCGCAGATGACCACGGTGGAGATGAAGTAGGGCGCGTAGGACACCATCTGCACCACCTTTTTCAGCCTGTTGTGGGTGAGGTAATTGAGCATCAGGGCAAAGACGATGGGAATGGGAAAGCCGATGATCAGGCTGTATACGCTGATTCCCACGGTATTGCCGATGAGCTGCTTGAAGTTGTAGGCACTGAAGAACCGTCTGAAATGATCCAGTCCCACCCAGGGGCTGCCCATGATTCCCTGCTTGACCTTATAGTTCTTGAAAGCCAGCAGGATGCCGTACATGGGCGTATAGGCGAAGACGATGTAATAGACCACCACCGGCGCGATCATGACGTACAGAATCCAGTTCTTCTTCATGTTCTTCAGCAGCCGGATTCCAAGGGATTCCTTCTTTTTCTGTATTTCCATGAATTCTTATCGCTCCTTTTCTCCGGAAAGCAGATTTTCACTGTAAAACGCCTCCCGGCGCTAATCCGAAACGGCGGAGAAGTGATATCGCTACCAGTTCTCCGCCGTCAGGGTCATCGAAACATCCTACTTCGCTATAGCTGCATCATATACTTCCTGATAGATTTCAAACATGCGGTCCATCCCCATGGCCTTCAGGGTCTCGATATACTCGTCCCAGCTGTCCTCCAGCGTGGTCTCCCCGGTAGCCACCTTCGCCATGTATTCCGTGATGTAGCTGTCGATGTCGGTCTTAATCACGGAAAGCTCCGCATTCTGCTCCTCCGTGAAGACCAGGTTGGGCAGAGGTACTACGCCGTGAGCCCATACCTTCCTCGCCTGCTGCCCCAGATACGCTTCATCCGGGTCGATGCTGGGCGACATCTGCGTCGACCATGCCTCAGGCTCTACAGAGGGATGGGTCTGGGCTCCCTGGATTGTAGAGCTTGCGCGCACTGTGCTGATATCATCGCCGTGGCCATTGCCCAAAATCCATTCCCATTCCCCATCGCTGTTGTACTGATAGGTCTCTCCTTCCACGCCCATCCAAGCCAGTCTGCCACCCTCTTCCGTATAGAATGTGTCGAGCCAGGCAACCACTACCTCGGGATGTTCGCAAGCATCCGTGATGGCCGCACCGCCTTTGCTGATGCCAGGGCTTAGCTGTAGGCAGTCATCCCAGGGTGTCAGCGCGATGTAATCCTCGTCACGGTCCCGGCCCACAGTGAGGAAGGCGCCTGCGTCAAAGAAGGAGCCCAGCACATCCCCGGACTGTCCTGTGGGAGCCTGCTGCTCATGGGGCTGGGTGAAGGAATTGGGATCCATCAGCCCGTCCTGGTAAAGTCTGGTGACGAAGGCCAGGAATTCTTTGTATTCTTCCGTAGCAGGTACATAAGCCAGTTTCCCGTCGATGATTCCCAGCTTCTCCCATGCGGAATAGGGGAAGCTCTGGTACTGCATCAGCATAAGCGGATTGCAGAAAGTATTGCAGAACAGGGGAATCTCATCATTGGGGTCGCCGTTCCCGTTGGCATCCTGCTCTTTGAAGGCCTTCAGTACATCGTAGAGCTCCTCATAGCTTGTAGGCTCCTTCAGGTTCAGGTTGTTCATCCACTTTTGGTTAATCCAAAAATACGGATTGGAAGCACCCTGGTTTCCCACATGGGGGAAGGAATATACATGGCCGTCAGAAGCCGTGATATACTGCCATCCATCCCTTTCGTCCAGCAGCGCCGTCAGGTTGGGGGCATACTGTCTCATCAAATCCTCTAGCGGAATTATCACGCCCTGCATGCCGTATTTATCTGCATCTATATAGGATTTGATAAAAATGTCCGGATACTCGCCGCTATTGAGCACCAGATTCCGCTTCTCCTCCAGATCCGCGCCCAGCACATTGGTGAACTCTATATTGATATTGGCATCCACCAGGGATTTCTGCATGGCGATGTTGTCCGTCAGAGTGTAATCGCCGTTCATCCCGGCGAAGGCGGTGAAGGTCATGGTCTCCGCCAGCGGGAAGGTGATGGTATCGGAAGTGTTTTCCTCCTCTGCCCCCCCGGGCTCGTCCTCTGCATTTCCTTCCTCCGGGCTCTCCTCCTTTGCAGCGGATGAGCTTTCTTCTGCGGAAGACTTGTCATTTCCCGCACTGCTCCCCTGGGAATCCTTGCCGCCGCAGCCTGTCAGCGCGGAGAGCGACAGAGCCGCCGTCATCGTCAGCGCAATTACTTTTTTGGACTTCATAACTTCCTCCTTACTTCTGTGTTGCTTTCACAGCGTGTTGCTTTGCCTTGTGGCTCCATTTGATTCCGTGCCCTTATCTGCGTCCAGCAGGGCAGTTCCACTCAATCAGCGCTTGTCTTGTGCGAATCTGCCTGTATTATATATTCTGCACATTTTTCCGGCAAGAAACACTTCTCCAATGCCACAGATTGAACAAATGAGCTGCCGGACGCGTGGCCTGTCTGTGGCGCGGCACCGGAGAATCCCGGAAAAAGAGGGAAGGAGGGCTGCGCAAGATACATTATTTCAGTTTATGGCACATCTCTTCAATGGCCGGTTCCGGCCGGTTTTTCCTTCCGCGGAGGATCCTGGCACCAAAAAAGGCTGCAGCCCCTACAGGCTACAACCTCTGCATCATCTGTAAAAATTCAGAACATCTGCATCCCGACGAATTCCTCGAACCGCGGCAGGGCAAAGGAGATTTCGCCGTATCTGCCCGTATCCAGTATGCCCTTGCGCTTAAGGCGGTCTCTGTATACCGAGAAGAGGCCTGACGTCATGCCGCAGCGGTCTCTGATTTCTTTGACCTTCTTCTCTCCGCTCTCAGCCATCACAGCCAGCACCTTTTTGTCCAAATCGGAGAGCTCAGACCAGATTTTGCTGTATACATATTCGTCAAGATACTGGTCATATTCCGGCAGAATCCCCTCTACCGTCCCGGCTTCCCTGTTCTCCCAGTACAGATACCCCAGCACCTGGAATGCAAAGGGATATCCCCTGGTCAGTCCGGCCATCCTCTCCGCCGCTTCCATGTCCAGCCCGAAGGTATCCATATACCTTTTCCGCACCGCAGTGAAGTTCAAAGCCCCCAGCATTATCTTGGGCGCTCTATATAAAAAGGTAAGGGACTTCTCATTCTGCAGTTCATAGATATTTTCAAACAGGCCCGTCATCAGCAGAAAAATGGGATAGTCCTGCCGCAGGAAAATCTGGAAGGAGCTGGCGAATATCCTGATGTAGCTGCAATTTGTAACCTCATCGATTGCAATCAGCAGCCTCCTGTCCCTCTTCTGAACCTCTGCCAGCATCAATTCAATGGCATTCTCAATATCCGTGACCGGAACGGCATTTTCCAGGGATACACCCAGCCCGAACGCGGAAAAATCCAGCTTCGCCTGTAGGAACGCCGAATGCATCTCCGGCAAGCTGTACAGTTTCGCGGCCAGGCTCTGGAGGAGATCTCTGTTGGGATTCAGCTCCAGCACGATCCAGCCTTCTTTTTTCCTGATTTCATCGGCAATGCCGGTCATCAGGACAGTCTTACCGGATCCTCTGACCCCCGTGATCATGTATATCTGATTGGATGGCCTTTCCGCAGTGAAATTCTCAATGATTTCAGCGGTCTGCGGGATACGGGATATATATTGCAATGGCTTTTTTCCGAAAGACAGCGTAAATGGATTGTTCATGGCGGCCTCTTATATATACTGCTTAACGATTTCACTTGCCGTGAAACCAGACTGCATAACGCTGACTGGTTCATTCGCATGATTACATTAGGCAGCATTCAGCGTTATGCAGTATAACTTTACTATTTTTATATAACTCTATATAACATTATATAACTTTGCATCTATTATATAACCTTATATAACTTCGTGTCAACCCAAATCCATAAGAAAACCGGGAACCTGTCTCCAGATTCCCGGCCTGTGGCTCACCATATGCTTCAGCCTACCTTCTCCCTGACAAGAAAAGGCTCTATCCCCTCCAGGATCGCCCTGTCGTCAGAATCCCATATCAGGCGCTGTGGCTGCGCCAAATCAAGGGCGAATACGCCCAGAATCGATTTCGCGTCCACGATACGGCGGCCGGAGCCCAACTCGAAATTGGCATCTGCCATACTGACTGTATTCACGAAATCCCTCACCTGATCCACATCCTCGAACTTAACCACTGCCTGCTGCATAACCCGTACCTTTCCTCGCCTTTCTCCGGAGCGTCCCTCCGATTATTTCTTTTCTGAGGAAAAATCATATATCAGGTTCCTCTTTTTGTAAATTGTCGTTTTCCATAATCTTTTCAGATTATTTTGTCTATATTCATGGATCCGTTTCCACCGTTTATGCAGACTGCCCAGCAGGCATTGTCCATTGAAATCCCGTGTATGTCACTATGAGATAAAGTAAAGTCTACGGACGATGCGAGGCTCCGGCCGGAGCCTCAAAGCGGCTTCCTGGCAGGAATCCGGAGCCGCTTCCCGGAAACGCAACCTGCCCCAGATTCTCACCCCAACGTATCCCGGTACACCCGCAGCACGTTTCCATAGAAAATCCTGTCCAACTGATCCTGGGTAAATCCGGCCCTGTGAAGGGCCTCCCAGAGCCGCTCCATGCCCTGGGCCCCGGGAAGCTGCGCGTGGGTGGGGATGCCGTCGAAATCGCTGCCCAGCCCCAGCACCTCCACGCCGCCCACCATCGCGATGTGCTCCGCATGGCGCACCACAGCCGCGATGGTGCCGGGATTCTCCTCTCCCACCGGCTTCTCCTCCAGGAAGTCCGGGCAGAAGTTCAGCCCCATGACGCCTCCCCTGTCCGCCAGCTTCCTGATCATATCGTCCGTCAGGTTCCGCACATTGGGGCATACCGCCCGGGCGTTGGAGTGGCTGGCCACGAAAGGCTTCCTCGTCGTCTCCAGCACGTCCAGGAAGCCCGCGTCGGACAGGTGGGACACATCGGGGATGATGCCCAGGCGCTCCATCTCCTCCACGAACTCCCTGCCCCTGGGGGTGAGGCCTCCCGTCATATTGGGGGTGTGCATGCAGGCGTCCCGGGCGGCCTGCACCGCCAGGCGCTGCTGCTCCCACCCTTCCGTTCCCGGCGTGCATTTGCGCAGCCTCTCCCCGGCCTCCTCCAGCTTCTCCCGCAGGAATCCATCGAAATTGGGATGTCCGATTTCATTATCGAAATTCCAGGTAAGAGTTATCATCCGGACGCCCATGCGGTAGAGCTCGCCCAGCTTTTCCGGCTCTCCCTTGCACACGCCGCCCTCCTCCACGGTGAGCAGGGAGGAAATCTTGCCGGAGGCCTCATTGCGCCCGATGTCCTCATAGCGCAGCACCGGTGCCAGGATGTCCCGGTTGCTCTCCAGCTCCTCCAGATAGTATCGGTACATGGCGCACACCGCCTCCCAGGGATCCCCGCAGCTGCCCAGGGGGATGAACATGGCAAAGTTCTGCAGCAGGTAATGGCTCTCCCGCAGCCGCTCCAAGTCGATGTGGCCGCTGTTGCGCCGCAGGGACTGGGGCTTTCCCCCTTCCTTCAGATGAAACAGCCCGCCGATGGTATCGCAGTGCATGTCTATGACTTTCATACTGACCTCCATTCCGCCGTCTTCTCCAACGGCCCAATCATAATCGGCTGGCCCATGCCGTGTCCTTTACGGCTGCGCCACGCTCCCGATATTGTTACAGCCCAGTCGGAGACTGAGCTGCAGCTTTAACGATATCCTTTTCTCATTTCGCCTGGAGCTTATCTTCCCTGATTGCGAAATCCGCCCCGGTATCGGCAAAGACAGTCCGGTTCTTCCCCGGCCTATCTTCCCCTCACCGCGAAGTCCACGCCCGTATCGCTGGGCCTGTCGTCATCGAACTTGTAATCCTTTCCGGGAAGCACCGCGTTCAGGACGATGCCCGTCAGAGCGCCCACGGCGATGCCGGAGAAGCTGATGTTCAGATCACCGATGGCAAAGCCCACGGAGCCCGCCGCGCTGTAGTTGATGCCGATGGACAGCACCAGAATCAATGCCGCGATGATGACATTGCGGGTCTTGGAGAAGTCCACCTGGGTCTCCACGATGTTGCGCACGCCCACCGCCGAAATCATACCGTACAGCACCAGCGACACACCGCCGCAGGTGGCGGTGGGCATGCAGCCGATGATTGCGGCGAACTTGGGCGAGAAGGAGAACAGGATTGCGAACACCGCCGCCATCCGTACTACAAGCGGGTCGTACACCTTCGTCAGCGCCAGCACGCCTGTATTCTCACCGTATGTGGTATTGGCCGGCGCCCCGAAGAGCGCGGCCATGATCGTGGCCAAGCCGTCCCCCAGAAGCGTCCGGTGGAGCCCCGGCTCCTTGATGAAGTTCTTTCCCACAGTAGATGATATGGCGGAGACATCGCCGATATGCTCCACAAT
Source organism: uncultured Acetatifactor sp. (assembly GCF_910585425.1). Classification (GTDB taxonomy): domain Bacteria; phylum Bacillota; class Clostridia; order Lachnospirales; family Lachnospiraceae; genus Acetatifactor. Next base: position 94,164 of record NZ_CAJUCP010000003.1, on the reverse strand, counting down.
CGTGGCCAGCGCGATGGGCATGATCGTAATCACGGAAGTGATCAGCAGGGACGCGTCGCCCTCGGACAGCGCCCAGAAGGCCGTCTGGTTCCAGTGGATGGGAAGCCCGATCCAGCCCGCCTCCTTCACCGCGGTAAAGTCCACCCGGCCCATGGCGGCCGCCAGCACATAGGAGCCGATCACGCCGATGATGATGGGCACGATCTTCACCATGCCCCTGCCCCAGATATTGCAGACAATCACCAGAGCGATGGCCACGATGGCGATCAGCCAGTCGGAGGAACAGTTGTCGATGGCGGACTGGGAAAGGGTCAGGCCGATGGCGATGATGATAGGACCTGTCACGATAGGCGGGAAGAACCGCATCACCTTCCCGGTGCCGAACAGCTTGATCAGAAGGGACAGCAGCAGGTACACCAGCCCCGCGCAGGCAACGCCGAAGCAGGCATAGGGCAGGAGCCTCGAATTGTCCGCCGCGTTCCCCGCAGCGTCCGTCATAGGCGCGATAGCCGCGTATCCGCCCAGGAAAGCGAAGGAGGAACCCAGGAACGCGGGCACCTTCCCCTTGGTCAGCAAATGGAACAGCAATGTGCCCAGCCCCGCGAACAGCAATGTGGTGGACACGTCAAGGCCTGTCAGCATGGGCACCAGTATGGTGGCGCCGAACATGGCAAACATGTGCTGGACCCCCAGCACCAGTACCTTGGGCGCTCCCAGGGTCTTCGCATCATAGATGCAGGCGTCGCCGATGCCCTTACCGCCGACCCCGGAAGCCGTTTTCTTTTTCTCGCTCATGAACTCTTCCTCCTGTATCCGTCAGACAGATCTCCCCCACCTGACTTATTCACCTCATAGTAAGAGGCTGCAGCCGCAAAACCACAACCTCTGACCATTATCATAATATTTCTTTCCCTATCCGTCAAGAAGAATTCATAAAAACTATGGACTAACAAGCGATACCGCATGGGTCTTGAGAAAGTCCTTCCAGATGTCGATGTACACTGCCTTCAGATGCACCCCGTCAAAGGTGTACTCCGGTATCATGCCCCCGGTTTCGTCGCAGATCAGCGGATTCACGTCCAGGAAGAAGACATGCTCGTTGTCCGCCAGCCGGGCGATGCCCTCGTTGCGGGCGATGATGCCCTCGTTGTTGATATAATCCCCCTGCTCCGAGCGCTCCGTGGTCACCTTGATGATGGCCTGGAGATAGATGATGGCATCGGGCTGCAGCTCCCGCAGATGCGCCACCGCCGCCTCATAGGCCTCCAGGAAGGACTCCACAGTGCCCGTCCCCATCTCGTTGATGCCTATCATCAGGTAGATTTTGGCGAAGGAATTCTGCTGCAGGGCCTCCTCCACGGTAATCTCCCCGTCCTCGCCGGGCACGATTTCGGCCTCGAACATTTTGTATACCGTAAGCCCCGTGGAGGCATAGAAAGCCGCCGTCTCCTCCAGGCCGCCGTACTCGAACATCCCCATGGTCCTGGAGTCCCCGATGAACAGGGCATCCGCGAAATAATCGTCCTCCACGGTCATGTAGACTGCTTCCCCGGGCGCGGAGGGCGGCGATTCCCCCCCATCCCCCTGGGAAGGCGCCTGCGATTCCCCGTCAGGCGTTCCGGGCTGTCCCTCTCCAGGCTCCCCGGGTACATCTCCTTCCGGAAGGCTCCCAGGCTCTCCCTCCGGACTCCCGGAGCCGTTTTCCCCGTCCTGTCCGCCAGTGGGAGGCAGGGCCTCATTCCCGCTGCCGGAGGGCGTCCCCTGTCCGTCGGCCTCTCCGTCCCCTCTGGGATCCCCTCCGGGGTCCCCGGAGGGCGCCGAAGCCGCGTCCGAACCCTCCAGGGCACCGTCAGAGGCGGCATTGCCGGACCCGCTCCCCGGTGCCGTGCCCTCCCCTTCCATGGCGCTTCCGTCCGCCGGATACGCATCCTTATACCAATTGTCATACCGAAGCTTCGCCTCCCGCAGAGGCTCCGCATAGACCTGCCATCCGTCCACGCAGGTCAGATATATCAGCCCCATGCCCAGCAGCATTGCCAGGTAGGACCATTTCTTCAGCCATTTCATATTTATTCTCCCAGTGCCCTGTTGCATGAATCCCTGCGCGGTCGGCATGGGCCGTCCACCCTGTACTGCGCTGTCGTCCTTCGGCGGCGCCATGCCCGCGCTCTCCTCCGCCTTGTCCTGTCCTGCGCGGACATCAGGCACCGATCGCCCGGGGATGAGCGCACTGGCCCCTGGACGCGCATACTGCCATTGCCAGCGCCCCGCCCCTGAGCTTCTTCCCACGCTCAGAAGTTCAGGTACATGAAGGGATTATGCCCCTCCATCTGCAGCCGCCAGACGCAGAGCCAGAACAGCGCAGCCAGCAGCGCCATCACAAGCCAGCTGTCCTTGAACCGCCGGAACAGGTTCTTCAAAAGCGGTGTGGAGGCAATGGCCCCCGCCAGGAACAGCACCCCGTAATTTTCCAGGGCCTTCTGCCAGTCCCCGGCGCTGACCCGGATGCCGGGAACCACATGGAACATCCTGCCCAGGAAGACCTGCAGCTGCCCGATGTCCGTGATGCCGAAGCACACCCAGGTAATCGGAATGTACACCCACACGAAGAGGCGGCACAGCAGCTTTCCCGGCACCTTCTCCAGCACAGCCGTCACACCCAGCGCCTCCAACTGCCGCTCGATCACGATGGCCAGCCACAGAAGCATCCCCCATATCAGGAAATTGCCCGTGCTCCCATGCCAGACGGACGTCAGTATCCACACCGCAAGCAGATGGCACACCGTCCGGTACTCTCCCCTGCGGTTCCCGCCCAGAGGGATGTACACATACTTCCGGAACCACCCTCCCAGGGTCATATGCCATCTGCGGTAGAAGTCCCGGACGGAAGTCGCCATGTAGGGGTTCCTGAAATTCTCCGGCAGGGAAAAGCCCAGCATCCGCCCCAGTCCCATGGCCATCAGGGAATACCCGTAGAAGTCGAAGTATATCTTCAGGGAATAGGCTATGGCCGCCAGCCAGGCCAGAGGGGTGGAGATGCTCTCGAAGCCCGTGACCTGCACCTCCTGCCACAATAGTCCGATCCTGTCCGCCAGCAGCACCTTGGCCGCAAGCCCCATGGCGAACACCTTGAGCCCATCCTGCACACCCTTTGCCGAGAATTCCCGCCGGGCCAGGCTCCCCCGCATCTCCCCGTAGCCCACGAGGGGCCCTGAGAGCAGTTGGGGGAACATGGCGACATAGGTGGCGAATTTCAGGAAAGACGGCTCCCTGCGCTGCTCCCCCCGATAGACGTCTATCAGGTAGGAGAGCATCTGGAAGGTGTAGAAGCTGATGCCCAGGGGCAGGTAACGCCCTCCTCTTCCGTATTTAAAGGCCGCCAGCATCCCCACGTTGTACAGGATGGCTATGGCGAATACCGCCTTGCGTCTTCTGTTTATTTTATTTCTATTCGTTCTGATCCCACTCTTCTGTCCCGTATCCGCGCCGCCGCGCTCCGCCCTGTACCGCTCCCTGCGCCCTATGTGCAGACCAAAGAAGTGATTGGCCAGAATGGAAATCATGAGCAGCGGCAGGTATTTCGTCTCCCCGTAGGCATAAAAAATAAGACTTCCTGACAGAAGTGTCACATTTTTCATCCTTTCGGGAACCAGGCTGTAAATAATCAAAAATAACGGAAGAAAGAAGAGTAAGAATTCTATGCTACTGAATACCAAGAATCATCACATCTTTCACCGGTTGTTGTCTTATCAGGCTCTCGTATCGAGCTCCTATATATAATACTAACTTGCTTTCGCCCACATTACAACTTAAAAATAATTAATTTCTCTTTCCAAATCGTTACAAATATGTAGCATTTATGTAAAAAATGGAGTTCCGGCCTTATTTTATACCGCCCCTATCCCCTGTACCTTTGCCGGAACCGAGGTCCCGGATACCATCAGAGCGATGTCATCCCGCAGCTCATCCACATTGCGCTCCACTGTCCCTGCTCCTCTGCCTCTTCCAGGAGAAGCCCGTCCCTCGTCAAAAGAAAGAGGACGCCAACCCCCCAGACAATACTCTGGTCAATCAGCATCCTCATATATTCCCTCTGCCTGCCTCCTGGCAGTCTGCTTACACCGTACCGCTATAGCGGGAACTCCCCTGTACGTTGTACGCTCCGCCGGCCGTGTAGCTGTTGGCGGCATTCGCCTGGGTGGTCATGTAGTAGTCCACCAGCGACGCGTTGGTGGCGATGGAAGAGCCATAGTCCTTGAAGAACTCCTGCACCTTGGACATATCCGCCTTCTTGAAGGTGTCCTCGTCGATCTTCATCCTGCCCTTCCCGTCCACGCTGATTCCCAGCGCCTTCAGCGCATCCTCGTTGCGCGCCGTCTTCTCCCTGATATAGGACAGATTCGCCACCACGCCGGAATTGGAGCTGGACTCCGCCGCGTCGAACATCTTGTTGTAATTGCTCACGAAGCTCTTCGCCGTGGCAAAAATCTTCTTGATATCGTACTCGTCCGTCTCGTTGCCGTCCTTGTCCTTTACCTTCTGATATAAGGCGTCGGAGGCGAGGGCCTGGCTGTCCGCCTTGAGGGAGGATGCGCCGGAAGCCGTCTTATCGTCCGTCCCCGTGCTGCCCGTACCGGTCGTCCCGGAGGCGGAGCCCGCGAAGTGGAGACGGGATGAAATCATGGAGCCGTAGCTCAGGACATTGTCGCTGGAGAACAGATCCTGCACCTTGCTGATGTCCGTCTCCTTCAGCTTCCCCTCATTGAGCATCAGCGTCCCGTTGGCATTGACCGTGACGCCGATTTCCGAAAGCTTATCCGCATTGGCCGCCGTGCTGCTCATCATGTTCGCCACATAGGCCGTCTTGTTGGTCAGCGTGGATTCCTTTGCCGTGGTCACTAAATTATTGTAGTTCGTCACATAGGCCTTCACAGCGGACACCACCTTATCCGCGGCGCTGCGGCCGTCCGTGGAATCCGTATAAGTATTGTCATTGCGCAGCGTCGCAAGGGAGGAATCCAGGCTGTTAAGCCCCGACGTCAGGTTCGCGTTGGCCTTCTGCGCCTCCTTGGAGACCTTCGGATGCATCTTCTCCTCCAGTATCCTGTCGAGAACATTGCTCGTTCTGCCGCTCTTGCCGGATGACGACTTCCCTGTGGTCATATCCTGCGCCGCCCCGTAATAAGCCTTCATCAGCTTGCCATAGCTGCCGTTCTTAATCCCGGCGTAATCCGACAGGAAATTCAGATTGCCAAGGCTGCCGCCCGAAGATGAAAGCCCCTGGAACAGATAGGAATAATCCGGCCCCGTACTTCCCACATCAATACTGATACCCATATAATCAATCACTCCTTTGATAACTGATGAAACTTCCCATACCGACAATGGTTTCTGAAATATATATCGTCCTGGTCGCCTTTTTCATTAACCATAATCTGGCATTTCGGATGCCAAAATCTTTCCTGGCGATGAAATATACCGCTGATTTAACCGATGGGCAGTATAAGTAAATAAAATGCTGCAAAAAGATGGCAATTATGTGAAAACTATTGTAAACTATATACAGCAATTAAATCTTGCCCCAAAACCGGATAAACGGCATGGCTTGCTGCGCTATGTGGATGGCAAGAATTCAATGCCGTTTATATAGTGGTAACACCAACAGAAAGGACAAAGCCATGAAAGAACAACTGTACACCATCCCCTTAAACGATGCCGTGAACGCGGGCGACGAATGCCCCTTCTGCTTCATCGAGCGCAGCGTGGAGCGCGATCTCCTGGACTTCGTGCTGGGCAGCGGCTCCTCCTACATGGAGGCGGACATCCGCGAGATGACGGACAAGGCCGGCTTCTGCAGGCAGCATTTCCAGAAGATGTTCGACTACGGCAATACCCTGGGCAATGCCTGGATCTTGAAGACCCATTACCAGAAGGTCATCGGCGAGATGAAGGAGGAGTTCGCCCGCTTCAAGCCCGCAAAGACCTCCCTCAAGGACAAGCTGCGCAAGGCCGTGGACGCCAACCCCATCACCGCGTGGATCGGGAAGAAGGAGTCCACCTGCTACATCTGCGACCACTTCGCCGACACTTACGCCCGGTACATGGACACCTTCTTCTATCTCTGGAACCAGGACAGCGCCTTCCGGCAGAAGATACAGGAGGGCAAGGGCTTCTGTCTGCACCACTTCGGAGACCTGTGCCAGGCCGCGGACAGCAAGCTGTCCAACAGCGCCAAGGAGGATTTCTACAGCGTCATGTTCCCCCTCATGGAGCGCAACATGGGCCGCCTGTCCGAGGACGTGGCCTGGATGGTGGAGAAATTCGATTACCGCAACAAGGACGCGGACTGGAAGAATTCCAGAGACGCCATCCAGCGGGGCATGCAGAAGCTCAAGGGCGGGTATCCTGCGGACGGCCCCTATACCATGAGCAAATAGCGGTTATCTGTAGACGATTTTCCGCACCATGTCCAGATAGCCGCAGATTTCCTCGTAGAGCATCTCCGGCTGGAAGGACGCGTCCTGGAACCGCTCCGTCATCAGTCCCTTGACGGTGAAGTCCAGCATCTTCCGCAGCTTTTCCCCGTCCACGCCCCCGGGCAGGGCGGCGTAGTCGATCTGGCTGTCGATGGAGGCGTAGGTCTCCCCCAGGGCGTTCCTCTTCTCTTCCGTGGAGAGGAGCGCCTCGTAGCAGTCCTCCGACAGGGAGCGGTTCAGGAACTGCTGCATATAAGGGTATCCCTTCATGGCATGCATCCTGGCGCATTCGATCTGCTTCATCACCGCGAACAGATCCGTCTCCCTGGCGCTCACGGTAGACCGCAGCTCCAGGTTCATGAACTTGACGCTGTAGTCATAGACGAAGCCGTAGAGGCCTACCTTGCTGCCGAAGTAGTGGAAGAGCAGTCCCTTGCTGATGGCCGCCTCTTTCACGATGTCGTCGGTGCTGCCGTGGCGGTAGCCCTGCATGGCAAATACCTTCAGGGCAGCGTTGATGATCCTGTCCTGCTTCTCTTTTTTGATATCGAAGAATTTACTGTTCATATGTAAGCTGTCCTCCAACAGAGGGTATGACACCAATTATACCATGTTCCGCTCCCAAACGGAAAGGAAATCATAAATTTTTAGTAAAATTATGCATATTCCCTTTTCAATTCTGCAAAATAGTATTAATATCATAATATCAGAAAAAAATGGACCTGATTCGAAAGGAGTCACCTATGGCAAAAAAATTTGGAAAGCTTTTGTTGTTCAGCGCCGCAATCGGTTCAGCGATTGGTGCTGTCTGCTATTTTGCCCGCAAGAGGAATGCAGAGCATGACAGCGCGGAAGAGGATTACGATGATTTCAGCGAGGAGGAGACGAAGGACAGCGATTCCCGCAGCTATGTCCCTCTGACCCCCGAGGGGCAGACGGAAGAGCCCGCCGGGGCAGCGGAGCCGGAAGAGCCCGCGTGCACGGCTTCCGCAGAGGAGTGCCCCGCCAAAGAAGAGGAAGCTGTCGGGCAGGATGGCTTCACCCCCCTGGCGGAGACCGCCCAAAAGGCCGAGGAGACTGTAGAAGAGTTCTTCGATGAGGACAGCACCGACGAGGAGCCTCCCATCACCGACAACTGACCGGATCCTTCACAGAAGCCCCACAGTTCCCCCAATACGACAGACGCACAGGATCTGCGGAACCCCCTTCCGCTGCATCCTGTGTTTTTTGTTCCTGTATTGTTTTTTCATTCTCCTATTCTCGCAATCCCGTGTCCCGTGGTCTCCTCCCCACACACCTGGAAGAAGTTGTCCACACGCCCTCAGCCTTCTACCCACGCCCGGAAGCTGTCCACACGCCCGCTCCTTCTACCCACATCCGGAAGCTGGCCCCCCTCCCGCGGCCGTCTCCCCCCACCCGGAAGCCGACCGCTCTCCCGCGGCACCCGAAGGGCACCGGAAGATATTCCGCCATAGAACGCACGGAGGGAAGCCTCTCCCCTGAGAGAAGCTCCCCTATCCTGATTTCCCCCTCTGCCATGCGGTATATCCGCCCATGCAGGCGGCTGTCACCCTTGCTGCTTCTTCTTCATATCCAGCATCACCTGGTCCTTCATGTCCCTGGCCTTGTCCTTGATGCGGGAGTTGGCCGTCCTGGAGGTGATGATGCTGCTCAGGAGCCTTATGGACGTATCATACTCCTGGAACCGCGCTGCCAGCACCGCCAGCAGATAGTCCACCGTGACCTCGTTCATGCCGCACAGAGGGAACATCTCCGTCTGTCTGGCCTCCGTGAAGCCCTTGTAGGCATTGGCCAGAAGCTCGTTCTCCTGGGCCTCCCATTCCGCCACGCGCTTTTCGTCCGCCTTGGCCTCCTGCTCCTTCAGGCTTTCCAGATAGCCTCTCGTGAGCCATGCGTACTTCAGACATATGTACGCTTTCTCGCTCGGCTTTGCACGCTTTACCACAGCACCCACCAAAGCCAGCTTGTAACGCTGTATGGCCTCCTCATAGGTATAGATGTCCCCCTGGCTGGGCTGGATGCGCACGGTCTGGCTGATTTTCTCCCGCACCAGCTTGGCCTGGCTGGAGGTGATGCCTGTGAAATAGCGCATCAGCGCGGCGTAGCCGCAGATCGGGCACATCACCACCTCATACTTGGCCGCGTCGATCCCCTCATACCTGGCCCGGAGATCCGCGTCCGTGCCCAGGAGCTTGGCCTTGTTGGACTTCATGACCTTGGAAGTGAAAGAGCTGTCGCACACCGGGCACACAAAAGACCTGTCATAAATCAAATCCTTTTCCTGGACCTTGGGCGCCGCCACCTGCTCCTGTTTCTCCGCCTCTTTTTTCTTCGGCTCCTCAAAGAGGCTCACATCCTCCAGGTTCCCCAGGCCCAGGCTCTTCAAACCCGATAAAATCCCCATACTCTCCTCCACCTCCCCACAAATCGTCCCCGGGCCCGCCTGATGCCCCTGCGCCCTGCCGCTCTCCGCCGCGGAGCATAAATCCCCCTCCCGGCGCTCCCCTCCCTACATCCCTGTCTCCCACAGGAGACAGGCCCGGTCTGCCGGGGCTTTACTTGGGCAGCACATAAGAGCTCTTCAGCGAAACGATGCGATTGAACACCAGGGCATCCGGCCGGGAGTCCTTTGCGTCCACACAGAAGAATCCCTGCCTCACGAACTGGAAGCGCGCATACTTTTCCGCCCCCGCAAAGGCAGGCTCCAGCCTGCAGTCCTTCAGAACGGTGAGGGAGTCGGGGTTCAGGTTCAGGCTCCCGTCCTCATTGTACACGCCCTTCTCCTCATCGATGATATTCTCATACAGCCGGACCTGGGCGTAGACCGCAGTGTCCGCCGCCACCCAGTGGATGGTGCCCTTCACCTTCCTGCCGTCCGGGCTGTTGCCGCCCTTGGAGGCCGGGTCGTAGGTGCAGTGAACCTCGACCACTTTGCCCGCCTCATCCTTGACGCAGCCGGTACATTTCACGAAATAGGCATTCATCAGGCGCACCTCATTGCCCGGGAACATGCGGAAATATTTCTTCGGCGGCTCCTCCATGAAGTCCTCCCGCTCGATGTACAGCTCCCTGCCGAAGGGCACTTCCCTTGTGCCCAGGGCCTCGTTCTCGGGATTGTTGCCCACGGTGAGCATTTCGGTCTGTCCCTCCGGATAATTGTCGATGACCAGCTTCACCGGGTCGAGGACCGCCATCAGACGGGGCGCTTTCGCCTTCAGATCCTCCCGGATACAATACTCCAACATGGCATAATCCGCGATGGACTGGGCCTTGGAGACGCCGCAGAGATCCACGAACATCTTGATGGACTCCGGCGTGAAGCCCCTCCTGCGCAGGGCCGCGATGGACACCAGCCTGGGATCGTCCCAGCCGTCCACGATGTTTTCCTGCACCAGCTTCTTGATATAGCGCTTGCCCGTCACCACGTTCTTCAGGTACAGCTTGGCGAACTCGATCTGCTTGGGCGGATGGGGGTACTCCAGCTCCCGCACCACCCAGTCATAGAGGGGCCTGTGGTCCTCGAACTCCAGTGTGCAGATGGAATGGGTGATTCCCTCTATGGCATCCTCTATGGGATGCGCGAAATCATACATGGGATAGATGCACCAGGCATCTCCGGTATTGTGATGACTCATGTGCGCCACACGGTAGATGACGGGGTCGCGCATGTTGATGTTGGGCGAAGCCATATCGATGCGGGCCCGCAGCACCTTCTCGCCGTCCGCGTACTTCCCGTCCTTCATCTCCCGGAACAGACGCAGGTTCTCCTCCACGCTGCGGGTGATGTAGGGGTCGTCCCTGCCGGGCTCGGTGAGGCTCCCCCGGTATTCCCGGATCTCCTCCGCGGTCAGGTCGGACACATAGGCCTTGCCCTTTTCAATCAGCTTCACCGCAGCCTCGTACATCTGGCCGAAATAGTCGGAGGCGAAGAACAGCCTGTCCTCCCAGTCCGCCCCCAGCCACTGGATGTCCGCCTTGATGGACTCCACGAACTCGATGTCCTCCTTGGTGGGGTTGGTGTCGTCGAAACGCATGTTGAACTTGCCGTGGTATTTCTGGGCCAGCCCATAGTTCAGGAGGATGCTCTTGGCATGGCCGATATGGAGGTAACCGTTGGGCTCCGGCGGGAAACGGGTGTGCACGGTGTCACATACGCCCTCCGCCAGATCCTTATCGATGATCACTTCTATAAAATTTCTGGATTCCGTGTCGCTCATCTGTCAAATCCTTGCCTTTCCTGTGATGTTTACAGCTTGCCGCTGTGGCTCATTATATCATAACAACGCGATATCTTTCAACAGGATTCAGTGTATTCCTGAAAAAATATCGGCATTGTCAGGACTCCCACAGCTCCAGGATTTCTGCCCTTTCCGCATTGGCCAGGCAGACGTATGTCCTGTCCGTGTGCCGCCCGGTGGCGCAGAAATGGTCCATGACATATCTGGCCGAGAGCGGCATCTCCAGCGAGGCTATGTCCTCCAGCGAAAACCACCTGCATATACCCTCGTTGGAGGCCAGGTTGTCGTCTACATGTTCTTTTATGTTCGCAAAAAAGTAGTAGTTCTGCCTGATTTCCCCTTTGACATTCCGCAGGGCTATGTAGCGCAGGGTCAGGCCCTCGATGTCCTCCGGCCTCAGGCCAAGCTCCTCGTACAGCTCCCGCAGCACGCAGGCTTTGGCGTCGTTGAGCTCATCCTTCTCGAAATGGCCCCCTGCCGAGCCTGTCCAGACATCATTGACCACTCTTCCGCCCTGTCTGTACAGGAGCAGCACCTTCTCCCCTCTGAGCAGGTATATGGCAGTCATGTTCCTCAGCTTCCCTTCCAAGGCTGACCCTCCTTTCAGTCCCTTCCCGAACCACCCTACGCAGCGCCCTGTCATTGGTTTTCCAGGAACCGGATACGGTCCTTTTCCACGAGCACTTCAAAGCGGCAGAGCTGCTTCAATATACTCTTCTTGATTACCAGGTTCACCGGCCTCTCATACAACTGCCCGGATATGGTCAGATACAGCTCCGGATTACTGGGCACATAGCATCTGTCCTTGTAGCCAGGCTTCCAGTCCGGCTCTCCCCTGTCCAGCGCCCGGGCCGCCGACAGCAGCTCTTGGTCGGACAGGAATTTGTTTACATATTTCCTGAGCACCTGCTTGTATATCAGCATGCAGTCGCACAGGGTGAAATCCTCCGCAGCAATCGCGCCCAGATCCGTGGTGGCGGCCCGGGGCCAGACAAGGAGGTAGGCGTCTGTCTGCAGCCCGTCCTTCAGAAACCACCCCGTGTTGCCCCTGTAGTAGATTTCCATGGCAAATGTGGGGATGTCTTTGTTGATGTATTGGAGCGTGGACTTCTCGTCTACCTTCACATCCCGCGTCCCCGTGGTCAGGATAAGGTCTACCCCGCTTAGCTGGGTCTGCTTATCCTCTGTCCTTTTGAAATCCAGGATGATTTTGTCCTCCACCATTCTGGAATACAGGCAGGTATCCAGGAAGGAGGCCAGCGCCTCCTCTCCCCGTTTGTCGCTTTTGAATTTGCTTTCCATGATACCACGCTCCACTCTGTCCCGCTCTTGGGACAAACAGTCAGTCGTTCACATCGTTTCCGGCAGGACGACGCGCGGATGCGCATATGCCGCCCGGCTTGACATAGGAACTGTCGGAAAATGACTGCTGCGACTTCTGTAGGAAAAAGCCTTGAAACTCAATGATGGAACAGCCTGATTCCCGTAAAGGCCATGACCATGCCGTACTTGTCGCAGCACTCGATGACCGCATCGTCCCGGACGGAGCCGCCGGGCTGGGCGATGTACTTCACGCCGCTCTTGTGGGCCCTCTCGATATTGTCGGAGAAGGGGAAGAAGGCGTCGGAGCCCAGGGTCACATCCTGCATCCGGTCCAGCCACGCCCGCTTCTCCTCCCTGGTGAACACGGGGGGCTTAACCTTGAAGACCTTCTCCCAGGCGCCGTCCGCCAGCACGTCCATGCACTCGTCCCCGATGTAGATATCGATGGCGTTGTCCCGGTCGGGCCTGCCAAGCTTGTCCACGAACTGGAGCCCCAGCACCTGGGGGGACTGGCGCAGGAACCAGTTGTCCGCCTTGGTGCCCGCCAGCCTGGTGCAGTGGATGCGGGACTGCTGCCCGGCGCCGATGCCGATGGCCTGGCCGGCTTTCACGTAGCAGACGGAGTTGGACTGGGTGTATTTCAGGGTGATCAATGCAATCTTCATGTCGATCAGCGCCGCATCCGGTATCTCTTTGTTCACCGTGACGATATCGGAGAGCAAATCCCCATTCACGTCCAGCTCGTTGCGGCCCTGTTCGAAGGTGATGCCGTAGACCTGCTTGCGCTCTACCGGGGCCGGGACGTAGGAGGGGTCGATCTGGATGACATTGTAATTGCCGCCCTTCTTGGCCTTCAGAAGGGCCAGGGCCTCCTCGGTGTAGCCCGGGGCGATGCAGCCGTCGGACACCTCCCGCTTGATCAGCCTGGCCGTGTCCTTGTCGCAGATGTCGGACAGGGCGATGAAGTCGCCGAAGGAGGACATCCTGTCAGCGCCTCTGGCCCTGGCGTAGGCGCAGGCCAGGGGGGAGAGCGGACCTAAGTCGTCCACCCAGTAGATCTTCGCCAGGGTCTCGTCCAGAGGCAGGCCCACCGCCGCCCCCGCCGGGGACACATGCTTGAAGGAGGTGGCCGCTGGCAGTCCTGTGGCCGCTTTCAGCTCCCTCACCAACTGCCAGCCGTTGAAGGCGTCCAGGAAGTTGATATAGCCGGGCCTGCCGTTCAAGACGGTGACGGGGAGAGCGCTGCCGTCCTCCATATAGATCCTGGAGGGCTTCTGGTTGGGGTTGCATCCGTATTTCAGTTGGATTTCATTCATGATTTCGTCTTCCTTTCCCTATTTTCTGTTCTCTGAGCTTCTGCTCTGTTCTCAAATCTTCCCGCTGTTCTTCCCGCTTCTTTTTTGCCATCGTCCGCCTATTGGTTCTTGTTCAATATCCGGGTCTCGTACCGGCCCGTGGCGATGTCGATGAAGCGGACGAACAGGGAGACCTTGTTCTCCTCGTTGAGGCTCTCCCACAGCATCCCGGCGAAGCTGTGGATATCGCCCTGGATGGCTACTTTTTTAGGCTCTCCCTGGAAGCTGGGCAGAGGGTTCCCGTCGTGCATGTAGGTGTGGATGAACCGGCCCTCTCCGGCGGCGGGTCTGTCATAGGCAAAGGTGTACCGATTGCAGCAGGACGGGTCTCCGTCATTGCTCTTTAAGATGGACATACAGTAATCGAAGCCGCCGTCCTGGATATGCACCAGCCCGGATATCCTGGGGGTGTAATTGGGCCCGTCCGGCTCGAACTCGCGGCTGCGCAGGGACTGCTCGAAGGTGAGCCCCTTGGAGAGGCCCTCGTAGACCGTGTCCGTCTGGTCCCCGTTTGTGACAATAGTGTCAGTTCCCTGTCCGGCGGCGAACACACGCACAGGCGCGTAGATCACCAGGCTGGGGTCCGTCAGCTTGGCCGGGTCGAAGGCCTGGGTGCGGATGCCCTCCCCTTCCGTGACGAAGACACGGTTGCGGCTGTTCACGCTCCTACCCATGATGAAGTAGGCGATCGCCGCCTTCCTGCCGTCATCGGAGCGCCCGATGACGATTCCCCTGCCGGGGTATGCGTTGTTTTTCAGTTCCTGTTCCAGTTGCAGCATGGTTTTTCCTCCTTCAATGCTTCGAAATCCGCCCTTCCTGGCCAGCGCCCGGCGATACGGCGCCCCCTGATACGATGGGCCCTGAAGCCCAGGGCGCCGGGGCCGCCATCTGTGCCTACGGCAAAAAAGCCGACATCCGGGCACCCCAAAACAGGCGGAGCCCAGACGGTCGGCTTCTTCTCACGGCTGCACTCCCTGTGGGTACTCCCACTTCCGTCAGTCATGCAGTTCTTTCCTTACGCTTTTTATCCCCTTCCGGCTGATGCGGAAAGCTTTGGATATATTTATCTTACACATCCCCGGGAAAATTTGCAAGGTTTTTTTACATTAAATGAAGCATTAAATCAAAAATCAGCAATCCGGTAAATGGTAACCGGATGGGTTCCCAGATTTCCCCTCTCAAAGACCTTTTGACTGGAAAATCCCTGTTCCCCCAATGCCTCTCTGACCCCTTCCATCTCCTGCCCGTCTTTTACAATCAGCCAGTATACCACCCCTTTCTCCAAGTCCGGCAGTGCGGATAAGTCTATACTCTTTGCCGTATTTTCAGGATAATAATAAGGCGCAATCGTCCACCCTATATGGGAGATGTTCGTCAAAATAATGTCCTCCGCCCCAATCTCCTCCACTGTAGCAGCCAATGTCTCCTGCAGCCGCTCATTTGCCGCCCTGTCCCCTCTATATCGGGACATATAAGCCGGCGAAAAGACAGCCAGCATATATGCAAGCAGCAATACCGCATAAAGCCGCTTCCCCCTCAGCCTGGAAACGATGACCGCCAAAATGGCCCAAGCCACCACAGAGACAGGATAGATATATCTCAATACATAAAACGGCCTGATTGCATTCGACACCACTATCGCAGCCAGTATCGTTCCAAGGATACTGGCCGCTCCCGCTGCCATCCACAGGAGAACGCCCGAGGCTTTTGCATCCTCCGTCGAAAAGCACAGGGAAATCTTCCCCTCAGGCCCTCTCCCGATTCTCAGTACGCCGGTTTCATACAGGACCACTGCGCCCCCCCGAGCAGAAGCGCACCCCAGGCTGCGGGCTTGAACTGATTAGAAAACAAGTACCTGAGGCTCTCCTTGACAGTGGGAATGGTCGTAATCCAATAATTGCCTTCAATCCGCTCCATGGTCTTCAGTAGCACTACAAACCATGGCAGATAGCCCGCCGCCATGCACAGGCTGGAGGCCATAGCCTTCGCCAGGCTCACCCGTCTGCGGAACAGCGCAAGGAACAGAAGCGCCGCATAAAAGAATGCTACGGACAGCAGACAGTAGTAATGGGTGTATGCCGCTGCCAACGAAGAAGCCACAAACAGCGCATAGTGCAAAATCCGCTCCCGCTGCAGAATGCAATACAGCTCATAAAAACAAAGCAGTACGAACAAGGCCCCCCAGGAATACATGCGCACTTCCATATTATAAGCCACTGCGTTGCCACTCAGGCAGGCCAGCGTAATCAGTATGGCCGCAGCCTCAGCCCCGAACTTTTTCCAAAAAGCCGTCATGGCAAACAAGATGATAATGCCGCAGGGTATCAAAGATACCAAATGATAAGCCCAGCCCTGATTGCCGAACAGAAGATAGGCCAACCGCAGGAACATATAGTATAAAGGGGGATGGACATCAGCGGCGGTCCCTTTGATAATCTCCGGAACCGTCCTCTGAATCAGATTCAGGCTGTAGGCCTCGTCTCCCCAAAAATTGTTGTCGAATATCCTTGCCAGATTCAATAGAAAAAGCACGGCGGCATATATGCCTACCACCCTCTTCCGGAATATAAAATCCAGCAATCCGGCTCGTCTGTTCCATTTGACAGTTACAGCCACCTTCCTGCGGACAAACCGCTCCGCGAAAGGCTCCGCCACCGCCAGCACCATCGAAAGAGACATGTATTTCAAGGCAAATTCGTTGTACTGGTTCAATTTACCAAACAGGTTGTCCCTGCTGTCAAAGCCATAACAGAGAATCAGCATCATCACAAAATTATGTGCCAAAAGAGAAATCGCATAGTGAAGCATCCTCCCAAGAGCCGTCTCCTCTTTCTGAACTATCTTCTCCCTTATACATACGCAAACGAATGGCGGAATCAACAAGCTTATTATTCCAATCATTTTACTCCCTTCCGCTTTCTGTTCCAGAGGAACATGCCGCCCAGGATGCCGCCGGATACAATCATGGAAAGCAGATACCATTCCATATGGCTGCCGTCACTGGTCTTGGGGCTGACGACAGCTCCTGCCGCCGCCTGGCTTCCGCCAGAGCTTCCCGAATTCCCGGGATTTCCCGTACCCGGATTTCCCGTGCCGTCCGGCTTGGCCGCGTCCTTCCATCCCACAGAAATCGGCGATAATCCGTATACCTTGAACCGGATTCCCTCTGCCGTCTTCTCCACGGCAGGATACTCCGCCTCTCCGGCGCGGTGTCCGTTCATGTCCTCCGTGAACAGGTGGCATACCACGAAATCATTGGTGTCCTGACCCGTTCCCTGGGGATAGGGCAGCGTCACTGTCAGTCCGTTTGCGGGGAAATTGTCCTTGCCCGCCTGCACCCATCCTGCGCCGTCCACATTCACCATCAGCGATACATCATAGACTTCCATCCTCTCCTGAGGGATGTCCCCTGCCTGGCCCTGGATGTTCAGCCGCATCTGGGCCTCAATCTTCGCCGGTGTGTTCAGGTTCTCCATCCCCTGGAACGCCTGGGGCACCTGGGAGATGCCCATCTCCATGGTCAGGCTGTACTGGACGCCGGCCGTGGATTCCGCCGGAGCGGGCAGATCATTTCTGACCGCATTGATTCTCCCCGTAAATCCGGGCAATGTACCCGGCAGCATATAGCAGTCCGCCTTGCTGCCCTGGAGCCTGGCCGGACTCTCCGGATTCGCCCAGGCCAGCGTCACGTTCTGGATGCCCGGGTTCACCGCGGCGTAGGTGCCGGTGAGCATGGACGCGGGGCATGTGAACGTCACATCCGCCGCATCGGCGTCAAGGATGCCGGAGACTTTCAGTTCGCCGTACAGAGTGGCTCTGCCATTGTTCACCGCGCCTTCCCTGTCCACTGCGGCCAGTCCTGACAGATCCCATGCCAGGGCCCTGGGAACCACGTTCAGGGTACAGCTCGCAGATGCGGCGAAATACTCCTCCGTCTCGGAGGCCTGGGCCTGGATCACGGCAGTCCCCGCCCGCAGGATACGGACATTTCCCGCCTGGTCCACCTGGGCCACCTCGGGGTTGCTGCTGGTAAAGGTCACCTCGCTGCCCTGGGCCGCATTTGCCACGGACACCGCAAAAGCGCCGTCGCCATACACCTTGTTCAGTACGGCGCTGCTGAATCCGAAGTTCACCTGTTCCATCTTGTTGGCTACGGCGACTGTGACTACAAATTCATAGGCATGGAAATTCGTGGTCTCCAACACCGGTATTGTGATCGTAGCCGTCTTTCCTACGTTCTCTTTGTCGTATACCAGCCTGCCGGACAGCGTGGCCGCGGTGAGCACGGGGCTGGTCTCAAAAATATGCTCCTCGTCCGCCACTGCGGGCTCGCCCAAGCGGAAGCCCTCCGGAAGCAGGGAGGTCAGGTCAAGGGAAAGCTGGCCGCCGAACCTGACGGATACGGACTTGGCCTTCTCTCCTGTGTATGCTATTTTGTTGATGGCGAAGGTCGTCTCCACTGTGCTGCTCCAGGTGTAATTGCCGCCTGCCGCCGGTTTGACCGCCACCTTTGCGGTGCCCGCATTCACATTGTTGCTCCAGACCGCTTCGTAGTCCGATGCAGCCATCGTCTCATCGCCGTTCTTGACGGTCAGCGCGGGCGTTATGGGGCTGCCGGTGTAGTCATGGCTGCCCAGGGGCTCCAGGGTGGGAGCAATCGGCATGGGCAGGATTTCGCAGGGCACGTCCAGGGTGGAGTTGCTGGGGCTATAGTTGGCCGAAGCGGCTCCGCTCAGTTCGATGCCTACTTTCACCGTGTTCTGGCCGCCTACGTCAGGGCTCGTGTAGGGGGCGGGGGTTGCGGTGACTGTCACAGCCCCCATGTCCTTCTGCAATATATTGGACAGGGCCAGCTCACCTGTGGCTTTCCCGGCGGCTGTGGTCTTGTCGTAGACCTTGCTGACCTTATAGCTTCCGGCGGCAATGGTCAGGACGCGGGGGTTTATGTTCACCGTGCCTTCGCATACCACTTCATCCTTGTAGGTCTTTCCGCCTACGCTTCCGTTGTACAGCACCCTGAAAGAGTGGGTGCCCGCATTCGGGATATCCTCTCCAGTCTTGTCCAGGCTGAAATGGCCCTGGTCATTGTCCTTGCCAATACCTGCCACTGCCGTCAGGTTCCCGATGGTCACGATATCCTTCCATGCATCACCGTATGCCGCTCCGGACTTGATAGTCACTGCATTGGAGGTGGCGGCCGGGGCATTGCCTACCTGGAATATGATGTCTTTTACCGTGAAGGTGATTTCGCCGGTTGCGCCGGTGTAGTTAGCGCCCTGGGGCACGAAGGTGTATTTTATGGTTCCTGTCTCTTCCTCCGCCAGCTTCGCAAGCTCCGCCTTCAATGTCTCGTAGGAATGGTTATCCTTGCTATTATAGGTATAGGTTATCGTTCCCGCGACAGCCTCGCCCTTCACTCCGGTATAGGAGGGCTGCAGGAAATCGCCTACGCCTACCAGGACATTCTGCTGCCGTTCCACTGACTCCGTGCATTTCGCGGGGGTGATGGTCAGCTTGTTCCCTGTGAATGTAATCTGATAGTTAGGATTTTCCGCGTCAGTCAACGTTCCCTGGGAGATTGCGTAGCTGCCAACATCCTCTCCAGCTATGCGCGCCAATTTGCCCGACAAAGGATATCTGCTGACCACCTCAGGTGCGCTAAAAGTAAATTCAGGATCTGCGGAGCCGTATATTTTATTCTTTGGGTCTGCTGTCACAGTAATCGGCTTGCGGTTCACTGTCACCGTTACATTGATACTCTTACTTGCATAGTCCGTAGAATCCGGTACAAATACCGCTTTCAATGGCTTAGTTCCGGCTACTCCGTAGCCGGAGGATGTCACGCTGGTATCCCATTTGAATTTACCGGGTATCGTGGCACCAGCTCCATTGGTCGCACTGCCGCCTTTCCCGATAAATGCATCATCTGATACAGCATCGCCAAATACCACTTCTACACCCGTGGGAGCAACGACTTTCAAGGAACCTGTATCCGAATACTTCTCGGCCGCCAAAGTGAGGATATTTGATTCAAATAAATCTATTATAGCCTTGTCATAGGTATATGTAACACCACAACAGGTATACCCAGTCTCTACACTCCCGCTGGCACCGGCCAGGAACAGCTTGTCCGGCGCTCCGATTGAGTTGCCGTCACAGTTCGTCACATCGACCAGGTAATTTTTCCCTTCCAGTGTGACGATGTTCCACATATGAGGGCCGGCGCCTGTACCGCCGCGCATCATTCCACTAACGGTATAGCAGCCATCAAACCCAGACAAATCACAAAGATACTGGAACGCCTTGGAATAGCCCTCGCATACTACCTTGGTATCAGGTTTCCCATCAAATACCCACACCAACTGCCAGGGGTCACCATAAGCTGTATCTGTATTCGCTGCATCATGATTATAATCGACAAGTTCGCAAATCTCTTTCCGAAAGCCTTCAAGCTTCTCATAGTCTGACTTGCCTGTGTACTTATCCACAATCTTTTGTGCATTGGCAGCAGCCATTTTCGCATCAACAACCTTGCTTGGGTTTACCTCATGTACATTGCTCCCCATATATCCATCCGCAACAGCGAACAAAATCTGCAAGTTCAATTTTCCGGGGTCTTTTGAAGAAACTCCAAAAGCATATCCTTTGGTTTTGTCGAACCAATACAAGTCATATGGATAGTCCATCAAAAGACAATCCACGACTTCTTTCATAATTGGGCGAACAGCCTCACCAGTTACTACACCGTTATAGTTTATATTATTCACATCGAATTGTGTAGAAATCTGCCCGCCATTTGCCACTTTAGAAATCTCTATTTTCAGCACGTCATAAATCTCTTTTGCTGTTCCTTCCAGAAACTTGCCGCCAGTGTTTCCATAAAGCGAAACACCAGAATCCCCATAAAAGAGCTGCTCAATATACCCTGCAAAGAGCTCGTCATTGCCCGGCATGTCAATATCCGGCACGACTGTCACTTCACTGCTCTGCCCATCCCCGGCATCCGTCTCCTGGGATTCTTCTCCTGGTTCTTTCGAAGCCTCGGCATCCGATTCCTCTTCGACTGGCTTCTCCCCATCCGCGCCATCGGATTCCTCTTTGCCTGGCTCCTCAGTATCCGCGGCATCCGAATCATCCGCGCCCGGCTCCTCGGTATCTGCGGCTTCCGAATCATCCGCTCCGGCTCCCTCTGAATCCGCGGCATCAGAATCATCGGCTTCCGGCTTTTCTTCTCCCGGCCCCGTCAAATCCGCGCTATTGGACTCCTCTTCGTCCGGTTCCTCCGCGCCTGCGGCATCAGGCTCCTCCCCGGACACCTCCGAAGCCGTACCGTCCGATGTCGTACTTCCCGGCTCCTCCGTGCCTGCGCCGTCCGGCTTCTCTTCATCGGTCTTCACTGTATCCGCGGCATCAGAATCCTTTTCGCCCGAATCGGCGATGTCCACGGCATCAGAACCTTCCCTGCCCGGCTCTTCCAGGCCAGCGTCACCCGGCTCTTCCGGATCCGCTTCAACCGAATCCAGCGGAACGGGCCGGATTCCCATATATTCAGAATCCTCCTCTGAAGCCGCTTCCTGCTCCTGCCTGCCGCTCGGGCTGCCCCCCCTGTCCGTTTCCTGCGCATATGCCGAAAGCATCGCGTAGTCCACATTGCTGCCGACCAAAGCAATCGACAGCAGCAGCACGAGAACACATTTCCACCAATGTTTCCTTCCCTTCATGTCCCTCTCTCCCGTAAATTTTTATTTTGGATAACAATTAACGACATGTGTATTATACCATATTGCCTTTTTTTGTCAAAACTATTTTCACTGTTTCCATCCGTTTTTCCAGAAAGCCGCTTTTCCGAAAATAATTTTCGTTATATCACGAATTTTTCAAACTGCCTCATTGCATCTATCCCTTCTTTCGGTTATGCTATTGCCCAGGAGGTGCGCATTATGGCAAACGAAGAGAAAAAAGATTTCAACGCGATGCTGAACGACAGCAAGGACATGCCCAAGATCCAAATCATAACAGATGAGAAGAGCATACTGAAATACGGCGGAAACAGGATGTATTTCGCGCCGCCAATGGACTATGACAGGGTAATGCGCCTCGTGCCCTTCAGAAAGCTGCTGACCGTAGGGGCCATACGGGAATATTTTGCCAGACAGAGCGGCGCGGATTTTACAGAGCCGATCACTGCGGGCATATTCGTCTCAATCGCCGCCTGGGCAAGCTTCCAGCGCACGGACCGCAAGACGCCCTACTGGCGGACGCTCAAGGCAGACGGGGAGCTGAACGCGAAATTTCCCGGCGGCATAGAGGCGCAGAAGGAGCTGCTGGAAAAAGAAGGGCACACTGTCATACAGAAGGGAAGGACGAATATCAGGTATTACGTCAGGGATTACGAGAAGGCGCTGTTCGAGCTGTGATTCCGGACAGAGGGACGGCAGGCTGGGGTCGGCTGGGGCCGGCTGTTCCACCTGGGAGGCCCCGCTTGCGGAAAAATGCGGGCTTCCCAGAGTTGCGGCGCGTCACCCGACCTTCAGCCCAAGGCAGCCTGCCCTTTTCTTAAAGCTGAGGTACTGCCTTTCGGTGATGAAGTCTTCTCTGGTGACAGGGGCTGTAAAGCTTTTACCTCATAGCCCCTGCCCCCTGTACACAGGCCTGATGACAAGTCTTCTCTCATGCCTGAATGGCATTCCTTGATTCCGAACAGACTCCTGGCATATCACAGGGGCATCCACGATAAACGTACCCTTTTCCTTCAGAACCTGCACTATTTCATCCCTGCTGGCCTTTGGAGACATGAACGGTTGCGGTGCGGCGAAGGTGTCTATGGCCGCATTGGTTATCACCTTTTCATTCCGGATAACCCTGGCCATCTGTGCAATGTCCTCGTTTGGGAAATAGCTGGTCTCCGGCCCTGTCATGGCTTCCGTCAGCCTGTGGTTTACCGCGTAGTCCTGTTCGAACCGAACCACGTTGGAGTAGTTGGCATAATCCTCCGATTCGCTTATCCAGTAGCCGTAGCCATATTGATTGCTGGGCCGTGAGAACGGTTGGACACCAATAGGCCTCAGGGAATCATCCATCAGCGGGAAAATTGTTTTCCACCGAATCTGCCCCACACCCTCCTTGGCAATAACGTAACCCTTCGTCACACGGTCGTATACATGCGTGGCAAAGAAAGCCGCTACCGCTATCTCATTGGTCATGTCAATCATCGGCGTAGCGAATTCGTAATGCTGTGCGATGGCCCATGGCTCATACCACAGATTGTTGTCCAAGTACTCCTGCACCGCTGGAAGGGTCTTCAAGAACTCCATGAACTCATAGGACTTCGCCAGGGCGTAAATCCTATCATTTCTCCCTGCTATCCTGTACAGGCTGGCTCTACAGTTGTCATAGACCCGATTCTCGCCTCTGTAGAAATTCAGATTCCCCGTATTGCACAGGAAAATCACCCTACCGTCCGGCATCGTCATTGCATCATTTCTCTGATGGTTGACCGCAACTCCTTCCCTGTCAAGACAGCCGCATAACAGATGGTGCGGCTCCAGCTTCCGGATTGCCTCAACAATGTTTTTGCATTCTACAGTATATGGCATATGTATTCCCCCCATCAGTTTCTTTATCAGACGGACATTATGTTCCAACGCGTTTTCAAAAAAGCGAATAGTCTCCGTGGCTGTATAATAAGGAACTTTCTCAGTATCCGGCGTGGAAAGTTTTACCGTATAGTGCCACGCCCGCTGTGTGCTGGTCATGCCAAAGACATTGTGCAATACACAGTAATCTGTCTCCATTTTCTGTGAAAGGGCAAGCCCTTCATATGATGAGACAGACTGACTGGAAACAAAGCCCTTCCTGAGTGCCCATTTTTCCTTCACTATACCCAGATTGGCATTGGTCTCTACTGCCATCACGCAGAATCCCGTATCCAGCTTCTGTTCCATCAGTTCTGCCATGCCCCTGATAATCCTGAATACGTCATCTGTGACAAAGTTGAACTGCCACTCCACCCGATTCATGCCAATCCATATTTTATCAGCACCATTCACATGGTGGAACATAAGCCTCGGAAGCGCATCGCCATCAGGATACAGCTTTTCAAGAGCTGTGGTAGGCTTCCATGTATCTTTGGGCAATACATTTTCAAACAATGCTATCCAGTCCTTTGTCGGTTTTATCTCGTGGACATTTCCCATGGCGGAGAAAGACCACCCCTGTATTCCCCGGAGCTTTGGCTGGAAGCTGTCCATGCTGTCCAGATAATCCTCTGCCATAATACGGTCTGGGAATCTCCCTTTTACTAGATCCCTCGTCCTTACGCAGACTGCGGCATATGATAAATCGCCGATGCCTATACGAACCGGTTCGGATTGAAAATCCGACACCGCCAGATGGGGCATTATACGGGCACATAGCAGTATTTCCTGCTTCCATTTCTCCCGCAAAGGACGGCCGTACAAATCCCATTCCTCGATTTCTTTCGCAGACCTCTTGTATTGCACGCTGGCCACTTCCATATAGCGTACATTCGGAAAAGCGCTATATATCGCCTGATTGATTCTTGCTATAAATTCCTGGGAATTCGTTATGATGATTGCATACTCGCCCTGGTTTGCAAGCCTTCGTGACGGCATGATAAATGACCTGTCTCTGTAAACCAGCGGAATCATGCCAAATCCCAGCGCATGCAAATCCGACAAATCCAGGCGACATCTCGTGGATTCCTCAGGGTACTTTTCCCGCAATCGGGCCGTTATGGACTCCCTGTCCTCAGTCAGAGGAAAAAGCGTTATGATTCCCTGCATGAATTCATCAGCCTTTTCCGCAGATGTGATGAACATGGGTAGAAAATTTTCGGGTAATTTATTGGAACTGGAATTTCGTTTGTAGATATGTTTCTTTAGGTGCATTATGACCTCCTGTGGCAATGCATTAGATGAAGGGTGACTACTTTGGTATCTTATTTTACCATGGGGTGCCTCGGATGTAAACACCTCGCTTGTATAAAGAATATGTTTAGCTAGGAGATGACAAAGGCCGCCTGGACTATCCCAAGCGGCATTTATGTCGGAATGGAGCCTGATATTTATGGAAAATTATCTGAACATCGGTAATGCAGGTTCAGGGCAGGGCGAAAAGAGCTCTATGTGGACAAGAGCGGAACGGTCGCGAGTGCTGTGCCGTCAATTTTAAGTTTGACTTTTCCTAACTGTTTTCCCTCACATTAGATAAATCAATCCATTCTCCAAGTATATTGTCCCATTTTTCTGGCTCAAATTTTTCGAAGCCACTTGCCGGATAGAATGTTAATTCACCAAAATAAATTTTATCGTCTATACAGTAAAAGTCGGTCCTTACAAAGGGATAATCCTTTGAAAGAAGTTTTGCATATTCCAGCATCTTATTTATCTTTTTGGGAATTGGAATTTTATTCTCCATATTCAAATGATTTGGGCGTTTTAAATCAAGCATTTTCCATTCCACATTATAGAAATTTTCACATAGCCCCATTTCTGAAAATCTTCCTGTACAGACAAGTATTATTTTGGGTATACCATTAAAATTATGAATCTTATAGTCCTTAAGTCCTACTGTACCAGATTCTTCCATATATTTTTCTGCAATAATTCTGGGTTTAACATATTTATACGGCCATTCTCTCCCAAACTGATAATAATTTGTTTGTAGACACTTATTTATTTTTTTCCGTGCTGCCTCTATATCCAGTTGTTCCTTATCATTGCATATTATTAATCCACCACTATCATGTGTACATTTAAGGACAAATTGTTTCGGAAGTTTAGAAAAATCTATTTGCTCAAACGAATCCCATATACCATATGTTGGAATGATATGTTCTTCTCCTATTACATTAGCAACAATACCTTTCACTTCATATTTGTCTACAAGCTTTATATAATCTGAGTTATGATCATGAATCTTCAACCATTGCAGTTTTTCATTAAATGTTTGTGGTTTTTTCAAATTTAAATTCTGACCCATGATTCTTCTAAATTGTATTCTCAAATACATATTATCAGGTAATAATTGACCTAATTTTGCTTTTACCCTAATCAGCATCCCACTCTCTCCTCTGCACACACATTATTGATACCACTCCAAATTATTCACAGCATTAATTCCCCAGAACTTCCCCAAAAAGAATCCCTTTATCCAACATCTATATAGATGCCCACACCAACTTCTAGCATTTTAATATCCCCTACAATACTCCAAAGGCTATTCTGTTAAAACATTAGAGTATCGAAAAGTTACAGTTCGAGAGATTTTCTGTTAAAAATATAAATAACAAAAACAGCCATCTTCTTTACATATGTATGGTTAAAAATAATATTTATAGCAATTGTTATTGCTATTCCAATAACGGATACATAAATAGCAAGTACTATCCATGAAGAATAACTTAATTTATCTATATGCAGCCCTTGGGTCGCTTTGTATATTATAATTGCTGTAGCAATATCCACTATAATTTGTTTAAAAAATATTCTCTTTTGACGTTTTACCAAATGATTTGATACGTAAACAGACATCCACAGTGTTTGGTAAAAAATAGCTGCAAGTGTTCCTATTGCTACACCTATTAAGCCATGAGACTTGACGCAGATAACCGATATTATTATGTTGATTCCTGCCGCGGCTATATAGCATTTTTGAGTCTGCTTATAGTGACCAGATGCCAAAATCATTATACTATATGGAAGCCTATAGCATACTGCAGCACTTGCTGCAGTAATCAGCAAGGCAAATAATGGCTGTACATAATCAGCATCTTTAACGCCTTTTGTATATACACTTACAAATGGTACAATCAATATCGCTGTGACACTAAAAACAAAAGTTGTTGATGTGTGTATAATCCATTCCGACCATTCAAAATATTTTCGTAACTTTTCATTTTCCTGTTTTGCCCATAGTTCTCCTAGAAGAGAGTGTATGCCATTTGTCATGGAAATCATAAGATTCTTTACACCATTCAATACCAAATGGTACACTGAGTATATAGATACCATTGAAAAACTAGTAAAAATACTCAATACAATATTGTCGGTTCCATTTAAAACTACTGCAGCCACATGCTGGGCAACACCATTCCATTTTCCATTTATAGGTTCTCCTACATATTTTATTTTTTTATCTATTTTATAATATCTGTTGATGTATGAAGACATTAAAACAGGTGCGGCCAGATAAATTACTGATGTTGTTAGCTTTACTAGTTGAATCGATGCGTTCAGTCTAATCAGCCCAAAACATGCTAATGTATTTAATATAATCACAACTGTTTGTATACTATAAACAACATAACCATGCTGATCAGCAACCAATAGCAATCTATTCACTACTCCAAAATAATATTGAGCGAATGAACTGATACTCATTGCTAATATTAAAATTGCTACATAACCAAAACCAAAGCTTTGATTTACTAGAATCGGATATATAAAGATGAGAATCCCTACATAGATTGCCAGTATCATGGCAAGAATCCTAAAAAATTTTTGAGCAGATTCGACAATTTTGCTGATTTCTTCGTTATCTCTTGTTGCTAA
The DNA here is from genome assembly GCF_910585425.1 of uncultured Acetatifactor sp. Classification (GTDB taxonomy): domain Bacteria; phylum Bacillota; class Clostridia; order Lachnospirales; family Lachnospiraceae; genus Acetatifactor. The sequence goes on along the minus strand of NZ_CAJUCP010000003.1, from coordinate 67,177 downwards.
AGGCTTGAATAACGATGACTGCACTACTGCCCCAACTCCAAGCTCCAAAAAGGAGATAATTCCTAAAAACTCAGTAATTGAATTAACCAATCCGTTGACTTCTGATCCAAAACTTTTTAGAATCAATCTTGGAAGAATAAATCCGCATACAATGGTACATATTTGAAATATCAATGATGATACTGTATTTTTTGCAAGGCTTCTAGCTCGCATGAGTATACCACCCCCTGGCAAAACAGGCTCCAAAGACCTATATGACTCTATTTCTCACCCAGCATTAATCTGCTAAGTTTAAACCTCATCAAGATTGTACTAATTATAAAGCATAGCATTAAGGCACATGTAAAATTAATAAGAACATTAATATATGGATGAACCTTCCCATTAAATAAATTTAGTGTAAAATAAATAATCTGCTGGTGGAAAAGATACATAGGCATGGTATATGTTATCATTTTACCAATAAAAGAAAATCTGCTCCAGTTTATCTTATCGGCTACTTTTTGTAAAATCATAAAAGCGGATATGGAGCCAACTATATTAGTAAGTAATCCTAACACAAGTCCCACTCCTGGAAATTGAATTTGACTCAAAATCATTTGAGAAACCATAAATATAAATATGTCTAAAACAAGCCAAACCATAGCTGGGATATTTTCAATATATAATTTTCTTATCTCTTGTACCCTTCTAATCCTTGTCCCAATATAGAAAAAAGGAAGATATATACAAGCCGACCATATGCAAAAAAAGTTATCAAAGAAACGCACTCCTATACTTCCAATTCCATAGAAAAAAGCCACTATGAAAAATTCCAAGTAAGTTTTTCTTATCGTCACCTTATTCAGCACCCAAGCAATAATAAAAACCCAGAAAAGCATCCACAGAAACCATAGCTGGCTTGGATTTATGGCCAACACAAATTTTTTAATCAAATACTCTAAATCCCAATGAAAATAATATACCGAAATCGGCACTACCCAGACAATTGTCGTGAATATATAAGGGAGCAATAATCTCTTTGCCTTATTTTTTAGGAATAGGGCAAACTCAGAATAACCCCCCCGATCTATTTTATACGTAAATATATATCCACTAATCAGTACAAATGTATATATATGGAATGAGTTTAACCAGCCATAAACGAGTTTCAACAAACTTGAATCAATTATCGGTTTCCCAATAAACCATTCATCTGCCCAAAATGCACAGCTATGGCCTAAAATTACCAGCACCATCAATACAGCCTTTAAAAATCTACAGTTTTCCATAGTTCTATTCGCATCATTTTCCATTTTCATCACTTCCATGGTTGTTCATTTACCGAGATGCCATCTCTCCTCACTTGATTTATTGTTAAGGAATCTATCCTAACAGAAATCCAATTACCAAATAAACTATCATTGTAACTGTCGCAACGGTAACGGCATATGGAAGTTGTGTTTTTACATGCTCTATATGATCTACATCTGCTCCCATTGAAGCCATTATGGTAGTGTCACTGACGGGTGAGCAATGGTCACCAAATACTCCTCCACCAGCAACCGCAGCAAAGCATGAAATAACAAGAAAATCTACTTTATTTCCTGATGCGTTAAAAGCCATTGGCAGGGCTAACGGCATTGCAATAGCAAATGTCCCCCATGAAGTCCCTGTAGCAAAAGATATAATCGCACATATGCAAAAAATTCCAGCAGGTAATACTTTCGGCGAAAGAATTTCACTTGTTACATTTATGATAAAGTTAGCTGTTCCCATCTGACTACTCAATAAGTTAAGCGGATAAGCCACTGCAAGGACCAGCAATGCCGGTATTGCATCTTTTATGCCATCTACAAAAGTTTTATTTAATTCCTGTAATTTCATTCCCTGACACAAAAATGATATACTCATTAAAATAACCACAATCGTAACAGCCTCAAGCACCTTAACACTTCCCATAATAAAAAAACAACCAATAGAAATACCAAGCAATAAAAATGATGGCAAAACAAAGTTTAAAAAAACACGTTCTTTCATAGGGACTCGTTTAATCTCATCTGCTTCTGGCATCTGTACAGATTCATCCGCCACCAATTCACTTTCCCTACCTAATCGCTCTTCAGCAAGTCTCATGGGGCCAAAGTCCTTAAAAACTCCTAATGAAATCAGCAAAACCATCAAAACACTCAGAATGGCATATAGATTTAGGGGTATCGCCTTAAGCATAAGACTAAATGCCTGAGTCCTATCCTCAATGCACCCTACTCCTACCGCAAGCCCAAATAAATATGATGACCATCCTGTAAATGGATATAAAACAGATACTGGGGCCGCTGTAGAATCAGCAATATAAGCGAGCTTTTCCCTTGATATTTTTGTTCTATCAGAAAGCTTCCTCATTACAGACCCCACAAAAAGAGGAGACATGGAATCTGCAAAACAAAAGATTCCTAAAATCCATGCCACCACTTGAACCCCTTTCCGCTTCAGGTTCTTCGCATTCATGATTCGTGTAAATCCGTCAATGGCCCCGCTCTTTTCATAATATGCAACCAGCACGCCAAACAAAATAATGTTCAACGCTACCCAGATAAAGTCTTCATTGCCCAAAGCTGAGAGCAATAGGTTTGTAAACCTCATCTGCCCCCCCGAAAGATACACTCCAACAATACAGGCAACAATTAGGGAAAATACTGTGTTTTTTGTAACTAGTGCTAATATAATTGCTATAGTAATCGGTACTAATGAAATCCATCCCATTGTCTCTAACATAGCTTTCCTATCCTTTTTATTTATTTGCCAATAACGAACGCTTAAGCTCGCCATATTGGACTCTTAAATACTTTACATCAACTCAAATATTTAATGACTCTACTGAAAAATTATGGATTTGTTTCCTGCTCACGTTCAACATTGTTAAAACAAATATTTGCCTCTGAACATCCAAATACATTTCCAGAAACACAAGTAGATAAGTCTGATAGTAAAAAAACACATAATTCCGCTATTTCCTCCGGAAATAAAGCCCGCTTTCCCTGCGTAGTGGCTCGACATACCTCGCCATGTGTAAAATCATCTGTCATAGGGGTTAGAGTAGTTCCAGGTGCTATCGCATTAACTCGTACACCATCAATAATCAATCTCTTAGCAAGACCATATGTAAAACTGGAAATACCTGCCTTTGATAATCCATAGGGAATTGTGCTACCCATCCCACTTGTATCAGAAGCCATCATTACAATTCTACCAGATTTCATGTTTTTACGCCTATAATAGCGAATCCATTCTTGTGTCAAAAAATACGGTGCTTTCAAGTTGATTTCCATCTGAACATCCCAAGATTCCTCAGTTACATTCATAAAATCGCCTTCGTGATAGCTCACCCCTGCATTATTTACAATACAATCAATATTTCCAAAAAAAGCATCAGCATCTTCAAAAACATGGTGGTATTGTGATATATCTCTTATGTCAAAACAAACAGAATGCGAAGCGTACCCTATTTCTTTCTGAAGCTCATGCAACTTTCTTTCTTCTTTATCTGCCAAGATAACCTTTGCCCCTTGCGTTACACATTTTTTTGATATCGCCTTCCCCATTCCTCCTGTAGCTCCTGTAATAAGAATAACATGCCCTTTCAACAATTCAGATGGAGTCAAATGTCCAATATTAACATTTACGGATATTCTATTTTGTGTATCATTGTAAAGCATACAAATCATTACCTCCTACTATTCTTTTTAGGCAAATCAATCAAGCTTCCCAAGTATCCATCGGAATAATCATCAAACCCTGTTTCCCAGCCGCTTTGATTATATAATGTATATTCTCCGAAATAAATCCTACCGTCACATTCGTATAAGTCAATGCGGACATGGATAAAACCTTCACTTAGTTTCTCAGCAATGTTTATCATTTCGTCTATAAATAATGGCTTCTCTTCCACGTAACCTTCTGGCAGTGATCTTGTCAGACGATTGAATCTACAAAGCTCCCATTCTTTATTAAAATGATAAAAAAGTGGTTTGCCATTGGCTCTCCCCCGTACAACCATGATGTTATCTACCTTTCCTCCAAAGCAAAACAGCTTATAATCCACTAAACCATCATTTTTATCAGCTTTATACTCTTCTGCTATTATACGCGGTCTAACTTTTTTATAAGGCCATTCTCTTACCCCCCAATAATAATTATTTTTTAATGATTTCTTTAATTTCTTTCTAACAGTCTCTACATCTAATTTTTCTTTATCCCTGCACACAATAACTCCTCCGCTATCATGTGTACATTTTAGAACAAACTGCTTTGGCAATATAGAAAAATCTATATCTTCAACTTTGTCCCACACTCCTAATGTAGGAATAATATATTGTTTACCTATTTTTTGATATACTATATTTTTAACTTCATACTTATCAACATATTGAATATACCTCGAATCATGGTCATATATTTTCAACCACTGAAGCTTCTCATTAAATGTTTTAGGATTCTTCAAATCTAATTGTCTTCCCATTATATTTTTATATTGTAGTTTAAGGTACAGACTGTCAGGCAACACTCTCCCTAGCTTAGCTTTTATCCCCATTTTACTTTCTCCTATTTTTAAAAATCACTTTCTTCCAACACAAAAATATTTTATCACTATTTAATCTAGTCGAAATATTTTGTGCAGATTTACCAATCTGCATCTGAAAATCTGGATTATCTATTATTTCCAGCATTGCCTGTGAAAGTTGTGTTACATCTCCTACAGTGGTCAATATTCCATTCTTTCTATTTATTATAAATTCTCTAGCTCCTCCCGGAGGGCAATCAGTACATATACAAGGCAAGCCTATCGCCATAGCTTCTAACATCGAATTACTCACACCCTCATAGTCTGATGAGGAAACGTACATCGAAGCCTTTAGAATTACTTCATGAATGTTGCTAATAAATGGTAGAATGAATATTTTCCTACTTAAACCTAATTCCTTTATATACTCTACAAGCGAATCATGTAACTCCCCATCACCAAAAATTTTTAGGTTCATTTCGGGATGCTTTTTATATACGATAGAAAAGGCATCTATTAACATAGTCAAGTTCTTTTGTTTGGTCAATCTGCAGAAATTAACTATATCTGTATTTCTCTCTCCAACATATGGGACAGGTAAATTATCCATAAGTGGATTATCAATTAAATAACCCTTTTTTTGGACATATTTAGGAAAAAACTGTTTCGCTCCCTGTGTCTGAAACACAACAGATTCAGCAATAAAGTAGCAGAAATACCTTCCCAATCGCAAAAATTTATTTGGGGGATATTTCTGTGGATCGTTCCTCTCGGACACAATCAATCTCACTCCATATCTTAAACATGCAAGTGAAATATAACAGTTAAGCTGTGGCATTGCCAACGAAATAACAGCTTCAAAATTACCTTCCTTGATAACATGGAATATATATCTGATTTTCTTATATATTCGAACAATCCTCTCTGAATCAGTTATCTGACTCTCAATGTATATTATCTTAACATTTTTGTTGATTGGATATTCTCCATCAAATTTAAAATTCACCAGAAGCGTAACATTTGTATCCGTCAATTCAGAGAACTGATTTGCTAACCATGTTGTGACCCGTTCAGCCCCTCCCTTTGATAGACCATCTATAACAAACAATATTCTACTCATACTCATCCTCTATTTATGGAGCATTTTGCTATCCTGTATAAAAATCTATATACATTTGGAAAATATACACACAACAGAATCTGCCCTTTTCTTTTCATGTTATATATACAGCTTCTCTTCACCTCTTCCATATTGACTTTCACAATTCTACGAAATTTTCTGTAGACATTTTCATCCCAATAGCAGGCCAGAATCATATCATCAATAAAATATAAATAATAAACTATGCAGCCCAAAATTATTTCCTTATTATTTTTATTTTCTAAAAGGATTGAATCAATCGATTGCAAGATATCATATTTTTTTTCATTAAATTTACTTTTTGTTATTGAATTTGTACGTTCCCTATAATGGTATAACGGTAAATTAATGAATACTATTCTGTCACTTTTCTTTAACAAATAATATGATGTAATAATATCTTCAAAGAGCCTCCCTTCTGGGTATCTTATGCTATCAAATAATTTTTTTTTATAAACTTTATTCCATGCATAACATTTAAAGTAGTCCTCTCTTAGCAAGAGGTTTACTGACTCCTCTGAAGAATATATCTGCTTTTCCACTACAGGTGAAAAATGTAATGACACATATCGAGAACTTTCATTATAAACATCATAATTACAACAGCTAATATCTGCGTCTACACCAAGCAAATTTGTCACAAGCAATTCAATCATGTTTTTTTCAATAAAGTCATCACTATCAATGAATGAAAGTATTTCGCCAGAAGCAGCTTCGATTCCCATGTTTCTTGCACTTGAAAGCCCTCCATTCTGTTTATCTATAACTTTTATCCTTTGATCAAATTGTTCATGTTTATGACAAATCAATCCAGACGAATCCGTAGAACCGTCATTTACAAGTATTATCTCAATATTTCTATATGTTTGCTTCCTAATTGAATTAATACATTCCTCCAAAAAGTTTTCAACATTATATACGGGCACAATTATAGACACAAGACTGTTCATCAAGCTCACCCCTTCCGGCCACCTAATCGAAACTAATCAATCCATTTTCTATAAATTGTTAAACAAATATGGATATATTCCATCTGTATCATGATAAACATAAACAAACAAAAACGATCCCAACAAAGCAACAACTAAATACAAGTTTACCAGGAATCTCTGTTTTCTATTTTTGCAACATCTCCCAAGTTGACCTAAAATAATAGCTTCACTTGGAATGAAATAATACATCATCCTAAATGCATACCAAAGATAGCCAGAAAGAAAAACTGCTGTAAAAATAAAAATAAATCCACATAAATGAATATAATTGAATGTATCCAATCTAATAATCTCATTCCAATATAACAAAATTAACGGAAAAACCATCACAGGAAATATGAAAAACTTTGTATTCATATTTGACATATTAAAAGGCTGCAAGCTTTCAGCAAATTTTGAAAAAAATGATATCTGTATCAATGATGTAATTAATATCTTTGTAATAAACGGTCCAAGCAAAAATATGAGTGGAACAATTTTTCTCCATTTCTGTTTTTTTGCAAAGAAATAAGGTATATAATATATAAATACTATTATTGATGTTATATGGATAAAACTGGCAATTGTAAAAATGATTACACCACATATCGGACGATTTTTTTCCAATATAACTAATCCTATAAATGAACATGATACTGCTAATATTTGTCTTAATACATTGTAAGAAGGACAATAGAGCCATACAAAAAAAACTAAGAGAGAAATCATTATATTTATATTTTTTCGTCTCAGTACAAAGTATGTTATGAAAATAGAGCATATAATAAGAACAGAAAGTCCTAGCAAAAATTCAAATTTAGGATTTATCTTATAAACTAATTTCACATATTGTATAAATAACCCTTCATAAATAGTAGGACGCCAATGATTGACAGCATATCCACCAAAATATATATTTCTATAAACACCAGCCGTATCACTTCCTACATTTAAACTTCGTTTCACAGCAGCATAAATAAGCGGTAATAAAAATAATATAATCCAATATATATTACTACTTAATTGAAAGCTTATCGGTTTTATTTTTATATATTTTTTCTTTGAAGACAATCTGGTCATTAAAACAGAAAGACTTATTATGTAAATTATCAAAAAGTAGTACATTCCTAATCCTCATCCATTAAATAATTTTCTAAGAAGCCAATATATCTCAAATGAATATCTTATTTTAAAATTTCTTTTTATAAATCCCACCTTCCATCCAGAATCATTAAATGCTTTAATACAATCTTTCAATTTAAATATACTACATTTTTTTGCGAGAACTAGCTTCGTTTCATTCATGTCTGAATATGGCATATTACCAAAATATTGTATAACTTTTCTGTCTGGTCTCTTTAAAGTTCTATACATGGGTTTAAATAATTCTTTCTCGTAACCGCATACAGCAAATCCATACTTAGAATGAAAATCTTTTGCAAATTTTAAAGCTGCATCTTGACATCTCCGAATAACAGGATAAACATGTGCATACTCATAATCCTCTAGCTCTGGTACAATTTTGTCCTGTAAAATAGTGTATCTTATGGTAGAACCATGATCAGCAGAAAACAACAATTCCAGCAAATTTGTCCCACTATTCAAAAGAAGGTTTTCTTGTGCTGATACCGCATCATAATTAAATAAAAAGCCCATATTTTTGATGTGGCTTGCGTTTTTATAAAAACCGTCTCTCTGTGCCATAAAAAAACCATAAATGTCCACATCTACATTATTATCTTTTAAAAGTTGTACTAATGCCCTTTGCATCGACCCATTCCAACCTAAGTCGATTACAGCCAGCATGCCTGCAACATGTTCTTGATTCAAATATTTTAATAGTAAATCTAATTCACAGTATGATTTCTTTTTGCTCTCTACAAATAACGCTTCTTGAATATTTTTTTTGGTGATAGCATCTAACTCTCCAAATACCTTATTCAAATTATCTTCAGAAAAACAATGCCAATCTTTCAAATCAGATATATTTAATCCAACCTTTGCAATTTGGTTTTTCACTTTGACCCGATTATACATGGGTCTAAGAGCCAGAAAATCTTCCATAGTTGATACTGTTGAAATTGCTGGCACCGCTAAGCTCCTTCTGGATACAAACAAATAATGTTTTTCAAAATCGTCTGATACGATTGTATCAAATACACGCTTAATAAATTGCCCTTCTCGTGCCAAAAAAAACACTTTCTTGATTCCTTTATTCTTTAACTGCCTATTAAGCCATATTACATATCCATAAATAGCTGGACCAAGTATGTTATAACCAAACATTTCATAAAAATCTCTATTGGCTTTATTACTATTCTTCAAAAATTCATTAAGCAACAACTCAATTTGATTTTCTATTTTGGGCTTCCCCTTATACAAATATGATTTCAGACCTTTTCTCTTTGCCATAAGAAAATCAGACAAAAAATTGTCTCCAATATGCAGAATTTTATATGCCGGTACTCCTATTTTCTCTATTAATATATCAAAAAGCTGACCTGTTCCCTTACGCTTTCCATATATGGATGATATGAACAATTTATCATAACAATAATAACCATTTTTTGCAAGAATCTCAGAAATACATGCCTCAGTCAAATACATATCTGTGGTAATGCATATTTTTTTGCCTTGCATAATACAATAATCATAAACAGCTTTAATCTCAGGGTTTGCATAACATACACCCATTTCAATTGTCTCCTCTGTATGGATACCATGCTCTTTCCCAATATCATATTTTCTGTGTAATTTATCATAAATTTCTTCTATACAAACTTCTCCTTTTTTCTTTTGCTTCCTAATTCTTTGCTCTATTTGAATTCTATCTTCCTTAAAAATTGCACTCTCTATTTCTAATTGTAAAGCGACATCATCAAACACATCTGTAGGGTGTGTACATTTTCTAAAAATAAGCGTGTCAAAAATATCGAAACTCACTACCTGGCATCTATCTATTAGCGACTTCAGCTTTTTGTCCATTCCCTTTTAAACCTTCTATCTTATTTTGCTGTTATAAATTTTCCTATATTGCTCAGCCATAATAATGGTATTGTATTTGGTCTTAACATTTGAAAATGCATCCTCTACCAATTCCTTACATCCACTCTCCTTGGCTATTCGAATAGCTTTTACATAGTCATCTAAACAATCACAAAGAAAACCATTCGCTCCATTTTTGACCACATCCCTGTTTCCAATCACATCAGAAACTATACATATTTTCTTCATATACATAGCCTCGAGAAGACTCATGGGAAGCCCTTCCCAAAGAGATGTCAGCATAAATACATGCGCTTGCAGAGAATTCTTGACAGCTTCTTCTCTCTCTTTCCAGCCAGTAATTTCTATGTTTGAAGCCTTAAGTTCCTTCTTCATTTCACCATCTCCAATCCAAACGAACTTGACATCTGGCATAGCTTCTGCAATTTGGTTAAATAGTTTTGGATTTTTCTGATAGCAGATACGCCCCAACGTAAATATAGTAAACTGCTCATCTTTTATCTCCAAATTTCTATTCCTATCCATCAATACCTGCAGCTCTTTCGTATTTATTCCATTTTCCACATATGTTGCATTCACGGTAAGTTTTAATGTTTCATGATGCTCACCCTCACTGCATGAAATAACCATACAGTTCCTCTTAGCTGATACGGTTTCTATAAACCTAAACGCCATTCTCTTGAGCAAACTATAGTTAGTCATCAAAAAGCTATAACCATGCGGCGTATAAAATAGTGGAGTTTTCTTTCCATCAAATGCCCAACGTCCTATGACTCCAGCCTTTGATGAATGCAAATGAATGATATCCGGCTTAATGTTGCCAGCAATTTTTCTAATTTCAAAGAAAGCTTTAATATCTTTTGTCAGACTGATTGACCTAGTAAAATTTTTTACTTCAATGAAATGTATTCTTTTGTCAAACTTATCTCTAAAGTCTATTGGTGTTTGGGGACGAACTGCATAAGCTATGTATATCTCAAAATAATCTACCAGTTCATTCGTCAAGCCAACAATATATGTAAATACGCCACCACCCATGGCTTCTACTATATATAATAATTTCCTTTTCATATCTCTAATGGTTTAGCCTTTTTAACAGTTCGCTATGCGGCCGCTTCAAATTCGATTTTCTTTCCTTACGCAATCACACGTTCTTCTAATCTTTATTTCACCTTTACGCATAAAACTCTTTGTACCACTCCGCAAAACATCTAAGCCCATCTCTCAATTTAGTATTCGGTCTATATCCAAAATCACGTTCTAAATCTGACGTATCCGCATATGTAATTGATACATCACCAGGTTGCATCGGAACTAATACCTTGTAAGCCTCAAAATCATAATCTGCATCCAACACTCCTGCCTGAACCAACTCTTCCTGTAATATCTGCACGAAATCTAAAAGATTTTCCGGATGACTGTTACCGATATTGTAAATGCGATATGGTGGCAAAGGTACTCCATTCTCGTCATGCTTCACCTCTGGTGCCCCCTGCATAACCCTGATTACCCCTTCAACGACATCATCCACATATGTAAAATCACGTTCACAGTTACCATAATTAAATATCTGTATTTTTTCACCATTTTTCAATTTATTCGTGAAACCAAAATAGGCCATATCTGGTCTACCCGCCGGTCCATAAACGGTAAAAAAACGAAGACCTGTAGATGGTATGCCATAGAGCTTGCTATACGCGTGGGCCAGCAATTCATTACTTTTTTTGGTAGCAGCATAAAGACTAACCGGATTATCCACTTTATCTTCCACACCATATGGAACCTTTTCATTAGAGCCATACACAGACGAAGATGATGCATAAACCAGATGTTCAACTCCTCTTGCCTCGTCATCATAGGAATGGCGGCATGCTTCCAGAATATTATAGAAACCAATCAGATTAGTCTCTATATATGCATCTGGATTTGTAATGGAATATCTGACCCCCGCCTGTGCAGCCAAATTTACAACTACTGCTGGCTTATACATAGAAAAGATATTTTCAATAAATGACTTGTCTGCAATATTACCTTTTATAAACCTAAAGGAGCTTGTCCCAATCTGAACTGAAATTCTCTCCAATTCAAAAAGTCTTGTTTCTTTAAGCCTTACATCATAATAATCATTTAAATTATCTACTCCGATAACTGTAACCCCAGTAATTTCAACTAGAAGCCTCTTAGCTAGATTTGCTCCAATAAATCCGGCTACACCGGTTACCAATACTGTCTTATTATTTAAGTCCACATTCAAGTCAACCATGTTCTTATCTTCCTCACTCCAACTGCTACTTTCACTCCCCCCACCTCAAACAAGGCGCATAAACTCCCCACTCCCGATGGTAAACCAACCCATCCGCCCCCTTCACCATATACCGCACCGTACTCGCGCAATGCGCCCTGCACTCCCGATAGAAAGCCTCCGGCAGCCCCACATACTCCTGCAACTGCTCCAGCACATACCCACACTTCTGATAAAGATACCCGTTCCCATACCTCTCCAGGCACTGGAGCAGCCTGTCCGCATCCAACCCCGGCAGCCGCACGATGCACTCCACCACATCCTCCAGCCCGGCCTCTCCCGAGAAGCTATGGAGGCTGTCCACCACCGTCTGCTCCAGGCTGGCCACAAGGCTCCCGCCCACCCATGACTTCTCGGCTCCGGCCTTCGGATGCACCCTCCGATAGAACACCCCGTTATACCGAAAATCCGTGAACCGCGTCCCGGTGGCCACGAAGACCTCATTCCCCGTCCTAGGCGCATACCCCCACGCCTCGAACGCGCTGCGCAGGGCGATGTACGCATCCGGGAACAGCCTACTGCCGATCTGGTATCGGTCCAGCGCCGGCTCCTCCCTCTCCGTGTCCATCACCGTATACAGGTTGCGGTGTATCCTGTCGATGTAGCCCCTCCTCTGGTAATCGTTCACCAGATAGGCCACCGCGGAACGCTCCCCCACCATCTCTGTGACATCCTGCAGGGTGAAGCACCCCAGCTCCCGCATCCGCTCATAATACTTGGCGCCGGAAGGCCGCTCCTGGCTTCCGGTGTACGGCCCGGCTACAGGGCGCCCCTCCCGCTTGCTACAGCATCTCGTTCCGGTCGTCTCTGGCATTTCCCACTCCATCTCCGCCGCACCGCCCTGTTCCCGGGCAAGGCAGCCGAATCATCACGTCAGTCCCTGCAGGCAGCTTATGGCACCTGCCGTAAATATCGCATGGTTCGCCTTACTTGCATGTAAGGCGAACTTTTCAGGCCTCTTTCGGCCCTCCGTGCCTTCCTTCGAAAAGCGGCGCAAAAATCAGGGCCAAGTGCCAAATATGGTAATTTAGCCAAAATCTCTCTGCGAAACATATGAAAATTCAGGGAAAAAATAATCGAATTTAGAAAATATTGACAAAAATAAATTTAGACTTGCACTAACCACACATTAGGTATAAAATGTTAGAAGCGATAAAAAAGTTCGCCTTACATGCAAGTAAGGCGAACTTTTTTATCAAAAAACAAATAACATCCGCACACGCAATCCACAAATCACCAAAACCCCAACCCTCGGGACGCCTGGCCTCCAACCCTGCGCCTCAGTGCCCGGTATCCACGTACACGATGCTGGAGTCCCCTTTCCCGGCCTGCTCCAGGACCGCGGCCATCAGTTTCTGGAAGGAGCCGTAGGAAGAAGTGGCCCCGGTGAGGGCGTCGATCTCCCCTTCCCCCTGTTTCTCCAGAAGCTGCCCGGCGTAGTAGCGGGTGTATTGGTTCGGGTAGGTGCCCGTCACGTCCAGCATGGACTGCATGTAGGCAGTGTCCCAGCTTTTGATGAATCCGCTGGCGTTCTCCGCATTGTACTCCACGGAGACGATGCTCCCGTCCTTCACCATGATTGTGATATATTCCCTCCAGCCATGGCTGTACTCGGCGGCCTGGGCGGTGTAGTAGCCGTCCTGGAGCCCTGCCTGGCCGCTGCCGCAGGCTGTCAGGAATCCCGTCACCAGCAGGGCCAATACGATGCTTGCTATCCTTTTCATCTGCCCCTTCCCTCCTTCACCACAAATCTCTTCACCTGATCCTGAAGGGCCTCCGCCTCTCTTGCCAGGCCGGAGCTGGACTGCTCCGTTCCGGCGGCATTCTGCAGGTTTCTCTCCGCAATGGCCGAAATCGTCCCAATCCGCTCCTCCATGATCACCAGGGCGCTCTCCTGTCCCCGGACCGCCGTCACCAGTTCATCGGTGATCCCGCTGATCTGCTCGGAGACGGCCGATATCTCCCGGAAAGAGCTGGCGGCGGCTCCGGTGAGCTTCACGCCGCTCTCGATGATGGTCTTAGTGCTGCCCACCATCTGCGCAGCGCTTTTGGCGGACTCGCTGCTCTTGGAGGCAAGCTGCCTGACCTCCTCCGCCACCACGGCGAAGCCCTTCCCCGCGCTTCCGGCCCTGGCCGCCTCCACGGACGCATTCAGCGCCAGGATGCCTGTCTGGAACGCGATGTCTTCGATGTCCTCCGCGATCTTGGTAATCTTCTGGGCATTGACGCTGATATTGTCCATGGCCTGGGAGAGATCGTCCATGCGCATGTTCGCCTCCCGGATGCACTGGGAGATCTCTTCCGTCTTCACCCTGGTCTGGCTGCTGCTCTTCGTGACGCTGGCCAGGCTCTCTTTCACATGGGACACCTCGTCCACCAGCTCCTCCGTGGACCGGGTCTGCTCCATGGAGGCCTGATGGAGCTGGCCGGACTGGCCGTTGAGTTCCTCCGCCATCCCTGCCAGCCGGTCGGCGGCAGAGCGGAAGCCCAGAATGGTTTCGTTCATGGAGCGGAGGATGGTGCCGAGGCTCCCCCGGATCTGTACGAAGTCTCCCTTATAGTCCACCTGGGGCTCCACCTGCAGATTCCCCTCCGCCACCTGGGTCAGTACCTGCTGGATATCCGATATGTAGCGGTTGACGCTCTCCACGGTATCCCCCAATGTCCGGGTCAGCAGCTCCAGTTCGTCCCTGGTCCGGATCCGGGCCACCTCCGTATGGAGGTCGCCGTCAGACAAAGCCACCATCCGGTCCGTCACCTTCTTCACCGGGCGGGAGATGGACCTGGCCAGGCGCAGCACCGCCAGTATGGAGAACAGCAGTACCACGAATGTGGCCGACACCGCCACCAGAATGGCGCCGTTGATGTAGGAGCTGTAGTCCGCCTTCGGCACCTGGATCACCAGGGACCACTGGGTCCCCCGGATGGGAGAAAAGGCGGCCAGCATGATCCCGCCCTCCACGGAGAACTCTGTGGCGCCGGTCTCGTCGGTGACCACCCGGTCCGCAACCTCCCGGTCCCCTCCGCACAGCCCCTCCATGGTCTCTCCCTCCAGAACCAGCGTCTGGTCCGGATGGCCGGTGATGGCGCCCCCATGGTTCACCATGTAAGCGATGCCGTGCCTGCCCAGGTTGATGCTGCTGATGACGTCATTCAGGGTGTCGTATTTATAGACGCCCACCACATACAGGGCCGTCTCCCCCTCCTCCTTCACCGGCATGCCCATGGTGATGCCCAGTCCCTCCTGGAATTTCGTAGACGCATCTGTAGTCATATTGTCGGTCTCCTGCAGCAGGGAGAAGAATTCGCTGTCAAGGCGCTGCGGCGCAGTGTCGATCCCCTGTACCAGCTGCCCCTCCAGATCATAGAGGCCGATGGCATACAGCTCATAAATCTTGGCCGCCTCCATGAGAAGCTGCTCCCGGTCTGCCCGAAGGGCCTCCTCCCCTGCTGCCCCGCCGCCGGCTTCCCCCGCCATCCGGGGATCCCCGGCTATGTTCATCATCCGGTCCGCCAGCATATGGATGTTGGCCTCCACTGTCTTGGCCGACTGGCGGGCCATGGGCTGCAGGCTGTCCAGCAGAATGTTGTTGGCCAAAGACTGCATGGCCGCCCACATGATTCCGCAGCATACCAGCACCAGCACAAAAATGTTCAGCAGGGTGTTCCTCAATATCCTGCCGTTCAGGCTTCTTTTCATCTCCCGGCCACGGGAGTCCGCTTTGTTCCCGCTCACGTTCCTCTCACTCCTTTTTGTTTTGCTTTGAGACATAGGAAAAGCCCTCCAGCCATGCCGCGGGATGCCGATGCATCCTCTCGGAAAAAACTGGGAGACTTCCGTTTCAGTATACCATGGCCGGCCGGAAAAAGGAAGCCCCTTTTTGCTCCCTCCTGCCCCCCCGGGCCGTCCGGCTTGTCCCGGCAGGAATATATTTTCAGGACAGAAAAAAACGAAAATACAGTTGAAAAATATGGCAAAAGATTATATAATAAAGAAAAGCAGATGCAAGAGGAAGGTTATGTGCTTTTATTATGATGTAAAATCTGACAAAAAGGAGGTTCCGTTATGAGCAGCATGACTGTAACAAATGGAATTTATAATTCATATTCCCATCTCTCCAGCGGCAAGAGGATCAATACCGCCGCGGACGATGCGGCAGGGCTTGCCATTGGCAAGAAGATGCAGGCCCAGGAGACAGGGCTCAATGTAGGCGCGCAGAACGCGAAAGAGGGCGTGGGCGCCCTGAACGTGGCCGATGGCGCTCTGGGCGGCGTGATGGATTATCTGCAGAGAATCCGGGATCTGGCCCTGCGCTCCATGAACGGCCTTTCTTCCGCCTCGGACAAGAAGTATTACCAGAACGAGATCGACCAACTGAAGGAAGGCATCCAGTCCATGTCCAAGACCACTTCGCTGAACGAGCAGAAGCTCCTGGACGGCAGCATGGCCGACATGCACATCGCCACCAATCCGGACGGCAGCGGCATGCGCATCGGCATGGCGAACTCCACCCTGGAGGCCCTGGGCATCGCCGATTTCGATGTGACCAAGAAGTTCAATCTGGACGATATCGATGCCGCGATCAGCAAAGTAGCCAATCAGCGCAGCAACCTGGGCGCATCCACCAACCGCCTGGAGCATGCCTATAATTACAACACAGGCGCAAGCCTGGAGCAGCTCAGCTCCAGGAGCCGTATCGAGGATCTGGATATGCCAAAGGCCATTTCCGAGAAGAAGAAGGAAGACCTGCTCAGCGAGTACAGGAACCTGATGCTGAAGAAGCAGATGAACCAGGATTCCATGATGCTGAAGCTGTTCCAGTAGGATGGGGCGCACCGTCCCCGGCGGACTGGTTTGATTGAACTGAAGACAGACCGGACTTATGATTGCAGTCATGGGTCCGGCTTTTTTACACGCTTCCAGCCATGAAGCTTGCAGGCTTTCCCGCAGGCCCTGTAGATGGCAGATGAACAGGAGGTATCCCTCAATATGAAGAGAGCTTTTACGAATCTGATGCTCCTGGACGGCAGCGAGCACATGACCCCCAGGCGGGGCCAGGCGGTGCTGGTGGAGGACGACAGGATCGCCGCGGTGCTGCCGGAGCAGGACTGCAGCCTGGAGGGCTTCGAGGTCATCGACCTGGGCGGCCAGTACCTGATGCCGGGGCTGATCAATCTGCACGTCCACATCCCGGCGGGCGGAAAGCCCAGCAAGAAGCCCATGGACGCGAAAAAGAGCGTGAAGCTGGCCACATCCAACGCCCTGACCCGCAAATACATAGAATATATGTACAAGTCCTACTGCCGCACGGAGCTTTTCAGCGGCGTCACCACCTTCCGCTCCGTGGGCGGGATAGAGAATTACGACACATGGATCCGGGACAGGATCGCCGCGGGAAAGGCTGTGGGCCCCCGCATCCTGGCGGGCAACATGGCGGTGTCCGTGCCCGAGGGCCATATGGCAGGGTCTCTGGCCTATGAGGCCACCACCCCGGCGGAGGCCGCGGCGTATGTCCGGAAAATTGCCGCGGACAAGCCTGACCTGATAAAGCTCATGGTCACAGGCGGCGTGCTGGACGCCACGGTAAAGGGGGAGCCGGGCGTCCTGAAGATGGAGCCCGCTCTGGTGAAGAGCGCCTGCGACGAGGCCCACAGGCTGGGGTTCCAGGTGGCCGCCCATGTGGAGAGCCCCCAGGGGATGCGGGTGGCCCTGGAGAACGGCGTGGACACCATCGAGCACGGCGCGAAGCCGGACGCGGAGATCATACGCCTGTTCCGGGAGACGGGCGCGGTCCATGTGGCCACCCTCTCCCCTGCGCTGCCCTACGCCCTCTTCGACCCGGAGGTCAGCCATGTGTCGGAAACGGAACGCTTCAACGGGGAGGTGGTCTTCCGGGGCATCGTGGAATGCGCCAAGCAGTGCCTGGCAAACGACATCCCCGTAGGCCTGGGCACCGATACCGGATGCCCTTATGTGACCCACTACGACATGTGGCGGGAGCTGCAGTATTTCCATAAATGCTGCGGGGTGCCTAACTCCTTCGCCCTGTATACGGCCACGAAACGCAATGCCGAGATCGCCGGCATCGGGGACGTGACGGGGAGCATCCAGGCCGGCAGATGCGCCGACTTCATCGTGTGCGCCAGGAACCCATTGGAAGACCTGACTGTCTTAAGGAATCTCAGCATGGTGGTGGCCAGAGGAACGGTCATCCGGGATCCTAAAATAAAAAAGATGCCCCAGGTGGAGGCGGAGCTGGATAAATTCATGTAGCCCCGAACGCCGGGGCGCCTGAGCAAAAAGAACCTCGCCAAAACAGGGAATGTCCACCGGACATTCCCTGTTTCTGTACAATCCCCGCCCTTCCCTCCGCGGCCCCTACTGGTCCACGCTGTAATTGGGCGCTTCCTTCGTGATATGGATGTCGTGAGGATGGCTCTCCTTCAGGGAAGCCGCGGATATCTTCACGAACCTGCCGCTCTCCTGGAGTTCCTCGACGCTGTGGGCCCCGCAGTAGCCCATGCCGGAGCGCAGGCCTCCCAGCAGCTGGAACACGGTGTCCTCCACCGCCCCCTTGTAGGCCACCCGGCCCTCCACGCCTTCGGGCACCAGCTTCTTGGCGTTCTCCTGGAAATATCTGTCCTTGCTGCCGTTCTCCATGGCCGCGATGGAGCCCATGCCGCGGTAGACCTTGTACTTCCTGCCCTGGAACAGCTCGTAGTCCCCGGGGCTCTCCTCGCAGCCCGCGAACATGCTGCCCATCATGCACACGCTTCCGCCTGCGGCGATGGCCTTGGTGATGTCCCCGGAATACTTGATGCCGCCGTCCGCGATGATGGGCACGCCGTACTGCCTGGCCACCTCATAGCAGTTCATGATGGCCGTGATCTGGGGCACGCCGATTCCGGCCACTACTCTGGTAGTACAGATGGAGCCCGGGCCGATGCCCACCTTGACGGCATCCGCGCCGCTCTCGATCAGGTCCTTCGCCCCCTCCGCCGTGGCCACGTTCCCGGCGATGACCTGGAGCTCGGGATATTTCTCCTTGATCATCTTCAGGCAGTTCAGCACATTGGCGGAATGTCCGTGGGCGCTGTCCAGCACGATCACGTCCACCTTGGCGTCCACCAGAGCGGCCACACGCTCCAGCACATTGGCGGTGATGCCTACGCCTGCGCCGCACAGGAGCCTTCCCTGGGCGTCCTTTGCCGCCAGGGGGTATTTTATGGCTTTCTCGATGTCTTTGATGGTGATGAGGCCTTTCAGATTGAAGTCCTTGTCCACGATGGGAAGCTTCTCCTTCCTGGCCTTCGCCAGGATCTGCTTCGCCTCCTCCAGCGTGATGTCCTCATGGGCTGTAATCAGCCCCTCGCTGGTCATGGATTCCTTGATTTTCTTCGTGAAGTCTGTCTCGAATTTCAGGTCGCGGTTGGTGATGATGCCCACCAGCTTGCGCCCCTCTGTGACGGGTACGCCGGAGATGCGGAATTTTGCCATGAGTGCGTCGGCATCCCCCAGCGTATGTTCGGGAGTCAGGGAAAACGGATCCGTGATGACGCCGTTCTCAGAACGCTTTACCTTGTCCACCTCCTCGGCCTGGGCCTCGATGGACATGTTCTTGTGGATGATGCCTATGCCGCCCTGTCTTGCCATGGCGATGGCCATGCGGTGCTCGGTCACCGTGTCCATCCCCGCGCTCATCATGGGGATGTTCAGCCTGATCTTCTTCGTCAGCCATGTGTCCAGCTCCACCTGGTTCGGCACCACCTGCGAATACGCAGGCACCAGCAGCACGTCGTCAAAGGTTATGCCCTCTCCGATAATCTGTCCCATACTCTCCTCCTGTTCACGTTTGCGCAAAAGCCCCATGCCGATGCGCCCCCTGAAAATGCCGGGCGCGTCCCCGTCCATGCTTCCCCGGGCCGGCATGGGCTCATGCCGTCTCCAGTACCCTACAGTTATGATTTTCATGAGTTTACCAAAATTTTACATTTCTGTCAATAAGCTCAATCCGAAAAAACCTTTCTGGGGGCCACATTTTTCATCAGCTTGATCAGCTCCTCGGAAGGGCTCAGCACAATCTTCTCGCCGCCCTCGTAGAACATCAGGTAGCGCTTGTCCGGCTGCAGCTCCTCCCCGATGCTGTAGTCCTTCTGCTTGTTCACGTTGCGGTTCCTGAAATTGTCCAGGTGGTAGCTCTTGATGGGCGCCAGGATCTCGATCCTGTCCAGCTGGTACGTGGCCACCCTCTTGCGCCTGGTCTTGTTCATGATCTTGTCCACCACCAGCTCCTTGTCCAGGTAGAGGTACTCATATTCCAGGTCCGTGAACATCTTCACGAAATAGGCCCCCACCCCGAACAGAATCGCGCCGATGAAGGCGAACAGCATCAGGGGCGGCAGCACGAATATGGTCAGCACACAGAGCACTGACAGCGCGGTCAGCAGGAACCCGCCTATCTTGCCCAATACGGAGGGCTTCGCCTTTACCAAACATTCCACATAAGCGTCACTCATTTTTCATTGTCCTTCCTTTGTCTTCATTTTCTGGTGCCAGTTCCTATTTATCATAATAAACTATCTTCCGCTAACTTGCAAGACAGTTTCACGGCAGTTTTTCATCCCGGCGCTTTTTTATCCTTTTTTTAGAATCTTGTAACAATAGATGCATTGACAATCCCGCATGGAAAGTATTATGATTTGAAGGGTATACTGTAGACCGCCAGGATTTACAGTGGTGTCCCCGGGAAAGTACCTGGCTGGCGGTCTGCAGTCGGGTCGCACTGCAAATTTAACCGGTGCGCAGTATAAAATACAGGCGGAACGATAACGCCTGCACACAGGAAAGGTGGACTAGCCATGCCGGTAATGGACGAATTCAGAGAAGAGCGGGAAGCGCTGAAGCACGGTACACTGAAACAGAAATTCCGATATTTCCTCGACTACTATAAATGGTATGTGGTGGCCGCGGTGGCGATTGTGGGCTTCGCCGCCTCCATGATCTACAATATGGTGACCAGGAAGGATATGGCGTTCTCCGTCTCCCTGATCAATGCCTTCGATATAGGCTCCGGGGACGAGTATCTGGCCTCCTTCGCCGAATACGCTGGCATTGACACAGAGGAGTTCGATATCATGGCCGATTCCAGCATGCAGATAGATTACACCTCCGCGAATCAGAACACTGCCGCCTCCATCCAGAAGCTGATGGTGCTGGTGGCGGCGGGGGAGATTGATGCCCTCCTGTCGGACGAGGCCGTCATAGAGCAGTACGCCTACAGCGAGACCTTCTACGACCTCAGGGATGTGCTCACAGCCGAACAGCTGGATGCCTATGGGCCCTATCTCTTCTATATGGACCAGGCCGTGGCGGACGCTGTCAGCGAGGCCCAGATGGATCCGAATTATGAATCCACCGCCATGCCTGAACGCCCGGATCCCAGGAAGCCGGAAGCCATGGAGCAGCCCGTTCCCGTGGGCATCTGTCTGGGAGAGGCGCAGACCCTGAACGAGACCTACGTTTTCCTCAGCGGGGAGGGCATCCTGGCAGTGCCCGCCACCAGCCCCCATCTGGAGACAGTGTCCCAGTACGTGGATTTCCTTCTGCAATAGCCCTTAGACAATAGAATCCTCCCTTGGATTCTATTGTAGCCCTGTAGCCATGCAGCCACCCCCGAAGACAGATCAGGACAGCCTAAAAGCTGTCCTTTTTCTGTTTATCCTCACAGCATCTCCCGCAGCAGCCTGTCCACAGTGACGGGATCCGCCTTGCCCTTCATGGCCTTCATAGTCTGGCCCACCAGGAAGCCTATGGCCCTGTCCTTGCCGCCCCGGTAGTCCTCCACGGACTTGGGGTTGGTCGCGATGACCTCCTCCACCACCCTGCGCAGGGCGCCTGAGTCGCTGACCATCTTCAGCCCCTTCTCCTCCACATATGCTTCCGGATCCGTGTCTCTGTCGAACATCAGCTCGAACGCCTCCTTTGCCACGGTGGAGTTGATATCCTTGCTCTCCGCCAGGGCGATGAGCTTCGCCAGGTGCTCCGGGGAGAAGCGGATGTCCTCCGGATCCAGCCCCCTCTCCTTCAGCAGCCGGATGGTCTCCCCCATGAGCCAGTTTGACACCTTCTTAGGCTGGGCCCCCAGGGCCACGGTGGCCTCGAAGATGTCCGCCATATGCTTGGAGCCGGTGATGATTTCAATGTCGTAGTCAGGGATATGGTACTCGGACCTGTACCGTTCCATCTTTTCCGTGCGAAATTCCGGCTGTCTGGCGCGGATTTCCTCCAAAAACGCATCGTCGATGCTCACGGGCACCAGGTCGGGATCCGGAAAGTAGCGGTAGTCCCGGGCATCCTCCTTGGAGCGCATGGCATAGGAGACCCCTTTCGCATCGTCCCAGCGTCTGGTCTCCTGCACCACGGCTTTCCCGGATTCCAGCAGGTCTATCTGGCGTTCCCTCTCCCCCTGGATGGCCCTGGAGATGGCGTGGAAGGAGTTCAGGTTCTTCATCTCGGTGCGTGTGCCAAAGCCCTCCTCCCCCGCCTCTCTCACGGACAGGTTCACGTCCGCCCGCATGGAGCCCTCCTGGAGCTTGCAGTCGCTGGCCCCCAGGTACTGGATGATCAGGCGCAGCTTCTCCAGGTAGGCGATCACCTCCTGGGCGCTGCGCATGTCCGGCTCGGACACGATTTCGATCAGTGGCACGCCGGAGCGGTTGTAGTCCACCAAGGTGCAGTCCTCCCACTCGTCGTGGATCAGCTTCCCGGCGTCCTCCTCCATGTGGATCTCGTGGATGCCGATGCGCTTCTTTCCCTCCGCCGCGTCAATCTCCACATACCCGTCCCGACAGATGGGGAGATAGAGCTGGGAAATCTGGTAGTTCTGGGGATTGTCCGGGTAGAAATAGTTCTTCCTGTCGAACTTGCAGTATCTGGTTATCCGGCAGTTGGTGGCCAGCCCCACCGCCACAGCGTGCTCCAGCACTTTCCTGTTCAGCACGGGCAGGGAGCCCGGCATGCCCGTGCACACCGGGCAGGTGTGGGAATTGGGCTTTCCGCCGAAGGCCGTGGAGCATCCGCAGAAAATCTTGGTCCTGGTGGCAAGCTCCACATGTACCTCCAGGCCGATGACAGTTTCGTAATCTTTTCCCATTGCCGTCCCTCCTTCTTACGGTTCAGCCGCCGTCCCCCGGCACCTCACCCCGTCCGTCCTTTCTGAACTGCTCATAGCTGTACGCCGCCCGCAGTATCTTCTTCTCCTGGAAGCAGTCGCCTATCAGCTGCAGGCCAATGGGCAGGCCATTCCCGTCCTCCCCGCAGGGGACGCTGATGGCGGGCAGGCCTGCCAGGTTCACGGATATGGTGTAGATATCCCCCAGGTACATCTTCAGCGGGTCTGACAGGCTCTCCCCGAGCCGGGGGGCCGTGGTGGGGGCTACAGGCCCCAGGATGCAGTCGTATCTGGCGAAGGCTCTGGCAAAGGCCTCCCTGATCATGGCCTTCACCCGCAGGGCCTTGAGATAGTACGCGTCATAATAGCCGGAGCTCAGCACGAAGCTGCCCAGCATGATGCGGCGCTTCACCTCCGGGCCGAAGCCTTCGGAGCGGGTCTCTTTGTACATCCGGTGCAGCTCCTGCGCATCGTCGGCCCGGTAGCCGTACTTGATGCCGTCGAAGCGCTCCAGGTTGGAGCTGGCCTCCGCCGCGGCGATGGTGTAGTAGGCGGGGATGGCGTACTCCACCAGGCTCAGGTCGAACTCCTCCACCAGAGCGCCCTTCCTGCCGAGGAGCTCTGCCGCCGCCCTGACGCTGTCCCGCACCTCCTCCGCCAGCCCCCGGCCGAAATAGTCCCTGGGGATGCCGATGCGCATGCCCGCCACATCCTTTTTCAGGGCGGAGGTGAAGTCCGTGTCCTTTCTATATAGATAGGTGGAGTCCTTTCTGCCCGGCAGGGTGCCTTGGGGGCTCCCTCCGCCCTCCCCGGACATATCCCGGGAAGCGGCTTCCCCCTGCCCAGCGCGCGGCCCCGCCCCCGCAAGTATCTCCAGCGCCGCGGCGCAGTCTTCCACCGTCCGGCCCAGGGGCCCTATCTGATCCAGGGAGGAGCCGTAGGCCACCAGCCCGAACCGGGACACGGTGCCGTAGGTAGGCTTCATGCCTGTCACGCCGCAGTGGGAGGCGGGCTGCCTGATGGAGCCGCCTGTGTCGGAGCCCAGTGCGAAGAAGCACTCTCCCGCCGCCACCGCCGCCGCGGAACCGCCGGAGGAGCCGCCTGGCACATGCTCCGTATTCCTGGGGTTGCGGGTGGCGCCGTAGGCCGAGGTCTCCGTGGTGGAGCCCATGGCGAATTCGTCCATGTTGGTCTTGCCGATGATGACCGCCCCGGCCCGCTCCAGGTTCCGGAGCGCCTCCGCCGTGTAGGTGGGGACGAAATTCCCCAGCATCCGGGAGGCGCAGGTGGTCCGCATCCCCGCCGTGCACAGATTGTCCTTGACGGCCATGGGGACTCCCGCCAGAGGGCCTGTCAGCTCTCCCGCCTCGATGCGCCTCTGGACTTCCACTGCCCGTTCCAGGGCCTTTTCCTTATCGATCGTGATATAGCAGCGGAGCGCCTCCTCCCTCTCCTCTATCCGGCCAAGGACCGCCTCCATGGCCTCCGGGGCCGTGGCTTTTCCCTCCCGGATGGCGGCTCCCAGTTCCACTGCTGAAAGAGATAAAAGTTCCATAATCCACCTCGCTTTCCCGGTTTTTCCGTCAATGGGACATGGCATTGGGCACCGCGAACATGTCGCCCTTCCTGGCGGGGGCATTGCGCAGCATGTCTTCGCTGCCGTCGCCGCCTGTGACCTCGTCCTCCCGGAACACGTTCTCCACCGGGAAGGCATGGGACATGGGCTCCACCCCTGTGGTGTCCAGTTCGTTGAGCTTGTCGATATAGTCCAGCATCCTGCCCATGTCCTTCTTGGCCTGTTCCCGCTCCTCCTCCGAGAGCGAGAGCTTCGCCAGGATCCCCACGTATTCTATTGTCTCATCGCTGATGATATTCGCCATAAAACTTCCCTTTCTGAACAATATCCTCTCGGAATCTCCAGACCACATATCACGCGGCTTTCTGGAGCTCCTTTGAAGCGGTTCCCCCACTTTTCCAGGTGCCTCCCTGCCCCAATGCCTGATTCTGCTTTCCGAAATTCCGAGAGCCTATAACAATCCGGTGCAAGTCCGAAAGAATGCCCTCGGGCATTCTTCCGTGTGTAACATAGAACTTCTTAGCGGATGTATTTTATCCGCTTAGAAGTTCTTTACACACTAGGCCCTGACCTTGATATGCGCTTCCCTCAACTGCTGCTCAGTGACCTCCCCGGGGGCGCCGCTCATCAAATCCTGGGCGGAGCCGCTCATGGGGAAGGCGATCACCTCCCGGAGGTTCTCCTCTCCCCGCAGCAGCATCAGCATCCGGTCGATGCCCGGCGCCATGCCCGCGTGGGGCGGCGCGCCGAACTGGAAGGCCCGGTACAGGGCCCCGAACTTCCGCTTCAGGGTCTTCTCGTCATACCCCGCTATCTGGAAGGCCTTCACCATCAGATTCCTGTCGTGGTTGCGCACGGCCCCGGAGGAGAGCTCCACGCCGTTGCAGACGATGTCGTACTGATAGGCCAGCACCTCCAGCGGGTCCTTGGTCTCCAGGGCCTCCAGCCCGCCCTGGGGCATGGAGAAGGGGTTGTGGGTGAAGCGAATCTCTCTCGTCTCCGGATCCATTTCGTACATGGGGAAATCGTTCACATAGCAGAACCGGAAGGCATTTTCTTCCGTGAGCCCCAGCTTCTCCCCCAGCTCCAGGCGGATCTTCCCGGCATAGTAGTTGGCCCGCTCCTCCTTGTCCGCTATGAAGAAGATGGTGTCCCCGGCCCCGAGCCCCGCCGTCTGCCGCAGCATGTCTTTACGCTCTGCCGGTATGAACTTATCGATAGGCCCCTTATAGGAGAGGTCCTCCGCCACCTCCAGATAGCCCAGCCCCGCCATGCCTAAGGAGACTGCGAACTGCAGGAGCTTTTCGTGGAAGCCCTTGCTCATGTCGGCGTGCACCCTGATGGCCCGCACTGTCCTGCCCAGGAAGGGCTTGAAGGTGCATTCCTGGAAAAAGTCTGTGACGTCCAGGATCCGCAGGGGGTTGCGCAGATCCGGTTTGTCCGTGCCGAACTCCACCATGGCCTGCCTGTAGCCGATCACAGGGTAGGGGGCCGGGGTCACCGCCGCGCCCTCCGGGGCGAATCTCTCAAAGACGGCCGAGAGCACTTCCTCCCCGGCCCGGAACACGTCCTCCTGGGTGGCGAAGCTCATCTCGAAGTCCAACTGGTAGAACTCTCCGGGGGAGCGGTCCGCCCGGGCATCCTCGTCCCGGAAGCAGGGGGCTATCTGGAAATATTTGTCGATGCCCGACACCATCAGCAGCTGCTTGTACTGCTGGGGCGCCTGGGGCAGGGCGTAGAACTTCCCCTTGAATTTCCGGGAGGGGACGATATAGTCCCTGGCTCCCTCCGGCGAGGAGGCGCAGAGGATGGGGGTCTGTATCTCCACAAAGCCCATCTGCGTCATCTTCTGTCGCAGGAAAGCGATTACTTCCGAACGGAATAAAATGTTATCCCGGACTTTCGCGTTGCGCAGGTCAAGATAGCGGTAGGTCAGCCGCACTTCCTCCCTGGTCTCCCTGGAGGTCATGACCTCAAAGGGGAGCTGACGGTAGACCTTGCCCAGCACCGTGATCTCCCTTGCCTCCAGCTCGATAGTGCCGGTGGGAAGCCTGGGGTTGTAGGTGTCCTGGTCCCGCTTCTCCACGGGCCCCAGGATGCTGACGCAGGTCTCCTTGATCAGGCCCTTCAGAAGGCCCGGCCTGCGAATAACCACCTGGAGCACGCCGTACATGTCCCGCAGATCGATGAAGGACACGCCGCCGTGGTCGCGGATGTTCTCGATCCATCCGGCCACCCGGATCTCCTGTCCGATGTGCCGCTCTCCTATCTCCCCCACCGTAATGTCTCTGTAACAGTTCCTGTCTGTCATAATGGCTCCTTTCCCTGACTCTCCGGACGCCTCTTTGGGCGTCTCGTGGGCTGCCCGGGGCCCCTCCCCGTCTCCGACCGATTCCCGAGCCCCTTTCCCCTGCTCGGCTCTCCCGGACCGCGGCATCCTGCTTTTGCCCCATGGTCCGTTTTCGGGACGAAAAAAAGCCCCGGACACAGTTTCCTGCATCCGGGACGAATAATCCGTGTACGATCGATTATCCGCGGTACCACCCGCTTTGAACAGCCGCGCCTTCCATCAAAGGCGTACCCGGCCATTCCACTCTTACACTTAACGCGTGCGACAACGTGCTGCCCTAGCGTAGGGAAATCAACGCCCTGACGTTCAGACAGCCTGCTCCGGAGTGTTCCCTGTAACGGTTCCCGCCGGCAGCGCTTTCAGTCGGTGACGCCGCCTTCCTGTTGCCTTTCCCGAAAAGAGTCTCCTTCATGGCATTTTTTGATATGACGTTATGCTACCACACTTTCCTGCGGTTGGCAAGCTTTTTTTATAAGGCTTTTATCCGCTCCCTATATCTCGCCTTCGAAGACGGTTACGGCAGGCCCTGTCATGTAGACCAGGTCCGCCTCCCTGTCCCATTCGATGAACAGCTCGCCTCCCAGCAGCCTGACCGTTACGGCACTGTCCGTCAGGTCATTCAACACCCCTGCCACGGCCACGGCGCAGCACCCTGTGCCGCAGGCGAAGGTCTCCCCGCTGCCCCGCTCCCAGACCCGCATGAAGCAGTTCTTCCTGTCTATGATTTCCACGAATTCCGTGTTGGTCCGGTTGGGGAACCTTGGGTGGTTTTCGAACAGCGGGCCTGTCCGTTCCAGGGCCATCCCCGCCACGTCCCGGGCGAAGACCACCGCGTGGGGGTTCCCCATGGACACGCAGGTCATGCGGTATTCCCTTCCATCCACATAGACAGGCTCGTCCACCGCCCTGTCCCCGGCAGCCTCCACGGGAATCAGGGCCGGTTCCAGGATGGGGCTGCCCATGTTGACCCGCACCCTTGACACCTCTCCCCTGCCGCCATGGCCGCCTTTGTCCTCCACGGTCAGATCCAGGAATTTCACCTGCCCCGCACTGACCACGCTGATATGCCTTTTGTCAGTAAGGCCCTTGTCATAGACGAACTTCCCCACGCAGCGGATGCCGTTGCCGCACATCTCCGACCGGGAGCCGTCCGCATTGTACATCTCCATCTCGAAATCCGCCTCCGCCGCCGGATTGATGAAAATCAGCCCGTCGCTCCCGATACCGAAATGCCTGTCGCTGAGCCGCCTCGCCAGCTCCGGCTTCTCCCGGGACGGAATCTTCTCCTCGAATCCGTTTACATATATGTAGTCATTCCCGCAGCCCTGCATCTTCGTGAATTTCATGTATTTTTGTCTCCTTTCCCTCCTCAGTCAAACGCCTCCGATCCGCGCTCTTTTTCCAAAAACAGTCAAAAAGGGCATTCCTCCTACCCCGAGAACGCCCTTGACCCATGTTCTATCATAGCAACCAATCTTCCGCTTGTCAATGATTTTTCATATCAGTTCCCTCACGGCGCATAATCCCCCGTTTTCCGGCATATCTATTATAAAGAAAATCTGACAAGATAAAATGCAAGGGGAAATAGGGATGAGTGCTAAAACTAAAATCGTCGTACTTCACATGAAAGAGCTGATTTACACCGCTATCTTCGCCGTGCTGGGCATCCTGTTCATCGTGCTGCTGGCCATGATGTTCCTGCCGGGCAAGGACAAGGAACGGGACAGGGAGCCTGACATGGCGGACACCTCCGGCTCGGAGCCTGTCATGGCGGAAATCTCCTCCCTCTACATACCGGGCATCTACACAACGCAGCTCCTGCTGGGCAGCGAGTCCCTGGACGTGGAAGTCATCGTGGATAAGGATTCCATCACCTCCATCCGCCTGGTGGAAGTGAGCGATTCCGTGGCCACCATGTATCCGCTGCTGCAGCCCACGCTGGATTCCATCTGCGAGCAGGTCTATGCGCAGCAGTCCCTGGAATCCGTCACCTATACTGCCGAGAGCAAGTACACCTCCCTGGTGCTGCTGGAGGCCATCCAGGCTTCCCTGGATAAGGCCGCGGCGCAGACGGACGAAGAGGCCGCCCAGTAATCACGGGGGCTGTGCTCCCCGCGGCAAGGGATTGAGAAGCGCAGGGCGGGCGGGACTGCCCTGCGCTTTTTGCCATGCGCCAAATCTGTCTGTCAGATCAGCCAGGCGGGTGCATACCAGTCGGTCTCGTCTGTGGGGAGCAGACCGGCGGCCCCTCCTCCTTCCCGGTATCGGGACTGCGGGTTTCTTCCTGATTTCACGCTTCTGGCTCTTGCGGTATTGCCGAACATTTTGTAAAATATATATGTAGCGATCAAAAATACCGTTTATATAGCAGATATAAGGTACGATTCATCAGCTTCGTGCGAGAAAGCGAGAGATTTTATGAAGCCCAAGACAAGAGCCACCCTTTTCGCCCTGCTGGCCGCCGCCCTCTATGCCGTCAATTCCCCCATGTCCAAGCTGCTCTTAACCCGGATTCCCGCCACGATGATGGCCGGGTTCCTGTACCTGGGCGCGGGCATGGGCATCTTCCTCTTCGGCCGGATCCGGAGGGCTGTGGGCAAGGGGCACGCGGAGTCCCCGCTGACCAGGAAGGAGCTGCCGTTCACTGTGGGCATGGTGGTCCTGGACATCGCGGCCCCGGTCTGCCTCATGCTGGGCCTGACGAAGACCACTGCGGCAAACGCTTCCCTGCTGAATAATTTTGAGATCGCCGCCACGGCGGTGATCGCCCTGCTGGTATTTGGGGAGGCCATCAGCCCCCGCCTGTGGGGCGGCATCGCCTGTGTGACGCTGGCCTGCGTCATGCTGTCTTTTGAGGATATGGGCAGCCTGTCCTTTTCCTGGGGCTCCCTGCTGGTGCTGCTGGCCGCCGCGTGCTGGGGGCTGGAGAACAACTGCACCCGCATGCTTTCCGCAAAAGACCCTCTGCAGATCGTCACCATAAAGGGCATCTTCTCGGGGCTTGGCTCCCTGATCATCGCGCTGATGACCGGGGAACGGTATTTCGATATGTTCTATATGCTGCTGGCCATGCTCCTGGGGTTCGTGGCCTACGGGCTGAGCATTTTCTTCTACATATATGCCCAGCGGGACCTGGGGGCGGCCAGGACCAGCGCCTATTACGCGGTGGCGCCTTTCATCGGGGCCGCCCTCTCCTTCCTCATCTTCCGGGAGGTTCCCTCCGGGCTGTTCCTGGCGGCCTTCGGCGTCATGCTCCTGGGGGCGTATCTCGCCACGGAAAAGGATGGGCCGTAATTCACAGAATCCTCCTAGCGGAAACTGTTCTTCCCCCAGAAGCATCCCTGCAGAGTGGCGCATTGTTCCTGCAGACTTCGGCCACATACCAAGAATGGTCTACCCATGCCCCCGGACTGGATTCCGATGCCTCCTTCAAAGCCGGTTCCGCAGTCTGTCCGTTTAGTTCCATTTTATTTCACTCGCTTCCACACCATTTTTATTGTTTATAACAGTATAATTGGTGTTTCTTGCTTTTCCATTCTGCTTCAGCAAGTTGCTTTTTACCATTTTCCTAATAACTCTGGAAGCAGTAGATGTACTTACCTTAAGCAATTCGATTACATCATTTCTTGTAATGATGCCATGAGACCGGGCGTATTCCAATACTCTTTCTTCATCGCTCAGGGTTTTTTTAGCCCCGGAAGCAGAACTTGTGATTGATTCCACACTCGGTGCGGAAAATCTTCCCGTTTCATATTTTGTGTTAATATTAGGCAATATAATCTTAAAGGCATTTTTGGTTGTTTCAATCGAAGGCTTTTCTTCCATGCCTTCGTATGCCCTCATAATCTTTCCCATTCCAGTACCGTAAGCCTCAATCAGATGTAGCCGATAGAACACATTCGCAAGGTCCTGATTTCTGCATACGGAAATGCCTACCATAATATCTTCCAAATCAATTCCCGGCATCAATCCGCCAATGGATACAAATTCAATCCGATCCGCATAAATACTGATAAGCGCACTGGCGCTAAAGGAATAATCGCGGTGAATCAGCAGATTTAGAAGTGCCTCCCTGACGGCGATTTCAGGATAGTCCCTGACATCAATTCTCAATAATCTTTCTATGGTTGCACGGGTTTGATTGCGGAAGTCGATAAAATCATAAACTTCATTCATTTGCTGCAACAGCGATCCGGTAAATTCCCGGCGATCCTTAAAAATTGTCTGATCCGTTCCCTGAAAAACAGCGACTTTAATCGTATGGACGCATTGATCGGACAGAAGCAGACCTAAATTACTGTAAAGGTTATCCTGATCGATTAGCTTCAAAGTGCGCTGTTGCCGTGACCCAAACTCCACTTTCCGAAGCCCAAATTCTTTTTTTGCGGCTTCAAATGTAAGTTCCTGATTTAAGCAGCGCATAGCCTCGAAGCGGTCTCCATCCGTTTCCTTAATCATACGGCGGATTGCCGTGTCAGTGGCTGGAACAGAAGAATATCCCTGTCTGACATATACCCCCTCTGGACGCATCCCTTTTTTAGCAAGATAATAAGGGCGATCCGTTCCACGCTGAATATCCACCTCAACTATTTCTTTTCCATCTTCCTTTCTTGTTTTATAATGCAGGAACATCGTCACATCGGGCTTAATTGCATCCCTTACCATATTGCTGATCTGCAAAGAAACGCTGTCGGGATTATCAAGGCCAACTACTGTTCCGTCATCCCGGATACCAATATACAGTTTGCCGCCGTCACAGTTAGCAAAAGCAATGATTTCCTTTTTTATATCGTCTACTACTACTTCCTTAAACTCTACGGTTTCACTTTCTCGAAAAAGCATGACGCCATCTCCTTTACCCTTTCGCTGTGCATATTATATCAAATCGGGGCAATCGAGTCAATTTGCATGACCCGATTATGACCCGATTTGACCCGATATTTTCATTATGTCCGCAAATGAGGGAAAGTATTAACAGCAAAAGCAATGTCATCTTCCAAGTTTGGATGTAGAACAGCCTGTCCTTCCCGAATCCGGCTTTACGGATGATTCCCCGTCTCATAACACCACCTGGCGATATCGGCGATGAGCTCCGCCGGAAGGGGCTTGCTGTAGGGAATCTGTATGGTCCCCTTGCTGGTCTTGTATCCCTCCAGCCGCGCGGCGAACGCCTGGACGGCCTCCGGCCCCGGATACAGGCCCACATGCTTCTTGAATCCCGCAAAATGGATGATATTGTGCTTCTTCCAGAAAGTCGGCATGCTCCAGGAGAGCCGCTCCTGGGCATCCGGCAGGGCAGCGCGTATGGCATCCCTCACCTGGTTCAGATACGGTCTCGCCTCCTCCGGCTGGGCAGCGATATATTCGTCAATGGTGTCCGGGGCCTTCCCGCAGTAATGGCTCTGTTCCTGTCTCTGAAAAGTGCGGCCGCACTTGGGGCATTTCCACATTTTCGATTCCTCCTTCTCTTCAGCCGAATCTCCTAAATCGTTCCTGTTGTCTCCCGCTTCATTCCCGTTCCCGGACCGTCACCCGGACGCTGTCCCCCGGCTGTTTCCCGATCCGCGCCCGGATGCTTTTCAGCACGCCGATGATATAGCAGACGCTTCCGTCCTCATTCTTTACGCCCATGTTCACGATGCTGCCGTCATAGGCCTCCCCGTCGAAGGTGGCGTGCACCTTCACCCTGCCCCGGCCGAACTCCTTCCGGATGTCGTAGGGGAAGACCACATACGCGCCCCCTGACTCCCCTGCCGCGTAAAGCAGGGATTCATATTCATACACTTTGTCCTTCACTGTTTCACCCCATCCGTTCCGTTTTATATAGTATACCAAAAAACAGTATTTTCCGATATTGATCTATTTTATTCTTTCCCATGGGAAACATCGAATGTGGCCCCACAAGGCGCAAAGCTTTCCCTTGACAGATTGGCAACTAGTTGCTATAATCCAATCATGCAATATGCAACTAGTTACCCATAAGGAGCGCCCATATGCATTTAGATGATTTGACCAGAAAATTCTCAGGCACCAGGGAAGACCAGGGCAAGGCGATCTTCAGCAGCCTGTTCATCGCGGGGAACAGGCTGCAGACCCTGTTCGACAGCCATATACCGGAGCTGTCCCTGAAACAGTTCATGCTGCTGTCCATAGTCAGGCAGTCACAGGAGCCTCTGACTTTTACCCAGTTGGGGAACCTCCTGGGCTGTTCCAGGCAGAATATCAAGAAGCTGGCGGATGTCCTGGAGAAAAAGGGCTTCATCACCCTCCGCCAGAGCCCCTGCGACACCAGGGCCATGTGCATCTGCCCCACCGAAAAAGCGGACGACTATTTCCGGAAAGATTTTTCCCGGTATCGGGAAGAGCTGCGGTATCTCTTTGAGGTGTATACGGACGGGGAAGTGGAGACCCTTTTCCGGCTGCTGTCCAGGCTGTACGCCGGGATAGAGAACCTGGAGCGGAGGACTTGCCATGAGGAAGCAAAAAAGCCTGCAATGGAAAACGATTAAAAAAGGAGGTTCGGGCAGATGAAGACAATCGTGATCTACAATTCCCAGACAGGATTTACGGAAAGGTACGCAAAGTGGATAGCGGAAGCGGCGGGCGCCGACTGCATGGCCTTATCGGAGGCAAAGAAGCGGGACCTGAGTACATACGAAGCCATCGTCTTCGGCGGCTGGGCCTGCGCGGGAGGCATCAGCAAGCTGAGCTGGTTCAAAGGAAACCTGGACAGATGGGCAGGCAGGAAACTGATCGTGTTCTGCGTGGGCGCAAGCCCCATGGACAGCCCGGATATAGCCCCGGCCCTCAGACGCACCTTCGCGGGCTCGGAATGGGCGAATGTAAAGGCTTTCTACTGCCCCGGCGGCCTGAACTATGAGAAGATGTCCCTCTCCTCCAGGCTCATGATGAAGATGTTCCTAAAGACCCTGGAGGCCAAAAAGGACAAAACAGCGGCGGACAGGGAAATGATCCGGATGATCTCCGCTTCCTATGACATTTCTGACAGGAAATATATCCGGCCCATTCTGGAATGCCTGAAAAATTATACTGCACACCGCCAGCTAAGCACTTTCCCGGAGACACCACTGTAAATCCTGGCGGTCTGTAGTATAGGCCCACAGTCCCGGGGCGGGGCCTGCTTAGTGCCGCAGGGCCCCGCCCTCTCTGAATCGGAAAGATAAAGTCCATACCCTTTTCCGGGATTATTTCAGCCCTGGCCCAGCCTCTCCGCCTCATCCAGCCAGAGCCTTCCGCTGGCGTCCGAGGGCATGCGCAGGTCCCCTCTGGGGGACAGGGCCACGCTTCCCACCTTCGGCCCGTCCGGCAGGCAGGAGCGCTTGAACTGCTGGGCGAAGAACCTCCGGTAAAAGGTCTTCAGCCACTTCAGGATGGTTCCGTCCTCATACAGCCCCTGGAACGCCAGCTTCGCCACCCGGTACACCTTGGCCGGGGAGTACCCGCAGCGCAGCATATAGTACAGGAAGAAGTCATGCAGCTCATAGGGCCCCACCAGATCCTCCGTCCGCTGGGAGATCGTCCCGTCCACAGGCGGCAGAAGCTCCGGGCTCACCGGCGTGTCGAGCACGTCCAGCAGCACATTGGTCAACGCTTTATCGTCACATGTATCCGCGTAATACTGCACCAGATGGCGCACCAAAGTCTTCGGCACCCCCGCGTTCACCCCGTACATGGACATGTGGTCCCCATTGTAGGTAGCCCAGCCCAGGGCCAGCTCGGACATGTCCCCGGTTCCGATCACAAGGCCTCCCACACGGTTCGCGATGTCCATCAGCACCTGGGTCCGCTCCCTGGCCTGGCCGTTCTCATAGGTCACGTCATGGTTGGCCATGTCCTGGCCGATGTCCCCGAAATGCACCGTCACCGCCTCTTTGATGTCCACCTCCTCCAGCGTGGCCCCCAGCGTCCGGGCCAGCAGACAGGCGTTCTCATACGTCCTGTCCGTGGTGCCGAAGCAGGGCATGGTCACCGCCACGATTGCCCCTCTGTCCAGCCCCAGCAGGTCGAAGGCCCGCACTGTGACAAGCAGCGCCAGAGTGGAGTCCAGCCCCCCGGAGATGCCTATCACCGCCGTGGACAGCCCCGTATGCTCATACCTCTTTTTCAGGCCGTAGGACTGGATGGAGAGGATCTCCTCGCAGCGCCTCCTGCGCTTCTCCTCGTCCCCCGGCACGAAAGGCATACTGGCGAAGCTGCGGCTCAGCTCCGTCTCCGTGACCTCCAGCCGGAAAGGCACCCTCACATAAGCGGCTTTGGGCTCCTTGCCGAAGGTTCCCATGCGCCGCCTGTCCGCCAGAAGCTTCCAGACATCGATGTCGCCGTAGAGGGTCTCGCAGGTGAACCTCTTCACCTGGGCCAGAATCGTGCCGTTCTCCGCTATCAGATTGTGCCCGCCGAACACCAGGTCCTGGGTGGACTCCCCCTCCCCGGCGGAGGCGTACACATAGCCGCAGAGCAGACGGGCGCTCACGGATTTCACCAAAAGCTCCCGGTACTCGTCCTTGCCGATGGTCTCATTGGAGGCGGAGAGATTGGCGATGACAGTGGCGCCCTGCAGGGCATGGTTCACAGCCGGTGCGTCCGCCACCCACAGATCCTCGCATATCTCGCAACCCACGGTAAGGCCGTGGAGGGTCTCGCAGGTAAAGAGGAGGTTGGTGCCGAAGGGAACCGATTTTCCCATGAAAGAAAAAGGCACAGGCTCCGCGTTGCCCTCCGCGAAGTGCCGCCCCTCGTAGAATTCCGCGTAGGAGGGGATATTGGCCTTGGGAACCATGCCCAGGATCTCCCCGTCCCGGAGCACGGCGGCCACATTGTAGAGCCTGCCCTCCCGCTCCAGGGGCAGCCCCACCATCACCAACGCATCCTTCCCCCGGGTGCGTTCCGCGATGCAAAGCAGCTGTGCGGAGGCCTCCCGCAACAGGATTTCCTGCAAAAACAGGTCCCCGCAGGTATATCCCGTGATGCACAGCTCCGGGAACACGATGATCTTCGCGCCATTTTTACAGGCCTCCTCCAGCCTCTCGCAGATGACCCCCGCATTGTAGACCGGGTCTGCCACCCTGATTTTTGGCGTCACTGCCGCCACCTTGATGAATCCCTGCTCCATGCCATCCTCTCTTTCCCGTCCGTTTTTCCGTTTTCCGGCAGGCTTTTGTTAGCCTTCGCTAACCACAGTCTTCCCCTGACTGCTTTCACCGCCTGCCTCGCCCACTGCCTTACGGCAGCCTGCTCTTCCGATAGATTCCCTTCAGCTCTTCCACGCTGAACCTGTAATGGGTGTTGCAGAAGTGGCAGTTCACCTCCACCTCCCGGCCCTCGTGAATCATGTCCTGAATCTCCTTCTTCCCCAGGCTGATCAGCACCTTCTCTATCCGCTCCTTGCTGCAGTTGCAGGAAAAGGCCACAGGACAGGTGTCCGTCACCTCGCAGTCCAGCCCCTCCAGGATCCGCCCCAGCATCTGCTCCGGGGTGTCCCCCGCGTCCAGCATGGCGGTGACGGAGGTGATCCCTGAAAGGTTCCGCTCCAGCCTGTCTATCGCCCCGTCCTCCGCAAAGGGCATCAACTGCACGATGAATCCCCCCGCCTGCCTGACGGTGTTGTCCCGCTCCATGAGCACTCCCAGGCCCACGGAGGAGGGCACCTGCTCGGAGGAGGCGAAATAATAGGTC
The DNA here is from genome assembly GCF_910585425.1 of uncultured Acetatifactor sp. Taxonomy (GTDB): domain Bacteria; phylum Bacillota; class Clostridia; order Lachnospirales; family Lachnospiraceae; genus Acetatifactor. Next base: position 30,427 of record NZ_CAJUCP010000003.1, on the reverse strand, counting down.
AGATCCTCCGCGATCTCACTGGTCTGCAGTAAAGTCTGCCCAACATAGGGCTCCTTTAAACCCATGTCCCTTATGACGGAAAGCGTCCCATGTCCCACAGCCCCCGCCACGTCCAGCTTGCCCAGGGCATTGGCGGGGAGGATCACGTCGGGCACATTGGCATAGCCCTTCACGCCGCCCTTGGAATCCGCCGTCACCAAGAGGCCCTGCATGGGGCCGTCCCCCTTGATCTGCAAAGTCAGCAGATCCTCTTCCCCCTTCTGCATGCTGCCCATCATGGCGCCTGCGCTCAGGAGCCGTCCCAGGGCCGCCGTCACCACCGGGCTTGTATCATGAGCCTGTCTTGCCGCCTCCACCACGCCTTTCGTGGTGCAGGCGAAGGCCCGGATCTGCGCCCCCGCGGCGGTGGCCCGTACCAAATAATCTGACATTTCGCACCTCGTTTTCTATCTGAATTCCCTTGTTTCCCTTCTATACTATCGTATCCGATCTCCCCGCGCCGTCCAGGGCCTGCGCATCTCCCGGCGCTGCCGAAAGCGGCCCTTTCCGGCACAGGGAGTTTATCTTTCCGGCGCTTTGGCCACCAGGCAGATCCGCTGGCTCTCCGGGCTGACATCCTCCCCGGTGTCCACGTCCCTGACCTCCACCACGTCCATGCCCGCCTGCTCTATGAGGCTGCGCATCTGCGTTAAGGTATAGCCCCTCTGGTAATGGGTCTCCTGGAAGCGCCTGAACAGCTCCCCCTCCTCCCGGACGAAGACAGTCAAGTCGTATTCATTGATCCCCTCTTCCACGTCATAGAAATTGTCCCAGATGAAGCTGCAGTCCTCTTTGGTTTCCGCGATGGTGGCATCGCCGATGACTTCCCTGTACTTGTAGTCCGTATTGAAGTCGAAGAGGAACACGCCGCCGGGGTAGAGGAAATTTTTCACCAGGGAAAATACGCCAAGCAGCTCCTCTTCCTCCAGAATATAGTTCACGGAATCGCAGACACAGATTACGGTGCCCACTGTGCTGTAGAGGTCAAGCTCCCGCATGTCCTGCTGCAGATAGAGGATTTCGGAGCCGCTCCTCTCCTTCTTCTCCATGGCGGCGTTCAGCATGCTCCCGGAGGCGTCCACCCCTATCATGTCGTAGCCTTTCGCGTACATCAGCTCCGTCAGCGTCCCGGTGCCGCAGCCTAAGTCCACCACCAGGTTGCGCTCGGACTCCAGAAGCCCCTCCACGTCCCGCTCCGGCTTCGACACGCCGTATTTCCGGATCAGGCCGTCTATGCGCTCCGCCCATTCTTCATAGGGGACATTGTCCATGAACCGGTCGTAAACACTTGCAAAGTCCTGATAGATATCCAAGCTTACCTCCCCCTTTCGTCATCCGTACTTGTGCGGCTTTTCTCTCACAGGTAGTCGTCGGACCATTCCATATTCTCGCCGTCCCCGGTATCGCCTCCGGCATCGCCGCCCCCATCGCCGCTGTCCCCGGGATTTGCGGGCACCTCAGGCGGGGGCGGGGCAACGGGAGTCCCGCCGCTGATGGAGCCGGAGCCGGGATTCTGGTTCCCGGGGTTCTGGTTCCCACCGCCGGGATTCCCTCCGCCGCTCCCGCCGCCGTCCGTCCCTCCTGTTCCCGCTTCCGGCGCGGATACTTCCGGCGCAGGCACGGGCGCTTCCGTCTGCGCCTCGGGAGCCACGGAGGTCTGTGGCCGGGCAGGAGGCTTCGGCGTCTCCTTGCGGCCTACGGACAGCGCTTCCTTCTCTGCAGCCCCGGCGGCCTCCTGCCGGCGCAGCGCAGCCTTCTCCTGCCGCAGCTGTTCATCGAACTCCCGGAACGCCGCTTCCGCCAGGTAGAACCTGTCCGACCTCTCCAGCTCCTCCACAGATGCCGCCTCATGCCACAGCCTGCCGTCATACCACTGCACCTGCCCGTCCTGGATACGCACCTGAACCACATCTGCCGTCAGATATTCCTCTGCCGCCTCCTCCTGGGCCGCCTGTGCCTCCTGCTGCGCCAGGGCTTCCGCGGCTGCGGCTGCCGCCTCCTGGGCCGCCAGGGCCTCCTGCCTGTCCTCATATCCGTCCCAGGCCGTCCTCACCAGGAACCCTGCCCCGAACATGGCCGCTCCCGCCAGAATCCGTACTGCCCATGCTTTCTTTCCCATATATCGTCTCCTGTCCTCCCTCATCTTCTCTCCACGGAATCAATGATTCCCTGCACATAACGGTATCCGCTGCTGCCGGGCCTGAACTCGCCCTTGGCCTGCACCTGCTTTGCCACGGTATAGACGCTCCGGTACACAGGCGGGCCGTAGACGATCAGCTCCTCTCCGCCGCATTCCAGCACCGCATAGGCCCGGAAGGAGATGTCCTTTGCGTACATGTTGGGGGCCAGGTTGATCAGCACCGAGGTGAAGCGTTTCCGCCCTGCCACCGTCTCGAACACCTTGTCGTTGACCTTGCCGTCTTCCGTCCAGTAGGCCCTTCCGCCCCCTACCTTCGTGCCGTCCTTCACAAAGGGGTATTTCTCCCTGTTCTCGTTGGTGATGAATAATGTCCCGTACTCCGTCAGCCTGCAGCCGTCCACGCCTCCCGCGATCAGCCGCTGCTTCAGGCCCGGCTCGATTCCCGATTTGAAGCGGATTCCCGCGGGGTTCTGCACCCGGATGGAGAAGCCGTGGTAGCTCAGCAGATCCTGGAGCCCGGGCAGAGGGACGGCCCTGCAGTTCTCCCCTTCCCATGACAGCTTCCAGACATACATCCCCACAGGGATATTCCTGCCGTCATAGGAATACATCACTGCCGTCCGCCCGGAAGTGTCCGGGAGCTTCAGCCGATACCCGCTGCCGTTCCCGGAGGCAGTATACTCCACCCCGTCTATATAGATATGGTTGTCCGTATATCCCGCAGGGGGCGTCAGGGTCAGCACTCGTTCCTCCTGGGCCCCGGGAGGCGTATCCGGCTTCTGGCCGCCCTCCCCCTCCGGCGGCACTACCGGCTTCTGATCGCCGTCCCCGCCGGGCGGCGTCACGCTGCCCCCTGCCACCGCCTTCCTGCGCACCACCAGATTCGATGTGTTCTGGGCCCGAGTGGCGATGTAGAGATTGGAGCCATAGCCGCAGATGCCCAGGTAATCCACACCCGTGCCCAGATTGTCGTCCACAACCTTGAAGGAGGAGCCTGTGCCCTGGAGCAGCTTCACTTTTCTGACGCCCGTGTCATAATAGGCCAGGCAGACCTGGTTCCCCGCCACGGCCATGGAGGCGGCATTGAACTGCTTCATCTCCGGAACCGTCGTGTTCGTCCAGCCGGTACCGTCGAAGACCGCCATGGTGCCGCTCTCCTTGCCGTACTCTCCGCCCCCTGCAAACGCGTATATGTTCCTGCCCTGCTTCGCGATCTGGTGGATATTGGTGTGCTGGCTCGGCAAAGTGTCCACTGTGCTCCATGTGCCGTTTGCGTATTTCTGTATCCTGGTCGCGCCGCCGTTGGAGTCCGCGTAGATCATGTAGAAGCCGCCGTCAGACGCCAGCATGGTAGGCTGGCTGAAATCCCCTGCCGTCAGGCTGCTGTCCACCAGGCTGCCGTTCTTCAGATTGTAGATCTTCCATCTCCCGCTGTCCTCGTAGGCGGCATAGATATCGCTGCCTTCCACCGCGAACTGCATGTACTTCGGATTGAGGGCGCTGTGCCTGGCCACCTGCTTCCAGGAGCCGTTCTCCAGCCTGCAGTAGACCGGCTGGCCGGCCTGGTCCGTGTAGGACAGGTACACTTCCCCGCTGCACACGGCCAGGGAGGGCATGGAGGCCCAGGACGCGGGGCCTGTCTTCTCCCCCACCTGGCGCCACGCCGCCCCGTCCCAGGTCTTCACGCACACCTGCTTATATCCGCTGGCAGACCCCTCTTCCAGAAATGCCGCATACAAAGTCCCCGTGGACGGATCCGTGCACAGGAAAGGATCTCCGATGCACTGGCTGCTGACGGCATCCCCCATATTCTCCCAGGATATGGCGTCCCGATAGTCCGCGAAGGTCACCCGGAAGGTCAATGTCTTCCGGTCGGAGGATATGCTCACGTCGCTGATCTGTATCCCGCTGTTGCTGCCGTCGGAGTAATACAGGGTATCCCTGGTAAAGTCGGCGCTCAGGTCCGTGCTGCCGTAGGATGTCTTCCCCAGGGTCCCGTCCAGGGCAGCGCCGTGGACCAGATTGAAGCCATTGGAAGCCGTGTCCCTGGCCGCCTCGGAATCCGTCACGCCGGGCCGGTACACGTAAATGTAATTCTTTCCCTCGCCATTGGTCAGGCTGTACACCTTCGGGTCTACCCGGTACATCAATAGCCCGCTGGAGGGGAGGCGCTGCTCAAAGGCTCCCGTGCTGAAATCGCTCTTCTTCCTGTATTCCAGGCAGATGAGCTCCGTGCCGGAGAGGGGCGTCCGCAGGGCGAACACCTTGGTGCCGCCGGTCTCCGATGCCGCCGTCAGGGTGTAGGTGCCGCTCTGGGTGATGTTCCCCATGGAAATCCAGCCCTGCCTGGCCCGCAGATAAGACAGCGGGTACTGCAGGAAGGGGCTCACCGAGGCCATGATGTCCCATATCCCCACCGGCTGGCCCGCGCTGTCGTTCCTGCGGTAGAGATCCGGCAGGCCCAGGGTGTGCAGGAACTCATGGGCTATCACCCCCTGCTCCGAATACACATGTCCCGTCGCCGCGTCCGCCGGCAGCAGCCTCCCGGAGGGGATGATATTGTAGTCAAAGACACGCATCCCATTGATGGTCTTGGTCCCGGCGTATGTGGCATGGAACGCGGTCTCCTGGCCGCCGATCGTGTCCCCCTGGAGGATGATCGTCAGATTGTCGATCACATTGCTGCTCTGGTTGTCCAATTTGCAGGCGGAGGTGTCCAGCCGGATGATGCCGCTGGCCGCCGCGTCGATCACTTCCTCCACCAGGTCGCTTCCCCCGTAGCTGTTCCGGGACAGGGTCAATGTCTGCACCCCGTTTTTGCCGCTCCGCTCCTGGGGGAAATAGTTCGTCACTTTCACAGCGCCTTCCGTCACCGCCCAGATATAGCTGCTGAAGGAATTGTTGTAGCCCCCTGCGCCGTTTCCCTCATCGTACATCTTCCTGATCCGCTTCCAGTTGGACCACTGCTGTCCGGTGCTGTCCACGCTGGTGGCATTGAAGATGTCCCTGGCATCGCTGCTGTGCCTTACGAATATGACTACATTGGTTATGTCCTTCGCGCTTCCGGCGGCCTGTGCCTCCCCATGGGGCAGGAACGGCAGCGGCATGGATACCGTGAGGGCCACTGCGAGAAGCGCGGACAGAAGGCAGCACAGCAATCTGTTCCTTATCCTGATAGCGTCCATCCCTTACCTCCATTCCGCATATTCCGGCAGGCCCAGCCAGGCCGCGTCCAGCCGGAACGTCTCCTGTGCAGCGTCCTCCTGGTACAGATAGGATTGCCCGTCCCCGGTATACGCATAGACCACGCCGCCTGCCTCCGCGACCTTCGGGTACTGTTCCTCCGCGGTGGTGCCGTCGGCGTTCAGCTTCCCTGTATATGTAACTCCCTGGTACTCGATGCCGATCTCCTCCACGCAGATGCCGTCCTGCAGGGTGGCGCTGTAAGCGCGGACCGGATTCCCCTCCCCGTCGCTGTAGGCCACCGTCACCGCGCCGCTGTAGCCGCCCTCTTTTAAGACAGCCTCCCCCAGCACGGCTCCGTTCTCATCCCCCTGATAAAAGCAGAAGCGGCCCTCCGCTCCCAGCCATGTGATTTCCGCATAAGAGCCGTCCGCCCCGATCTGCAGCACGTCCTCGCCCTGGCAATAGCGGGTCCTGGTCTCGATTCCGGACATTCCGCCCTGCAAGATCCGCTGCCATTCTTCCCGGGCCGTCAGCTCCCGCAATGCCGCCGCGTCCCCGCTGCCCAGCGCATCCATGATCTGCCGGGCCAGTGCCGCCGTCTCCTCGTCCTCGCCGCTTGCCTGCACCACGATAGCGCTTACCTGTCCGGCATATTCCCTGGAAGGATAGAGCCGCAGCACCCTGGACAGGGTCTCTCTGTGCAGCGCCGCCTCCCCCATATCGGCATATACCTGTGCCAGGGCCGTGTAATCCGCCTCCTGAAAGGCATCCATGGCCAGCAGCCGCTCATAGTATTCCCGCTTCGCCTCCAGCGCTTCCTCTCCGTCTCCGGCCCGGGCGATGGCCTGGCGCAGCTCCTCTTCCGTCTCCGGCCGGGCAGGCGCAGGCTCCGGCGTCTCCACAGGCGCTGTGCCCTCCTGTTCCGGTGCGGTCTGTGCCCGGCCGCAGGATGCCAGGGCCAGCATGAGAATCAAAAAAATGCAGATCTGTACGGGGACTTTCTTCATCAGATTTTCTCCTTCAAATTGTCAATGATTTTTTGGCAATCTATATATCGGCATTTCCCTGACCCCCATTAATGTAAAAATCTGCCAGCCCTAGAACAGCACGCCCAGCGCCCCCAGCAGCCCTGCGCTGGCCAGTCCCATGATGATGCCTGCCAGCACTACGCCGAACAGCACCGCGATCACGCTGGACTTGAAATCCATATCCAGCAGGCTTGCCGCCAGAGTCCCTGTCCAGGCCCCGGTCCCGGGCAGCGGGATCCCCACAAAGAGCAGCAGCGCCACGAACAGGCCTCTGCCCGCCTTTTCCTTCAGCTTCTCCCCTCCCTTATGCCCCTTTTCCAGGCAGAAGGTAAAGAACTTTCCGATGACAGGCTTGTCTGCGCCCCACTCCAGGACCTTTCGGGCGAACAGGTATATGATGGGAACCGGGAGCATGTTCCCCAGGATACAGACGATGTAGCTGGGAATCACCGGCAGGTCCATGCCCAGGGCGATGGGCACAGCCGCCCTCAGCTCAATCAACGGCACCATGGAAACAAAAAACACAAACAGATATTTCTTCAGCATGACAATCTCCATTCTTTTTTATTTTATGCTTATTATTTTATGCTTTCTACAATCGCGCCCTCACCGGCAGGCATCCACATACTCCCTCAAAAACGAAAGCAGCCGGTCCATCTGCTCCTCCGTTCCGATGGTGATGCGCAGGGAATCGGATATCCGCGGCTTGTTCCAGTAGCGCACGTAGATGTCCGCCTCCCGCAGCGCCTGGAAGATCTGCTGCGCGGGAATCGCCTCATGGGAGGCGAAGACGAAATTCGCTTTCGAATCCGGGAAGGTGAATCCAAGGGCCCTAAGCTCCCTCTTGACCCGCTCCCTGGTGGCCACGATCCTGGCCGTGACCGCCTTGAAATAGACATCGTCCCGCACCGCCTCCGCCCCCAGCAGCTGGGCTGGCAGATTCATGGTATAGGAATTGAAGGAGAACTTCACGTCATTCAGATACCCGATCAGCTTCTCGCTGCCGATGCAGAATCCGATGCGCAGCCCTGCCATGGAGCGGGATTTGGAGAAGGTCTGCACCACCAGCAGGTTATCGTACTTCTCCACCAGGGGAAGCGCGCTCCTGCCCCCGAAGTCCACATAGGCCTCATCCACCATCACCACCACGTCCCGGTTGGCCCGGACGATCCTCTCCACTGTCTCCAGCCGCTCCGCCAGGCCCGTGGGGGCATTGGGATTGGGGAAGATTATGCCGCCGTTCGGCTGCCTGTAATCTTCCGGCCGGATGTGCCAGTCTTCGTCCAGCGGACATGTCCTGTACGGAATTCCGTGCAGGTTCGCCCATACGTCGTAGAAGGAATAGGTCACGTCCGGGAACAGGATGGGCCGCCTGCCGTTGAAAAAGGTCATGAACGCCATGGAGATCACATCGTCCGAGCCCACGCCCACGAACACCTGCCCGGGGCTCACATGATAATATTCCGCCAGCGCCTCCACCAGGACCCCTGTGTCCGGATCCGGGTACAGGCGCAGTGCGCTATAGTCCATCCGCTTCAGCAGCCGCTCCACCCCCGGCGCGGGGGGATAGGGGCATTCATTGGTGTTCAGCTTGATCATGCCCGGCTTGTTGGGCTGCTCTCCGGCCACATAGGGCACAACTCTCCGTACATTTTCTTCCCAGCTCAATTCATCGTCCTTCTTTCTCGCCTCTTCCTCTACAGGCTGTTTTTTCCTGTGGGCCCGCAACGCTTTCAGGCTGCCGCTCCACATGCGGCACTGCGGCTACCCGCGTCATCGTCCGGCGCCCTCCCCGGCGGCTCCCCTGTTTCGCAGCTCCTCCCGGTAGATCTCCGCCTGCTCCGGGCATCCATAAGCCTCATAGCAGCGAATCAGCCCCTCCAGGCTCTCCCTGCCGCCTGCCTGCAGGGCCAGTATGGGCTGGGTCTCGTAGACAGCATTGTAGTACCAGACAGCCGCCTCCTCCCAGTCGGAAAGCGCCTCATAGAAATGCCCCATCTCGCAGCATATCTCCGAACACGCCTCCTGGGCGATCACCTTGCAGGCATATTTGAAGAAATTCACCGTATCCCCCGCCAGCCTGGCCGCCTTCGCCACCACGCAGCAGGCCTGGGCCATCTCCTCCCCGTCCCGCCCGTTGTCCGCGGCGGCCTCCATGAACGTCTCCGCCGCCTGGAGGAAATCTTCCTCGTCACCGGCCAGCAGCAGCTCCCTGGCATAGAGGCCCAGAAGCCTTTTGGGAAGGCGGTAGCCCTCCTGGCAGTGCTTATGGAAATTGGCCAGGTCCCGCTTGGCATGGGATTCCCCCGGCAGATGGGTGATGACGATGTCGCTGTCATACACCACCGGCTCCAACCGCACCGTCTCGTGGATCGGAGCCTCCCACACGAAATCCCGTTTTCTTTTGAACAGTTTGGGCCGGTACTCCTCATCGAAATTGTACACCGTGCCGAACTGGAGCTGGTTGGCGTACTTCATCTGTACGATCTCGATCTCCGGCAGCAGCGTCTCCTTCAGCCGCCGGAACCGCTCCCTGTTCTCCGGGGAGACCACCTCATCCGCGTCCGCAGAATATATATATTCCTGAGTGGCCCTGGAGAACACAAAATTCCTGGCAGCGCTGAAATCGTCCGTCCACGGGAAGTCATAGACCTTCTCCGTATAGCGCTTTGCTATCTCCCTGGTGGCGTCCGTGGAGCCCGTGTCCGCGATGACGATCTCGTCTACCAGGTCGGCCACGCTGTCCAGGCACCTCTCCAGAATCTTTTCCTCATTTTTCACAATCATGCACAGGGAAATCGTAACCATTTTCCACATTCCTTTCGCTTCGCTGAAAGCGCAAAAGCCGCCAATCCTGTCTGAACATGTACATAATACCAAAAAGAACGCCCGGACACAACCATTATTCGCCAAAGGACAGGATAATTTCGGCATATTTTCCTCTGAGGGCATTAAAATCTGTTGAGATCTTCTGCCGGATATGGTAGAATGGTCTCTGACAGGAGGATTTCATCATGTTCATTGTATTAGGCGGAGGTTTGCTGATCATCATCATCGCGGTGGTCATATCGGTGGTATCCAGCGTGGTATCGGCTGTGGCGGCGGATGTGGACGATTCGGAGGATTGAGTACGCTGTCCCTTCCGGCACAGTCCGGAAACCGGCATCGCACAGACAGGGCCTGTGATTTTCCTGCGCGGAGGCGCGGGGCGTCACAGGCCTTTTGCTTTTAAGATTTTCATGCAAATCTTTCCCTGTGCATCGAAGTCATTGGATTCATTGCAGAAAGGAACAGCTTCCGCTGACAGATTGCGTCAATCAGCGGAAGCTGCGGGAATTATTTTTCAATTGTCTCTGTCAGGCAGCCCCCTGGTCCGCGCCTTGAAAGCAGCTTACGCGAAGGGGTTCTCCGTAGGATACAGCACGCCCTTGGGCTGGTTGTAGTTCAGATCCTCCACCGGCACGCCGATGTACTTGAACACCTCGTACAGGGCCTTGCCGAAATGGCCGAAGGCCACCGCACCGTGATGAGGATAGTTCTTCTCGATCAGTACATGGCGGTAGAAGCGGCCCATCTCCGGGATGGCGAACACGCCGATGCCGCCGAAGGACTTGGTGGCCACCGGGAGCACCTCGCCCTGGGCGATGTAGGCCCGCAGCTTGTTGTCCGCGGTGGACTGCAGGCGGTAGAAGGTGATGTCCCCGGGGATGATGTCTCCCTCCAGGGTTCCCTGGGTCACTTCCTCGGGCAGCGTCCTGGCCATGATCATCTGGTACTTCATGCTGCAGGAGGACAGCTTCCTGGTATTGGTGTTGCCGCAGTGGAAGCCCATGAAGGTGTCGTTGTGGGTATAGCTGAACTTGCCGTTGATGGCATCCTCGTACATGTCGTCGGGCACGGTATTGTTGATGTCCAGCAGCGTGACCGCGTCCTCGCTGACGCAGGTGCCGATGAACTCGCTGAGGCACCCGTAGATGTCCACCTCGCAGGACACGGGGATGCCCATTCCCGTCAGGCGGCTGTTCACATAGCAGGGCACGAAGCCGAACTGGGTCTGGAAAGCGGGCCAGCATTTCCCGGCGATGGCCACGTACTTGCGGTATCCCCTGTGGGCCTCGATCCAGTCAAGCAAGGTCAGCTCGTACTGGGCCAGCTTGGGCAGGATTTCGGGCTTCTTGTTGCCTGCGCCCAGCTCCTCCTCCATCTCCTTCACCTTGGCGGGGATCCTCTCGTCCCCCTCGTGCTTCTTGAAGGCCTCGAAGAGATCCAGCTCGGAGTTCTCCTCAATCTCCACGCCCAGGTTGTAGAGCTGCTTGATGGGCGCGTTGCAGGCCAGGAAGTTCAGGGGCCTGGGGCCGAAGGAGATGATCTTCAGGCTGCTCAGTCCCACGATGGCCCTTGCGATGGGGATGAACTCGTGGATCCTGTCGGCGCACTCCGCCGCGGTGCCCACGGGATTCTCGGGTATGTATGCCTTCACATTGCGCAGCTTCAGGTTATAGCTGGCGTTGAGCATGCCGCAGTAGGCGTCGCCCCTGCCGCCCACCAGGTCGTTCTGGCTCTCCTCGGCAGCCGCGATGTACATGGCGGGACCGTCGAAATGCTTGGCCAGAAGGGTCTCGGAGATTTCAGGGCCGAAGTTCCCCAGGTATACGCACAGGGCATTGCAGCCGTTCGCCTTGATGTCCTCCAGGGCCTGTACCATGTGAATCTCGCTCTCCACGATGCACACGGGGCACTCGTAGACGGCGGCCGCATCGTACTTCGCGGTGTAGGCCTCTACCAGGGCTTTCCTCCTGTTCACGGACAGGCTCTCGGGGAAGCAGTCGCGGCTGACGGCTACGATACCGATTTTTATTTGCGGTAAATTGTTCATGTCGGAATCCTCCTTTGGAAGTTTGATTTCTGATATGTAAATTATAACTGTTTTTCTCCTGATTTTCCATAGCTTTTACGAAATTAACTAATTTAACCGACTCCGTAAAAAGTGCCTCCGAAGAGATGCCTTTCCCTCGATAACGGTCATATGCGCCCAGAGCAGCGGAAAAGCAGTGCTATTGCATATCTCTCCGGTGGCTCTGCCGAAAGCTGCTTGGAGTCTCCCCCACCGCCTTCTTGAACACCTTATTGAAATAAAACTGGTCCTGGAATCCGCACAATTCCGCAATCTTCCGGATGGGCAGCCTGCTCTGTAAGAGCATCTTCTTGGAACAGGCAATCCTCTGGTCCCGCACATACTGGTTAAAGCGCTTGCCGGTGATATCCTTAAAGCAGCGGCTCAGATAATTCGGGCTGACGCTGACCTGCTTCGAAGCATCAGTCAGCGTGATTTCTTCCGTAAAATGCTGGTCTATCCACAGCATCAGGTTCTGTATGGCGGAAACCACCTCCGGGGAATAGGAGCTCAGCCTGCTCTGAGTGGTGGCAAATATCCGGAAATTGTTCAGCCATTCCACCCACTGATACCACCAGTGGATCCCCGTCAGCGGGAACATGGCCGGGATATCCTTCTGCGGAAAGAAATGGTTCCACTGAATCTGTACGCAGTAAAACAGATTGTAGATAACCGGAGGCAGCAGCCTGGAGCGGCGGATTGTTTCCAGCATCTCCTCCATGCGCCCGGCATCCCAGATCCACTGCATGGAAGAAAGCTCTTCCTCCACCCTGACGTATCTGGGGCCGCTGAGACTCTCCGAATGCCCTAAAATGCTGTGGGCGTCCGCCGAATAGACGCTCAAATTGGGCAGCCTTTCATAGAAGAAGTCCCGGGAGAGGAACAGATTCACCGCCAGTATCAAATCCACTGTGGAGATATCCGTCCTGTCGAAGGTCAGCAGTATCCCCTCCCTTCCATATTGCTGTTCCATCTCCAGAAGCCTGTCCTCCCCCAGTTCGCCTTCATATAGCAGCAGCCAGGAATTGCGGCTGACAGGGTAATGGGCCTTCGCCGCCAGCATATCCTCCTGGCGCAGGGCAAGCGCCTTCTGCTCCAGTCCCACCACCGCCACGGCGCTGAGCGCCTCCCTGCTGCTCTGAGGCTCCTGGAGCTTTTGGTGGTTCTGCCGATTGCGCAGGGCCTTTTCCTCAATCCCCTTCATGAATTGAATGGAATAGGGGGAATCCAGCTCCGTCTTCACGATATAGTCCGCCGTGCCAAGCCGCAGCGCACCCTGGATATAGCTGAACTCATCATAATAGCTGAGCACCACAGAGGTGATGAAGGGATGGTTCTCCCGCAGCCACTGCAGCAGTTCCAGGCCGTTCCCCCCGGCATCACAATGTCTGTGAAGACTACATCTATCTCCTGCCCCTGCAGCACGGCAATCGCCTCCTGCACGCTGCCAGCCTCCGCCACCACCTGCATCCGGTATTCCCCCCAGGGAATGCGGTATCGGATCCCCGTGCGCACCAACGGCTCATCGTCCACGATCAAAACCCTCAGCATGCCCACCCTCCTTTTTCTCCTGCGCCTGTCCTGTCTGGATACAGATAGCAATCCTGGTGCCGCAGCCCTCCCTTCCTGTACCCGCAGTCAGGGTAACGCTGTCCCCGAAGAACATCTTCAGCGCCAGGCTGACATAGCCAAGCCCTATTCCGCCGCCTGCCGACACTGCCAGGAACTGCCGGTTCAACTGTTCCTCCTTTTCTTTGCTGATGCCCTGTCCGTTGTCTTCGACCACCAGCCAAAGCTGATTCCTGCTCAAAAAAGCCTCCAGGCTAATCTTCAGGTCCAGCGTCCCTCCATGTTGAAAGCAGTTCTCGATGACAGGCTGCAGCACGAATCCAGGCATCTGCATGTCCATCAGGCGCTCCGGCAGATCGATTTCCTTTTCAAATACAAATTTCTGTATCCTGTGCTGCAGGTAAACATAATCCTCCGCGGCCCGAAGCTCATCCCGCAGCAGAGTCACCCTGTTCTTTCCGAGATTATGGTACAGAAGATTGTTCAACGCACGCAGCGTCTCCGCCAGATCCTCTTCGCCCTGCCCGGCTGCCTGCAGCCCGATGCTGTTCAGCGTATTGTGGATGAAATGAGGATTGATCCTGCTCAGAAGCAACTGGTTCTCCAGATATGTTTTCTGCCTGCCCTCCTGCTCCACCCGGGAGACCAGACGACAGATTTCTATCCTCATCTCCTCTATCTTGTCCCAGTATTCCCCGAATTCCCTGCTCTGGGACGCGCCGTGTCCATGAAGCCCCGCCCTCTCCCCCTTAGACAGCTCCTTCGTGAAGGCATCCAGGGGCCTGTATGCGGCGCGGTAGATGGCAAATGCCATCAGCGCGGAGAAAAAGGCGTAGACCAGAATGATCATGACCACTTCCAGAAAGACGGAAGCGTAGAGTCTCTGATAATCCCCTCTGGGCACGCACAGGTACAGCCCCCACTCCTCACCGGAATATAGAAAAGGCACAAAGGACTTCTGCATTTCCTCCTCCGGAAAGCCCTCCCCCACAACCGCCGGAGATTCCCCGGCAGCGTAGAGCACCTTCCCCGCAGCATCCACCAGGCAGACAGGAAGCTGTTCCCCGTTGCTATCCTGTAGCTGGGAAAACAGGTCCCTCAGGAAATCGGAATCGCTCTCCATATAGACATAGAAATCGCGGCCATCCACATTTCCCGCCCAGCGCGCAAGGGACAGCACGAAATCCCCTTTCCCTGAAGCGTCTGCCGGAATCAGGAACTCCGTGTAGGGCTGTCTCCTGAAAAAAATCGGCCTGTCCGGTGCAGGCAGCATGAAGCTGGCATTGGAGAGAATGACGCCCTTCCCCTCTCCCGGAAAGCAGAAACAGATATTCCCCACCACCTGGCTCTGGAAATCATACAGGCATAGCTGCTCCATAATCCGGTTCGCCAGTTCTCTCCGCCGCAGCACCTCCGATGTCATAAGATAATCCTCCACCTGCACGATGATGCCTCCCTTATAGGTCAGCCCGGAAGCCACCCTGTGCATTTCCTCCAGGGCCTGGCCGAACTTCTCTCCCACCCCGTTCAGGCCCATCTGATAGCTCTCCTCAATGGTGCTGTCGAAGCGCCTGGCGATATTGCGGAACGTGAATACGGAGAAGAGCAGAATGGAGGTGCATGCACTGAGGATCACCATCACGATGATCTTTCCTTTTATGGATCTGAATCGAAAAGGCTTCACAGTCCCCCTCCTTCCACGCGAGCCGTCCCTGTGCTGTCCGCTTTCATTATATCGCATTCTCCGGAACATTTCATTGGATTCCGAAAAACTGTTATGGAAAAAACTATCGCCTTTTTTGTCTTATTTTATTCCCATCTGTTATACCTGTGTGAGATTTTTCAATATTCTGAATATAAAAATCTATGGAAACGGGAAAGTTATTGTGCAATAATGACGACATCATAAAAAGGAGGTTCCACTCTATGAAGCGAAAGACACTTGCTCTGTTATTGGCCGCAGCCCTTGTCCTCACCACGTCTGCCTGCGGCAATGCCGATACTTCCAATCCGGGTTCCAAAGAGTCCGGCCCCTCTTCCGGAATGCCTGATGCCGCCCCGGAATCCGGCGGCAGCGCTGCGGATTCCCAGAGCGACGCCACAGCCAGCCCTGCCGCAGAGGACGGCGGCTATCTCAAGGTATTCGACGGAATCACTTATACTACCATAGTCGGTACGTCCTCCGGAGACGTGATGCCGGAAGGCCAGACTGTGGAAGACAATTACTGGACCAGATGGTTCACGAACCTGACCGGCCTGGTGCCCGAAGTGATATGGTCCGCCTCAGGCAGCGCCTATGGGCAGAAAATGAATATGATGATCGCCTCGGGAGACATCCCCGATTACTTTGAGGTATCCTACTCCCAATATGAAGCGTTGGTCAAGGCAGACCTGCTGGCTGACCTGACGGAATATTACGACACCGTGCTGGATCCCCGGTGGAGAGAGCTGTGGGCCAGCGCCGATGACGCAGACTTAAAGGCCGTCACCAAAAACGGGAGGATCTATGGCATCCCTAAGGCCAACGGCCTGGGAGACTCCAATCCTCTGCTCTGGGTGCGGAAAGACTGGCTGGATAAGCTCAATCTGGAAGAACCCGCCTGCATCGGCGACATCGCGGAGATAGCCAAAGCCTTCATGACACAGGACCCCGATGCCAACGGCCAGGACGACACTTACGGCCTGCCCATCCTCACTTCCTTCAATGCCGCTTACGGGGGCACAGGCAGCGTGGGCGATATCTTCACCAATTATGGCGCTGCCCCGGGACAATGGGTGGAGCAGGACGGGAGCATAGTCTATGGATCCCTCATGCCCGAAGCCGAAGAGACCCTGGAGCTGCTCAACGCCTGGTATCAGGAAGGCATCATCCCCAAGGATTTCGGCAGTTGGACGGGCGATATGTACAAGCAGGCCGTGACAGGCAGCAAGGCGGGCATGTTCTTCGGCCCCTGGTGGCTGAGCTGGTCCTACCTGACGGATACGGTGCTCAATGACCCCGCCGCGGAATGGGCCGCCTACGCCCTGCCCAGGGAAAGCGGTGAGAATTACATCGGCGGCGCCCCCAATGCGGCGGGCTACAGCATCGGTGTGGTCAGCAAGAATTGCGAAGATCCTTCCATTTTCTTCTATGCGCTCAACAATTTGATCCACGGCATGACCCTGGACTCTTACAAGACAGAGCTGGAAACCGCACCTATCGAAAATATCTATATCCCCATGTCTGTCTATCCTCTTCCGGCAGATGCCATCATCATGACAGGCCTCCTGGCGACCCAATACGCAGCCGGGGAAATCACTCTGGAAGAAGTAGGGGAACTGAGCTGTCCCTCCGAAGCCGTCTATAACCAGGCCATGGCCCAGGCCGCCAAGGTAGTGGCCGACAGTGCAGATCCCTACGACAGCATGGCCGACTGGTCCAATTCCGTGGGATATACGGTAGGCATGATGGCGCTCTATAATGCCAATGTAGAGTATGTCCGTTCCGTCTACTCCGGCACCACCTCCACCATGGAAAAGCGCAAGACCTTCCTGGACAAGCTGGAACTGGAGGCATATACCAAAATGGTGATGGGCGACACCGACGGAAAGAGCATCTCCGAATACTTTGATGAATTCGTCACCCAATACCTGGAACAGGGCGGCCAGGATATCACGGAAGAAGTACAGCAGGCTGTCGATGCCTCATAAAAGATGCGTTTCATGCCGTCTGACGCGGCAAAGACCACAGAAAAGGGATACGGCTTGCGTCATCCCTTTTCTTCTTTGGAAAGGAGTCCGTCTATGAAAAAGAAAACCCGTTTTTCCCAGCTTCCCTATCATCTGATGCTGCTGCCGGGAGTCGTATTTGTCCTGTTGTTCAATACCAGCACCTGGCTGGGAATCGCCCTGGCCTTTCAGGATTTCATTCCCAGCAGAGGGTGGTTCGGTTCCCCCTGGGTGGGATTTGAAAACTTTGAACTGTTCTTCAGCCTGCCGGACAGCTTCGCCATCCTGCGCAACACAGTGGTGATCGCGGCGGGAAAGATAACAGCCGGTACATTGGTCTCCATCCTTTTCGCCCTGCTCCTCAATGAGCTGAAAGGCAGACGCCTGAAGAAATGTATCCAGACGGCAGTCTATCTTCCCCATTTCATCTCCTGGGTCATCTTCGCCACGATCATGCGCTCCATGCTCGGCACTGACGGACTGATCAACCAGATCCTCCGTCTGTCCGGAGCGCAGGAATCCGTCATGTTCCTGGGCACGCCCTCCCTGTTCCCGATCGTCATGATCGCCACGGAGACCCTCAAGGAGTTCGGCTTCGGAGCCATCGTATATCTGTCAGCCATCACGGCCATCGACCCCGCCTTGTACGAGGCCGCCGCGATCGACGGTGCCGGACGCTGGAAGCAGGCCATACATGTCACCCTTCCGGGTCTGCGCACCATCATCGTCCTGATGGCCACCCTGAGCCTGGGCAGTGTGCTGGATGCCGGCTTCGACCAGATTTTCAATATGTACAATGCACTCGTATATTCTACAGGCGACATCATCGATACCTATGTCTATCGGGTAGGCCTGGTCAGTTTCAACTACGGCCTCGGCTCGGCAGTGGGACTGTTCAAGTCCGTCATCGGAATCACTCTGATGGCAATCGCCTATTGGCTGGCCTCCAAATTTGCAGATTATCGTATTTTTTAGAGAAGGACAAAGAAAGGAAACTCCGCCATGCGAAGCAGATTGACTATTTCACGTTTTATTATCGTTTTTATTTTGGTTCTTTTCGCACTGTTCTGCTTTTATCCCCTGTGGTATACCCTAATCGTTTCTTTCAGCAACAATGCCGCTGTCTCCGCAGGAAAAGTCTGGCTGCTGCCCTCGGGCCTGAATACGGAGTCCTACAAAAAGCTGTTGGCCGACACCCGCTTTTTCACTTCGTTCGGCGTCTCCGTCATCAGGACAGCGCTGGGCTGCAGCCTGAACATGCTTCTGCTGGTTCTTACCGCCTACCCGCTGTGCCTGCCGGAGAACCGGTTCCGCCGGGGCAAGGCCTACATCTGGTTCTTCGTGGCCAACATGCTCTTTTCCGGCGGCATGATACCGATGTACGTGGTGATCCGCAACCTCAAGCTGCTGAATTCCATCTGGGCGCTGATTCTCCCGGGTGCGCTTCCGATTTACAATATGGTACTCCTGATCAATTTCTTCCGCAATGTGCCTTATGAGCTGAATGAGGCGGCCACCATCGACGGAGCGAATCCCCTGCAGATTCTGTTCCGGGTCTATATCCCGGTGAGCATGCCCTCCCTGGCCTGTCTGCTGCTCTTCGCTTTCGTGGGGCACTGGAACGCCTACTTCGACGGCCTGTTGTATATCAACGATCTGAACAGGCAGCCGCTTCAGACTTATATTTATCAGATTTCTGCAGTGCTGGATCCCCAGACCATGACGCCGGAGCAGCTCCGGGAGGCATCGAAGCTGTCGGACCTGACTCTGAATTCCGCCAAGGTAGTCATCGCCATGCTGCCAATCCTTGCCCTCTACCCTTTCCTGCAGAAATATTTCGTCACCGGGATGACACTTGGCTCCGTAAAAGGTTGACTATATCATTGTAATCTTATCTGGCGAAAGCTGGCAGGGATTTTCCCCGCCAGGCGGGCAATACTATTCCTGAAGCCATAGAGCCTGCGACTCAGATTCGCAGGCCACAGAACAGAAAGGAATGGTCATATATTTATGGAAGATAGATCAAACGATACGAAATTCACCGCCGCTCTGGCGAAGAACACCCTGGACGAGATCCCTCAGCCCAAATCCGATGCCAGGGAAATCGTGGGCCTCGTAAAGCACAGCGGCAGGATCGACGGCTATCAGCTCTCCGACGGCTCCACCGTCAGCAAGGAGGAGGGCGTGCAGATGGCGAAATCCGGCCACATCAAGGGCGTGGGCGTGGCCCACAGGGGCGACACGGAATACCTGAAATCGGTTCCCGACAGCTCCGAGGGCAACAATCTGGGGAGCCTGCCCTCCGTCTCGGGCTGATTGGGCGGCCGCTGTCCCGGGCCAATGCCTAAATTATTAATTTCAGGGATGGCAGGGCAGATATGAAACAGAACCGGGCAAGCTGGCCTCCGGCTCCGGCAGGCCGCTTGCCCGTCGCTCTGCTCCAGCCTGTGGCCGGAAAGCTGCCGGGCAATGCGTCAGTTGTCTACAGCCCGCACTCCAACTGGCAGTCGTAAGGCTCCTCTTCCACATGCCCCTGGTGGTACACTTCCGCCTCCACGCAGCCCATGGCCTTGTAGAAGGCCTGGCTCTCCACGGCGGAGTGGGCGGAGATGTAGAGCTTGCGCCCGCCGCTGTTCCTGGCCCAGTCCTTCGCCGCCAGGAACAGCGCCCGGCCCACTCCCTGCCCCCGCATGTCCTGGGACACATGGATGCTGGACAGATCCAGATAGCCCTGCTCCCCGCCAAACAATTTTGCCTCCACGGAGGCAAAGCCCTTCAAGGCGCCATCCCGGAAGGCAGCGTACACGAAGCCGCCAGTGGCCAGGGTATTTTGCAGGCATGCCACCAGCTTCCGGTAATCCTCCTCCGTCCAGTCGTCCACGAAGGGATCGTCCCTTATGACCCACTCCCCGTCTACCCGCCGCCAGCATTTTCCTACCTCCTGGCGGCGGATGAACTGCCCGAACAGTTCCCGGCAGATTTCCTTTTCTTCCAGTCTGCGATATTCTATCATAACTGCACTTTTCCTTTCTCCGCAAATCGTGCGGTTCCTTTCCTCTCCCGGCTCATTTCACCGCCCGGATCATGGGCGTATGGCTGTCGCTGGAATACCCCAGGCATTCCACGCCGGCGAAGCCTGCCTCCTGCAGAAGGCCCATCTCGTGCTCTAATGTCAGGGGCGTGTCGAAATGGACGAACACATCCGCCCCGATTCCGCTCTTCTCCCGTCTGCGGGCGCATTCCGCGAAAAGGTATGCCTCCATCTCCTCGGACTCCGCTATGTAATCCGCCTCCAGGTAACAGCCGCCGGGCCTCAGGGCCTGATACAGCTTCCGGAATAAGACTATTTTGTCTTCTATCTTGAAGTGGTGCAGGGTCTCAAAAGATACCGTCGCGTCGAAGCAGCTTTCCCCGAAGGGCACCTGAAAATAGTCCCCCTGAATCAATCGGATGTCCCTGTCCCTGTGCTTGGCTTTCAGCCGCTCCAGCATAGCGGGTTCCAGGTCGATGCCCGTGACGCTGATGTCCGGGCGGAGCCGGAATATCTCGTCCAGCTCCAGGCCGGTGCCGCAGCCTATGTCCAGAAGGTTTCGCGCCTCCCCGGGAATCAGCCGGGCCATCCACTGATAGCTGTCCCGCCAGACAGCCATGTGCTCCTCATAGTCTCCTACGCGCTTCGCGAAGAAGCTCCCCATCTCCTCCAGAGGCTCATCCACAGTGTCGGCCAGCCATTTTTTAATCTCTTCAAATTTGCTCATTTTTTCCTCATCTTCCTCTTTCAAAAGTCTGTCCATGGATGCCGTGGCTTTCGGAATCCCTGTTTTCCGGGATTGGGCATCGGCCCAGCTCCAGCACGATCCGACTCCCCACGTAATCCTGCGGCAGCTCCAGCTTTCCTTCCTTTATAAGCTGCCTGACCTTGCTCCGGGAAATCTGGCAGATTTCCGCCACTGCCTTGTCCGTCCTGATTTTCAGGCCCCAGGGGTTATGGATTGTCAGCAGGCTGCTTCCCCTCCGGTCCTGCCGGAGAGCGTCCTGCCGCCCCTGGCCTATCCGGCCCTCTGGATTTTCCTGGCTCTGTGGACGTTCCCGGCTCTCCGGGTTCTCCCGCACCTCCATCGGCAGGATTTCATAGGCCACATGCTCCCAATCTATCTCGGCCCTGTTCTTTGCGAAGATTCCTTTGTCCATGCCGTACCGCAGAGCCGTCTCCCCATCGTTTTCCAGGAAGCGGCGGTACTCCTCCCCGGGGATGTCCTCCGGCTTCACCCTGTCGTAGATGGCCAGGTTGTAGGTATGTCCGCAGCTCCCGCACCGGTAGATCAGCCAGACATCGATACGCTTCCCGTTTGCATTGACGCGGAAGCTCCCGGTGCTCTCATAGGCCGACTTGCAGCCGCAGCCCGAGCAGTTCCGCAGAACCTGATAGCCGGATGTGGGGATGATTCTATATTCAGTTGTATTCAAATAGCACATTTTGCGTCTCCTCTTACAGACAGGCGCGCAGTTTTGCCGCGCATCCTGTTCCTCCGGATCTGCAAAGGCTATTACCTCATTCTCTTATATTTGCAATAGCCTCTGCTACGCAAAACGCTTGGGTGTGGTCATAAGGTTCCCTCCTTCCGTGCATCCTCTCTTCCATGCGCTGCCTTCCCGCGCACTTCCTTTCTACCATACCAGAAAATCCCCGCCGCATCCACCTCAACCTTTTTTCCAAAAAAAGAGGCGTCTGGCCTCTCCTCCATAAAATGTGCGGCCACGGATTGTTAAGGCGGGGAAACTATGCTAAAATATCTGGAAAGGGAGGTGATGTGCTATGGGCAGAAAATTAAAAGTGTATCTGGATACATCGGTCATAAGTTATCTCCCTTTTCGGAATTATGTACTCGTGGAAACGAGCTTATAAATATACATTGCAAGTAGTAAGCACACATTTATAATTAAGTATATTGGAATTTGCAGGAGGAGCTTTGCTATGGAAGTGTTATTTGGATCACCATCTGATATTGAACAATGGATGAAATTAGTCAAACGTGTAAGTTGGAATTTTCCTGGATTGGAAACAGAAGAGAGCATAGAAGAACATTTGCAGACAGTGTTAAGATTTATGAATAAGGAGCAGGCATTGTGCATAAAATGCAACGGTGAGATTGCAGGCGTAATTTTGTTTTCACGAAATCATAACATGATTTGCTGTTTAGCTGTGGCACCAGAATATAGGCAGCATGGCATTGGCTCGCTTCTTTTGGAAAAAGCGCTTAACGAATTGGACAGAAGTAAAAATATTTCTGTATCAACATTTCGTGAAAATGATGAAAAAGGACTTGCTCCAAGGGCGCTATATAAAAAATTTGGCTTCAAAGAAGCAGAGCTTATTGAAGAATTGGGTTATCCAAATCAAAAATTTGTTTTATATCCATAAATTCATGTTTGAAGAATTGTCAGTGTGAGTGCAAATTCAGTAATCATATGCAAGAATATGCATCTTACTTATAATTTTAAACAGTGGGAACACTTTCCCGAAAAGGGAGTAAGTTATCTGCAACAGGAAGACACTCCAGAGCGGATGAAAGACACATTGGCGCTTTGGAAGCAATTTGAAGCTAACCCGTCTGTACTGTTGGGAGGTGGCGAATAATGGCGTATACATTGGAAATCAGCCCGGATTTTACGATTGAGGATATACACAAGATCCGTGAGCATAATTACGAAGTTACAAAGTACATGACAATGGAGGAGAAATTGCTTTATTATAATACGCCAAGGACAGATGCGGAAGAACAGATAAAAAGGCTTAGGGCAGGGCGCAATTAAGCGGCGTAAAATCGACTCAGAAAGGATGAACTCTTATGGATACAAAAGAACCAAGGCAGCTCTTCCCGGAAAAGCTGATAGAAGCCCTGGACCAGGAGACCATCCAGGCCTTCCAGCGGCTCAACGCCACCTCCAGGGACCTGATGTCCTGCTACCGCTGCGCCATCATGGAGATCGAGACGAAGTTCCGCGTCCTGAACGAGCGCTTCTCCCTGCACCATGACCGCAACCCCATCGATGCCATCCAGAACCGCCTGAAGTCCCCAGCCAGCATCCTGGACAAGATGGTGCGGAAGAACCTGCCCTTCACGCTGGAAGCCATCGCGGAGAATATCTTCGACATCGCCGGCGTCCGGGTGATCTGTTCCTTCATAGACGACATCTATATGCTGGCGGACTGTCTCCTGCAGCAGGACGACATCCGGCTGATCCGGCGCAAGGATTATATCGAGAATCCCAAGCCCAACGGCTACCGCAGCCTCCACCTCATCGTGGAGGTCCCCATCTTCCTGCAGGACGAAAAGCGGCTCATGAAGGTGGAGGTGCAGCTGCGCACCATCGCCATGGAATTCTGGGCGAACCTGGAACACCAGCTGCGCTATAAAAAGGACCTGCCGCCGGAGGTCATCGCAAAGACAGAAGCCCAGCTCTACGAATGCGCAAAGCTGAGCTCCGTCCTGGACACCCATATGCAGGATATCAAAGATACGATTGAAAGCCATTCTTAGGGCCTGGTGTCCCGTACTGCTCCTCCAGGAGCGGGATGCCGTAAGCCCGGGGCGTGCCATCGATGCGCTCCATGTACCTGCGCAGCTCTCCCCTGCAGTGCTCCGGCCCGCCTTCCCGCATCACCGTCCACATGGGATCCGTATCCGACCTGGAGGATTTCATCATCTGCTCCGTCCAGTCCAGGATCATCTTCGCTCCCCTGGCGCAAAGGTCGGGTCTTTCCGGCGCCAGATTGTGGAGCTCATGGGGATCGTCCTTCACATGGAACAGCATCTCCTCCGGCAGCAGGTGGTAGCCGCCATGGATGGTGCGGATATAGATGTAATCGTCAAAGCGCACGCTCCTCTGGCACACATGGGCGCACTGGGTCAGCACCGCATAGGGCCTGGAACAGTCCGTGCCGTCCTTTAAGGCTTTCGCAAAGGAGACGCCGTCATAGCGGAAGCCGTCCCAGGTGGCCATGGAGGTGCCCAGGAGCTCCTGCACGGTAGGGGCCAGGTCCGTATTGTCATGGAAGCCCTTCACCACCGCTCCCCTGCGCATCCCCGGCCAGCGCACGATCAGAGGGATGCGGCACACGGGATCGTCCGCCATGCCATGCTCGGCATACACGCCGAATTCACCCAGATCCTCCCCGTGGTCCGCGGTGATGATGATCGCCAGGTCGTCGTCGTACAGTCCGTTCTCCTTCATCCAGTCCATGATCTTCCCAATATTGTCATCGGTGTACCGGATGCCGTCATCGTAGGAGTTCAGAAAGCGCCTGGCCTCCTCAAGGGTCTTCAGGCTGCCGGGATGCTTGGGCAGGTGGGCGAAGCTGTGGTCATTCCACATGTTGATCTCATTGGCTCCGTGGGGCCCGATATGAAGCAGATGCTCCTGGAAAATCTCCTCCGTGATCCAGTCGTCCGGCATGGGCGTGCCCTCAAAGCTGTTCTCATAATCCAGAGGCGTGCGGTAGGGCGTATGGGGATCCCAGTAGTGCACATGCATCATCCAATTGTCCTCTTTCCCGTTGCGCTCCAGCCATTCCAGCACCTTGGGCGTCACCATCTCCGCCGATTCGCCGCCCCTCCTGCCCACATTGACGCACTCGTTGAAGCCCGCGTTGAACCACCATGCGCTGTGGCGCTCCGCAAAGGTGGAGAAGGATACCGTGTGCATCCCCGCCCTGCGGAACTGCATGAACAGGCCGTTCTCTGAAAGCTCGTCCGTAAAGCTCCTGCTCCTGCCCTGCAGGCGCATGTCCGCCGCGGTTCCGCCATGCCCCACGATGCCGTTGTGGATGCCGTACTGTCCGCTGATCATGGACGCCCGGGAGGGCAGGCAGGGAGCGTTGGGGCAGTAATAGTCATCGAACCGCACTCCCTCCCGCGCTATGGAGTCGATCACCGGCGTGGTGTTCCTGCCATAGCCATAGCAACCCATATGGTCTGCCCGCAGGGTGTCGATGTCAAACATGATTACTCTCATTTTTTTCCTCCTTCATTTCGGCCCGGGTCTGCGGCGATGCCACGGGCCGGATGTGAATATAAAATATGTATCTGAAGTATGTCTGCTTATTGTAAAGCATAGCATAAACCGGCCTGCAATTCAACCCGTAAATCCCCCGGCAAGCCTGGCCCGGCGGATGGTCTGCCCAAATTTTTATGCATTTATCCATGCATAATCCCATGCCATATTCATCCAATTTCTTTTATTCCTTATTTTTTTACAGAATCCATTGACATTTTATGCATATAGTGCTAGTATCTGTCCATTGGCTCCATCCAGGGGGCCGATGAATACATATCGGGAGGATATTTATTATGAAGAAATGGATTGCGTTATTACTGGCCTCCGCCATGGTATTGTCCATGGCCGGCTGCGGCAGCGAGCCGCAGGAAAGCAGTCAGGCTGAGGAGAGCAGCCAGGCTGAAGAAAGCAGCCAGACCGAGGAGAGCAGCCAGGCCGAAGAGAGCAGCCAGGCCGAAGAGAGCAGCCAGGCCGAAGAGAGCAGCCAAGCCGAGGAAAGCAGCCAGGCTGACAGCGCCGAGGCCGACCAGGGCAATGCGGGCGAGGAGAGCAGCGAAGACGCCCCCACCGCTTCCGAGCCGGGCAGCTTTACCACTGCCGTGGAAGGGAAGCTTACCATGGCCACCAATGCGGCCTTCCCGCCTTATGAGTATGTAGAGGGCGGCGAAATCGCCGGCATCGATGCGGAAATCGCAGCGGCCATCGCCGGGAAGCTTGGCCTGGATCTGCTGATCGACGACATGGAGTTCGATTCCATCACGGAGGCCGTCAAGAGCGGCAAGGCCGATCTGGGACTGGCCGGCATGACCGTCACCCCTGACCGCCAGGAAGAGGTGGACTTCACCGTCAGCTATGCCACCGGCGTGCAGGTGGTCATCGTCACCGAGGACAGCGCCATCGCCAGCGTGGACGACCTCTTTGCGGAGGGCGCGAGCCATGTGATCGGCGTGCAGCGCAACACCACGGGAGACATCTATACCACCGACGATATCGAGGATGAGGGGCTTGGCACCATCGACCGCTACAGCAAGGGCGCCGAGGCCGTACAGGCCCTGAAGACCGGCAAGGTGGACTGCGTGGTCATCGACAATGAGCCCGCCAAGGCTTTCGTGGCCGAGGTGGAGGGGCTGAAGATCCTGGAGACCGAGTATGTCACCGAGGATTACGCCGCTGCCATGAGCAAGGACAACAAGGCGCTGTACGATGCCGTGAATGCCGCGCTGCAGGAGCTGATCGCCGACGGCACCATCCAGGGCATCATCGACAAGTACATCAGCGCGGAGTAAGACCTGACGCCCGTTCCCGGAGAACGGATACCGCCATAGATACCTGAGAGCCTGCAGACATATGGCGGCGGCCCGGGCCCCGCAACGGTACGGCTCCCTGTCGGGACTCAGGAAACTGGGTCCCGCATTTTTTCACGAAAGCGCCATGTTCCCCCACGAACCATTCCGTGACCTTCTTCCCATACGGAGGAAGCATCATGCCCTCTGCCGCAGTCGGAAGGCATGCCCACATCAAAGAACTGCCCGCAAGGAAGGAATCGTCCGCAGTTCTCGAGGAAAAGGAGATGCACCCATGAAACCATCCGCTTCACAGACCTGGCCCCTGGAGGCCCCGGACTGGATCCTGAACGGCCCCGAGTGGTTAAGCGACCTGGGCTATGACTTTTACAAGAGCTTCGTCTTCGACGACCGTTACCAAATGTACATAAAGGGCCTGGGCAACACTCTGCTGCTGACCCTATTGGCCTTGCTGATCGGCGTGGCGCTGGGCGTGGTCATCTCCCTGATCCGGGTGTCCTGGGACAAGAACCACACCGAGATGCAGGGGCCGGGGAGGTTCTTCCTGGGCTTCTTCAACGCCCTGGCAAAAATCTACCTCACCGTCATCCGCGGCACCCCCGCCGTTGTCCAGCTCATGATCATGTACTTCGTCATCTTCGCCTCCAGCCGCAACAAGGTCATGGTGGCGGCGCTTTCATTCGGCATCAATTCCGGGGCCTATGTGGCAGAGATCATCCGGGGCGGCATCATGTCCATCGATGAGGGGCAGATGGAGGCGGGCAGGAGCTTAGGGTTCGGCTACGTGGCCACCATGCGCTACATCATCCTGCCCCAGGCCTTCAAGGCGGTGCTCCCCACTCTGGCCAACGAGTTCATCGTGCTGCTGAAGGAGACTGCTGTGGCGGGCTACGTGGGCCTCACGGACGTGACCTATGCGGGCAACATCATCGGCGGCAACTGCTACGACTATCTGTTCCCGCTGCTGATGTCCGCTTTGATCTATCTGATACTGGTAATGTTCTTCACCTTCCTGGTAGGGAAGCTGGAAAGGAGGCTGCGGAGCAGTGAGCGCTGATATCATACAGGCAATCAATCTGGAAAAGCATTTCGACGGCGGCGACATCAAGGCCCTGAACGGCGTGAACGCCTCCGTGAAAAAAGGCGAGGTGGTCGTAGTCATCGGCCCCTCTGGCTCAGGGAAATCCACCTTCCTGCGCTGCCTGAACCTACTGGAGGTGCCCACGGGCGGAAAAGTCCTGTTCGAGGGCGTGGACATCACCGACAGGAAGGCCGACATCAATCTCCACAGGCAGAAGATGGGCATGGTGTTCCAGCATTTCAACTTATTTCCCCATATGACCATCCTGCGGAACATGACCCTTGCCCCCATGAAGCTGCTGGGGAGATCCCAGGCAGATGCGGAGGCGAAAGCCAGGGGGCTGCTTGAACGGGTAGGGCTCGCTGACCGGGCGGACGCCTATCCCAGCCAGCTCTCCGGCGGCCAGAAGCAGCGCCTCGCCATCGTCCGGGCGCTGTGCATGGATCCGGAGGTCATGCTCTTCGACGAGCCCACCTCCGCGCTGGATCCCGAGATGGTGGGGGAGGTGCTGGAGGTCATGAAAGAGCTGGCGAAAGAGGGGATGACCATGGTGGTGGTCACCCACGAGATGGGCTTCGCCAGGGAGATGGCTGACCGGGTCATCTTCATGGCGGATGGGAAGATCGTAGAGGAGGGCACGCCGGAGGATATCTTCACGGCTCCCAGGCAGCTCAGGACGCAGGATTTCCTGGCGAAAGTTTTATAAACGGGAGGCCGTACATCCCTTGTATGTTGGATGGGGTACGGCCTCCTGATTTTTACTCTTTACGCTGCAGTTCCTCTTCTATGCACCTTATGAACCGTTTCCTGTTAAAAATCAGGAAGCGGTACGTCTTCCCATCTAGAGTTTCGATTACCGTTGTAGGGATAAAGAACACCCATCTTGCCGCGAAAACCGACTTGATTTTCCCGTAGGGAATCAGCAAATCCTTGTACTCGTCCGCTATAGTAAGTTTCTGACAGCGGAAGCGAAATCCATCGTTAACAAGATATGCCCCTCCGCCATGAATGCCATATATACATGCACTTGCATAGAAACTCTTTTTCATACTAATCAGCTCCTCCTATATGAATTAGGCAATTGTACCTTTTGCAAGATACTGCTTTGCCTGTTGATGAAACAATCTAGCGTAAACACCCTGTGCCTTTAATAAAGTTTCATGACTACCGTTTTCAACCAGTTTACCTTTCTCAAGCACAAGAATCCTGTCCATCATAACAACGGTCGATAACCGATGCGAAATAAAAACCATCGTCTTGCTGCTTGACTTTACCAGTACCTCATTCATACGGTTTTCTGATATGATATCGAGTGCGCTGGACGGTTCATCAAATATATAAAGACAGCATTCTTTGTTCAGTGCCCTCGCAATACAGATTTTCTGGGCTTCACCACCTGAAAGATTCACGCCATCTGAATAAAATTCCTTTGACAGGTAAGTGTTAAATCCTTTGGGGAAGTCCTTAATCTTATTCAGAAGATTCATTCGCTCCAAAACGCTGCAAGCCTTAGTGCTGATTTCATCTTCGAATGCGATATTTTCTTTCAGTGTGTATGCATATACATGATGATCCTGAAATACAACTCCAATCTTCTTTAGCAACTCATCTTTATTATACTCTTTAATATCCGTATTATCTATAAGTATCTCCCCGCTTTCCGGTTCATATAGCCCAAGAAGCAGCTTTATAAGCGTTGTTTTTCCGGATCCATTTAAGCCAACAATAGATACTTTTTCGCCCGGCTGTATCACGAAAGAAACATTTATATTTATGCACGATTTTTCTTACATTTTCCAGGCCGATACCATGGCTTTCCTTTGCTCTTTTGGTTGTAAGAAATTTTCCATAATCTTTTTCCAGTTTCCCGTCATAGCTGTTTTCAATCTGTATTCTCAGAAAGCCTTGATGCAACTCAATCTCTATATCCAGCCTTTTCTCTTCTGTCTGCTTTGCCGCCTCGATACTGTTCTCCAGCAGATTCCCCAGGATTACATTGATGTCAAAAGAATGGGTCACAGTTTTGGGAAGCTGTGCTTTTACATTTACATTGCACTGTTCTTCCTTTGCCCTGTAAAGCATGTAATTCATTACACTGTCGATTTCAAAGTTTCCAGAAGCCACGAATTCATTCGGATTGACCATAAACTCCTGCATGTCATCAATATATTCTTCAATGGCTCTGTTCTCACCTTTTGCCGCCAGTATCTTCAGTTCATTCATATGGTGTTTCATATCGTGGTGCAACGCTTTTACCTTTTCTTCACCTTGCAGCATTACATTCAGTTGGTTCGCATACCCCTTAATCTCCTGCCGCAGTATTTCGTTTTCATATTGATGGAACAAAGCTTCTGCCAGGACATTATATAGATAAAAAGCAAAAAAATTAACCAAAATAAGTCCGATGCTCACTATCACAATCCCTGTTCTTGTACCGCTTTCCGTATAGGCTATCGCACAAATCATCCCGATGCTGCACAGCGGCACTAAAATAAACGAGATGTTCTGAATGTTCTCTGTCTTTCGCCGGGTATTCACAATTTTTTCCGTAATCTGCTCACAGACCAGCACCAGAAACACATCCAGCACTTCATAGATTTGATTGAATCCCATACCGTCCTTATAGTCTACAAATGGGAGTATAGCTGCCATGCTGCATCCCATGTTAATTATGTAAACGGAAGCGGTCACAAATAAAATCATCTTTAACGATTTCGTGTATGTCAGAGCAATCAGCCCGATTCCAAGTATATTACAGGCAACATTGATCCACATCGTATGAAAAGCCAGGTAAGTTGCTGTATTGACTATGAAAAAGCCCCCATATGCCAACACATGCCTCATCCGATTGCTGCCGTTTTCATTTTTGTCCTGCAAAAATATGTGCATAAATCTGCTGATTACGTAAATCCTGAAAAGGTTTGTGGTAACACAAATAATGAAATCCGTCATGATAATCCCTTTAACAACCTCTCTCTTACCTGTTTTCGATATGCTTTGCTGATTGACAGTATCGTGTTATTATCCATCTCCACTGTTTCATAGGCATATCGTACTACATGAGCCTGATTTATCACAAATGAATGGTGAATCGCAAAAAACTCTTTGGGCAGTTTCTTCTCCAAAACCCTGATTCCACCGTAAAACTCTTCCTCCTCACCCACTGCTACTATTTTTATTTTCCGTCCCTTGCTCTCAAAATATAGAATGTCTCCGTATGAAATATAGTAATAGTCCCTACCGTTTTGGAATCCAAACCTTTCCGAATTCCTCTCAGTCAACTTCATTGCCAGTTCCAGAGAATCTTCTATCTGCTGCATAGTGATTGGCTTGACCAGGAAATCCATAGGTTGAGTCTTAAATAACTTTGGTGTTAGTCAGTAACTGGGTCGGTATACCTTTAAGTCCGTTTAATGGGAC
>NZ_CAJUCP010000002.1 GCF_910585425.1 uncultured Acetatifactor sp. | reverse complement strand
AGGCTTTATGCGGCCTGTAGATACTTTTTGCGTTATGGAGCTGTCAAAGACCCGTTTAAAAATATTTGTCACTTGTATATAATGAGAAAATATGGTAAGATAGTAATCGAGAATACAAGGACGTAATAATGATGGTGTACCACCACAGGAAGTTGCCGCTTCCTGTGGCAAGGTTGGTAGCGTTACCTACCACACGATACAGACAGAGTCTGCGATACACACAATGGTATTATAACGCATTTGTGGTAAAATTACAATGCCTTTTGCTGTGTGTAGACTGGCCCGTCTGGAAGCCTTATGAATACACGAGGTGGAAAGTGTGGACGCATGCTTGACGCCTCGTTCTTGGTTCTCACCTGAATGTCCTCGGCGGCGGAGCGCTCTGTCGCCCTGGGCGTTCTAAGTGAGGCACATATAGGAGCAATGTGTATGTGTCCGGAATCTGCGGGCACAGCCATTCTGAAACAGGGGGAATTAAAGTATGGGAGAATTGAACAGTCTGTTTATGGATGCAACAGAGAAGAAAGCGGCGATCTTAGGGGAGGGCTTTCTGTACAAGTTTCTGGAGGAGGGCTGCATGAAGAGCCACTTCTGCGTGCTGACGGATAAGCGCGTATATGTGAAGGGCAGGTATTTCCACAGTACGGGCCGCGCCTATCGGGTCAGGGAGGGAGATTATACCATTGACGTGAAGGACGTCACCGGCTCGGGCTTTTCCACCGCCAGGTTCGGCTTCGTCTTCGCGCTGGGGATCGTGTTCGTGATCCTGCTGAGCGTGCTTGCCGGCTTCTTCCTGCTGTTCGTGGAGAAGGTGGATCATGTCTACTTCGGGCTCCAGGCCATCGTCAGCAGCTGCTTCATCGTGATGTGCATAGGGCTGGTGGCCGTGCCAGTGTGCTACCTGGTCAGGCCGTTTAAGATATTCGTGATCGAGTATACCGGCGGCAAGATCGCTTTCCTGTCCTTCGAGCTTCTGGAGCCGGATTTCAGGGCGTTCCAGCAGGAGCTGTACAAGGCGAAGGACGCCTTCGCGCCAGTGGCCTCCCGCAGGGACGGCTGTACGGACTGCCCGGACTGCCCGGAGCGCAGGGACGCGGATTCCTAATTTTTTAATCAGTATTTTTCGCATTTTAGCTTGACAAACAAAAATCCACAAGATTATAATGATATATCAGAAAATACGTCACAGAAAGCAAATGCCATGACGAAGAGAGTAGCTGTTCCGGGAAAGCCCCAGCGAGCCGGTGAGGGTGCGAGACCGGCGCAAGTAGAGGGACAGTGAAGATCGCTTCCGAGCAGGCAGGACAAAAGCCAGGAACTCAGATTCCCTTAAGAGCCGGCCGACGGGCCGCGGTGGGGAGAGGGTTCCGGATCAGTAGTCCTGCACGGCGTTCCCCCGTTACGGGAAATCGCATCATTTCCGTGAGGAAAGCTTATCCCGGCCGCTTGCAGCGCCGGGCAGGGAATCCATACGGATACGTGCGCTGTAACAGGTGGTGAAACGAATGCGTCAGGCTTCGTCCTATTGCGGGACGGAGCCTTTTTGCGCAGGCGGCAATCGTTTCGCGAAGCCTGAGGCAGATATGCCGCCGCAGAGCAGGCCGTCTGCCGCAGGAAGAAGCTTTCCGTGTCCGTGAGAAATGCCGGGCAGTCCGCCCGGCGGCAATGCAGGGAAATCAGGAAAATAACCAGAAAAGCAAAAAGTATGCAGCCAAAAACAGCCCGAAAGGGCAATCGCCAAAAGGCAGAACCAGGAAAGGAAACGCGACAATGTACAAACAGGTTTCAGCCAATGTCAGTCTGGTAGAACGCGAAAAAGAAGTGGAGAGATTCTGGCGGGAGAACGATATCTTCCGGAAGACCATCGACAGCCGGAAGGAGGGCCCGGTCTATACCTTCTACGACGGCCCGCCCACGGCCAACGGCAAGCCCCACATCGGCCATGTGGAGACCCGCACCATCAAGGACATGATTCCCAGATACCGCACCATGAAGGGGTGCATGGTGCCCCGGAAGGCCGGCTGGGACACCCACGGCCTGCCCGTGGAACTGGAGGTGGAGAAGCTCTTAGGGCTGGACGGCAAGGAGCAGATAGAGGAGTATGGCCTGGCCCCCTTCATCGACAAATGCAAGGAGAGCGTCTGGAAGTACAAGGGCATGTGGGAGGAATTCTCCGGCTCCGTGGGCTTCTGGGCGGACATGGAAGACCCTTATGTGACCTATCATGACGACTATATCGAGTCCGAGTGGTGGGCGCTGAAGACCATCTGGGACAAGGGCCTTTTATACAAGGGCTTCAAAATCGTGCCCTACTGCCCCCGCTGCGGCACCCCTCTGTCCAGCCACGAGGTGGCCCAGGGCTACAAGGCGGTGAAGGAGCGCTCCGCGGTGGCGCGCTTCAAGTGCGTGGGGGAGGAGGCCTATTTCCTGGCGTGGACTACGACACCGTGGACATTGCCCTCCAATGTGGCCCTGTGCGTGAACCCGGATGAGACCTATGTGAAGGTGAAGGCCGCTGACGGCTATACCTATTACATGGCCCAGGCCCTGCTGGACACCGTGCTGGGAGGCCTGGCGGAAGAGGGGACGGCGGCTTACCAGGTGCTGGAGACCTATAAGGGCACGGACCTGGAGCATAAAGAGTATGAGCCCCTGTTCGCCTGTTCCGGAGAAGAAGCCGCCCGCCAGGGCAAAAAGGCCCACTACGTCACTTGTGACACATATGTCACAATGTCCGACGGTACGGGCATCGTGCACATCGCCCCCGCCTTCGGTGAGGACGATGCAAACGTAGGCAGGAAGTACGGCCTGCCCCTGGTGCAGTTCGTGGACGGCAGGGGCCATATGACGGAGGAGACCCCCTACGCCGGGAAATTCGTGAAGGACGCGGATCCCGATATCCTGAAGGATTTAGATAAGGAAGGAAAGCTGTTCTCCGCGCCGAAATTCGAGCACGATTATCCTTTCTGCTGGCGCTGCGACACGCCCCTGATCTACTACGCCAGAGAGTCCTGGTTCATCAAGATGACCGCCGTGAAGGACGACCTGGTGCGCAACAACAAGACCATCAACTGGATCCCGCCCACCATCGGCGAGGGGCGCTTCGGCAACTGGCTGGAGAACATCCAGGACTGGGGCATCTCCAGGAACCGCTACTGGGGCACGCCCCTGAATATCTGGGAGTGCCAGTGCGGGCATATGGAATCCGTGGGCAGCAGGGAGCAGCTTGCCGCTCTCACCGGGGATGAGAAGACTAAGGACGTCGAGCTGCACCGCCCTTATATCGACGAGGTGACCTTCCCCTGCCCCAAGTGCGGGAAGACCATGAAGCGGGTGCCGGAGGTCATCGACTGCTGGTTCGACTCCGGGGCCATGCCCTTCGCCCAGCATCATTATCCTTTTGAAAATAAAGACTTGTTCGAACAGCAGTTCCCGGCCAACTTCATCTCCGAGGCCGTGGACCAGACCAGAGGATGGTTCTACTCCCTGCTGGCGGAGTCCACTCTGCTCTTTAACAAGGCCCCCTACGAGAATGTCATCGTGCTGGGCCTGGTGGCGGATGAGGACGGCCAGAAGATGAGCAAGTCCAAGGGGAATGTGGTGGATCCCTTCCAGGCCCTGGAAGAGTACGGCGCGGACGCCATCCGGTGGTATTTCTACACCAGCGCCGCCCCCTGGCTGCCCAAGCGCTTCTCCGGCAAGACCGTGCTGGAGGGACAGCACAAGTTCCTGGACAAGCTCTGGAACACCTATACCTTCTTCGTGCTGTACGCCAATATCGACGGGTTCGACGCGTCAAAGCATACATTAGAGTACGAAAAACTGCCAGTGATGGACAGATGGCTCCTGTCCAGGCTGAACACCGTGGTGGGCGAGGTGGACACGAACCTGGACAGATACCGCATCCCCGAGGCCGCCAAGGCCCTGCAGGATTTCGTGGAGGAGATGAGCAACTGGTACGTGCGCCGCAGCCGTGAGCGCTTCTGGGCAAAGGGCATGGAGCAGGACAAGATCAACGCCTATATGACCCTGCACACGGCCCTGGTGACGATGTGCAAGGCGGCGGCTCCCATGATTCCCTTCATGACGGAGGAAATCTACCGGAATCTGGTGTGCAGCACCGACGGAAACGCGCCGGAGAGCATCCATCTGTGCGATTTCCCGACAGTGGAAGAGCGCTTTATAGATAAAAAACTGGAGGCGGACATGGAGGAGGTGCTGGAGGCCGTGGTGCTGGGCCGGGCCTGCCGCAATGCCGCCGCGATCAAGAACCGCCAGCCCATCGGCAGGATGTACGTGAAGATGGGGGCAGGGCAGACCGGATCGGGAGAAGATGCGGCAGCCGGCGTGCCTGCAGCGGGGACGGCCCAGGGCCTGGACGGCTTCTGCACCGCTATCATCCGGGACGAGCTGAACGTGAAGGAAGTGGTCTACACAGAGGACGTGCGGGACTACACCACCTACACCTTCAAGCCCCAGCTGCGCACGGTAGGGCCCAAATACGGCAAGCAGCTGGGCGGGATCCAGAAGACGCTGGCGGCGCTGGACGGCAATGCCGCCATGGATGAGCTGGATGCCAGCGGAAAGCTCGCCTTTGAGGTGAACGGAGCGGCCGTGGAGCTGACGAAGGACGATTTGCTGATCGACATGACCCAGAAGCCGGGCTACGTGTCCCAGGAGAACGGCAGGATGACCGTGGTGCTGGACACCAACCTGACGGAGGAGCTGATCGAGGAGGGCTTCGTCTACGAGCTGATCAGCAAAATCCAGACCATGCGCAAGGACGCGGGCTTCCAGGTCATGGACCACATCCGGGTGTCCGTCAACGGAAACGGGAAGCTGGCGGCGATCGCTGCCGGGAACGCGGATTCCATCTCGGGCAAGGTGCTGGCCGAGGAGCTGACGGAGGGGAAAGATTTCGCGGTGGCGAAGGAATGGAACGTGAACGGCGAGAAAGCCACTATCGCCATCGAGAAGGCGTAAACGAACAGAAGCGATTGCCATACCGGCATGGAGAGGCGTATGTCTGTCCATGCCGGGCTTTTTATGCCTGGGAGGCAGCGGCAGGGAAGAATAAGGATTGTATAATTGCGCCGCCCGTGTTAGACTGTAATCAGTGCAGGCAAAGGAGGTATACGGATGAAGCAGGCATACATAGTGGGGATAGGGGGCTGCAGCGCCAGCGGCAAGTCCACCCTGAGCGACAGGCTGGAGGAGCGGCTGGAGGGCTACAGAGTCAAGGTTTTCCATATGGACAAGTATTTCAGGGAGCCCTCGGAGCGCCCGGAAATCGTAGGCATCCTGGACGGCAGGACCTACCGGGACGACAACCATCCGAATACGATGGACCTGGACAGGCTCCACGCGGACGTGGCGGCTGTCAGGGAGGCGGAAGACGTGGATGTAGTCCTGATAGAGGGGATGTTCATCCTCTGGGACCAGGCCATGGCGCCATTGCTTGACCTGAAGGTGTTCGTGGACTGCGACCAGGACGAGAGGCTGAGGCGGCGCATCTCCCGGAACCTGAACTACGGCTACGACCTGGACGACATCATGGACAGATATGTCCAGGCCGTCCAGCCCAGGCAGCGGCAGTATGTGGAGTCCTCCAAGTGGAACGCGGACATCATCGTCAACGGCTTCCGGAACGTGGACGGAGGGCCCGCGGGGATAGACATCATCCTGTCCTGGATCCGGCAGAAGATGGCGGAGGACTGAGGACCCAAGGAATCCTGAAACGCCGGGCGCTGTTCCCGGGAGCACGCGGTCTGAGGAGTAGGCCGGGCCGCGCGGGAAGCGGGAAGGATGCTCTGCCCGCGAGGGAGGGGCGCGCCTCCCGGGGGTGTCATCCGACCAGTGCAAGCAATACGGGGATGGTGAACACGCATAGAATCGTAGTCAGGATGATGGCAGCGCTGCAGGTGCTGCCATCAATGCCCTTCTGGTTCCCCAGGATCAGGGGCATGTTGCCGATGGGCATGCCGAACATGACCATGCACACGGAGAGCAGGGCAGCGTCGTCCGTGACCAGCCTCACCAGGGGCAGCATCAGAAGGGGCAGCGCCAGGAGCTTCACCACGGAGAAGACATAGAGCTTCGGCTGGCAGAAGATGCGCTTCGGATCCGTGTGGGCCAGGGCGAAGCCCACGGCAACCAGCGCCATGGGGGAGGTCACGTTCCCCAGATAGGTCACCGCCGTCATGAGGAAGCCCGGGAGGGGGATGTTCAGCACGATGATGAGGACGGCGGCCAGGCCGGATATCAGCCCCGGATTCACCATGGCTTTCAGGGAGGACAGGGAGAACTTCCCGTCCATCAGCGCCACCCCGTAGGTATAGAACACGATGGTGTACAGCAGCAGGAACTCGGTGACATAGACCACGTACTGGGTCCCCAGTATGCTGCCCACCACCGGTATGCCGATGAACCCCAGGTTAGAGAAGACGAACATCATCTGGAAAATCTTTTTCTGGTCGGGCTGCCTCTCGAACAGAGGGGACAGGATCATGCCCGCCGCGATCAGGATGGCGAACATGCCGATGGCGATCAGCCCCACCAAAACAATCGTGCTCAAGGGAATCAGCCCCACGGAGCTGGCCGCGCTGGAGATCATCAACATGGGATTGAACACGTTCACGATCATTTTGGACATCTGGGTGTTGGTGTGCTCGTCCATCATCCCCTTCCTGGCCATGAACCATCCGGCCCCAATCATGATCAGCAGTGAAAGCATCTGGAAAAATACGGTAAGTATGGCCATGTGAAGCGCTTCCCTCCATTTTCTTTTCGAAATAAAACCCTGATATCGACTGTCTCAAATATAATACATTTCAGGGGAAAAGTAAAGTTTTGAATAAATTTTCCCCGATGTGGGACAATAACTCCATTGCGCGACATAAGACACAGATGACTATGCAGAGGTGGAGGTTCACATGGCAAAGACAGTGGATGGGAACGGAAATGTGAAGGAAGACAGGAGCGGCGGGCGCCCTTTCGGAATCCGGGACAAGATAGGGTACATGTTCGGGGATTTCGGCAATGATTTCAGCTTCATATTCGCCAGCAGCTACCTGATGGTATTCTATACCAAGGTGCTGGGGCTGAGCGGCTTCGCCGTGGGGCTGCTGTTTCTGGGGGCCAGGTTCGTAGACGCTTTTACGGATGTGACCATGGGGCGTATCGTAGACCATATGCGGCCGGCAAGAGACGGCAGGTTCCGGTCGTGGATCAGGCGCATGTGCGTTCCCGTGGCCCTGGCCAGCACTGCCATGTACCTGTATTTCGTGAGGGACTGGCCCTATGGGGCGAAGCTGGTCTATGTGACCTTCACATATCTGCTGTGGAGCAGCTTCTGCTACACGGCCATCAACATCCCCTATGGCTCCATGGCCTCCGTAATCAGCCCGGACGTGAAGGACAGGGCCGCTCTCTCCACCTTCCGCAGCATCGGCGCAGGCCTGGCGGGGCTGGCCATCGGGGTGCTGGTGCCGCTGATCGTATACAGGACGGACGAGGCGGGGAATCAGATCGTGCTGCCCGTGCGCTTTACGCTGACCGCAATCGTGTTCGGCGTGCTGGCGATCGTCTGCTATGTGCTCTGCTACACGCTGTGCCGGGAGCGGGTGGTCTTTGAGAAAAAGGAAGGCGCCGGGGAGGGCTTCCTGGACATGCTGAAAGGCCTTGGGCGCAACAGGCCCCTGCTGGCGCTGGTGTGTGCCGCTTTGGTGCTGCTGCTGGCCACGCTGCTGGGGCAGGCCATGAACAATTACCTGTTCCTGGACTATTTCCGGAATGCGAAAGCGCTGTCCGTGGCCAATGTGGTGGGAATCGGCGGCACGCTGCTGCTGGCCCCCTTCATCTCCGCCATCGTGCTGAAATTCGGCAAGAAGGAGGCCGGGGCCGTGGGGATGCTGGTGGCGGGGGCGGTGTACCTGCTGCTGTTCCTCCTGCGGGTGAAGAGCATCCCGCTGTTCATGGGCTTGCTGTTTTTGGGCACTCTTGGGGCGGGGCTCTTCAATATGGTCATCTGGGCCTTCATCACGGATATCATCGACTACCAGGAAATCGCCACCGGCAGGCGGGAGGACGGCACGGTCTACGCGGTGTACTCCTTTGCCAGGAAGGTGGGGCAGGCATTGGCCGGGGGCCTGGGAGGGTTCGTGCTGACGGCCATAGGCTATGTGTCGGAGGCCCCGTCCCAGACCCAGGCGGTATCGGAGCGGATCTACACGGTGGCCACTCTGGTGCCGGGGGTCAGCTATCTGGTGGTGTTCCTGATCATATGGTTCGCCTATCCCCTGACGAAGCGGGAGGTGGAGCGGAATACGGAAATCCTGCGCAGGAAGCGGGAGGAGGCCTAGTGCCCCATTGAAGGCCGCTGGGGGCTCCGCGCAATGGAATCCCGTTCCGTCCCCCCAAAAGGCCGTATTTGTCATTGACAATGTATGCCATATCGGGTACGATAAATAGAACCAGAACGGATCCGGGACAGCTTACGGTCCGACGGCCGCGGGAAGCGGCGCAAGGAGGCATATGAAGCTCAATACATCAAAGATAACCGTCCCTGGCCTGTGGGATGCCATACAGGCGCACGAGGGAAAACAATTTCTCACCAAGAAAGGCCTTCCTTTTACCTATACCATCAAGGGAGGGGAGCTGTTCACTGACAGGCGGGAGCGCTCCATCACCAGGAGCACCTTCGAGAAGGCCTATGAGAAGCTGATACAGGATCAGACAGGCGAGGATGCGCCGAGGAAGATCGTGGGGCCCAAGACCCTGAACCTCTACGGCGCGCCTTACATATGGGCTGTATTCATGGGAATCGGCCTGATCGAGGAGACCGTGTACGTCCAGGAGGAGATGGACCTGGAGGGCTGAGCCCTCCGGGCCTTGCCGACAGAACGTATCCGGAGCTGCGATATGCCGAACGACTGCCTGTTGGGCGGCATCCGCGGTCTTTAGCCCCGCACGCAGGCGATCACCGCCCGGATTGGCTCCCCCTCCGGGGAGAGGATGCTGTACGCCCCGGCGGCCTCTGGCACGATGCAGGTCTCCGCGTAGTGGAGCGCGAAGGGCGGGAAGTTCTCCGATTGGCTTAAGAGCAGGGCATGGGAGCCCTCCACCAGATTGATGACATGGACGCTGCCGTTTCGGCGGATCGGCAGCTCTTTTTTCGTGCTGACGCGGTAGGTGTCCAGGAATTCCCGCAGGTGCAGCCCGGTGCGCTCCACAGTCCCGATTTCACCTTCATATATTATCGTAATTGCGTTTATCAGATTCTCTCTTACCCACTCGGTATCCCTCTCCCACTGAATGTTCGCCATCCCGTGCTCCAGGTGGATGGGCCGGGGCCTGCCGTCCAGGTCCAGCCGCCCCCAGTCCCAGAGCTTGAAGGTGAAGATATAGGGGGTGGCGCTGATTTCCAGCACCATGGTATCCGCGCCGGAGCAGTGCACCGTTCCGGCGGGAATCAGCACATGGTCGTGCTTCTTCACGGGGATGCGGTTGACATAGCTTTCCGCGGGGAAGGCCGCGCCGCCGCTCTGGGCTTCCTCCAGGGCCCGGCACATCTCCTCCGGGTCGGTGCCTGTCCGAATCCCCAGATAGACGCAGGGATTCTCGCCCTGGGCGTCCAGCAGGTAGTAGCTCTCGTCCTGGGTGTAGTGCATGTTGAAATGCTGCTGGATATATTCCGTCAGGGGATGCACCTGGAGGGACAGGTTCTGGCCGTTCATGGTGTCCAGCATGTCGAAGCGGATGGGGAATTCCCGGCCGAAGCGGGCGTGTACCCTGTCCCCCAGCAGCTCCTTCGGATGGGAATGGACCAGGTTCAGCGCGGGGGTCTGGATGAGCTGTCCGCCAAAATCCAGAAGGAGGCTGTTCTCCTCCGGCACGCCGTCGAAGCTCCAGGCGTAGTTGCTGCCGTTCTCCGGCAGGCCGAAGCGGGCCGCCATCCAGTCCCCGCCCCATACGCCGGGGTCGAAGTAGGGCACCATGCGGAAGGGGCGGGCCGCGGCCTGTGCGAGGGCTGCCCGGTAAGCCTCCCCCGAGACCATGGCGGGGGCGCCCTCAGCGGTCATGTCCAGATAGAAGTCCATCCGGGGAAGGAGGCCGTCCTTCACCCGGTCTGCCCAGCGCCATTCGGCGAAATAGCCTCTTTTGTATTTCTCGTTCCGGGGGAGGGAGGTCCTGGCAGTCCGCCAGTTGGATAGCCCCCGGCGGTAGCGGAGCTGGATCTCCCAGCGGGTGATGTCCGCCAGGAACAGGATGTCTCCCCGGCAGACCAGGGACGCGCCCACCCCGTATACCAGCACGATGCCGGAATCCACGGCATCTATCTGGCGGCGGGCGGCGTCCAGGTTCTCCGGCGGGAAGAATTCCTCCAGCCGCCTGGTGGTCATGACGGCGAAGACCGGGTCGTCCGTCAGGTCGCGCCGGATCTGGGCATCGATGGCCTCCGGGGCCAGGGCCAGGTCATCGCTGTGGATGGTGGCTGTGGGCTCCAGCGGGGAGAAGAGGGCCCGCAGTTCTTCCTGGTCCACGCCGGGATAGGCCTCTGCAATGATTATAATCTTGTCGTTATTTTCCGCCGGATGGATCAGAGAGGAGAGGCGTGTCTGGATGGCGTCTCTGCCTGGGGCTACAGCGCCGTCATGGCCGGTGACGGGGATGGTGGGGAACTGTCTGTAAGGGTGGGACGGGCGTTCATATGTCATGGGATACCTCCGTGTGGATGTGGATGCCGGCAGTGGCGGCTTTGTGCGTGGAATCCGGTGCCGCCCGGTAAGGTTCTCTGTTCCGGAGGCTGTGGGGCTTTGGCTCCGGAAGCGGGACGGAACGGGTTTGGCGGACAGCGCTTTCCGCCGGCCGGGCGTCTTTATTCCCGCGAGCAATGCGTCAAGCGGCCGTGCCTGCATGCACATTTGACGAATGCCGCGAGGGTCAAATACCAAAGTGTCCGAAGGACACTTTCTGCTCTGCAGCGCTGCAAGATTGATACCTCGTTGCTTGCAGCGGGGTATTTGATTTCCGGCCGGACTTTGTCCGGATTTCGAGCCGGATTCGGATTGCGGCGCTCCTCTGCCCGGAATGCTTTTCTGTTCTGTCAATACAATACAGGAACATCTGAAATATGTCAATACAAAATATAAAATTTGGAAATATGTATTTACAAATCCGTGCCGCAATGTTATACTGGCCTCAGTGTTCAGTGTTCAGTGTTCAGTGTTCAGTGTTCAGTGTTCAGTGTTCAGTGTTCGGTGTTCGGCGTTCAGCGCGAAAGCGCGGCAGAATCCGTCCGCCGCAGGCCGTGGAGAAACCTGGGGCGGACAGTGCGGAAAGGGGGAGCCATGCAGTCGAGATATGTGCAGATAGCGGAGCGGATCCGGGGGGAGATCGCCAGCGGGCAGTACGCCTCCGGGGCCAGGATACCCGCGGAGAACGAGCTGGCCCGGATGCTGGACGTCAGCCGCCCCACGGTGCGCCAGGCTCTGGACCTGCTGGCCAGGGAAGGGCTTCTGGTGCGGGTGAAGGGCAGCGGCACCTTCGTCTCCCAGTCCAAGCTGGTGCATGAATCCACCTCCTTCGTCACCGGATACCGGGAGGAGAGCAGGCGGAAGAACCGTATCCTGCGCACCAAGGTGGTGTGCCTGCGGACGCAGGAGGCCGGGGAGAAGGTGGGGGACGCCCTGAAGCTGGCCCCGGAGGAGCCGGTCACGAAGCTGGTGCGCATACGGCATCTGGAAAATATGTACGCCAACGCGCCGGTGGTCTACACCACTCTGTATGTCCCCGTAAAGCTGTTCCCGGACATGGCGCGGACAGACTTCACGGAGACCTCCTTTTACGAGGCGCTGGACAGCCGGGGCCTGTCCGTGGCCCACGCTTCCAGGCGGCTGGAGGTGGTCATGCCGCCGGAGGAGGTGGCGGCAGGGCTGGAGATCACGGCATTCGAGCCTGTGGCCTTCATCGTCTCCCGGGGCTATACCGGAAGCGGCCAGGCAGTGGAGTACACGGAGAGCTATTACCCTGCCAGCAGGAGCAGCTTCCGGATAGAAATCGACCGGTGAGGGGAGGCGGCGAGCCGGATGAGAGGAAAGAGGAAGGGCATGGCGGGCTGATATGAAGGATGTATTTTTATGCCTGGACGTGGGCGGGACGCAAATCAAAGGAGCAGCCGTCGGGAAGAATG
The DNA here is from genome assembly GCF_910585425.1 of uncultured Acetatifactor sp. Taxonomy (GTDB): domain Bacteria; phylum Bacillota; class Clostridia; order Lachnospirales; family Lachnospiraceae; genus Acetatifactor. Next base: position 158,695 of record NZ_CAJUCP010000002.1, on the reverse strand, counting down.
GCAAAACGTGTGGAAATCCTCTTTATTTCGATGCACGGGCCGGGGAGGGCAAAGAAGCCCTGCTGGAGCATTTCGCGGAGATTCTGCGCAGAATCCTGCCTCAGGGCGCGGTAGCGGCGGGGATCAGGATGGCGTTCCCCGGCCCCTTCGATTATGAGAGGGGAATCTGCCTGATCCGGGGCCTGGACAAATACGAAAGCCTCTACGGCGCGGATCTGCGCCGGGAGATTTCCAGCCGCCTGGGAATCGGGCCGCAGCGCGTCCGGTTCGCCAATGATGCGGCGGCCTTTGCGCTGGGGGAGATGGGCTTCGGCCAGGCCCGGGGGGCGGAGAGAGTCCTGTGCGTATGCATCGGGACCGGGTGCGGCAGCGCTTTCGGCGTGGCGGGCAGGCTGGCGGCGGAGGGGACGCCCGGCGTGCCGGAAGACGGATATATCTACAACACGCCTTTTCTGGAGGGCTGCGTGGACGATTACATTTCCCGCCGGGGGCTCATGGCATTGACCAGAGAGCGGCTGGGAGAGTCGCTGGACGGAAAGGCTCTGGCCGGGCGTGCCATGGAGGGGGACGATGCCGCGGGGGCGTGCTTCCTGGCTTTCGGGGACAGGATTCGGGCCGCGCTGGAGCCCTTCCTGAGGGCCTTCCGTCCGGACGCGCTGTGCCTCGGCGGCCAGATCATGGGCAGCGCCGCCCTGTTCCTGGCCCCGGTGGAGGAGTTCTGCATGGAGGCGGGGATACGGGTCTGCATTACAGAGGACACATCCCTGCGCACGCTCCAGGGGCTGACCCGTATTTATCCTGCTTGACGATTTCACCTGCCGTGAAACCAGACTGCATAGCGCTGACCGGTTCAATCGCATGATTATATTAGGCAGTATTCAGCGTTGTGCAGTATAAGCGGGCAAACATGCTCACCGGCGGTCGAATCTGCCGTCGATTCATGATGCGCACCGCCTGTAAGCAGAGGAATCAGCGTCCACGAGTACCGCGCATCAGAATAAACAGAAAAACAAAAAACACAAATAAACAAAAAACAATAAACAGAAAAATAATAAATAGAAAAACAATAAACAGGAGGATTTTCATTATGATGCAGGATTGGTTCAGGAAAGCGAAGCTGGGTATCTTCATCCACTACGGGATCTACGCCGTGGGAGACGTGTCGGAGTCATGGTCCTTCCACAACGGCAATATCTCCTACGAGGACTACATGAAGCAGTGCGACGGCTTCACGGCCTCGAAGTTCGACGCCAGGGCCTGGGCGGACTTGTTCAGGCGGGCAGGGGCCCAGTACGTGGTCATGACATCCAAGCACCACGACGGGGTGGCGCTGTTCGACACCAAGTATTCCGATCTGAACGTGCTGAAGAAGACCCCGGCAAAACGGGATATCGTCAAAGAGTATACGGAGGCCGTCAGGGAGGCGGGCATGAAGGTGGGCATCTATTTCTCCCTGATCGACTGGTCGGATCCCCGCTACAGGACCGTGTACCCCGAGGGGGAGAAGCCGGAGGACCACCTGAAGGATGTCTTCGCCACCCCGGCGGGAGGCCCGGAGGATCCGGAGAAATGGCAGGAGTTCCTGGAGTTCAACAACAACCAGCTCAGGGAGCTGATGACCAACTACGGCACGGTGGACCTTCTGTGGTTCGACGGGGACTGGGAGCGCAGCGCAGCCCAGTGGAAGGCCAAGGAGTTCAAGGCCTATCTGGAGTCCCTGAACCCCGAAGTCATCGTGAATTCCAGGCTCCAGGGCTACGGGGACTATGAGACCCCGGAGCAGGGCATCCCCGTGATCGGGCCCAAGGGCGTGTGGGAGTTCTGCACCACCATCAACGATTCCTGGGGATACCGCCCCTCGGACAACGACTACAAGACCAGCCGCCAGATCATCCGCATGTTCTGCGACTGCCTGACCCTGGGCGGCAAGATGCTGCTGGACGTAGGGCCGAAGGAGGACGGCACCCTGGACGAGAGGCAGGTGAAGGTGCTGGAGGACCTGGGACAGTTCATCCATGACAATGAGGAGGCCATCTACGAGACCGGAAAGGGCCTGAGCTACAACCAGTTCCTGGGAGGCAGCACCCTGTCCGAGGATAAGAAGACGATATACCTGTTCATCTACGACAAGCCCGCTGAGAACCTCTGCGTGAAGGGCATCAAGACTCCCGTGAAGCGGGTCAGCGTCCTGCACACGGGGGAGGAGCTTACTTTCAGCTATACCGGGGCGCTGCCCTGGAGCGGCATCCCCGGCACCCTCTGGATCCGGGCGGACGAGATGGAGCTGCACCCTCTGACCACCGTGCTGAAGGTGGAGCTGGAGGGGGAGATCACCTATAACCTGGGCCATGGGGAGGTCGTGACCAACAATGATTAAGAAAGTATACATCGTACATCATTCCCATACGGACGTGGGATATACGGATCTGCAGGAACAGATTATCTATAATCAGGTAAATAATATACGGAATGTCATATCACTCGTCAGGAACGGCTATGAGCAGGACGGGCCGGAGAAGGACTTCAAGTGGAACTGCGAGACCTACTACTGCGTGGAGCAGTTCCTGAAGTCCGCCTCCCCCCGGGAGCAGGAGGACTTCTTCGAGCTGGTGCGGAAGGGCAATATCGGCATCTCCGCCACATACCTGAACTTCAACGACCTGGCGGACGCGGACATGCTGGATCGCAGGACCGCCGAGATGCAGGCGCTGTTCACCGGCAGGGGCCTGCCTGTGCGGGCCGCCATGAACGCGGACATCAACGGGATATCCCTGGGGGCCAGGGACGCGCTGATCAAGAACGGGATCGAGTTCCTGTTCACCAATATCCACACCCACCACGGCATGTACCCGCTCTATCAGAACCAGACGCCCTATTTCTGGGAGAGCGAAGCGGGGGGCAGGCTGCTTGTGTGGAACGGGGAGCACTACAACCTGGGCAATGCCCTGGGCATCGTGTTCAACCGGAACGTGAACTATATGACCGAGAGCTATTTCGGGAAAAAGGAAAACGCATCGGCGCTGGACGCCCTGCACGACAAGCTTGCGGAGAGCATCCGGGAGTATGAGGACAGCGGCTACCCTTATGATTTCTATATCACCAGCGTCAGCGGCGTCTTCTCCGACAATGCCCCCGCCAACCCGGCCATCATCGCCACGGTGAACGCTTTTAATAAGCGGTTCGGCGGGGAGGCGGAGCTGCGGATGGTGACCCTGGAGGAGCTCTACGGCCTGATCCGGGAGCAGACGGCGGAGGCGCCTGTGTACAGAGGGGCCATCAACGACTGGTGGGGCAACGGCGTGGGCAGCACCCCCTACGCGGTGAAGCATTACAAGGACGCCCTGCGGCAGTCCCATATCTGCCAGCGCCTGGAGGAGAAGACAGGGGTGCGGGACGATGGCCTGGCCCGGACAGGGGAGGACAATGCGCTGCTCTACGCGGAGCATACCTGGGGCCATTCCGCTACGATCTCCAATCCCTACGACACCATGGTGGCGGACCTGGACATCCGCAAGACCAGCTACGCCTCCAGGGCCCACGAGGCTGCCGCCATGCGAAAGAGCGGGCAGTTCCATCTGCTGGGGGACATTCTGCGGTACTATAACAACAGCGGCCAGGTGAAGGCCGTCTCCACCAGCAGCCGGGAGGGCGTGTTCGTGGTGGAATTCTATGTGGAGACACTGAGCCTTCCGGGCGTGAAGGTGAAGGACGCGAAGACGGGAGAGGCGTTCACCGCCCAGCTCTCCGCCCATCCCAGAGGGGTCCTGGTGAGCTTCACGGCGAAGTTCGGCCCCCTGGAGGAGCGGGTCTTCGATTACGAGGAGCAGCCCGCGCCGGAGGAGAAGCTCTACACCCGCACTGCCTGGGTGGGGGCGGAGCGCGTGCGGGATATCGTGAATGGCTATGACACGGAATCCTACAGGCTGCCCTACGGCCTGGAGAACGAATGGTTCCGGATCCAGTACCGCATAGGGGAGGGCGTCACCTCCTTCTACCATAAAAAAGAGGGAATCGAGATGCTGAAGGAGGGGCTGGAGAATTTCTTCACTCCCGTCTATGAATGCACGGAAATCCGGAAAGGAATCTACTCGGAGCGCAGCCGCCTGGGCCGGAATATCAGAGGGCTCCACGCGCAGCAGTACCAGGCGGACCTGCAGGACATCAAGATTCTGGACCATGGCCCCGTGTTCGACAGGGTGGAGCTGGTCTTTGAACTGGAGGGGACTTACCACAGCAGCGTAATCATTCGGCTCTACAGGCAACTGCCCAGGATTGAATTCACCTATCAGGTGGCGAAGACCCTGAGCACGGACATCGAGAGTCTCTACATGCCTCTCTCCCTGGAACTGCCGGGCAGCAGCCTCCATATCCACAATGGCGGCGTGGCCATGCGCCCCGGAGTGGACCAGCTTCCTGGCAGCAATATGGAGTATTATATGGCGGATCAGGGTCTGCTGTACCAGAGGGGCCGGGAGGGGATCCTGATCAATACCATGGACACCGCCCTGCTCTATATGGGCCAGATGGAGCACCATCCCATACTGCTGTGCGACGGAAAGGAGGAGAACAACCACCGCCCCGTGTACAGTTGGATCATGAACAATACCTGGGAGACCAACTTCAAGATGGACCTCTCCGGGTTCGGGGAATTCCGCTACGCCCTGGAGCTGCGGGAGGGCTCCCTGGAGGAGAACCTCTGCAGGCTGAAGGAGAACGATATGGGGACAGCGGCGTTCATCGTGGGGTGAAAATATTGATAAAATATATTTATATTTCCGGATTGGATTGACGAACCCGCAGGGGTATGGTATAGTACAAGCATACGGAAATGGAAAACAGAGGGACAGAGTCTTCCATGTAAATATTTTGGCAACTGGGTTGCCTTATTGATTGAGTTAAAAGCTCAAATTTTATAAGTTGGTGACTATAAACCGGTGCTGATGCACATCTAACTTGTGAAACGGTCAATAAGAGTAGTAAAAGTAAAATATTTGCTATATAGACTCTAAAAACCATATATCTGTTGCATTCATTTCGCTCCGTGTCCATGAACCGGAAGGCCCGGACAGGAGAAGGAAAAGAGACAGAGACTTTAAAAGCAAGTGATGGGAGCGTCGCTTGCTTTTTTCATACGGAAAAAATTCCTGCATTCCAATGGCCGGAAGAGACGGATAAAGGAGAGAACATGAGCGAGAAATTTACCCTGTACGGCTTCAACAACCTGACCAAGTCCCTGAGCTTCAATATCTATGACGTGTGCTACGCCAAGAGCCAGCGGGAGCAGAAGGATTATATCGCCTATATCGACCAGCAGTATAATTCCGAACGGCTGACCAAACTCCTGGTGGACGTGACGGAGATGATCGGCGCCTCCGTGCTGAATATCTCCAGCCAGGACTATGAGCCCCAGGGGAGCTCCGTCACCATCCTGATCGCCGACGAGAGCAAGGTGCCCATGGGGGATACCACCATTGCAATGGGGGATGCCGCCATCGCCCCGGGGGATGCCGCTATGCCCATGGGGGATACTGTCCTGGCCCATCTGGACAAGAGCCACATCACGGTCCACACCTACCCGGAGTACCATCCCGACACCTACCTGGCCACCTTCCGTGTGGACATCGACGTGGCCACCTGCGGGGAGATCACGCCCCTGTCCACCCTGGACTACCTGATCGGCTCCTTCGATTCCGACATCATCACCATGGACTACCGGGTCAGGGGCTTCACCAGGGATGTGGCGGGCCAGAAGCTGTTCATGGACCACAGGATGACCTCCATCCAGGACTTCATCGACGGGGCCACCCTGCGGCGGTATGACGCCGTGGACATCAATGTGTATGAGGCCAATCTCTTCCACACGAAAATGCTGATCAAGGAGATTGACCTCCAGAACTATCTGTTCAACAGCGATGTCTATGAGCTGGCGCCCAAGCTGCGGCTGGAGATCATGGGGAACCTGCGCCGGGAGATGATAGAGATATTCAGCGGGAGGAATATTTATTCCCGCGAGCAATGAGCCAGGCGGCCGTGTCTGCAAGGCCAGTTGGCGAATGCCGCCAGGGGCAAATGCCAAAGTGTCCGAAGGACGCTTTCTGCTCTGCAGCGTTGCAGGCTTGATGTCCCTTTGCTTGCAGCGGGGTATTTGATCCCCCCTGAGCCCCGGGACAGGGCCGGGCTGGCCAAAGGACTCCGGCTGCGGGGGGAGGGCTGTCCTGCGAGCCGCGTCAGGGCCGCCCATTGCCGGGGCTATGGCATAAAGCGGGCGCTGTCTGGGATAGGGACGGTCCGGGATATTCGGATTCCGGGAGGCGTATGGATTTCAGGAAAGGGGATATGCACAGATGGGACATTTGCGTCAGGAGAGGGCGCCGATCTACGAGGCGCTGGAGGTATTCCGGGGGGAGCGGATCGTGCCCTTCGACGTGCCGGGGCACAAAAGAGGGCAGGGCAATCCGGAGCTGACAAAGCTCTTGGGGAAGCAGTGCGTGTCCATCGACGTGAACTCCATGAAGGCGCTGGACAATCTCTGCCATCCGGTGTCCGTGATCCGGGAGGCGGAGGAGCTGGCGGCGGATGCCTTCGGGGCGGCCTACGCCTTCCTCATGGTGGGCGGCACCACGTCCTCCGTCCAGAGCATGGTGCTCAGCGTCTGCAAGAAGGGGGACAAGATCATCCTGCCCAGGAATGTCCACAGGAGCGTCATCAATGCCCTGGTGCTCTGCGGGGCCATACCCATATACGTGAATCCGGACATGGACAGCCGTCTGGGCATCGCGCTGGGCATGAAGCTGTCCCAGGTGGAGCGGACGGTTTCCGAGCACCCGGACGCGGTGGCGGTATTGGTGAACAATCCCACCTATTACGGCATCTGCTCGGATCTGCGGAGCATCGTGGCCCTGGCCCACAGGCACGGCATGAAGGTGCTGGTGGACGAGGCCCACGGGACGCATTTCTATTTCGGGGCGGACATGCCGGTCTCCGCGATGTCTGCCGGGGCGGACATGGCTTCCGTGAGCATGCATAAGTCCGGCGGGAGCCTGACCCAGAGCTCCTTCCTGCTGACGGGGCCGGACATGAACCCGGGCTATGTGCGCCAGATCATCAATCTGACCCAGACTACAAGCGCGTCTTACCTGCTGCTGGCCAGCCTGGACATCTCCCGCCGCAACCTGGCCCTGCGGGGCAGGCAGGAGTTCGCCAAGGTGACGGCGCTGGCGGAGTATGCCAGAAAGGAGATCGGCGCGATCGGCGGCTACTATGCCTACGCTTCGGAGCTGATTAACGGGGACAGCATCTTCGACTTCGACAGGACGAAGCTGACGATCAACACCTTAGGGATAGGGCTGGCGGGCATCGAGGTCTATGACCTGCTGCGGGACGAGTACGATATCCAGATGGAGCTGGGGGACATCGCCAATGTGCTGGCCTACATCTCCATCGGGGACAGGGAGCGGGATACGGAGCGCCTGATCGGGGCGCTGGAGGAAATCAAGCGCAAATACGGCAGAAGCAATGCGGACATGTATGCGCAGGAATATATCGAGCCCAGGGTGGCGGTGTCGCCCCAGAGCGCATTTTATGCGGAGAAGGAGTCGCTGCCGCTGATGGAGACCAGGGGGCGGATCTGCAGCGAATTCGTGATGTGCTACCCGCCGGGGATTCCCATCCTGGCACCGGGGGAGGAGATCACGGATGCGATACTGGAGTACATCGTCTACGCGAAGGAGAAGGGCTGTTCCATGACCGGGCCGGAGGACGCGGGGATAGAGCGGCTGAACGTGCTGCGGGAGGAGTGGATGACATAGGAGGTTGCGGCGGTGAGGAGGGACGTGGCCCGTCTCTTCGGGATGCCGGGCAGGGACTTCCGGGCCCCGGCCTAAGGGGCGCATTGTGTATGAGCCTTATTCCGAAGCGGTATTTATACTGCTTAACGATTTCACTTGCCGTGAAACCAGACTGCATAACGCTGACTGGTTCATTCGCATAATTACATTAGGCAGTATTCAGCGTTATGCAGTATATGTTTTTTTACCTCTGTGAGGACATGAGGAAAGTAGGGGAAGGAGCTCCGCCCAGAGCGGTATGGCGGGGCGGTTGCGTAAATCGCGCCTGAGCGCGAAGGAGGTGTGAGTATGGAATTATGGTTTTCGGAACAGCATACGCCGGATGTAAAGCTTTCCATCAAGGTGGAGAGGCAGCTATGCGGCGTGGAGAGCGGGTTCCAGCGGATCGATGTGTTCGAGTCCCCGGAGTTCGGGCGGTTCCTGACGCTGGACGGCTACATGATGCTGACGGAGAAGGACGAATTCATCTATCACGAGATGATGGTGCATGTGCCCATGGCGGTGCACCCGCGGGTGCGCAATGTCCTGGTCATCGGGGGCGGGGACGGCGGCATCGTCAGGGAGCTGGTGAAGTACCCGGAGGTGGAGCGGATCGACCTGGCGGAAATCGACGAGCAGGTGGTGACGGTATGCAGACAGTATCTGCCGGGAGTCTCCTGCGGCCTGGAGGACAGCCGGGTCCACATCTACTATGAGGACGGCATGAAGTTCGTGCGGCGAGGGGCCGATGAATACGACCTGATCGTGGTGGATTCCACGGATCCCTTCGGGCCCGGGGAGGCGCTGTTCACCAAGGAATTCTACGGGAACTGCTACAAGGCCCTGCGGGAGGACGGCATCATGGTGAACCAGCACGAGAGCCCCTTCTACGAGGCGGACGCCAAGGCCTGCATGCGGGCACATAAGCGCATCGTGGAGAGCTTTCCCATCAGCAGGGTGTACCAGGCCCATATCCCCACCTACCCTTCAGGGCACTGGCTCTTCGGCTTCGCCTCCAGGAGATACCATCCGGTCCACGACCTGGACGGGGAGCGCTGGCTGGAGAGAGGGATCGAGACCAGGTATTACACGCCCAGGCTCCACATGGGTGCCTTCTGCCTGCCGGCCTATGTGGAGCGGCTGCTGCGGAAGGTGGAGATACACGAGGGGTAAGAGAGGGGCAGGCTTCGTGCTGATGCAAACCCAGCCATGATTGATTAGAAAAAGGATGTATGGAGACAGGCTGCGGTGAGGAAGCATGTTCGGGACTGGTACCCCGGTGCAGAGGAAGCATATCGGAATATTGGAAGAAGAAACGGAGAGAAGAAAATGGCTAAGATACTGATAATCGGCTGCGGCGGCGTGGCTGCCGTGGCTATCCAGAAATGCGCGAAGAAGGCGGATGTGTTCTCGGAGATCTGCATCGCCAGCCGCACGGTGTCCAAATGCGATGCCCTGAAGGAGAAGCTTGCGGGCGCCACGGCGGCGAAGATCACCACCGCCCAGGTGGACGCGGACAATGTGGAGGAGCTGATCGCCCTGATAGAAAGGGAACAGCCAAAGGCCGTGCTGAACCTGGCCCTGCCCTACCAGGACCTGACCATCATGGACGCCTGCCTGGCCTGCAAGGTAGACTACATCGACACCGCTAACTACGAGGCGGAGGACACGGAAGACCCTGCCTGGCGGGCTGTGTACGAAAAAAGATGCAAAGAAGAGGGCTTTACCGCATATTTCGACTATTCCTGGCAGTGGGCCTACAGGGAGCGCTTCGAGAAGGCCGGAATCACGGCCCTGCTGGGCAGCGGCTTCGATCCCGGCGTGACCAGCGTCTTCTCCGCCTATGCCCTGAAGCATTATTTTGACGAAATCCACTATATCGATATCATGGACTGCAATGGCGGCGACCACGGCTATCCCTTCGCCACCAACTTCAACCCGGAGATCAATCTGCGGGAAGTGTCCGCCAAGGGCTCCTACTGGGAGGACGGCCGCTGGGTGGAGACGGAGCCCATGGAGATCAAACGGGAGTACGACTTCGCCCAGGTGGGGAAGAAGGAGATGTATCTGCTGCACCATGAGGAGATCGAGTCCCTGGCGAAGAACATCCCCGGCGTGAAGCGCATCCGCTTCTTCATGACCTTCGGCACAAGCTACCTGACCCACATGAAATGCCTGGAGAACGTAGGCATGCTGCGCACGGATCCGGTGCTATTCGAGGGCAGGGAGATCGTGCCCATCCAGTTCCTGAAGGCCCTGCTCCCGGACCCTGCCTCCCTTGGCCCCAGGACGGTGGGCAAGACGAATATCGGCTGCATCTTCACGGGCGTGAAGGACGGGAAGGAGAAGTCCGTCTACATCTACAATGTGTGCGACCATCAGGAATGCTACAGGGAGCTAGGTTCCCAGGCCATCTCCTACACCACCGGCGTACCCGCCATGATCGGGGCCATGCTGGTGATGGAGGGTGTCTGGAAGAAACCCGGCGTGTTCAATGTGGAGGAGTTCGACCCGGATCCCTATATGGAGGCGCTGAACGAGTACGGCCTGCCCTGGGTGGTGGAGGAGAATCCGGTTCTGGTGGATTAGACAATAAGTATGCCTGCTGGCATTGGATTAAAAATAGCGGGGAGGTCAGCTTCATGAATCAGGATACGCTCATGTTCTTTGAGGGAAAGCCGGAGGCCCTGGCGCTGTACCAGAACTTCGCCGAAAAGCTGTTTTCGGAGGTCGGCCAGGTGCAGGTCAGGGTGCAGAAGACCCAAATCGCATTTTCCAACGGCCATAACTTCGCCTTTGTGTCCTTCCTGCCTGTGCGGAAAGCGAAGGAGCGGCCGCAGCACTATATCGTCGTCACCTTCGGGCTGGGGCATCAGGTGCAATCCCCCCGCATCGACGGGGCAGTGGAGCCCTATCCCAACCGCTGGACCCATCATGTCCTGATCTCCAGGGAGGCGGAGATCGACGGGGAGCTGATGGGCTGGGTGAGGGAGGCCGCGGAGTTTGCGGCGCGGAAACGGCGGATGAGCTGAAAACGATGAGGGAAAAGGAATGGGGAAAAGGAATGGAGGAAAAAGGGATGAGGAAATTCGCGGTTTTATTATATCCGGACTTCTCTTTGCAGGAGATAACCTGTCTTACATCTGCGCTCACGATCTGGTTCGGTGAGAAGATCGACTTTATCGCAAGCGAAAAGAAGGAATATGTAAGCGAGGAGGGTTTGCGTGTCCTCCCCACCAGGACAACGGCAGAAGCGAGGATAACAGATTACGACTGCGTGATTCTGCCGGGGACAGTCAACCCGCTGCCTGCGCTGTTCGATGATGGGCTGATTGATTTCCTCAGGGGCGGAATGCAGTCGGACATCGTATTCGCGGCTGTTTCTTCCGCTCCGATTTTGCTGTCTAAAGCGGGAATCCTAAACGGCAGGAAGTTCACCTCGGGGTATTTCATGCAGATGGCAGACACTTTTGCGTTTGTGGAAAAAGATAATTTCATACACAAGGGAGTGGTTGAAGACGGAAATGTAATAACCGCTGTGGGCATGTTCTTCAGGGAATTTGCCGAAGCCGTGCTGCGCAGGTTCGGGTATGATATCGGGAAGGAGTTCATGCGCGACAAGCCGGAAGACTTTACGGAAGAAGAGCTGACATTCTACTGGTCTGATGAGGAATATCAGGAATTTCTGGAGGAATTGAAGGCTTATACCGGTTAGGCTGCATGAGTCAAGACATACGAACACGGGAAGGCCCTGGAGGCGGCTCCCGGCAGAGACGAAAGTGCCTGGGGCTCAGCTGCAGGGTGGAAAAGCAGCCGGAGGACTGGCCCATATGGCGCGACCCGGACGATTCCCAGGTCAAGGCCGACCCCAGACGGGAGGCCTGGGTGGAACGGGCGAAAGGGTAAGGGACATTGCTGTTCTGGCGGGAACAGAGGCCTGATGATAGGGGCTCTATTGCTTGAATGAATGATATGCCTGTCTGCGGAATGAAGGAATGGGTGGATTCCTGACATACGCCAGACAGGCAAATCTTTTTTGCGCAACAGACAAAGCTGCCTGTGACATATCAGGGTCTTATCGGCTCTTTTAGCTGTTCCGTAAATCTGGTGTCCTCGGTGACGGCATCCGTCATATCGCACAGAACTTCCGGACGGAGGCCTGGGCTGCTCATTTCCTGGCCACCAAAGTGAACTCCCCCGGCACCCTGTCGTTGGTCCAGGCCGGGTGCTCGTCGAACCGCTCCAGCGCAAAGCCGCAGCCGATGACGGAATTGATGATCTCGCTGACGGTATATTTCCGGTAGAGGCATTTGGGCATCCGGCTCCGCACAGGCTCCTCATAGAACCGCGCATGGGCCATCTCCCCCTCGAAGACAGCCGTGTCGAAATACCCCCTGGAGGGCTGCTCCAGTTCCAGGAGGTCCGCGATTTTCGTAAAGGGATGGAAATCGCTGCAGATCATCTTCCCGGCGGGCTTCAGCAGAGTATGGCAGACCTTCATGAACTGGTCGATATCGTGGAAATAGTGCAGGATGCCGCCCTCCATGAACACTATGTCAAAATAGCCGCCGTAGCGCCCTGGGTCGATTTCCAACACATCGCACACTTCATAACGGATATCCGCACCCGCGGCCCCGGCGAACTCCATGGCATATCTGCGGTTGTCCTCCGAAATGTCGAATACCGTCACCTCCGCGCCCAGCAGGGCCAGAGGAACTGCCTTTTTCCCGCAGGAGCCGCACAGATTGGCCACACGGACGCCCTCATAGCGGTCGAAGTAGGCCGCAAACTGTTTCAGCATGCGCAGAGGATTCGCCACGGCCTCTTTGGCCCTCTCGGCAGGCGGGCCGGAGTGGGTCATCCAGAAATCATAGGCGGAATATTCCCAGGCTTTCTTGTTCTGGGCGCGGTAGTTCTCGGATGTCTGCTGTTCCATTTGCTGTTCTCCTTTCTTTCCGGGCCGTAAGCCCGGCAATCACCCCAAAGGCCTGAAATGCTCCAGTGTTTTGCACGGATGGTAGAAGCACTGGAACATCACGTCCAGGCCCAAGGCATCATAAATGCTCCCGAAGAGCTCGTTCCCAAAGCTGTAGATAGGCGTCTGTTCCAGAGATGCCGATTCTTCCGGATAGAGGTGTGGATTCCACCAGTATGTCCTGAACTGCTCGTCGATCTCCTTCTCCGAAATCAGGCCGCCTTCAAGCCTTCTGACAGTGTCCTGAAAAAGGGCGAGGTGTTCCGGAAAATGCCTGTTGAGGATGGCCATGGCCGGAATGCCGATATTGGCATCCAGGCCGGGGTTCATCCTTTTGGATAGTATTCCTTCCGCATTGTTGCAGAACTTTATGGCCATCCCCTCGCCGGTGAAGCGGAAGATGTACCGCTCAAGAGCGCTGAATTTTTCGGTAAAGGAATGATAGCTGCCCACCAGCTTCATTGTCTGCAGATGGTGCATCTCGTGCAGGATGACATAGGGCAGCTCTTCCATGGCGCAGTATGTCTCGACGCCGAACAGATCCAGGTGCAGCGCATTCTCATGCACATAGCCGAAAGAAGGGCCGAAGCTGAGGGTGGAGACTACATCCGTGTCATCCAAGTCCACATCGCCGGGGAAAGCGGCCCGGAGCCTGTCCTGGAGGTTTCGCAGATTCTCCTCTGTCAGCATGCCCATGAGCCTGCGGTATCTGTCACGGTACTTCTGCGGGTGGGCGGCGCAGTCCAGCCACAGCCCATGTCTGTCCCGCAGGGCCGTCCTGCGGTCAGGGCTCAGTTCGGGAATGTCCTCCGGGGCGATGGTCCTGAAGCGGGCGAAATAGGACACAAGAGGCTCCCTGGAGTCCAGGCCGTATCTTCTGGCCTCAAAGAGATAGTCCTCATGGCCTAAGATGTCGGCCGCAGCCTGTGGATCTTCCTGCCCCATGCCGGATTTCGCCACATATTCCAGCATCAGGGGGATGCTGGATGTCCTTAGTCTCATTGCCGGTTCCTCCGTAATCTTGTCGTTTTGCGGATATCGTATTCTCAGTATACAGGAGCCGGGGCCGGTTTGCAACCTTTTCATGCGCTGCTATTTATACTGCAGACCGCCAGGATTTACAGTGGTGTCGCTGGGAAAGTACTTGGCTGGCGGTCTGCAGTCGGGTTGCACCGGTGCGCAGTATAAATAGAATTGGGCAAATTCAGCCTGTTTTTTACACAAAACACTTGCGCAGTTCATATAAAAGTGATATTATAGTGATATCAATCAGAAACAAAAAACATATGAAGGCCGGAAGACATGGCAGGAATACTGCCGTGGGCGACAGAGGAGCGGGAGTGACAGGAGGAAACGGACAATGCTTGAAATCAAGAACCTGACAAAAACCTACAAAGGCGGCAAGACCGCAGTGGACGATCTGTCCCTGACGGTGCGGGCCGGGGACATCTACGGCTTCATCGGCCACAATGGCGCCGGGAAGACCACTACCATCAAGGCCGTGGTGGGCATCCATGACTTCGAGAAGGGGGAGATCCGTGTGGACGGCAAGGACGTGCGCACCCAGTCTCTTGAATGTAAGAAAGCCATGGCCTACATCCCCGACAACCCGGACATCTACGAGTACCTGACGGGCATCCAGTACCTGAACTTCCTGGCGGACATCTACCAGGTGCCCGGTAAGGAGCGGGAGGAGCGCATCCGCAGGGAGGCGGAGGACTTCGGCATCTATTCCGTACTGGGAGACCTGGTGTCCACCTACTCCCACGGCATGCGGCAGAAGCTGGCCCTCACGGGGGCGCTGATTCACGAGCCCAAGCTCCTGGTGCTGGATGAGCCCTTCGTGGGGCTGGATCCGGAGGCCTCCCTGCTGCTGAAGCGCAAGATGCATGCCTTCTGCGAAAAGGGCAGCGCCATCTTCTTCTCCACCCATGTGCTGGAGGTGGCGGAGAAACTCTGCAACCGCATCGCGGTGATCTCCGGCGGAAAGCTGATCGTGGAGGGCGACACAAAGGAGCTCACCAGAGACAAATCCCTGGAAGACGTATTTATGGAGGTGACCCATCATGACAAGGCAGATTAGGCTACTGACAAAGCTTTCCCTGTACGGAATGTTCGGCTTCAACGAATTCCGCCATACCAGAGACGGAAAGAAGAAGCTCCGCTTCTGCCTCATGGGGGCGCTCTGGGTGCTCCTGATTCTGATGCTGGCGGGCTATGTGGGACTGACCAGCTACGGGCTCACATCCATAGGCATGGGGTATTTCGTCCCTGCTGTTCTGGGCATGCTGGTATCGCTGGTGACGTTCTTTTTCACCATGACCAAGGCCGGTCCTATGCTCTTTGACCAGAGGTCCTATGAAAAACAGGTGGCTCTGCCGGTGGAGGCGAAGAGCATCATCGTCAGCCGGTTCCTGTCCATGTACCTGACGGATATGATGCTGGGGCTTGTGGTGATGCTGCCGGGAATGGCGGTGTACGGTGTGGCGGAGAGGCCGGGTCTTACTTTTTATCTCTACGGATTCTTCGTCATCCTCTTCCTGCCCCTGCTGCCCCTGACGGCGGCTTCTGTGGTGGGGGCCCTGATTGCGGGCATCGCGGGCAGATGGAAGCGGGGGAACCTGGCCTCCATCCTGCTGACCATGATTTTCATGTGCGTCGTTCTGGTGGGGAGCATGAGCCTGGGCAGACTGGACGAAAGCCAGCTCGGGGCCATGATGGAGGAGATGGCGCTGCAAATGGAGCGTCAGATTGGCAGGCTCTATCCCCCGGCTATCTGGATCTCCGAGGCCATGGTGTCCGGGAAAGCGGCATGGCTGCTCCTGTTCCTGGGGGTGTCCCTGGGGTGCTTCCTGATTTTCCTGGAAATCCTGGGGCGCTTTTACGGCCGTGTGTGCCAGATGCTCAGCGCCAGGGAGGCCCGGGGGAACTATCAGATGGAGCGGCTGCAGGCCAAATCCGTCATGCGGAGCCTGGTGGAGCGGGAGTGGAGGCGCTATTTTGCCTCCAGCGTCTATGTGGTGAACACGCTGACAGGAGAGCTGATGATGGTGCTGCTGGCCGTGGGCGTGGCCCTGGCGGGGAGGGAGGCTGTGGACCAGCTGCTGGGCCTGCCCGGGGCGGTGGACAGGACGCTGCCTGTGCTGCTGGGGGCCATGCCCGTGATTATGCCTCTGACCGCCTGCTCCCTGTCCATGGAGGGGAAGAGCTGGTGGATGACCCAGACCCTGCCGGTGAGCAGGCGGGAGCTGATCTGGAGCAAGGTGAACCTGCAGTTAATTGTAGCCCTGCCCTTTTATCTGGTGTCTGAGGCGGCGCTGATCGTGGCGCTGCGCCCGGGCCTGGCAGAGGCGGTGTGGCTGCTGGCGGTGCCCGCGGCCTATATCCTCTTCGGCGCCAGGGTGGGGATAGCGGTGAACGAGAAATTCCCCGTCTTCGACTGGGACAGCGAGGTCAAGGTGGTGAAGCAGGGGGCCTCCGCCTTCGTGATGGTGGTCATAGGGCTGGTATCGGCGGCAGTGCCCATCATTGCCCTGTTCGTCCTGGAGGGGATGGCAGTTTTCGTGTATGGGGCCACTGTGGGGGCGCTCCTGCTGCTGACATGGCTCCTGGACCTTGGCGGGAAAAAGCCCTGCCCTCCCTACCGCCTGGATTAGGCCCATTGGGGGCGGCAGCTTTGGCATCCGCGGCGAAGCAGTGGACAGGTCCTCCCGAATCCGTTATAATATATATGTGGCAATAAAATCTTGCTCAAAAACCGGATAAACGGCATGACTTGCTGTGCTATGCGGCTGGCAAGAATTATACTGCAGACCGCCAGATTTACAGTGGTGTCTCCGGGAAAGTGCTTAGCTGGCGGTCTGCAGTCGGGTTGTACTGCAAATTTAACCGGTGTGCAGTATAAATGCCGTTTATATAGCCTAAAAGTACAGGGAGGCAGCGGAGGATGAAGCTGATATTTTTCGACGTGGATGGGACGCTGATCGGCGATAAGGGACAGGTTCTGGCACAGAGCACGAAGGAAGCCATAGGAAAAGCAAGGGACAACGGCCACATCTGCATGGTCAATACGGGCAGGACATGGAGGCTGGTGGCAGACTGGCTTCCGGGGCAGGCGGATTTTGACGGGTATCTGCTGGGATGCGGCAGTATGGCCCGGTATCGGGGGGAAGTCCTCTGGCACAGGACATTTTCCATGGAGCAGGGCCGCCGGATCATGGAGGCGCTGGATCGCTGCGGCATCGATGCCCTTCTGGAGGGGAGTGAAGAAAATTACAGTAAGAATTTATCGGAAATCCGAACAGATGTCTTCCGCCATCATATGGGAGTGCGGTATCGCAGAAAGTACGGGGCATGGGAAGAGGCCTGCGGACGCTTCGACAAGCTATTTATGTATGTGGACGAGGATTCCAGGCTGGAGGGCTTCCGGCAGGAGTTCGCGGAGGAGCTGGACTTTATCGACAGGGACCGGGGCTTCTGGGAGGTGATACCCGCGGGCTGCTCCAAAGGCCTTGCCATGGAGGAGCTGGCGGAGGCCCTGGGGATTCCCATGGCGGACACGGTGGCCGTGGGCGACAGCAGCAATGACCTGGAGATGCTGCAGCGCGCCGGGACTGCCATCGCCATGGGCAATGCCACGCAGGGCATCAGGGATTTGGCGGACTATGTGACCACGGACGTGATGGAGGACGGCATCTGGAATGCTCTGGACTGGCTGGGGGTGCTGTAGCGGTGGTTGGGGGCAAGCATACCATATTCTGCCGGAATGGCAATAGAAATTCATTGCGAAACAGTGCCTCAGGTGGTATGATAAGGACAATCTGGAACACAAAAGGGAGGAAGCAGATATGGACACCATAAAAATCCACAGCGGCAGCACCAGGATGATCGCCCACCGGGGCTTAAGCGGCCTGGAGACGGAGAACTCCATCCCGGCCTTCGTGGCCGCCGGGAACCGCAGCTACTACGGCGTGGAGACGGACGCCCATGTGACGAAGGACGGCAGATTCGTCGTCATCCATGACGACACCACAGGGCGTGTGGCCCGGGAGGATGTCAGGGTGGAGGAATCCGACTATGAGGCTGTCCGGGGGATTGCCCTGAAGGACATGTGCCCCGCGACGGAAGCGGCGCAGGACGTATGCCTGGAGGACAGGCAGGATCTGATCATCCCGAATTTGAAGGAATATATCACAATCTGCAGGAAATACGGTAAGACGTGTGTGCTGGAACTGAAAAACGAATTCCTGCCGGAGGACGTCAAACGGCTGGTGGAGGAGATTGAAGACCTGGGCTACCTGGAGCATGTCGTGTTCATCTCCTTCGCCCTGAACAATATGATTCGCCTCAGAGACCTCCTTCCGGACCAGGGGCTGTACTACCTGACCATGGAATATAACGGGGAGATCCTGGATACGCTGAAGCGCTACGGGCTGAACCTGGACATCTACTACAAGGCCCTGACGAAGGAGATCGTGGAGGAGCTGCACGGAGAGGGAATCCTGGTGAACTGCTGGACCTGCGACGACAAAGCGGAGGCAGAACGGCTGGCGGCGTGGGGAGTGGATTTCATTACCACGAACCGGTTGGAGTAGGGAGGACGGGAGGCGTCATTCCCCGGGCAGCACGGATTGTCCTGTTGACGAAAAGGGCTAAGTCTTTCGGCTTGGCTCTTTTTTGATTCCCATTTATGCAGGGGACACCGCTTCGGAGCGGTTCTGCTCTTTCGGCAGCGGGCAGCATGCTTTTTCGGTAAATCCTGTCCTGCCCATAAATGAATTATCAAACATTTGCAATCGACACAAGGATTGACCCGGCTGCGGATCCTTGCTATACTGAAGATACACCTATGATATACTGCAGACCGCCAGGATTTACAGTGGCGTCCCCGGGAAAGCGGCTGGTCGGCGGTCTGCAGTCGGGTTGTACTGCAAATTTGACCGGTGCGCAGTATAAAAAGCGGGATCCGCGGCATGGAGGCGGTTATGGGAAATCATGAGGACGCAGAGTCCGGAATCAAGTTCGAGAGGGAATATAATCAGATATGCGGCAAGATGCTGCAGGAGGAGCGGGAGAAAAGGGGCATATCCAGGGAGGAGCTGGCAAGGGGCATCCTCAGCAAGACGGCCCTGGGCCACATGGAAACCGGCAGGATAGGCTGGACAAAGCTGCCCGGGGATACACTGATGCACCGCATGGGCGTGGGCACGGACTACTTTGAGGTGGTGGCCTCCGCGGAAGAGCTGGACAGGTGGCGCAGACGGGAGGACATCTGCCTCCTGCTGCCCGCCAGGCCCGGGGAGGCGGTGGGGAAGCTGCGGGAATACAGGCATGCGTACGGGAAAAGGGAGCCCCTGGAGGAACAGTTCCTATGTAAGGCGGAGGCGCTCCTGGCGCTCCTGGACTGGAGGCGGGACGGGGAGGAGGCAGATGCCGTCAGGCTGTCCGACATGGCCCGGAGGGCGGTCTGCTGTACGGTTCCGGAGGGCTGGGAGCGGGGGATGGAGGATCTGTGGCTGGCCCCGTCGGAGCTGGAGGCAGTGCTCCTGGAGGCCGCGGCGCGGATGGTCCGGGGCAGGGAGGAGGAAGCCTGGGAGCTCTGGCAGGCTGTCCGCAGGTACCCGAAGGCGCACCATTGGCGGGAGCGGGTGGAGGCCCTGATAGCGCCCCAGACGGCCATGCTGGGCATATGGCTGTCGCTGCAGGGCCGGAGAGGGATTGGGCAGCCCGTATTCGCCTTTGCCAGGGAGGCCCTGGAAATGCTGCGCAGGAACAACAGCCACAGCTACCTGCTGCCATTGCTGGAGCTGATGGGGCGGATGCGGCCCCGGGACGGGGGGGAGGCGGCATACCTGGAGCAGGCGGCGGAGTTCCGGGAGGCCTTCCAGAGGCTGTATGAATGGTTCGGTTATCCGGGATACCGGATCTGGCAGGGGATTTCCGTGGACAATACCAGGGAGATCGGCGTGGTGCTGCGGATGCTGCGCAAATGCGAGGGGAAATCCCGGGCCCGGGCCATCCATGACGCGGACGGGATAATCGTGACGGAACGGCAGCTGGAGAAGATAGAGAAAGGAGTCCACAAGCCCTCCTATGAGAACTACCAGCGGCTGATGCGGCAGTACGGGAAATGCGGCGGCTGGAAGACGGCCATGGTGGAGGCGGACTCCGTGGAGGTGCTGGAATTACGGCAGCAGATTTCTACATGGATTGGGCGCCGCGAATGGGAGCGGGTATGGATAGAGATAGAGAGGTTCCGCAGGAAGGTGGACGCCACATATCCGAGGGTGAGGCAGGAGCTGCTGTTCTGGGAGGCGCTGATGAAGTGGAAGAAAGAGGGCGCGCTGGAGGAGGCGCTGGAGCTGCTGCTCCGGGCGCTGCACTGCACGGTGCCTTCGGAGGAGGGACGGGACTTGAAATGGTGGGTATTTGAGCGGGAGGAATGCATCATCGCCAGCAATATCGCTTCGGTCTACCGGAGACTGGGGCGTTTGGAGGAGGCCGGGAAATGGTTTGATACGGTTATGTTTTCTTTGGAGCAGCAGAGAGGCAGAACGGGGATTGAACATAGAGGATATGGCATCCTGATGAGTGGCTATGACAATTATTTGGATGACAAGGGATGCCTGAAGCTGGCGGTGGAGCTGAACGAGGAGGCCATTTGCAATTTTCTCAAATGGCCCCTGATTGATTCTGTTGCCTCGATTCTTTACGCATATGCGTGGAATTCATATGAAATCGCTTCGAAAGAGCCGAAGTTGTTTGATGTTTTGCGGCCTAAATGGAATGATGCTTTCCGGTTATGCCAGTCTTTGGTGCGGTTTAGGTATGATTACTATTTTGAGGAATTTTTACAGGTCAGAGAGGAGAAATTTTTATTGTGAGTTATCCTCATCTTGATCTCTATCAGATATATGCTTTATTCTGATTCCGTCTGCTGGCGATTCCGTCTCATCCTGAGCCGGGCTGGCTGTCGGGACAGGCTCTTTCGGCTCCGGTGTCGTATCCGGAAGTACAGTGGCATACAGCGCCAGGCCCAGGGCAAATGAAAACAGAATAGATTTTAAGGTCTTGTACCACAAAGACGGAATGCAATACAATACAATATGTCGTATTAGTTGCGAAAAAAGAAACTAATACGACGTATTGCTATAAGGTTATGAGGATTATATAATAAATTAAAGTCGCTAACGGTTTATGCATCCGATGATTCTTTAATGGGAAAGGCTTCTACCGTTAAAACCATGTAACTGAACGCAGGGACAAATTGGACAAGAGAGTATACTCAGGTGTGGAGTGATTATGATAATGACATGCAGTATAAATATGGTGGTTCAGTGAAGATAACTCATAGAGAAAATTTCTGATTTGGGAGCAAATTCGAGAATGAAAAAGCGGATTTTGGCAAGTTTCGCTGTAATTGGTATTGCAATTATAGTTTTCTGTTTTTGCAGCCACACCACGACGTTTCATGGTGTGGTTGTTGAGGAGGGAGTTCATAACGAGGTTAAAATAGTTATAAAGAACAGGAACATAGACTGGCTGTTGAACAGATTGACCGGAACGATAACAATCCAAACAGAAGAAGATGCTATTTTTGTATACAACAGTTTGGGACCGAGCTTTCATTTGGAGGATTACTTTTTTGAATCGATTTATAGGTGGGATTATATAGAGCGTGAAACAGAGCGTGTTCCTATAATGGAAAACGGATATATATATTTTGACAGAGGCTTCCGAAATGTGGCAATCGTTACCTCTGAGCGAACCGTTTTTTCCGCGGACGCAAACTTTATGGAGATTATCCTTCAGGGCGAATCATTTAGGGCCGGAGATGCGACAAAACCGTCCGGTACGATTGGTGTAAATGTGGAATGACTTTTTTGATTCTGCGATTCAGCCTTTGCGACCATGCAGAGATATTTCATGGTATGGCTGAGGATTGGAAACTATTCATTCTTTGTGTTCAGACGAGGAGGTGTTCTTATGAAGAAAAAGAAATCATTTGCCATTACCGCCACAATCCTGTTGGCCGTAGCCGTCCTTGCTGTTGCGGCATATTTCATGCTGGCCAGGAAGCAGAGCGGGCCTAAGGCAGTGCCGCTGGATGAGCTGAGCGCGGACGGCGAGTATCAGTTCGGCGGGTTAGCGTGGGGGGCGTCTCTGGAGGATGTGAAAAAGGCCCTGCCATATGAGCTTACGGAGGGCATGAAATGGGAAGCCGATGGCGAGTACATCGAATACAATGCAGATACCCCTTTCGAGCTGGGGGGCCGTAACGCCACTGCCGCCTTTGAGTTCCATGATGGCGGCCTGTCAACGGTCAAATTCAGCTTCCATCTGGGAGAGGACTACGAGGAATGGATTGCGGAGCAGGTGCAGACGCTGACATCGCTGTACGGGCAGGAAACGGACAAAATGGAAAATTCTTCCGATGAGTTTGCAAGCAAAGGCTACAGGTGGGACACGGAAAACACGTCGCTGCAGATTATCCTGATGACCGGAGAAAAGATAAAACCGTCCGGCACGATTGGTGTCGGGGTAAAATGAGGCGGAGTAAAATGACATTATTTTTGCTTGCATTTTGACCGGAAATATGGTATAAAAATTCTATAAAACCCTCCGGGGAGTGGATTTTTCAAGAGAAATCTTTTTTCGCCACGCAGTCGCACAGAGTGACTGCGTGGCTTTTTTGCGCGGAGAAGCGCGGCGTTCCCGGGAGGGGCGAGAAGGGAGAAGAGGATGGATCAGACATTTATGAAAGAAAAAAGGATATTGCCGCTGGTGGTGTCCATGTCCCTGCCCATGGTGCTGTCCATGGCGGTGAACGCGCTGTACAATATCATTGACAGCTATTTCGTGGCTAAAGTCAGCGAGGAGGCCATGACCGCGCTGGCTTTGGTGTATCCGGTGCAGAACCTGATCAATGCCATCGCCATCGGCTTCGGGGTGGGCATGAACGCCGTCATCGCCTTCTATCTGGGGGCGAGGGAGCAGGAGAGGTCCAATCGGGCCGCCACGGTGGGGACGCTCCTGAGCTTCCTCCAGGGCATCCTGCTGGCGGCTGTCTGTATCCTGGGGATGCCGGTGTTCCTGCGGAATTTCACTGCCAGTGGAGCCATCGGGGAGCTGGCGCTGTGCTATGCGGACAGGGCTTTCCTCTTTTCCCCTGTCATCGCTTTGGGGCTGTCTTTTGAAAAGATTTTTCAGGCAGCGGGGAAGATGAAAGTCTCCATGTTCAGCATGCTGTGCGGCTGCGTGGCAAATATCCTGCTGGATCCCCTGATGATATTCGGGGCGGGTCCGATCCCCGCCATGGGCATCGCCGGGGCGGCCTATGCCACCGGAATCGGACAGTGCATCACTTTGGCGGTGTACCTGTTGTTCTATGTACTGCGGCCCATTCCGGTGCGGCTGGGAAGGAAATATATGGTCTTCGAGGCCGGAATCGTGAAAAAGCTGTATTCCGTGGGGATATCGGCCACCCTGAACCTGGCCCTGCCCTCCCTGTTGATTACCGTGCTGAACGGGCTGCTGGCCGGTTTCTCGGAGAAATATGTGCTGGTGCTGGGGGTATATTACAAGCTGCAGACCTTCATCTATCTCACCGCCAACGGCATCATCCAGGGCATAAGGCCTCTGCTCGGCTACAATTACGGCGCAGGGGAATACGGGCGGGTGCGGAGGATCTACCGCACGGCCCTGGCCATGAACATGGGAATCATGCTGGCGGGCACCGTGGTCTCCTGGCTGATGCCGGAAGCTCTGATCGGCCTGTTCACGGACAGCCCGGATACCATAGGGATCGGCGGGACGGCCCTGCGGATCATCAGCCTGGGATTCGTCCTGTCGGCATGCTCCGTCACCTGCTGCGGCGCGCTGGAGGGCCTGGGCAGGGGAGGGCAGTCCCTGGTGATCTCCCTGTTGCGCTACGGGGCGGTGATCATCCCGGCGGCGTACCTGTTCACCGCCTTTCTGGGGGCGGACGGGGTATGGTGGGCGTTCTGCTTTACGGAATGGGTGACCGCGGGATGTGCCGTGCTGATCTACAGGCGGCTGCGGCTGGAGCAGGGGTGAGGGGATGCGCAGACTTTCTTGCTATGGGTTATCCGAAATAGGGCTGAGGCGGTATAAGAGGCATCTCTGTTCATCGACGGAAAAATTGCAGCAGCGTTCGGACAGGCTGCCCCATGCTTTTCCTTGTGTGATAATGTGGTATAACTTATCAGCCTGTTTCAGGATTGCGTCTTTATGGGAATTGCACCATGATAATTGATTAGATAGAAGATTCTTGTAAGAGATATCCTGCTTGGAATCCGATGCATGGATTTGCGGGTTTATCTTTGTCAGACATTCAAAGGGGACAGGAATCATGTTATTGAAATTGATTACGCCCCATTCGCCGCGGTTGATTTTCAGGAAATCCGGTTGGTTCTTCATATGTAAATGTTTTTTCTTGGGAGAGGATAAGGGGGCATAGTAGTGAAATCCATTGACTGTGAATACAATTCCTATAAATGGACGTGCCGCCTTGTGCTCCATGTTGTAGGGGACACAGGGGTCGGCTTCCCTTAGATAATTACAGTAATCGGCATCAATCAAATAAAATGAAAAATGCATAAAATCCTCCTTTCGTCACAAAAAGGCTAAGTTTTTCAGCTTAGCCCTTTGCTTTTTATTTCCCACTTATGGTAGGGTACACCGCTTTTTTGGCTCCCACTCATGGTAGGGTACACCGCTTCTTTAACTCCCACTTTATGGTAGGGTACACCGCTTCTTTGGGACATTTCTGTCCTCTATCAGTATTATACGAAAATGCGGGTATTATGTCAACACATTTCCGACAGATAAAAAACAGCTTGAATAGGCCGGGCAGCCATGGTAGTATAGACATACCATGGACGGAAGCTCCGAGGGGGCGTTCCGTATCTGAAAGAGGAGAATGGACATGGCGACATGGATGGTACACTTGCGGATAGCGGATCGGCTTTTGGACTGCCTGGAGGGAATCGCGCAGACCCAGTTCGTGGTGGGGAACATCGCGCCGGACAGCGGCCTGCCCAATGCGGACTGGACGGCCTATACGCCGGACAGCAGGGTGTCCCATTTCCGGATAAACAAGGATGGGGAGCCCAAGGAAATCAATGTCCAGGCTTTCCTGGATCGGTATTTCAGCGAAGGGCAGCGGCAGGCCTACAACGTGGAGGAATACTCTTTCTTCCTGGGTTACCTGGTCCATCTGCTGACCGACCAGGAATGGGCCTGGCGCATCTACCGGCCGGAATTGGCAAAGCATTCCCAGGCATTTGGGGGGGACAGGGACGAGCTGAACCGTGCCATGAAAAGGGACTGGTACGACCTGGATTTTGTCTATCTGAAAAAGCATCCGGACTTTCGGGCATTTGCCGTCTATGAGGCCGCCCAGGGCTTCGTGAATTCCTACATGGATATCTTCGGAAGGGATGCCCTTGACGACCGCAGGGTGTATATCACAGGCTTTTACAGGGCCGGGAGGGAGAACCTGGAGCGGGAGTATCCCTATCTGACGGAAAAAGAGATGGATGCCTTCGTGGAGGACTGTGCCAGGACGGTGCTGGAAAGGCTCAGGAGGATTTGACGGCGCAGACAATCCCGCACCGCAAAGGCTTCGCAAAAAGGGGTTTATGGATTGCGCGCATCAGGAGGACAGAAAATGACAGAAGCGGAATGGGCGGACATGGGGCGGCTTTTGCCCACGCCCTGCTACGTGGTGGACGAGGCTCTGATAGAAGAAAACCTGAAGATACTGAAGGGCGTCATGGACCGGACAGGAGCCAGGATCCTGCTGGCCCAGAAGGCCTTTTCCATGTACGCCCTGTATCCCCTGATTGGGGAGTACCTTTGCGGCGCCACGGCCAGCGGCCTGTACGAGGCCAGGCTCTGCGCCGAGGAGATGGCTAAGCCCCTTAGGGCCCGGGGCAGGAAGGTGGAGAACCATATTTTTTCACCCGCATATAAAGAGGCGGAATTCCGGGAAATCCTGCGCTGCTGCGACCACATCGTCTTCAATTCCTGGAAGCAGGCGGAGCGGTTCGGCCCCGGGGCAAAGGCGGCGGGGAAGAGCATGGGGCTGCGCATCAATCCGGAGCGCTCCACCCAGGAGGGGCACGCCATCTATGACCCCTGCGCCCCGGGCTCCCGGCTGGGGGTGACCCTGGAAGCCTTTGAGGCCGGGCTGCATCGTGCTTCCTTACAGCTTCTGGACGGCCTGCATTTCCACACCCTCTGCGAGCAGGACGCCGATGCCCTGGAGGCCACCCTGGAGGCGGTGGAGGAGAAGTTCGGCAGATACCTGGCCGGCATGAGATGGATCAATTTCGGCGGCGGCCATCATATCACCCGGCCGGGCTATGATATACCCAGGCTGGAGCGCTGCATCGGGAGGATGCAGGACAGATACGGGCTGACGGTGTACCTGGAGCCCGGGGAGGCGGTGGCGCTGAACGCCGGATTTCTGATTGCGGAGGTGCTGGAAACCCTCCATAACGGAATTGACATAGCCATCCTGGACACCTCCGCGGCCTGCCACATGCCGGACGTGCTGGAGATGCCCTACAGGCCGCCGCTGCGGGGAAGCGGGGAGCCGGGGGAGAAGGCCTGCACTTACCGCCTGGGCGGGCCCACCTGCCTGGCCGGGGACATCATCGGGGACTATTCCTTCGACAGGCCCTTGAAGGAGGGGGACAGGCTGGTATTCCAGGACATGGCGATTTATTCCATGGTGAAGAACAACACCTTCAACGGGATGCCCCTGCCGGCCATTGCCCTGCGCAGGAAAAACGGGGAATGCGCCATCGTGAAGGAGTTCGGCTACCAGGATTTCAGAGAGAGGCTGTCATAGCGGAGCGGCAGGGGGAAATCTTTCCATGTTTTCCATGACATCAAAAGAGCCCGGTGCCCCAGGCTCTTTCAAGGAGTGAAATAATATAAAGAAAACATGAAAGGGAAAGGTTATCTATGGTGAAACCGCCTACGCGGTATTGTTGTTTCCTTTATTATCCATTGTAGGCTGAAAATGTGTTCAAAGTTTGACCATGGGCTTAAGGATTTATAAACTGTGAGCGAAAAGCGCTTTTCGGCGTTGGGGGGCAGGGGCGGGCGTTTTTTTGCGACACAAAAAGGACCCGGCATCCCGGATCCTTTAAGGGAGTAAAATATAAAAGAAAACATGAAAGGGAAAGGTTTTATAGTAAAACCGCTTGCGCGGTATTGCTATTAGTCGAAGCTGACAGAACCCTGACCATTGTTTATCAAAATTCAACAGCTCCTTTGTTTATGTCTCTATCATACCCTGAAAATGTGTCTAAAGTTTGACCTTGGACTTAAGGAATTATAAAAAATATAGGTAAAAAAATTAAGGAATTTTTTTCCGGAGAGGGTTAATTCATGGAAATCATCAAAGCTTCCACTCCGTCCGCGGACGGCTTCCGGATGCCCGCGGAGTTCGAGCCCCATCAGGGCTGCATCCTGATATTCCCGGAGAGGGCGGACTCCTGGCAGTACGGCGGATATGCGGCCAGAAGGGCCTTCGCGGAGGTGGCCGAGGCCATCGCCAGGTCGGAGCAGGTGACGGTCTGCGCCAGCGGGGCCCAGTACGACAATGCCAGAGCCCTGCTCCCCGCCCATATCCGGGTGGTGGAGATGTCCAGCAATGACGCCTGGGCCAGGGACTACGCGCCTACCTTTGTAAAAAACGACACGGGTGTCATAAGGGGCATAGACTGGGGCTTCAACGCCTGGGGCGGCCTCCACGACGGCCTGTACTTCCCCTGGGACAAGGACGACCAGATGGCGCGGAAGCTCTGCGACCTGCTGGAGAAGGACGTGTACTGCAAGCGGGACTTCATCCTGGAGGGCGGCTCCATCCATGTGGACGGGGAGGGGACCTGCATGGTGACGGAGAGCTGCCTGTTGAGCGGGGGGCGGAATCCGGCGCTTTCCAGGGAAGAGATCGAGGAGGTGCTGCGGGCGTATCTGAACGTATCGAAGATCCTCTGGCTGCCCCGGGGCATCTACAACGACGAGACCAACGAGCATGTGGACAACATCTGCGCCTTCACCGCGCCGGGGGAGGTGGTGCTGGCCTGGACGGAGGATCGGACGGACGTGCAGTACGCCATGTCCAGGGCCTGCCTGGATTACCTGGAGCAGGCCCTGGACGCGAAGGGCAGGAGAATCAGAGTGCACAAGCTGCCCCTGCCGAAGCCCGTGACCATCACGGAGGAGGAGTGCCGGGGGCTGGACGCCTGCCGGGACCAGCCCGCCAGGACGGCGGGGGAGCGGCTGGCGGCCTCCTATGTGAACTTCTACATCGCCAACGGCAGCATCGTGATGCCGGGCTTCGGGGATCCTGCCGACCAGGCGGCGAAGGAGATCCTGCAGGGGCTGTTTCCGGACAGGGAGGTGGTGCAGATCTACGCCCGGGATATCCTGATCGGGGGCGGGAACATCCACTGCATCACCCAGCAGGTGCCGGTGTGAGAAGAAGTTCTAGGGGGCCAAGAGAGGGCATAGCCCACCTCTTTAGGACGTCCGCCAGGAACTTCCAGGCTCTCAAAGCGAACAAGGTTCGCTTGCGAATACGACTCGCTTGCAAATACGACTCGCTTGCGAACAAGTTCGCTTTGCGAGCCAGTTTCACAGGTCAGAATGCCCAAGCGAACAAGGCTCGCTTTGTGAGGGCATTCTTCCAGATTGCGACGGTTTGTCGGCTGGTTGTGCTGCTGCTGGGGATGGTATGTTGGAAGGGTTGGCGGATATATTGAGGTATTTGCATTTTGATAGAAAGGTGGAGGATGTATGGGACAGGAGTTGACGGTGGCGGCAGTGCAGATGTACTGCAACCGCTCCAGGGAGGAGAATCTGGCGGCGGCGGAAGGATGGATACGGCAGGCAGCCGGGGACGGGGCCCAGGTGATTTTGCTGCCGGAGCTTTTCGAAACATGGTATTTCTGCCAGGAGCGGAATTATGATTCCTACAGGCTGGCCATGACGGTGTGGGAGAATCCGGCGGTGTGCCGGCTGCGCCAGGTGGCCGCAGAGCTGAAGGTGGTGCTGCCGGTGAGCTTCTTCGAGCGGGCGGGGAACGTGACCTACAATTCCGTGGCCATGATCGACGCGGACGGGGAGCTGAAGGGCGTATACCGCAAGACCCATATCCCCGACGACCATTTCTATCAGGAGAAATTCTACTTCACCCCGGGGAATACGGGCTTCCAGGTCTGGGACACTGCCTACGGCAAAATCGGCCTGGGCATCTGCTGGGACCAGTGGTTCCCGGAGGCGGCCCGGTGCATGGCCCTGATGGGGGCGCAGATCCTGCTCTATCCCACGGCCATCGGCTCCGAGCCCATCATAGAGTGCGACAGCATGCCCCACTGGCGGCGCTGCATGCAGGGCCACGCCGCGGCCAATGTGGTGCCGGTAGTTGCGGCTAACCGCATCGGGCAGGAGACCGTGGCGCCCTCAAAGGAGAATAACGGCCAGTCCTCTGCCCTGACCTTCTACGGCTCCTCCTTCATCACGGACGAGACAGGGGAGATCCTGGAGGACGCGGGCAGGGACCGGGAGAAGGCGATCATGCATACCTTCGACCTGGATGCCATAGAAGAGATGCGTTTCAGCTGGGGGCTGTTCCGGGACAGGCGGCCGGAGATGTATGGGGAAATCTGCTGTCGGTGAGGGCGTCCGAAAAACAAATTTCATTCAGCAATTTTATTTGATTTTTTCATGACAGCCGCATATAATAAAAGTAGGGAAATCCCTACTTTCCGTGTCATGTAATGATGGAAGGATGGTTATCCAAAAAGACAGGAGGCGAAAGATATGTACGCACACGCTTTTGTTGACAACGCAAAGGTGATGGCAAAAGGCCAGGTCACCATTCCGAAGGATATCCGTAAGGTGCTTGGCGTAACAAGCGGAGACCGAATTTCTTTTATTGTGGAAGGAGGTACTGTCCGCATTGTGAACTCAGCCGTCTATGCCATGCAGATGCTCCAAAGTGAAATGGTGGGAGAGGCGGAACGTGCCGGTCTTATGTCTGATGACGATGTCATGGCGCTTGTGAAAGAATTAAGGAATGAGGACGAAAATCTATGAGGGTCCTGATTGATACAAATGTCCTCATATCTGCAGCGTTAAGCGCCAGCGGCGTGCCCTATCAGGCTTATGTAAAAGCTGCTTCCTATCCTAACCACGGTCTAATCTGTGAGCAGAATGTAGACGAAATGAAGCGGGTATTCAATAAGAAATTTCCGATGCGACTTGCCGCATTGGACAGATTTCTCTCAACCGCACTGCTGACACTGGAATTGGTGCCGGTTCCAGTGGATGAAGATGTATCGGAATCCCAGATTAGGGATGTAAAGGACCGCCCGATTTTACGTGCAGCGCTTATGGCAAAGGCAGATATCCTTGTGACTGGCGATAAGGATTTTTTGGAATCCGGTTTGGAACATCCTGAAATCATGGCACCGGCCGAATTCCTCGAGAGGGGCTGATGCCATGACAGTTGCGCAAAATGGGCAGGAGGCTGCGCTGCCTCCCGCTCACTCCACCAGCTTCGCATTGGGATAGATCCGTTCCATCCGCTCATCCGGGAAATGCTCGTCCAAAAAGGCGGCCAGCGGATCATCATCCTGGGCCCTGTCATCGGCGGAGGCGCTTTCTGCCGTTTCTTTCCCGGCGCCGTCCGTATGCCGCTGCGTATACCTTGCCAGCGCCAGGGAGGAGACGGCCATATTCAAGACCATGAACACAATCAGGCAGTTGCACAGAATCTTCCCCGCCCGCACCGGCAGCCTCTCTATCAGATCCGACAGCTTCGGATAGATCATCTTCAGCCACACCACAGCCGCAATCCCCCAGAAAAAGCAATAAAGCAGGTTGATGCGCCCGCCCAGGTTAAAGGCGAAGCCGCTGTAGTCCCAGAATACCGTGCCGAAGACCAGCTCCGTGAACACGCTGCAGACATACTCGTAAGCGCCCCCCAGCAGCGTGCCCGCCAGGAAGATGTGCCTGTCGCTCCTGTTCCGATACCGGTAGAGGAACAGGGTCAGCAGCGCGCAGCCCAGGCCCCAGACGATGCTGAAAGGCCCGTACACCACGCTGCTGCGGCTCATGAGCACCCCGGTGGTCAGGAGGCAGAAGACAGTCTCCGTCAGATCCCCCAGGAACGCCCCGATGAAGAACAGCGCTGTCAGCTTATAGAAGCAGCACCCTTCCGCGAACACCGCGTGCCCTGCCTTGGCCCGCTCCGATTTCGCCCGGATGTCCGCCGCGATGTCCTCCGGATTGATGGAGGGAAAGGAGCGCTGCATCCGCTTCTGCACCCCGGCGGTGAGGCGGTTCTCCAGGAGCCTGGAGGTCTGCTGCATGCCCTCGGAGAGCTGGGACAGGCGCTTCGCTGTGACCTTCATGCCCAGGACTGCCATGGAGGTGGTGACGAAATCCGCCGCCAGAAGCCCTGCGGCAGTCCACTGCGCCACCAAAGTCACAGGCCGGGGGATGCCCCGCAGCAGACCGCACAGCACCGGGTTCAGGAAGCGCATGGTGGCCACGGCCAGCAGCCCCCACAGCAGGGAATACCGGAGGCAGACATAGCCGCCCAAATTGTACTTGATTTCAGAATAATCCCACAATTTCCTGCGGAAAATCTTCTCCATGAGCATGCCCGTGGTGTATTCCACAATGGAGGCCAGCAGCAGGCCCCCCAGAAAGAGGAAGAACAGGCTGCCCACAAGCTCCGGCAGGAACACCGCGAAGAGCACCGCGCTGAAGCCGTATATGGTGCAGTAGGGGCTGTTCACGAAGCCCCGGTTCACGAACTTCCTGCGGCTGAACGCGGCGAAGCACACCTCCACGCACCAGCCCGCGAAGGAGTAGATGAAAAACAGCCAGACCAGATCTGTCAAAACGTATGTCATATCAATTCTCTTCCTTTGTGCATCTTTTTCCGAATAACATACCATAGTATACCATGCCGCCATAGAAACGGCAATCCCGCAAAACGGCATTCGCGCCGGGGCAAAACCAGGTTCCCGATACGCGGATTGTATGGTACAATAAGATGGCTGGAAGATGCTGGAAATGCATTGCGCATGGCCTTACAGGCCAGGAAAGGCAGGGGCGGATATGAGGACGGTACTGGGATTGGATCGGCTGGAGGAATTCGAAGGGATTTTCAGGGGGAAGCGCATCGGGCTGATCACGAACTATTCCGGGGTGGATTCCCTCTGGAGGGTGAACGTGGACCTGTTCATGGACAGGGGGCTGCGGATTGGGAAGCTGTTCACGCCGGAACACGGCATGTTCGGGGAGGGCGCGGGGAAAGAGGTGGGAAACGATGTCTACCCCAAATATCAGATTCCCATCCATTCCCTGTACGGGAACCATCTGCGGCCGGAAGTCGAGGAGCTGGCGGACATAGACATCCTTGTGTATGATATCCAGGATGTGGGATTACGGTATTACACATATATCTACACCATGACCTACTGCATGGAGGCCGCGGCCGGGGCAGGCATCCCCTTCGTGGTGCTGGACCGCCCGAATCCTCTGGGGAACCGGATCGTCAGCGGCGGGACCATCCTGCCGGAATTCGCCTCCTTCATCGGGGACTACGGGCTGCCGGTGCGCTACGGCCTGACCTGCGGGGAGGTGGGGCGCTATTTCCTGGCGCACAGGGGACTGGAGCTGGACTACCGGGTGATTCCCATGGAACAGTATACCAGGGATACTTATTTTAGCGATACCGGGCTGCTCTGGAACATCCCTTCCCCGGCTTTGGTGGATTTCCACAGCACCATCTGTTACTGCGGCGGCTGCTTCCTGGAGGGCTCCTCCCTGAGCGCCGGAAGGGGCAGCTCCAAGCCTTTCCAGATGTACGGCGCGCCCTATGTGAAGATGGAGGAGCTGTACCGGGAGATGAAGGATGAGGTGAGGGAAGACAAGGTTATCTTCAGGCAGCGGGCCTTTGTGCCGGTGGAGCGGGAGTACGCCGGGGAGGTGTGCTTTGGCCTGGAGTTCGCGCCGCTGGACAAGACCCTGGACTTCATCCCCACGGCGCTTAAGCTCATGCGCCAGGTGGTGCGGCTCTACCCGGAGCAGTTCACCTTGAACGACCAGGGCCAGGGGAACAAGCATCTCCATTACCTGGCCGGAAGCAGGCGGATAGACGATTACCTCTATGGGACCCTTACCCTGGAAGAGCTGCTGGAGGAATGGAGGGAGCAGAGCGGACGGTTCGAGAAGGAGACGGAGGCCTTCCGCATCTATGGGTGATTGGCCTGCGCCTGCAGGCGGAAGCTGAGCTCTGACCCGGCCGGTACACCGGTGCATGAATTCCCGAGTATTGATTGCGCAAGGATTCATGCACTGGGGTACTAGACTGAATGCCGTGCGCCGCAGGGAGTTGGACATTTGAGGTATATGGAAGGAACATGCTATGAAAAAGATATTGTTTGGAACAGGCAACCAGGCCAAGCTGAACGCCATGCGCCGCAGGCTGGCGGAGCTGGATTTTGAGATATTGGGGCTGGCCGACATGGACAGGGAAGCGCCCAACCCTTCCGAGGACGGGAGCACCCCCCTGGAGAACGCCAGGCAGAAGGCCCTGTGCTACTATGATTTTTACCAGGTTCCTGTGTTTTCCTGTGATTCGGGACTGTATTTTGAAGATCTGCCCCAGGAGCTCCAGCCGGGCATCCACGTGCGGACTGTGGGCGGGAAGTACCTGACGGATCAGGAAATGCTGGCGTATTACGGCGGGCTGGCGAAAAAGTATGGGAATCTGCGGGCGAGATACCGCCATGGGGTGTGCCTGGTGATGGACAGGGAGCATATCTATGAGGCCATGGACGACAGCACAGCCAGCGAGGTGTTCCTGATCACTGCAGTGCCCTATGCGGGGGTGCGGCAGAAGGGGTTCCCGCTGGACAGCCTGTCCGTGAGCCTGGGCACCGGGAAGTATTTCTACGAGATGGACAGGGAGCGGACAGACCATCTGGCTGTGGAGGACGGGGTGCTGAACTTCTTCCGGGGATTGGAGCTGTAAGCGGGCTGCGCAGTGGGTGGCATTGGCGGCACCCCTGACAGCCTATGGCAGGAAGCCCTCGAAGATGGGCATGACCCCCTGCTGCTCCAGGCGCTCCAGGATTTCCTTGCTGCGGATTGTCCAGCCCACCTCATGGACGCCGTAGAGCCGTTTCATCAGCCGCAGGCTGGGGCAGGAGCGGTCTATGTAGTTGTAGGCGATGAAGTCCGGCCGGGTGGCGAAGGAGGTCAGCAGCAGGGTCAGCACGGCCCGCACAGGCCATGTAAGGGTCCCGGCATCATTGGTGCGCAGGAAATTTTCCGACAGCTGTCCCCGGATGACATTGGGATAATGCTTCTTCAGATGCAGCAGCACCGCCGGGTGGAAGGACTCGATGCAATAGGTGCCCTCCCAGCCCCGCAGGAGCGCCATCACCGCGTCCGTGAGGGCAGAGGCATTGCCGTGCTCCACCTTCAGCTCGATGATCAGGGGAGTCTTTTTTTCGAACAATGCCAGGACCTCCGGAAGCAGGGGGATGGACTCGCCGCTGCCCAGCAGAGGATAGTCCTTCAGGTCCTCCGCCCGCAGGTTCTCGATGACTGCGCTCCTGCCGCAGACCCGGCTCAAGTCGCTGTCGTGGACCACCGCCAGATGGCCGTCTGCCATGAGATGGACGTCCAGCTCCGCCCCGAAGCCGCTCTCCACGGCGCGGCGGAAGGCCGTCATAGAATTCTCGGGGATATTCTGCTTCATGTCGTGGAGCCCCCGGTGGGCATATCTGGCGTCCGCCAGCCTGTCCCAGCCGAAGTGCCCCCGTCTGGGCAGCAGCATCAGGCACCAGAGTATGACTACAATGAATGCTGCCAACAGTATCCTGCATATGATTATCATTGGAACGCACCTTTCTTTCTGATATTACAAATAAAAATTCTATTGCCGGCTCCGGGCCCTCCCGGCAGCCTGGCGGGGGACATCAGTCGTCCATATCCTCGAAAGCCTCCAGCCCCTTCTTGGCCTGGGCCTTGCTGTCCCCGTGGCGCACGAAGCACATGGTGAGGAAGCTGAGCATCACGAAGAAGGCGGCATAGGGGAAGAGGATCTGGTAGCTGATGCTTTTCATCAAAGAACCTGCCACCACCGGCGTGATCACCTGGGCCAGCATGGAGGCTGTGTAATAATATCCCGTGAACTTGCCCACGTCCCCGCCCCGGCACATCTCCACCACCATGGGCAGGGAGTTCACGTTGATGGCCGCCCAGGCCAGCCCCACCAGGGCGAAGGCCACATACATGACGGCATTGATGGAGGAGAACAGGGTGGTCAGGAAGAATCCCGCCAGGAAGCAGGCGGCCAGCAGGATGATGCCGGCGTGTATGGTCTTCTTCCGGCCGAACTTCGAGGCCAGGATACCGATGGGGATATAGGAGACGATTGCCCCTGCGGTGGCCACCAGGAGGCAGGTGGACGCGCCGCCCAGCCCCTCGCCCATGACCTGGGACACATAGGTGGTGAACCAGGTGGTGACGCCGTTGTAGCCGATGAACCACAGGGCGATGGAGGCCAGCAGGAAACAGAGGCTGCGCTTCACCGGCCCGGGAAGGGTCTCGCTGCCGTGCCCGTCGTCCTGGGCCAGGTTCCACTCGGGATGGCGCTTCTCCAGGGCCTGGTTCTCCGCGGCCAGGGCAGGCTCCCTGATCGTGAGCAGGAGCACGATGACCGCCGCAGCCATAATCGCGGAGACGATGACGAACAGGGGCCGGTAGTCCACATGGGCAAGCTGGGATACCTTCGCCGTGGGGTAGAGCACCGCCGCCACCCCCAGATACAGGATGCCGCCCACGGCCCCCATCAGGTTGATGATGGCGTTGGCCTTGCTGCGCAGGGGCTTTGCCGTCACGTCGGGCATCAGGGCCACGGCGGGAGAGCGGTAGGTTCCCATGGCCACCAGCAGCAGCCCCAGCACGATGACGAAGGCCACAAGCTTGAAGGGCGCGGCCGCCTGGGAGTAGCTGTTGTCCAGCGCGGGCAGCAGGTTCATCAGGATGACGGCGGCTGCGGTGCCCGCGATGATATATGGCGTGCGGCGGCCCAGCCGGGAGCTGGTCCGATCCGACAGCCCGCCGAAGAAGGGCAGCAGGAACAGGGCCAGTATATTGTCCGCGGCCATGATGATGCCCGTCAGGGACTCGTCCATGCCGAAGGTCTCCCGCAGGATCAGGGGCACCACGCTGTCGTACATCTGCCAGAAGGAGCAGATGGACAGGAAGGCCAGGCCCACCAGGACGGTCCGCTTGTTGTTCAGCTTCAGTTCATTCATTTGGATTCCTCGTTTTTCTCGTTGGATGTGATGGCGCGCGGGGCGCAATGCCTTTGCTATCACGTTGCTGTAGACGGTGTCATTTTATCATAGGAAGGGATTCTTTGCAAGGGATGGAGCGGATAAATGCTATACCGATAAATGCTGTACCAGATGCTATGCCATGAGTATTTTGGAAAGGATGAGGAGGAAACGATGGAGAACAGGAAAATACAGGAAAATGATGTAGATGCGCTGATTGCCCTGCTGGACGGCCGTACCCAGGCAGGGGACAGCCGGATAAAGCTGGACGTAGTGGAGGGACAGGGAGAGGTAGTGGCTCGTCGGTACCACCATGGCCGTTGCGATGTGGGAAGCCCTTGGGCCTGCGGTACGGCCTTTGACGTGCTGGAGGATTGAAGGGCAGGGCCGCACCGGGAAGTGGAACCCCGGTGCGGTCCTGGGCTTTCAGGTCAGGGAAAGCCTGTGGAAGGTAATGAAATTACTGTCATGGAAATTATGGGGGCAGTTCCAGGCCGTGCGGCTCAAAATCAGGATGTCATCGCCGTCAAAGCAGATAGAGGGATACTGGAATCCGATTTCCTTTATGTCATATTCCGAGCGGTTTATCACATCTGCCTCCCTTTTCCAGTGGACGAAATCCCGGGAGGAATACAGGGCCAGCACAGTTCTTCCGGGGAAGGGGTTCCCGCAGGCGTAGTATACGCCGCTTGTATGCCTTTCGATGTCGAATTTGGTATGGCCCAATGGGAAGTCCACGATGCGCTGCGCTGTCATGGGGGCTTCCGGATCCTCCGGGGCCGCTTCCAGCAGGAGGGCCTTGTCTTTTTCATAGCGGAGGAAGTCCACCACCTTTCCGTCCGGAAGCTCTACGGCATTTCCTTCGATTCCGCCCGGCGTTCCGGATAGGTCCGCATGGAACGCCACGTCCGGATGGACGAATTCTGTGAGGCTCCAGTTGGCGGCCACCATTGGGTCGGCGCCTTCCTCTATGGACAGCAGAGAGGCATAGAACTGCCGGTTATGCCAGGAGCCATACTCCGTCCCTGTCCACAATCTGCCGTGGCTGTGCAACACGCACATGGGCGCCCGGTGGTTTCCGTCCTCCGCGGAGGAAGACGATCCGCGCAGGATGACGGTGGGGGTGCCCCAGCTCCTGCCCAAATCCTCGGAGCACCCGATCAGCAGATCGCCGTATTCCCTGGACACGCCGAGCATAAAGAGCTTTTCCTGATGCCAGAACAGCTTCCCCCAGAAACAGGGGAAAATGTCCGTGACATAGTGCCAGTGGCCGCCGCCGTCATCAGAGCCGAATAGGAGCTGCAGGTTCTGGGGGGCGTTTCCACGGAACACATCCATGGAGGCCAGAAGCGAGCCGCCCGGAAGCCGTATGATGGAGGGGGAGCAGAGATACTGTCCCGAGAAGCCATACACGGTGTCCTCAGGGTGCAGGTAGTTTACGATTGTCCCCACGCACTCCCCTGTCCGTATCAGGCGGATGGGGCTCTGTCTGCCCTTGTGATCCACCACATATAGTTCATATTCCCTGTCTGCCTGTAGGTTCTCGATTCGATAAAAGTGGGTATCCGTCTGCACCTGAGTGAAGGAATCCTGCCCGCGCAGGGAATAGCAGAGGGTGAAGGAATCCCCCTCGCCCAGCCATTCTGCCTCGCAGTCGGTTTCCCGCGGTGCCAGGCGGCAGATGAAGGGATTGCCCCGTTCAGAATATCTGTTTGCCGGAAGATATGGCCTGTAATTCCAGTTGCTGTTGCCTTTCATGATTATGTCCTTTCCGCCAGTCTTTGGCTATAGTGCCGGCTTAGTCTGTAGAGCTGTTCCAGAATGAGCTTGTCGTAGGTTTCCAGTTCCCGGCCGCAGGAGCGGCTGATCGCTGTCATCGGAATGTCCTCATACTGGCTCAGATAGTGCTTTGCGGTGACCGGATAGGGCAGGGCCTCCGTAAACGCTGCCATGGACAGGATATCCTCCAGCAGGTCCGCCTCCTCCGCAAGTAACTGATAGTGCTGGTGGAGCCATACATAGAGTTCCGGATGGAAATTCGCCATGATTCCGCAGTAGCCGCTGTAGCCATGCTGCAGGGAGGCCAGGAAGGTCTGGGCATTGGCGTTGAAGAGCTTCAAGGTGCTGCCCTTCAGGAGGACAGCCCTTTTCTCAAGCAGGCCGGGATCGCAGCAGGTATCCTTGAAGAAATAGAACCTGCCGGTATCCCTTATAGTCTGCAGCATCTCATCGTCCAGCAGCCTTTTGTAGGGAGTCGGGCATTCATAAACGCCCAGCTTTATGTCGGAAGGCAGTCTGTACAGCAGCTTTTCCAAATCCCTGACCCAGGCCCCTGTTCCTGTATTCGGAATGTCCATCCGGTTGGAGATCAGGATGACGGCATCGGCGCCTGCCTCATGTATTGTCATCAGTTCCTCGGCCTGGGCTTCTATGGACTCGGAGACATGTCCGGAGGCGACTATCGTCATGGATGCCCCTTCCTCCTGCCTTGAAGCCTCGTCCTTTACGACCTCTACCATTCTTTTCCGTTCTTCCATAGAAAGATAAAACACTTCGCTTGACTGGCAGGCTGCGAAAATCCCCTGGCAGCCCTTCTTGCCATACCACCGTACAAGCTTCCTGAGAGCTTCTTCATCCAATCGGCCATCGCTGGCATAAGGCGCTATCATCGTAGGATAGATGCCGTCTCTGATATGTCGCTGCATAATTGTCCCCCTTTGGCGTGCTGTCCTGCCGCCCTAATTTGCGTTGAAGGCATCCAATGCCTCCTGGAGAATGGAAATGTATTCCTCCAGCCCCAGCTTGTCCAGCTGTTCTATATAAGCGTCCCAGCCAGCGTCCATGCCCCCGTTGAGCATCCAGGTGGAGTAAGTGGTGAGCACATAATCACCGATGTCCGTGCTCAGCTCAGCCAGCCTGTCAACCTGCTCCGTGCTGAACATGACATTGGGATACAGGTTTTCGGTGGGAATCGT
This sequence comes from uncultured Acetatifactor sp., assembly GCF_910585425.1. GTDB lineage: Bacteria > Bacillota > Clostridia > Lachnospirales > Lachnospiraceae > Acetatifactor. Next base: position 119,508 of record NZ_CAJUCP010000002.1, on the reverse strand, counting down.
ATATTTGCTGTACTGGTCTTTGATGGCATTGTCCCGCTGGGCCTGGGCAGAGCCTTCGGCATAGGTGAAGGTATCGAACATTTCCTTGGCCAACAGGAAGGGGACCCTGTTCATGGGAGCGCTGTCCTTGCCCTGGGCATCCGCCTCATAAGGGAGCATCATGACGCTGCCGTCCTCGTTCTTGGTGAGATAGGTGTCCCCGAACATGCCGTACATGGCCTGTATGGACCAGTCGGGATCGGCAATCAGCTCTGCAAGGCGCATGGCAGCTTCCGGATGCTCACAGTTTTTGTAAATCGTAAAGTGATTGCGCTGTACATGATTGGTCTGGCTCCGGATCATGGGCTGGCTTCCGTTCCCGGAATCCAGAGGCCCCATTGCCACGATGGACGTATTGGTGGCATCCGGGTTCTGATAGCTGTGATAGGAGCCTACCACCGCGGGGGTGCTGCGGGTCTTGGTGATATAGGTATCCCAGTCGTCCGTCAGGCACTCTCCGGGAATCAGCCCTTCCTCGAACAGCTTGCGGATAAAGGCCAGAGGCTCTTTGATGGCTTCATTGGCATAATTGAATTCCACCTTTCCGCTGTCGTCCACTGTGACCATATAGCGCTCGTTGGCCACCCGCACGCCGTATGAATTGATGATATCCAATGCGCCGCCCACATTGTTGAGGATTCCATAGGTATAATAGGGAATCACGTCCTGGGGGATGCTCCCGGTTCCGGCATTCTCCTTGAAGGCCTTCAGCACCTCGTAAAATTCATCCGTGGTAGTGGGTACCTGGAGGTTCAGCTCGTCCAGCCAGGTCTTCTGAATCAGCCACTGGTCGCGCAGCCCGCCGTTGGAGGGCTCGTCCCGGACGATGGGAAGGCTGTAGATATGCCCATCGCTCATGGTGACAACCTTTCTGGCATAGTCGTCCTTCTCCAGATAAGCCTTCCAGGTCGGCGCGTAGCTGTCGATCAGCTCGTCCAGCGCATAGATGTCCCCACCCATGGCAGCATCCAGAATCTGCTTGTCCGACCCGACATTGAAGGAGATATCGGGATAATCACGGCTTGTGAACATCAGGTTCTTGTCCTCGTTGCTGTTGTAGACGCGGAAATCCAATGTAATGCCGCTGACCTCCTGGATCTGTTTGATCCAGTCCAGACTTGCCCACTCGCCCTGAAAAGACGAGCTGGAAGCGCTCACGCCTACCGTGAGCGTGATGGGTTCTGCCGCAATCGGAAGGCCTTCCAGATTGGTCTTGTTGACTACGCCTTCCGCTGCTTCTGAGGGAGTGGAAGACTCTGCAGCGGAGCTGCTCTCCGACTCCTTCGCGGCGCCCGGCTCCTGGGTGGACGGTTCGCCGCCGCAGCCCGTGAGCATGAGTGCGAGGGACAGAGGGATTGCCAGAAGGTTTGCGACTCTTTTGGTGTTTTTTGTTTTCATAAGTTGCCTCCTTTTTTGTCTGTTTTATATGTCAGCCTTTGATAGCGCCTACCATAACACCTTTGACGAAATATTTCTGTATGAACGGATAGAGTATCAGCACAGGAGCGCTGGCGATTACGATGACGCCGTATTTCATGCTCTGCAGATTCAGCAGCTGCGCCATTCCGGAATCGCTGGTCTCCGCCGAGAGCTGGGTGGTGAGCAGGAGATTGCGGAGCACCAGCTGCAGTGGGTATCTGCTCTCTTCCCGCAGGTAGATCATGGCGTTGTAGTATCCGTTCCAGTGCCCTACCGCAAAGAACAGGATCATGACGGCCAGAATCGCCTTGGATAGGGGAAGGGCGATGCGGAAGTAGAAATTCAGCTCGCTGCTTCCGTCTATCCTGGCCGCATCCAGAATCTCCTCCGGGATATTGTTCTCAAAAAAGGTCCGGCAGATTACGAAATTCCAGACATTCACCCCTCCCATCAGTACGATGATCGTGAAAGTGTTCACCAGATGAAGCGCATTCATCAATAGGTAGGTTGGCACCAGGCCGCCATTGATGAACATGGGGAGAAGGAAATACAGGTTGATGCCGCGCCGGAATGGCAGCGTCCTTCTGGAAAGCGCATAGCCCGCGGACACGGTCAGCGTCAGGTTGATGAAGGTGCCCACCAGGGTATACAGGATGGTATTGCCATAGCCCGTCCATATCTCGTTCTTGGTGAACATCATCTCATAGCCGGCCAGCGTGATTCCCCTTGGATACAGCCAGACCTTTCCGCCGGATACCATCCCGGGATTGCTGAAGGATGCTATCAGGATGAAGTATAGCGGGTACAGGCAGACCGCCAGAAAGAGGATTGCCAAAAATGTGTTGCATATGAGAAAAATCTTGTCTTCCTTACATTTTCTTTTCATTGACTCGTCCTTCCTGACATCAGATGATGCTCGTGTCGCTCAGCTTTTTCGAAATGACGTTTACAGTCAGCAGCAGAATTAGATTGACGATGGAGTTGAACAGGTTGATGGCCGTGGAGTAGCTGTACTGCTGGTTCAGCAGGCCGATTTTATACACGTAGGTGGCGATGATCTCACTGGTCTCCAGGTTCAGCGAATTCTGCATCAGGTATGCCTTTTCGAAGCCGATGCTCATGATTTTTCCGGTATTCATGATGAACAGCGTGACGATGGTGGGCTTGAGGGAAGGGAGGTCGATAAAGCGGATTCTCTGTGTGATGGTAGCTCCATCTACGATAGCGGCCTCATGCAGGGACTCGTCCACTCCGGCCAGGCTCGCGAAGTAGATGATGCTGTCCCAGCCGCACATCTGCCATATGCCGCTCCACACATACAGATGGCGGAAGGCGCCCGCCTCTCCCATGAACAGGAGCCTGTCCAGACCCAGTGCGTCCCGCACATTGTTCACCAGCCCCGTGCTCTGGGCAAAGAAAATGTTCAGCATGCTCACCATGACCACGGTGGAAATGAAGTGGGGCGCATAGGTGACGTTCTGCACGGCTTTCTTGAACCTGGTGGAAGGAATATAGTTCAGGCACAATGCCAGGATGATTGGGAAGGGAAAGCTTGCCAACAGGGAATAGAACGCCAGGATGACGGTGTTCGGAAGCACCTGCCCGAATTTGTTGGAGTTGAAGAACCGGGCAAAGTTCTGCAATCCCACAAAGGGGCTCTTCAGGTATCCCAGGTACGGCTTGTAGTCTTCGAACGCGATGATCAGTCCGTACAGCGGCGCATAGTTGAAAATGAGCAGATAGAGCATGGGCGGAGCAAGCAGGAGATAGAGTTGCCAGTGCTGTTTCAGACGGACCCGCAATTTCCTTTTTGAATAAATAATCTTTTCTTTCATAGAACCTCCTTGTCGAATCTGCGCTATATAATTCCGGTTTATTGAATGTACATGTCTGATGTATACAAATATATTGTGATAGGATTTCTATTTATAGTGAAAATCATACACTGCGAGCGGCATAAATAAAATAGCCTTGTCAGACATATAGATATCATCTTGGGTTAGCATTTTATCATTTTTGTTTGCCTTGAAGAATATGGAGGATTGCTTTCCCGCATCTATTATGGTAGAATAAGTTAAGGATTTTTACTTATTGCGCAGATGCAACAATTGATATTTTCTAGGTCGGGGAGGATATATGTCAGGCTTCAAAACGGAGGAATTTCCCGAAAAAGAATACAAAGGGTCTCTACAGTCAGACTTTGTCAATATATCAGTGGTATGGCTGCGGATTACGGGCGACTGTGCCCATGATTCAAAATGGAACATGAAGCGGCATCACCACTCCTTCTATGAGCTGCATGTGGCCCTGGAGGGTTTTGTAAGGATGGAGGTGGACGGACATGAGACCCGCCTGGAAAAGGGGAACTGTCTTCTGCTCCCCTCAAAGTGCCCCCATTCCTTTCTCGAGATTTCCCCGGAGTACAAAGAATTCGTGGCAGGCTTCTATCTGGATTTTTCCGAGATTGGCTTCGATGGCAGATATATCAGGAACGCGATGAAGGATGTAGTGCCATGGAAGCCGATTGCCTCTAGCCAGCCGCTGCGGCAGTATATGGAGGACTGCATAAGGCAGATGCACAGCCAACCTTATCTCCCCACAGGCGTGGCGCTCAATATCTGCCTGCTCCTGCTGGAGCTCTCCCGGCAGGTCATGCCGTCATCGGAGGGGCTGCAGGTGAACGAGGAATCCCTGGTTTCGGATATAAGGTACTATATTGCCTCTAATCTGTCCAAGGGCATTACCACAGAGACGGTCGCCGCATATGCGCATATCAGCGCAAGGCATCTAAATAGGATTCTGCAGACACAGGCTCAAAAAAGCGTCAACGATCTAATCATGGAAGAAAAAATGGCCTACATACGCAGGCTCTTAAAGACTACGGACATGACCCTGGAGCACATCGCGCAGCTCAGCGGCTTTACGAACGCGTATAACATGAGCAGGGCCTTTAAGAACCGGGAGGGCATGCCGCCGGGTGAGTACAGGAAATCCCTGCATAAAAAATGAGAGACATGCGATTTTCTGCTTGCCATTTCCGGCGCGCAATGCTATACTCATGTTGTACTTAAAAAATTCAGTTGAAGGAGGAGACTCGATATGAAGAAAAGCAGAAGGATGGTGGATCGAATCAACTGAACAGAGGGCATTTCGGATGCCGTTTTTTAAGTACCTTTATGCATAACTGTTGACGACAGGGCACACATATTGGTGTGCCTTTTTCGCGCGCGGAAAACGGGCGCGGCGGGCAGATTAAGGTCTGTCTGCCGCGCCTTTTATGTGCCGGGGAGGCCATGGCCGCGGGCGAGGGATTCCGGGAAAGGGTAAGGTGATGTGCTATGAGAGAAAAGAGAGACAGGATGACGGGAAAACAATATCAGGAAAACGAAATCAAGAAGACGACACTGTATAAAAGGAGACCAGAATTTGAAGAGATTAAAATATTATCTATTGAACATGAGGCCTGCCAGCGAGACCTATGAGGAGATCTACGAGGGCAGGATGTGCGAGAGCTTCATGGACAAAGACCCCATCGTGCACAACCATGCCCTGTACTGGGACGGGGAGATTGGCTATGAGATCACCAAGAGCAACCGCCTGGAGCTGTCGAAGCCCACGGTGACGATCCACATCCCCATGCACCTGCTGAAGCTGGAGGAGGCGGAGGTGGGAGTGGCCGCACTGGACTATATCTTCCGCGCGTTCCTGCCCTATGTGCGGGCCCTGAATGAGGGGAACGACAACCGCAAGCGCACGGCCAGGGAGAACGGGCATTATTTCATCTATGAGCCGGGCAGCGAGGTGCTGGCCCGGAACGTGGCGGCGGTGAACCTGATTCCCCAGAAGTATTACCGGATCCTGAAGGGGGACACCATAGAAATCCTGGACAGGCTGGGGGACAATGGCGTAAAATCCTCCACGGCTGTGATGTGCATGATCGCGCCCATCGACGGGGCCATGGAGGTGCCTGCCTATAGCTGCGTCAGCATCATGCTCCAGGTGCAGCTCCCCCTGGGCAAGCACAAGAAGGCGGTGCAGATGCTGACCAGAGACCTGCCGGAGGCGGTGAACTGTTTCGTGAACGAATTCGACCACAGCGGGCTGCAGCGGGCCCTGGCGCTCCATGCCAGGCAGCAGGAGATCCGGGCGTGGCTGCGGGACAGCGACTATTGCGCCTTTGTGGCGGACGGCAGCATCCTGCCCAGGGAGAAGGGCAGCGGCGCTCCCATGCAGGGGGCGGTGCCCTTCCTGTCCACGCCGGAGGACGCGGTGTGTGTGGCCGGGGTCAGGGGCATGGCCTTCCGGAAAGGCGTCACCGTGGTCACGGGCGGCGGATATTCCGGGAAAAGCACTCTGCTGGACGCCCTGAGCGCAGGCATCTACGACCATGTGGAGGGGGACGGCAGGGAGCTGGTGCTCACCGATGCCTCGGCCATGAAGATTTCCGCGGAGGACGGCAGGAGCATCCGCCATGTGAACCTGTCCCCTTTCATCAAATGGATTCCCGGGGGAGACCCGGCGGACTTTTCCACGGAGCATGCCTCCGGCTCCACCTCCCAGGCTGCCAACATCATGGAGGCGGTGGGATGGGGCGTGAAGCTGCTGATGATCGACGAGGACAAATCCGCCACCAACTTCATGATCCAGGATGCCGTCATGAAGACCCTGATCGAAAAGGAGCCCATCACGCCCTTCGTGGAGCGGGTGCGGGAGCTTGCAGGGAGGCTCGGCGTGTCCACCATACTGGTGATCGGCGGCAGCAGCGAGTACCTGCAGGCGGCGGACCGGATCTATATGATGAAGGACTACTGCATCGGCCAGGTGACGGAGGCGGCGAAGGCCCTGCAGCGCAGATGCGCCCCTGGGGCGGCTGATGGGAAGGACGGCGAAGGCCCTGGAGGGGATGGCCGGGGGACAGGGCCGGAACACCGGCAGATTCCCGCACCGGCGGATTTCAGCTTCCGGGATGAGATCGATGCCGCCCGCCTGAGCACCCGCCCGGAGGGCTCCGCCTCGGAGGTGCTGAAGGTGTCCGACTTAGGCTTCCTGATTCTGGGGGAGGAGCAGATAGACATCCGCATGCTCCACGATATCGCCACCATCCCCCAGCTCAACGCCATCGCCTTCCTGGTGAGGAAGCTGATCAATCAGGTGAACCCCCTGGAGCGCTTCCGGAAGTTCTCCCTGGAGGGGCAGGCTGTTGAGGGATCTGAAAACCGGCCCGGCGCAGTCCCGCCCCAGTGGATCTGCAGGGAGCGGGAGGTGGAGCGCCTGCTCGGGGAGATTGGGGAGGCAGGGCTGGAAACCGCCTATTCCCCCTTCTTCACAGAATGCTCCAGGTGGATGGACATGCCCAGGAAATATGAAATCCTGGCGGTGCTGAGCCGGATGCGGCTGCGGTGCTGACTGGAAAACTACTGCAATAGTATTGACAGCGGCTTACTATCGTGATAGTATGAAATCGTCAACTATTGCAGTAGTATAGAAAGGGACGAATCTGACATGAAATTATTTGACTCGGAACTGAAGGTGATGGCCGTGCTCTGGCGGGAGGGAGATTCCACGGCAAAGCGTATCTCGGATATCCTGAAGGAGGAGATCGGCTGGAACGTGAACACCACCTATACTGTGATTAAGAAATGCGTCAGGAAAGGGGCCATCCAGCGCAGCGAGCCGGGCTTTTTGTGCCATGCGCTGGTCTCCAAGGCCCAGGTGCAGGCCTCGGAGACGGACGAGCTGATAGACAGAATCTACGACGGGTCGGCGGATATGCTCTTCGCCTCCCTGCTGAGCCGAAAGGCCCTTTCCGGGGAGCAGATCGAGAGGCTGAAGAGGATTGTGGAGGAGGGGAAATAGAGGATGGCTATGGGACTGATTCAAAGAAGCTTTTGCGGAGGCGTGCTGATACTGGTCATCATCGCGGTGCGCATCCTTTGGCTGGATAAGCTGCCCAAGAGGACGTTACCTGTCCTCTGGTGCCTGGCGCTGGCCAGGTTGCTGCTGCCCTTCACCTTTTCCTCCGTGTTCAGCCTGTACACCTTTCTGCAGACAGTCCAGCGCCAGGCCGTGCAGGAGCCGTACCCGGCCAGGATGTGGGAGGGCGTGACGATTACGGGCAGCCAGCCCGCGTGGACTGTGGTGCAGGACCTGGCCCTGGGACAGGAGCCCAGGGCTCTGGCCGGAGAGGGCGGCCTGGGGCTGCTGGGGGCGGTCTGGGGCGCGGGGGCCTTGGCTTTGGCCGTATTCTTTGCGGCGGCATATGCCCGCAGCCTGTGGCAGTTCCGCATGGCCGTGCCTGTGGAGGACGGACGGGTGCAGCAGTGGCTGGACAGGTGCGCGGGACGGCGGCGGGGCCGGATCGGACGGATTGCGGTGAGGCAGTCGGACAGAATCCTGGCGCCGCTGACCTACGGTTGCCTGCGCCCTGTCATCCTGCTTCCCGGAAGGGCGCTGGAGGGCAGCGGACAGGAGCTGAGATATATCCTGCGGCATGAGTTCGTGCACATCCGCCATCACGACGCTGCGCTGAAGCTGGCCATGGTGGCGGCGCTGTGCCTCCACTGGTTCAATCCGCTGGTCTGGGTCATGTGCAGGCTCATGAACCGGGATATGGAGCTGGCCTGTGACGAGGGCGTGCTGCGCCGCTTCGGGGAGGAGGCCAGGGCGGGATATGCCATGACGCTGATAGGGATGGAGGAGGAGAAGCGCGTACTGCTGCCCCTGTACAACGGATTCAGCAAAAACGCCATCGAAGAGAGAGTCTGCCTGATCATGAGATATAAGAAAATAAAACATGCGGCCATCATGGCGTCCACGCTGCTGGTGGCGTGCCTGGCGCTGGTGTTCGCCACCTCTGCCAGGACGGCGCAGGCCACAGAGGGGCAGGCGCAGAATCTGGAAAGGGGCACGGACAGCGATACCTACGGGGGCGATGCGGATGGTCTGCCCCTGGATCCGCCTTTGGACAGAGGGGCGGCGGAGGGCAGGAATGAAGAGCCCGCCGTGATTGACAGGGATGCATCCGGAGAGGACTCTGGGACGGAAGCGCATCCGGGGCGGAAATACACGCTGCGCTATATGCAGGAGGGCATTCCCCAGGAGGAGCCCGCATACCTGTACCAGGGCCAGGGCTATGGTCTGCTGATTCCCGAATCGGGGTGGAAGTCCGGCGGGCCTGACGAATGGATATGGGAATCCGACGGACAGGTGCGGTTCTGGGTGGCCGATTACAGCGGGAATACATGGGAAGAGGCCCGGGATATCCTGGAACAGGAGGGCTATGCCGGGACAGAGGCCGCGGATGTCCTGAGGAAAGAGGAAGACGGAATGGTCTTCTGCGTCCGGCTCAGCGAAAGCGGAAGCAAGGTCATGGGCATCCATTATGCTTATCCGGCGGTCTCGGAATATGAGGAGGGCTTTGGGATTATACTGCCCGTCATCGCCGCCAATTTCGCCATATGGCAGGAGGAAAACCAGGATCTGTCGGCGGACAGTCAGGGCATGTCGGCGGACGTCCGGCAGATGGAGCAGCTGGCAACGGCTTTCTGGGAGGCCTATCTGGCAGGAGACGCGGCGGAGCTGGCGCAGTATCTGTCGGCGGATTACGGGGGAGTAGTGGAGACATTCCCGGACGGCCTGGATGGCCATGTGGCGGCGCAGGCACAGCTTTTGGCCGTAAAGGGGCTGGACGGTGCAGGGCTGCCGGATGAAGACGATACCGTAATCTCCATGGAGTTCCGTCCGGCAGCGGATGCGGATTATCTGGAGTACCTGACCATATCGGCGGTGAAGGAGGGGGACGGCTGGAAGGTGGCCGGCTATGGCCTGGAGCTATAGGCCCGCCGGGGGTGGAACAGGCTAAAAATTGTCTAAAAAAAGGTATAAAATAATGCATAGAATGGAAAACTTATATAATAGAATCATAAGAAATGATTCTATTATCCAAAATAAATATAATTGTATTTTTCCGAATATCATGGTATCATAAGAATGTGGTTATGTGGCAGGTACATTTTTATGAGGATAATGATATGAGAATAGAACGTGTGGATGAAAAGACGGTAAAGTGCTTCCTGTCCAATGAAGAACTGGAAGAGTATGAGATTGACTACAAGGATTTTGTCCTGCGCAGCGATAAAGCCAGAGAAGTGGTGCAGGAGATCATCGAACAGGCCGCGGAGGAGGTGGGCTACAAGCCGCCGAAATTCGCCTTTGACCTGCAGATTATGATGCTGCCGGATCAGGGGCTGATCCTGACCTTCTCCGACAGGGATCCGGAAATCAAGGAGAGCGACCAGTTCATCGAATGCCTGAAGGAGATGAAGCGGATCCTCCAGAGGACCAGGGAGAAGATAAGCGGAGAGGGGACCGTCCAGTCGGCGGAGAGCAGCCCTGCCCCGAATGCCGGGGAGGCGGAGGGAAAGCAGGCGGAAGGCAAACAGGCGCAGCAGGTGAGCCGCCCCAGCTTCGCTGTGTTCGCCTTTTCAGAGCTGGGCCGGATCATAGAGTTCGCCGCCATGCTGCCCTCGAACCTGCAGGTGGAGAGCAGCCTGTACCAGATGGATGGGCTCTATTTCCTGTATCTGCTCAAAGGGCGGGCCTCCTATGAGCGCTACAGCAGGGCCTGCATACAGGCGCTGGAATTCTCCAGCCTCTATGCGGCAGAACCCTCCCAGACAGTGCAGCTGGAGGAGCATGGGGAGTGTCTGATTGCGGAGAAGGCGCTGAAGAAGCTGAGGAAGTGATGGGGCTGCTACGGCGATAAGGATGAAATTAAAGTAAAAAAGTTCGCCTTACTTGCTTATAAGGCGAACTTTTTTATTATCTCTAACATTTTATATTGAATGTGCAGTTTGCGCAAGTCCAAATTTCAGTTTTGTCTATATTTCTGATTTCAATGACGTTATTCGATGCTCTCCGCCTATATTCCGCACAAAAATCACTGTCTGGATTTAGAGAGAATGTGGTTTTCAGAGTGTCTCAGGCCGCCCGGAAATCTGATGTCGCTGATTTGCGGCAATAAAAAAGTTCGCCTAATAAGCAAGTAAGGCGAACCTTTGCGGCATGGGTGTGCAATCCGGAGGCCGGTATGCCAGTGCCGAAATGGAAGAGGGAGGGGCGGTGAAGGTCATGGATCAGTTTTTTTACGGCTTGCTGGAAATTGTTCATGCGGCTCCAATGAATTATACGGCGGCAAGATATTTTCTTTTCGTTGCCTTGACGGTTGTTCTGTACTATGTGCTGCCAAGGAAGGTGCGATGGACGGTTCTGATGATTTCCAGCGGGTATTTTTACTATGTGGTGTCTGATGACAGAAGGCAGCTCCTGGTTTTTGCGATGTCGATAGCCATAAGCTATTTTGCGGGCATTTTGATGGAAAAGATCAGGGAGCAGAATACATGGGCCAGGATAGCTTTGGGAATCGGAATCATAGCATCGGCGGCGCCGCTGATCGCTTCAAAATGCGGGGACTTCCTCACAGGCTCCGTCATGCACAGGCCTATGGTTCCATGGATAATACCGATTGGACTTTCGTTTTATTCCATGCAGATGATTGCCTACCTGGCGGACATCTATAAGGCCAGGATAACACCGCAGAAGAATTTGCTGAAATATGCTTTATTCATATCCTTTTTTCCGATAATCATACAGGGTCCTATTTCGCGCTATGACCAACTGGAAAGCCAGCTGTTCGAAGGACATTCCTATGACAATGAGCGGTTGATGAGGGGGATTCAGCTAATCCTCTGGGGATTGTTTTTAAAGTATCTGATAGCGGATAAGGCATCTGTGGTAGTGGACACTGTCTTTGACAGCTATCCGAAGTATGCGGGGTTTTATATACTGACAGCGGCGGTTCTTTACAGCATACAGCTCTATGCAGATTTCCTGTCCTGTGTGACGATATCTCAGGGGGTCGCAGGGCTTTACGGGATAGAGCTGACCGATAACTTCAGCCGTCCTTATTTTTCTACATCCGTCAAGGAATTCTGGCGAAGATGGCATATCTCCTTAAGTGGATGGCTGAGGGATTACATATATATCCCTTTGGGAGGGAGCCGAAAGGGCAAAATCCATAAATACGGGAATCTTGTCATCACATTTGCGGTAAGCGGCCTTTGGCATGGGGGAAGGTGGAAATATCTGTTCTGGGGATTGATGCACGCGGGTTATCAGATAGCGGGCGATTTGCTATACAGGCCCAAGGATTACATCCTGGAGAGGCTGTCCCTGCCGCAGGGGTCCAAGATGCGGAAAGCATTGGAGATGACAGCCACGTCATTTCTTGTGTCCACGGCCTGGATAATATTCAGGGCCAGCACCCTCAAAACGGGTGTACAGATGATATTATCCATGTTCAGCACCTTTAATCCATGGATATTTTTCAATGATTCCATATTCCGCCTGGGCCTGACGCAGAGGGAATTTGGCGTATTGTCTTGTTCCGTACTGATTTTCGTCACCATCAGCCTGATGCAGGAGAAGGGGATAGAGGTGCGGGGCTGGTTCAACAGGCAGAATACGGCGGTGCGCTGGGCGATTTATCTTTGCGGATTCTGGTGCATGTGGCTCTTTGGCACATATGGGCATGGCTTCAATGCCGCAGACTTTATTTACGGAGGATTTTAAATGCGGAGACATGTTTTGGATGGGGTGAGGGGCCTCTTGTTTTTGCTTGTTCTTGCAGCCTCTTTATATTTTATCAATGAAATGCTGATGCCGAAATATATCTTGAAGAACAGCACATGGCCGACAACTTCGTCTTATAACCAGTTTTACCAGATGGAGAATGATTCCATAGATGTCCTGTTCTTTGGCTCAAGTGTGGCGGTGAATTCTTTTTCGCCCCAGGAGATATACAATGAATACGGGATTCGGAGCTATAATCTTGGAAGCGAGCAGCAGAGCATTTTCCTGAGCTATTTCTGGCTTAAGGAGGCATTGCGGTTCCAGTCGCCGCAGGTAGTGGTATTGGATACGCGATACCTGTTCGAGATTCATGGGGACAGCCCGGTCAATACGACGGAAGGCCTGACCCGCAAATGCCTGGATCCCATGAGATGGTCTGAAGTGAAGCGGGAGGCGGTCTCGGATTTGTGCGCGATGGATGAGACCCAGTCCGAAATCAGCTATTATTTAAAGAACATCCGGTATCACGCGAGATGGGCGGAGCTGGAGGAGTATGATATCCTCCGCCATGAGACCAGGTACAGCGGGCTGAAGGGATATGCGCCGATTGCGTCCTATGGAGGAGACTCGTATGCGCCATATGAGTTCGCGGGCGATACCGAGGCCAGGCAGCAGCCCCATGAAGTCATGCAGGTTTATTTAGATAAGACCGTGGAGCTGTGCAGGGATGCCGGCATTACGCTGGTGCTGGTATCCCTGCCGGGCAATCCGATGAATGACGCTTATAACAACACTTTGAAGGAATATGCCCAGGACAAAGGCATCGACTACTGCAATATGTGCGAGACGGAAATCTACGCTTCCATCGGGGCCGTCCTGCCCAGAGAAAACGCAATCGGGCATGCGAACCTTTGGGGAGCCATCAAGACCTCCCGGTATGTAGGCGGCCTGCTGGCCGACAGGTATCAGGTGGCCGCGGTGTGGGACGAGCAGTACGAGGCCACGAAGGAATATTATGACCATATAGTCAAAAACTGCGAACTGACGCACATTACAGATATGGGCGAATACCTTCGAGTGATAAGTGATGACGGTTACACAGTCTTCATTGCGGCGCGGGACGATGCCACCCAGGGGCTGTCCGATGAAATAAAAGAGGGCCTGAAGTCCCTGGGCCTGCAGACAGACCTGTCAGGAAAATACAGATGGAGCTATGCCGCCGTCATCTCCCCGGAGAACGGAGTATCCGAATCCCTGACAGAGACGAAGCCCGCCAGCCTGAATGGCAGCATCAGGAACCAATATACGCTCTATACAGTCACCAGTTGCGGATGGACGGCGGGGAACACGAGCTCAATCAACATTGACGGGGGAGAATACTGCAGGAATACGAGGGGATTGAATTTCGTGATATATGACAATTCTTTGATGAAGGTAATCGACAGGGTGACGTTCGATACCTGGGGAGAGTGCGGGGCCGCCAGGTAGGGGGTGGCCAAAGGAATCTTGTCAAACCCCTCCAGAACCTTTGGATAGTTTCCATACCCTTTGCCGGAAGGAAGCCCCAGATGAACCGACAGCATAAGCATATCATCCCTGCGCTTTATGGCGGCAATGGATTTATGCTCCAACGAGCACTTTTTCCCCTCAAACGCGAACGCGTATTTTCATATCCGCTCTGCATGAATCCCTTTTGTCTCAAGCAAAGCGGCATGCTGCACACGGCCAACCTGTTCCAGGGCATCCTGCAGACATGAATTTTAATAAAAAAGTTCGCCTTACTGGCATGTAAGGCGAACTTTCTTATTACTGCTAACATTTTATACCCAATGTGTGGGTAGTGCAAGTCTAAATTTATTTTTGTCAATATTTGCTAAATTCGCTTATATTTCTCATGGTTTTTCATATATTTCGCAGAGGGATTTTGGCTAAATTACCATATTTGGTGCTTGGCCATCTTTTTTTGCGCCGCTTTTCGGAGGGGGTGCTGAGGCTGAAAGAGGTCTGAAAAGTTCGCCTTACATGCCAGTTAGGCGAACCATGCGATATTTACGGCAGGTGCCATAAGCTGCCTGCAGGGACTGACGTGATGATTCGGCTGCCTTGCCCGGGAACAGGGCGGTGCGGCGGAGATGGAGTGGGAAATGCCAGAGACGACCGGAACGAGATGCTGTAGCAAGCGGGAGGGGCGCCCTGTAGCCGGGCCGTACACCGGAAGCCAGGAGCGGCCTTCCGGCGCCAAGTATTATGAGCGGATGCGGGAGCTGGGGTGCTTCACCCTGCAGGATGTCACAGAGATGGTGGGGGAGCGTTCCGCGGTGGCCTATCTGGTGAACGATTACCAGAGGAGGGGCTACATCGACAGGATACACCGCAACCTGTATACGGTGATGGACATGGAGAGGGAGGAGCCGGCGCTGGACCGATACCAGATCGGCAGCAGGCTGTTCCCAGATGCGTACATCGCCCTGCGCAGCGCGTTCGAGGCGTGGGGGTATGCGCCGAGGACGGGCAATGAGGTCTTCGTGGCCACCGGGACGCGGTTCACGGACTTCCGGTATAACGGGGTGTTCTATCGGAGGGTGCATCCGAAGGCCGGAGCTGATAAGTCATGGGTGGGCGGGAGCCTTGTGGCCAACCTGGAGCAGACGGTGGTGGACAGCCTCCATAGCTTCCAGGGGGAGGCCGGGCTGGAGGATGTGGTGGAGTGCATCGTGCGGCTGCCGGGGTTGGATGCGGACAGGCTGCTCCAGTGCCTGGAGAGGTATGGGAACGGGTATCTTTATCAGAAGTGTGGGTATGTGCTGGAGCAGTTGCAGGAGTATGTGGGGCTGCCGGAGGCTTTTTACCAGGAATGTCAGGAACATTGCGCTAGTACGGTGCGGTATATGATTAAAGGGGCGGAGGGGTTGGTCTATCATAAGGGATGGGGGGTTTATGGGCCTTGTTTGAAAGACGTATGAGCAAGGTGTGTACTACATGGCCTGTATGTTGCCGTTCCAGTATGCCTGGAATTTTCGTTTTTTGTTCTTTAAGCATGTCGTATTTATTCGGTTGGATAATGATGGTATTTGGGAGGAATTTATGCAACATGTATTCATTGTTGGTGCGAAAGGGATTCCGGGGGCCTATGGTGGATATGAGACATTTGTGGATAGATTGACAGAACGTCACCAAGGCAATCCACGGCTAAAATATCATGTGGCTTGTAAAGGCGAGGAATTTGAAGAATTTGAATATCACAATGCAAGATGCTTTAAGGTTAAAGTTCCAGACATTGGCGCGGCACAGGCAATTTATTATGATGTGAGGGCTATAAAATGTTGCTTGTCCTATATTTTACAAAATAGAATTCCGCATCCAATCATATATGTATTAGCATGTCGCATTGGCCCATTTGCTGCTTATTTCCAAAGGGTAATTCGCAAGCTGGGTGGCAGGATATACATTAATCCTGATGGACATGAATGGAAACGAGGTAAGTGGCCGTGGATAGTTAGAAGGTATTGGAAAATATCAGAACAAATGATGGTCAAAAATGCTGATAAGGTGGTTTGTGATAGCAGATGCATTGAAGCATATATTAAAGATGTGTACAGAAAGTATGCTCCGAAAACAAAGTTTATAGCGTATGGTGCCGATGTGAAGCAAAGCAGGTTGAATGATAATGCGCCTGAACTTTTAGCATGGTATGCGGACAAGGGGCTGGAGGCTCAAAGCTATTATCTCATAGTTGGGCGCTTTGTTCCAGAAAATAATTTTGAGATAATGATAAAAGAATATATGAAGTCGAAAATAGAGAAGAAGCTTGTAATTATATCTACTGCTAATGGAAAGTTTTTGGCAAAACTAGAGAGTGCATTACATTTCAGAAGTGATAAAAGAATCATATTTGCTGGTACAGTATATAATCAAGAATTGATTAAGAAAATCAGGGAAAATGCTTATGGTTATATACATGGACATGAAGTTGGTGGGACAAATCCAAGCCTGCTGGAGGCTTTGGCTTCAACGAACCTAAATTTGCTGCTCAATGTAGGATTTAATAGAGAAGTCGGACAGGAAGCGGCGTTATATTGGGATAAGAAGGAAGGGAGCTTGGCGGCATTAATTGAGTTGGCTGACAAAATGGGCCAATCAGAGATTGCAGCTATTGGCTTTAGGGCGAAGAAAAGGATTGCGGAAATGTATAGCTGGGAAAAGATTGCTGATTCCTATGAGCAGATATTTAGGGATGAAATTATATAATATACTCATATTTGGAGAAAACGTCTTATGTATAATATTGGTATAGATGGTCATATGATAGGAGACCATTCAGGTGGTAATGAAAGCTATTACACAAATATTTTGCGTAACATGGATTCCCCTGAAAACTGTAGGCTTTTTTTATTTTTGAGGCCGGGGGTGAAAGCATTTCCATATGAGGAAAAATTTGAGATTATTCGATTTAGGAGCAAAAATGCATTTGTTAGAAACTTTATTGAACTGCCCTATTTGTGCAAAAAACTAGGCCTGGATTTACTACATGTGCAGTATTTCATTCCTTTTTGGAGACCATGTAAGGTGGTCTGTCTGATACATGATATTTGCTTTGAGCATTTTAAAGATATTTTTACCAGAAAGGAATATTACAGACAAAAAATCCTGATTCCATATGCAGCAACACGCTCAGAAATTGTTTTTACGGTTTCTAACCATGCAAAGAGAGACATTCAGGAGCATTATGGGCTTTCAGATGAGAAAGTGTGTGTGACATATAACGCAGTAAACTCAAGCTTTAGACGCTTGGATGAATGTGAATTAAATATTGAAGAACTAAAAAGAAAGTACGAAATTAATGAATCAAGATACATTTTAAGTGTTTGCAATTTGCAGCCAAGGAAAAATCTTGTACGTTTAATTAATGCATTCATTAATATGAAAGAAATATATGGTGGGAACGAACAGCTTGTCATCGTGGGCAAAAAGGCTTGGATGTTTAATGATATCTTAAAAGTGGCTATCCAAGAAAGCAAGGATATAATATTTACAGATTATGTAAGTGATGATGACTTGGTAAGGCTATATAATGGGGCGGCATGTTTCGTGTATCCTTCTTTTTTTGAAGGGTTTGGCATACCGCCTTTAGAGGCGATGGCCTGTGGAACTCCTGTTGCAGTGTCTGCTGCTACAGCATTACCAGAGGTGGTGGCAGATGCTGGAGTTTATTTTGATCCATATAGTGAAGATGACATAAGAGATGCTATACACAGAATCCTCAAGGATGATGAATTATGTAGACGATTGGAAAATGCAGGTTATCAACAGGTAACGAAATTTAGTTGGAAAGAATCTGCTCGGATTATTACGGATACATATTTACGATTGCTGGAGAGAGAATAGCGTGCTGGCAAATATATGTTTTGTAAGAATAGAGGGATAATATTGCTGTTACGTAAATTAGTGAGATATTATGTGCCTAACTGCATCATTGATATATATAGGAAATTTAGGAGAACAATATGTAGGGCAAAGTGGAGAGCACGTAATAGACATAATGGAACGGTATTAAAATATCCTGTTGATATATCTTTTATAAGTGTTGGCAATTTTACATACGGTGATTTGGATGTATTAGCATCTGCAGGTATAAACTCAAAATTGAAGATAGGAAATTTTTGCAGCATCGCCAGTGATGTGAAATTTTTTTTGAGTGGAAACCATGACATGAAGACAGTTTCTACATTTCCGTTCGATGTGAGGATTCGGGGGGGATGCCGATTGGGCTAACAAATGGAGACATTGTTGTTGGCGATGATGTGTGGGTTGGACAAAGGGCCATAATAATGTCTGGAGTTAATATTGGGCAGGGGGCGGTTATTGGAGCTGGAGCAATTGTGACGAAGAATGTCCCTCCCTATGCTATTGTGGGAGGCATTCCTGCTAAGGTTATTCGATACCGTTTTTCAGAGGAACTGATACAGGAACTTTTAAAAATTGACTATTCTAAGTGGACATCGCAATTTATTGAAGAGCACATTAATGAGCTAAATAGCCTTGCTGATATTAGTATTATAAAAAAGATTGTAGAAGATGCAGTAAATTAGTTTTCACATGTTCGGGTAGCTATATTCGTGAGAGAATTCACTTGCTATTCTCTACTCTTTATTGCAGAAGTGTTTACTCGTTATATATTGTTAGCTGACAGATGTTTGAGCATAACTATGAGTGAATAAAAATGCTGATATCGGATGTTGGCTTAACTGCTAGAAAGGTAGGGGTTAGACGGAAGATGAAGATTTCTGTAGTGATGGCAACATATAACGGTGCGGCATTTATTATTGAACAATTAGATTCGATTCGGCTCCAGAGCAGAAAAGTGGATGAAGTGGTTATAAGTGATGACCGCTCTTCTGACGGCACTTTTGAAATAGTGAAGAAATATATTGATGATTATCATCTGCGTGGATGGAGCATTACCTATGATACCATTGGGATGGGGTTAAGAGATAATTTCTACAATGCTTTAAGCCAAGTAACAGGAGATTTAGTTTTTTTGGCAGATCAGGACAATAGATGGATTCTGGATAAGGTAGCTATTGTAGAGAGAATATTTATGGAAAATCCGAAAATTTATTGCCTGAATAACAGCTTTAAGTATATGGATGAAGCGGGGAATGAAATTTCATTTAAAAATAAACCGAATACAGAAAATAATGGCCTGATTTTACATAGAATCGAGCCAGGGGCAATAGAAAAAATACCTATATCATTGAATTTAAATAAAAATATTGGGCCCGGCCTCGCGATGGCGGTAAGAAAAGAAATTGTTCAATTGTATTTAGAGTTTTCAAGAAGGATTGAGCTTCATGACTTTGAAATTAACTGTATAGCGGCTGTAATGGACGCATTGTTTTTTTATAACAGGGTATTGGACTTTTATCGTATTTTTGAAGGGCAGTCCGTTTCTATAGGAATTGTTAAGAAACGTTCTAAAATCATGATGCTGATAGAAAAAATAAGATCGGGAAAGAGGGGAATTGGGGATAGATGCCGATTTATAGAGGAATTACTGAGTATTGAAAGCAGCAAGGAAATTCAGGAATATCTGTCTACCATGCTGGAACTTCAAAGGGTGCGAGAGAGTGTGGCAGTATGGCATCATTTGGATAAATGGGGAGATGAACATAGGATGTATAAAGCAATAGGAAAACAGTATGGTAATATGGATATGAGATATTGTTATATTGACCTTATATCTGCTTTGATGCCAAATTTGCAAAATAGGAGTAAGTGACGAATGAGGATTGGGATTATGTGCCCTTCGGAAATTGCTTTTCGAAGGTTTATGCCTGCTTTGACACAGGTTAAGGACATGAGATTCATTGGCATAGCGGTAAATACACCAGATGAGAGATATGGAAAGGAACTTCCTGATAGAGAAGTGATCAATTCCATGCTTGCTCAGGAAAAGCAAAAAGCGCAAAAGTTTATTGATGCATATGGCGGGAAATTGTTTGGTAGCTATGATGAAATAATTTCTTCTAAAGAAATAGATGCGTTATATGTCCCGCTTCCCCCTGGCCTGCATTTTAAATGGGCAAAAAGGGCATTAATGGCCGGAAAACATGTCCTGGTTGAAAAACCGTCTACCATTAATGCATCTGATACAATGAGATTGACGGAAATTGCAAGAGAAAAAGGATTGGCGATTCACGAAAACTATATGTTTTCCTTTCATGCACAGTTGGATGCGGTAGACAATATCATTCGTTCTGGAGAGTTGGGGAGCATTAGGCTATACCGGGTGAGTTTTGGTTTTCCTATGAGAGAGCGAAATGATTTTAGATATGTGCAAGCGCTTGGTGGCGGCGCTCTGATGGATGCAGGAGGTTATGTAATCAAATATGCATATCGGCTGTTGGGAGATTCAGCAAAAATTGTTTATGCACAGCTTAACGATATTGCTGGATTTGAAGTGGACATGTTTGGGTCTGGTGTCTTGGTTAATGATGAGGGGACTGCGGCGCAAATTGCTTTTGGAATGGATAATGCTTATAAATGTGAACTGGAAGTCTGGGGAAGCAAAGGATGCCTTACAACCGGCAGAATATTAACAGCACCAGCAGGTTTCGAACCAACGGTTACGATTAGGACAGATAGGGAAGAGGTACGGAAGCTGCCATCGGATGACGCGTTTAAGAAATCAATTGAGTATTTTGTGAAATGTATAGAGAATAAAGCAGATCGCATAGAAAATTATTCAGTCATCAACAACCAAGCACAATTGGTGGAAAATTTTTTGACTGCATGCCATAGGTACTGAATTCTGTGCGGCTGGATGTTCTGATATATAAAATAAAAGAAGAAAGTAAAAGAAGATGATATGTGATATTAGCAAAAACATTACACTGGTCAGAATAATTGAATCATGGGCTATCATAGAAAATCCGATGAATTCCACAGAGGAATTGCTTCAATGGATATATGAAAAGAATCAAAAAGTGAAGATTAATATAGAAAAAATTAAATATGATTACACGGGGGGATACTGGTATTATGATCCTGAACGAGGCGAAATTTGTAATAAAAGCAACTCCTTTTTCCAGATAAAAGGTCTAATAGAGCATGGAGGCAAGGGGGATATGGAGCAGCCCATTATTATCCAGAATGAAATAGGCTATCTAGGCATTATAGGGAAAGTTATAAATGGTGTGCTCTATTTTCTTATGCAGGCTAAAATTGAACCGGGAAATGTAAATAAGATTCAGATTTCACCTACGATTCAGGCAACAAAAAGTAATTTTATGCGGTCACATGGTGGAAGAACCCCAGCATATCTAGAGTATTTCTCGAACAAGCATAATTATGAGATTGTCGTTGATCAAATTCAATCGGAGCAATCATCTAGGTTTTTGGGAAAACGAAACAGAAATATTATTATAATTGTGGATGATGATATCGAGGTTTTGGAGTCTCATAGGTGGATGACGCTTGGACAAATCAAACAATTAATGCATTATGACAATCTGGTCAATATGGATGCGCGTACAGTTATATCATGCATTCCTTTTTCATTGAGGGAATTCACCTATAGGGAGCTGACCTATATAAAGAGTTTGTTCAGGCGTGAGAGTTTTTTTAATTCAGTTTTTTTTGGAGAAGCCGGGATTAGGATAAATAAGATATATCAGTATATTAATGAGATAAAAATGCTTGATAAAAGCACTGTTGAGCTTGTAAAGCTTGATTCGTTAAAAAGCTGGAGTATGGTCAAGGGTGAATTCGTTTCACATGGTGCTGAATTTAAGATTATATACTGCAATATTGAAATTGAAGGGCGGGAAGTTTGCTGCTGGCAGCAGCCGTTAATTGAGGCGGTGGGAGAATCAAAATTTGGATTGATTTATTGTATTGAAGATAATATGATGAAATTCCTTATCCAGACAAAATCGGAAGTAGGCTGTTTTGACAGGATAGAAATCGGTCCCAGTGTACAATTAGGGCCAAATGATGCTCCGAAAAACGAAGTTGACAAAATATTTATAGAAAATATGTTATCAGAAAAAAATGTTGATTTTCAAGGATTGTTTTCCGAAGAAGGCGGCAGATTTTATCACGAACAAAACAGGAACGTTGTTATGCAAATAAAAAAATCTGAATTGCAGAGCCTACCTGAGGGGTATTTCTGGGTAGATTTCCAGACAATGAATATATTGATACAGTTTAACAATTGTCTAAATATTCAATTACGCAATTTGCTATCCATTCTTGATTTATGAGAGGAAATATGATGAAAAAGGCAGCTGTAACAGGTGCATCGGGATTTATTGGTAGGAGATTAGTGAAAAAGCTTCTGGAAATGGGGATTATTGTTTATGGCATTGCACCAGATGCTTCTAAGATGGAGAAATTTTCGTCATATGCTAATTTCATTCCTATCACTGCAGCGTTTGAGGATTATAAGATATTGCCGCAATTCATAAAGGATGTCGGGATAGATGTATTTTACCATTTCGCATGGGCAGGCGGATTCACGGATGCTATTCGGGATTATGCGTTGCAGCTAAGAAACGCGTCATTTGCGGGAGATGCACTAATGGCCGCAAAGGCGATTGGATGTAAGAGGTTTGTCTATGCTGGAACATATAACCAGTATGAGATACGAAATTTTTTATCATCAGATAAATTTGAACCAAGGTATACTTGCATATATTCTACGGGTAAGACAGCAGCAAGCTTAATATGCAGAACACTTGCATTTCAAGTAGGGATTGAATATACGGCAGGATTGATTCCGATGCCATATGGAGAGGATAATTACTCAAGGCAGCTGGTCAATGTAGTCATTGACTCTTTGAACAAAGGGATTGCACCTAAGCTGGTGGAGGGAAGTAATACATATGACCTCGTCTATATCGAAGACATTGCCGAGGCGTTCGTCGCGATAGGGGAGAAGGGAGAAAATCAACGAGAGTACTATATTGGACACAGAAAGCTAAAGACATTTAAGGAATTAATGATTCATATAAAGGATATTATAGCACCGGAAGTGGAATTGAAATTTGGAGAATTTGAGGACAATCAGAAGATTGATTATTCGATGATTGATCTTGATGCTCTTTATAATGATACTGGATTTGAGTGTAAGGCTGATTTTAGAGAGACTATTATGGCTACAGCAGAATGGGTGAAAAAAATCAATTTGTGATATCACATTTTTTGAGAAAGTACCCATGAATAGGCGGATGTGTGGCCATAGAAATTTAGAGAATTTAGGGCTAGAGGGTTGCATATATGAGAAACTTGCTGATTATTGATAAAGAAGAATATAAAGAGAAGCATTCCGAATATATCAATATGATGAATGGCCAATTGGCAGGCGAGAATGAAATCTTCTACACAGCATATGAAGATGGAGTAATTAGAAAGGTCAGAAATTATAAATATATTGGTTCTGCTTTACAGCACATTTTATATTGGAAAAAATCCTATGCTTATGCAAAAGAAATCTTGAAAAATAAATATGATAATATTTATTGCCTAAATCCAATTGTAGGATTATTTCTCGGGCTGAAGAGTAAGACAAGCAGAATATTATTGGCTGGTTTCTTGTTTGAGCCTAAAAGGAATAGGATTTACTATTTTTTGAGGAAGAGAATTGTGAGATTCGCGCTTAAGGGGATAGATAAAGCAGTTGTATATGGATCCAAAGAAGTGGGATATTACACAGAGCTATTTCCAGAGACAAAATTTGTTTTTTTGAAGTATGGAATTGATTTTACGGAGCCTGTCGATTATGAAAGCAAGAAGATTCCTGAAAAGTATATTTTTTCCGGCGGAGGTAGCAATAGGGATTATAGGACATTGATTAATGCCTATAATAAACATTTATCATCGCAGCACAAATTGGTCATAGCAACTCAGCCTTGGAGGTTGGATAATTTGGACACATCAAGGATAGTTGTATTGGAAGATGTGGTTCTGGAGAATTTCGGGGATGTCATCAGAAAAGCAGAGTTACTAGTTTTGTCTCTATATGACAGGAACATATCTGCTGGACATATGGTGATGTTTCAGGCGATGAGCTTGGGAATCCCCATAGTTGTTAATGATATAGCGACAATCAGAGATTATGTAGATGAAAAGAGTGTGACATTCTTCGAGTCGAAAAATCAAAAGGAGCTTGGGGAAAAAGTAATAGAATTCTTTCAAAATCCGGAACGATACAAACGGTTAGCTGCAAATGCGGTAGAAGTGTATAAGAAAGAGATGACGTTTGCGTCACTTTTAAAGCGTTTGTTTATGTTATGATTTGTCATGGCTGTGAATGGACTATTTGTGAAGTGGGTGACCATATGAGGGGCTTATATGTGAGAAAAAGTAAATATTCGATGGCATATAGGATGGTTTTGCTATTGTTTTTCCTCTATTTTTTCCATCGCTATGCCGTTGAACTAGGGGCATCCAGTTTAACCAGATATGTTCTCGATTTTGTCAATATTGCAATATATATTTATTCGTTACAGAAGAAGTACAGTCTAGAAAAAATTGACAAAGCACTAATGGCTTGTTATGGAGGAATACTTATTATTGGCACGGTCAGTGCGATATTGAATATTGGGACGTGGAAATCTGGGATTGTATATTATTTATTTGACTGTAGAAACTTAATTAGATTTCTGATTTTTTTTCAGTCATGCAAAGTGCTGGTAAAGCCGGAAGAAGTTGATAATATACTTAATTGGTTCTTATGCTTCCATATTCTCAATTGTATATTGGTTGTGTATCAATATTTTACATTGGAAGTACCTATATTTTGGATGAGAGGCGACAATCTTAACGGATTTTTTGGTACGGCAACAGGCGGCAATATATATATAAATGTGTTATTGATATCAACAGCAATGATTGCTTTATATAGGTGGAGCAATAGAAGGGGTTCCATGGGAACTATGCTGTTCATTCAGTTATTGAATTTAGTGATAGCCACTTTAATTGAGATTAAAATGTATTATGTGGAGATGGTACTGATTTGCGTTTTTTTTGCGATTCCGTATATGAGGAGGCCATCGAGAAAGAGATTCGCTTGGGGAATGTTTATTATTTTTGGCGGAGTGGTAAGCTTTGTAGTTTTGATACCAATATTGTATAAAATATATCCTTGGATGGAAGGGACGATGTCTCTGAGCTATATGGTGAATGCATTTTCAACTGAGCGTGGCGAGGGCATAAGCAGATTGTCTGCCGTACCGGATGTCATTGAAAAAATTTTTGAAAATGATTTATATGACAGTCTATTTGGTATTGGGTTGGGAACTGCAAATATCAATGGAATGAGGACTGAGTTTGCCCAGAAGTTTTATTGGACAAACTATTCATGGTATTCGACAGCATATATGCTAATTGAAACAGGAGTTGTTGGATTAATCATATATATAATATCTTTTTTAATGCTTTTCTTTAATATAAAGCGAGATGCCTTGTACGCTTCTATATCAAAATGCATGTGTCTAATAGCTATTATACTGATGATATATAATGAAAGTTTAAAAACAGAAGCTGGCTATATGATATTCTTTTTGATTGCCATAGGCTTTTCAGGGAAAAGGGAACAGGAGGGAGAGCATGGGAGGCGATGATGAGAATGGAAGCATATTGTTGTCTGTAATTATACCTGTCTATAACGTAAAACAGTATTTGAAGAGATGTGTCGATTCTATTGCGATTCAGGATATTGGCGATATGGAAATCATTCTTGTGAACGACGGCTCCACGGATTGTAGTGGAGAAATCTGTGATGCGTTAAAGGATACATATCCGGCGGTTGTCAAAGTCATACATAAAGAGAATGGAGGTTTGTCTTCGGCAAGGAATGTTGGACTCGATGCAATTAGGGGGAAATATGTTTTTTTTCTTGATTCGGACGACAGTGTCCATATTGATTTTCTGAAATTGAACCGCTCCAGAATGAGGAAAGAAAAATATGACATAATAGAATTTATGGCTTATTGGGAGAAGGAATACAATCAGATTTTGCCTGTTTTAAGAGAAACGGAGTCAGAGTTCACTATAAGGGATTGCATCGAAAACATTCTGAAGAATAGAACTGGAAGCCAGATATGTCTGAAATTATATAGGAGTTCTTTATTTAGTGATATAAGGTTTCCGGAGGGAAGGAATTATGAAGATATTGGAACCTGCTATAAATTATTGCTGAAAGCAGATAGTATTTTGCATATTGATTCAGAATACTATATCTATAATATTACCAATGCCAGTTCCATTACAAAAAGGGTCGATATTAAAAATTTAACAGATATGTATTCATCTGTAAATGAATTATGCGAAGGGGTTGGTAAATTTTGTGAAAGCGTCCAGATAGATCCTATATATATCGAATATTACAAGAGACATTCCTATATTTATATTTATTTAAAGCTTTTGGACAGTGGGGAAGATTGTGAGTTGAAATGTCGTTTAAGGAAATATTTGGCAGACCATAATAGGTACAATTTGATTCAGTATAGATATTATGATATTAAAAGATGGGGGTACTATCAGCTGTTACATTTGTTGCATAAGGCTTAATAAGGACAGCGTAATACCTGCTTCCATTTTAAGAGTAAAACATAAAAGGATAATGAAAGAGATGAAAAAATCCTGTATTAGCGTGATTATACCCATATACAATATGTCGGTTTGGTTGGACAGATGTATTCAAAGTATCATACATCAGACATATAAAAATTTGGAGATACTTTTAATCAACGATGGCTCTACAGACAATAGCAAGGATATTTGTGAGAGATATCAAAAGCTGGATTCCAGAGTCATATTGTATAATAAAGAAAACGGTGGATTGTCTGATGCGAGAAATTTTGGGATAGAACAGTCTAAGGGGGAGTATCTGGCATTTGTGGATTCAGACGATTGGGTCGAAGAAGATTTTTTCCAAAAGCTTATTGACCATCTGGAGGGGGAAGGGGCAGACATAGCCTGTGTGGGGTTTGATTACATATATGACAACAAACGAGAAGTTCCGGCTCAGCCAATGAAGACCATAAAAATGAATCAAAAACAGTGTATGAGGCAACTCTGTAGGAATAAATGGTTTACAAGCTATGTCTGGAACAAGCTATATAGGAGGAGGGTATTTGGGAAGATTAGATTTCCCTTTGGTGAAAATTACGAAGATATCGCAATCATGCATGAATTAATCATGAGAGCGAATTACATCGTGTGTTCGGATGAAATCTTGTACCATTATTTTATGCGCCCGGAATCTATTGTCCATGTAAAATCGGCGAAGAACGAGATGGATAATTTCCGCGCGTATCTGAAGAGGTTGAGGGCGGTGGATGAGTGGAGATGGAAGCGCAATGTCTTGAAGTGCTGTGCAGGGGCAGCCTTTCAGATTCTGTTCCTATCGGAAAACCAATTCGAGGAGACAGAATATGAGGAAGTGCTCTGCTTTTGGAAGAGCAATGCGGCGGCAATCAGATTTTTAGGTATAAAGTATGGATTGATGTACACATTTCCTGGGATTTATAAAAAGTGTCTGTGTGGCGGAAATTGATGTGGCATAGACGAGTCAGGGGGGCGTGAAATGAAAAAGGAAAAAGTCGGAATAGTTACTTTTCATATGGCAGAGAACTTTGGCTCTGCACTACAGGCATTTGCATTAGAGCATTTTTTGATTGAGATTGGCTGCCAACCTGAAATAATAAACTGCATTTATAAAGCGGATATGGAAAAATATAGGCTTTTTAGAACGAATATCTATTCCAGAAGACTCAGAGCGCTGGTTGCGGATGTTCTATATTTTAGTAGAAATCTTAAAAGAAAGAAGAGTTTTGCGGATTTTAGAAAAAGATATCTGACTGTCTCTGATGATATGTACGATATGGGAAGAGATGAAATGAGTAGGTTGAATCAAAAGTATGATGTTTTTATATGTGGCAGCGATCAGATATGGAATTTGAATTGTACCAATGAGTTCGTATCGGAATTTTTCCTTTCTTTTGCGCATAATGAAAAAAGAAAAATAGCATATGCGCCAAGTATGCCTAGCAGCGTACCTTCCATGTACCATGCAGACATCAAAAAGGCTATAGAGAGGCTTGATTTTGTGTCTGTAAGGGAAGAAAATACAATACAATATCTGAATGGAGAAATCGGGATAGAAAAAGAAATAGTCCATGTAGTCGATCCTACTTTATTATTGGAATCTGATACATATATTCGCACATTCGGCTTGATGAAACATGATTCAAAGTATATATTTGTTTATATTTTAGAAGATGAATCTCCGTTGATAAGACAAATTGTTGATTTGGCTTTAGAGACTTCTGAAGAGACAGGACTTCAGATTAGATATGTATATAGCCGTATTATAAAAAGATTTAAAAGTGGTGAATATATGTTGGGAATTGGCCCTACAGAATTTCTCGACATGATTTATAATGCTTCTTATGTGATAACAAATTCATTTCATGCATCGGTATTCTCCATACATTTTGAAGTCCCGTTTTGCGTCTTCAAAAGGAAGGGATCTCAATCACGGATGACAGGGCTGCTGGAAAATCTGGGTCTGCAGAATAACCTTTATTCAGAAGGAGATTATGGGTGGATGGGGTCAAAAGCTGATTCTTTCACGAAAGAGAAGGCAGGGAGGATGGCCCGTGAATCAAAGGAATATCTATGGAACAGTTTAGGAAAGAGACAAACACTTTGAACAGATATTGGAGTGGCATCAGCAATGGATGAACATAGGCGACTAATTAAGAATACAGGCATGATTGCTATTGGAAATATGGGAACGAGACTAGTCTCTTTTCTGCTTTTACCACTCTATACAGCGCTTTTGTCCACATCGGAGTATGGTGTTATCGATTACCTGGTAAGCATTGCCATGTTCTGCGTTCCGTTTGTCTCTTTATTGATGGATGAGTCTATATTCCGCTTCCTGATTGACTGCAAGGGAGAGGAGGATAGAAAAAAGGTCATAACTACAGCGATGTTGATTGTCATGGTTGGAATGATTCTTTTTTGTGTCACAGGCATTCCACTCATGCTAGTATTACATTATGAATTTACGGGATATACGACAATCTTCACACTGCTAAATGTACTTTTTGGAATGTTGAGCGCACTATTAAGAGGGATTGGAAGGACGGATTTGTTCTCTTTCTTCAATTTCCTTCTAGGAGCGACTCAAATATTTTTGAATGTTTTTTTCATTGTGTATTTGCGATTAGGCTTGACAGGGATGCTTCTTGCTTCCATGTTGGGACAGGGGATGGTGACGCTTTTCATCATACGAAAAGCCAGAATCTGGAACATGCTCGCTGTGAAATCTATTGATGTAAAATTGGCGAAAGAGATGGTTTTATATTCGCTGCCGCTGATTCCGAATAAAATATCTTGGACAATCATCAATCTATCAGACCGTATCATCATCATGAGCGTGCTTGGGAGAAGTGCAGCAGGACTATATGCAGTTGCTTATAAGTTTCCCAATTTGATGGATACGGTATATGGCTTTTTTTATCAGTCTTGGAAGGAGAGTTCAGCCAGAGTCCTGGGGGATTCCCGCCAGGAAGCCTTTTACAATTCGGTGTATTGGTACTTGAAGAATTTTATGTACAGCATTGTGCTTGGCATGGCTGCATTTCTGCCGATAGTGTTCAGATATATCATCAACAAGGCTTATGGTGAAGCTTTTTACTATGTTCCTCTATTATTGCTGGCTACATACTTTTCGAATATTTCAGGATTCTATGGAGGAATATTCACTGCGTATAAAGATACAAAGATTATGGGAATTACTACGATAGTCGCCGCGTTCCTGAATCTCGTGTTACACTTTTCTCTGATATTATTCATAGGCATGCATGCGGCAGCGCTGTCAACATTGGCAGCTAATTTTATCGTATATGCTTACAGAAGGGTCAAATTAGAAAGATATGTACATCTGAGAGAGCGCTGGGGAGAAAAAGCTGTCTCAATGATGGCGACAGCTTTGGTAGTATTCATGTATTACAGAAATGATATGTACATGACAGTCATTTCCTGTACCATCTCAGTTGCCTATGCTATTGTCATGAACCGTCGATTGATTATGGCTTTGATTAGAAAGATGAAGGGGAGGAAGCAGACAACATGAAAGACTCGGTATGTGGCATTGGAAAATGTACGGGGTGCATGGCCTGTACAGCAAAATGTACAAAGGCTGCTATAACAATAGAAGACGCTTTGGATTCTTATACTGCAAAGATTGATGGGAGCAAATGCATTCGCTGCGGTGGGTGTGAGCGCGTATGCCAAATGAACAGACCTGTAGAGTTCAGAGATGCGCTTTTTTGGAAACAGGGATGGGCTGCCATGGAGAGCATCAGGAAGAACAGCTCCTCTGGGGGAGCAGCAGCGGCATTGAGCCAACAGTTTATTGAAGACGGAGGGATAGTGTATGGCTGCGTATTCAGAAACGGTTCATTTGAATTTGAGTGCGCAGATACCAAGGAAGAGGTTCTTAAGTTTGCGGGCTCTAAATATGTTAAGAGCAATCCACAGATGGTATATAGGGAGATTCAAGGTAAGCTTGAAAATGGAGCATCGGTGCTCTTCTTAGGTTTGCCCTGCCAGGTTGCTGGATTATTGCTTTTCGTTCCGGACAGATGGAAGGAGAAGCTGTATACAATCGATTTGATATGCCATGGTACCCCTTCTCCCAGGCTGCTCGACAAGTACCTGAGGGAACATGGCGTAGACTTGTCTGGAATCGGGGATATCAGATTCAGGAAAAAGGATGATTTTCGCTTATGCGTCAATGGCTATGCGCCAGTGACATCACCGGGCAGGCTTGACAGATACCTTCACTCGTTCTTGCAGTGCATCTCATTTACCGAAAGCTGCTATTCTTGTAGATATGCAAGAACGGAAAGGATTTCGGATATCACGCTAGGGGATTCCTGGGGGTCTGAACTACCTGAAGAGGAGTGTAGGAAAGGGATTTCGCTGATCATCGTTTCTACGGAAAAGGGAAGAGAGATAATCAAAAGGACAGATATGATGCTGTTCGAAGTCGATAAAAGGAAGGCAGTGGGGGCAAATCCTCAGTTAGTTGCTCCGGCCTCCAAAAAAGAGATAAGGCGAACTTTTTTTGAGGTCATAAAAAAAGGAAGAAAATTTGACTGGGCTGTTTTTGACTGTTATCCCAAGCTATGTTTAAGGCAGGACTTGAAATATATTTTGATGAAGCTCCATGTTTTGCATGGGAATATGGAATAGACTATTTCATGTTTTATAAACGTGCAGACCAGAGGATGGAATAGTGGTAGTGAAGTTTTGGGGCGATTCATTTTAGGGAGAATTGATGTGGTGAGGCTGTAAATTTTTCTGTGTCTATGGATGAAAAATCTTTCTGGTAAGATTCAGATATGTACAACACGCTGGGATCATGGGATTGCAGTTTCATGCAGGCGACATTTGTTATCCAGGCTTTTTCATTGTTCCTGAGTAATTGATAGATAGACCGATTACTTCTACCATCCTATAGAAGCCGAAGCATCCCGCACCCGGCTTCTATGAGATGCATGCATTTATGCCCATTCACTCCCTCCAATGCCTCTCAATAACGCAAACATGCCTCTTACTCCTCACCTGATAACTAATCCCCACCAAAAGAATCTCGCTTCCAAACCCCTCCAGAACCTGCGGGTAATTTCTGCTTCGAATCTGTTCGATAGCGCTGCCCGCCGACTTATTCCATTTAAGCTCAATGACGAGAATAGGCATATTCGAGCCCTTTTTAGGCAGATAGACTACATCCGCATACCCTTTACCGGAAGGAAGCTCATCAATCCGCAGGAATTCATCGATGCAGCTGATATAGGCGAAACGAATCACGCTTCGCAGTGCCTGTTCATCATTATAAAATAGAGGCGCAGTACCAACGTTATGAGCTTTTTCTATGGCAGCCGCCACAGCCTCGCCATTTTGCAGCAGGGTCTCCTGAAGCAGATGGTCAGAGGTGAGAATCAGATTTGCCACCTCTCTGTGCCGCCCCACCGCCACCGCCCGCATAAACTCCAGCCGGACCTCCTCATTCGGAATCGAGACAGTCCGATCCGTTGCCCGGTAAGCCAGATACCCCAGATGGGCCAACAGCGTAAGGACATCATCCTTGCGCCGGATGCTGGTCATATTGTTCTGGAAGGTTCCGATGTCGATTGCGCAATGCGCGCCGCCCAGCATCTGGACGATGGCCTCCTTCAGCCCGTCTTCATCCATATCGATATAGAGCTTAAGGGATTCATAAGTCCCGCTCTCAGTCCAATAGGTGCCGAATTCCCCGTTTTTCACAGCCTCCATGACAGAGTTCGGGCTGTACACGGATTCAAGCTGTGGGAAAGAGTACCCGTCATACCAATGCCGCGCCTCGGCGAAATCCATATGGTGCTCCTCGCAGAGCCGCCGCACCTCCGGTTCCGTGAAACCTACATATTCCGCCAGCCTCCTGGGGGAGAGCATGGTGTATTCCCGGAAGTCCGTCAGGGCGGATTCGGTTCCATATTTTTTGATGGGAAGGATGCCTGTCATATAGGCGGCCTCGATCATCCTGTCCGTCTGGCCGCTGCTCTTGAACATGCCGCGCAGCAGCTGGAGATATTCCTCCTGCAGTGCCGTATCCTGCGTGGCCTCCCGGAAGAGGGCATCCCATTCATCGATGATGACGATGAACTTCTGCCCTGTAGCCTGGGCCACATTGGACAGGGCCTTGGGCAGGGTTCTGGCTTCCGCGGCCTGCGGGTAGGTCTCCATCAGTTCCCTGATGACCTCGCTCTGCAGATCCTTGACGGTGTCCCTGATATGGGCGGCGTTGGAGATGAACCAGGTGATGTCCAGGTAGATGACGTCATATTGATTCAGATGCGCCTCGAAGGAGGGGGCCTTGGCTATTTTTAAGTCCGCGAACAGCTCCCTTGAGTCGCAGCTTTTGTCATAATAGGCACAGAGCATTTTCGCGGCAAAGGATTTCCCGAAGCGGCGGGGCCTGCTGACACAGGTCAGCTTGTCCATAGTTCCCAGCGTCTCGTTGAGGAACGCGATCATTCCGCTTTTGTCCACATAGAGGCCTTTCCGCACTGCCTGGAATCCGGCATTGCCGATGTTCAGATAATTTCCCATAAACGCCAAGCTCCCTTCTGACCTATACGCCGCCCGAGGCTAGGATGGCGGCAGTGTCTGTCATCTTCTAGCTTATCACAAGCCCATGCTTTTCACAAGCAGGGCATTCCCTTTGGAGAGATTTTTTGTACCGAAGAAGAGGCTTCCACACAATATTTTGAAAAATTGTAATTTTGTCTTCTAATTTTGTGCAAAAAGCAGTTGGAATGCCTGGCGAATTTTGGTATAATAAAAAACAGTCGGGCAATAAGGCCGATTCATTGAGTTTTGCCTTAAAATAGATTGAGAGTGTGAAAGGAGAAAGAAGTGAAGAAGACGAACACGACGGAAGCAAAGACGCAGACGGACATGCCGGAAGCCTCTGAGAAGAAGCCCACGTTCGACAAGGAGCTTTTCAAGAGGAGTGTCCTGTATAATGTCATGAACATGTACCGCAAGACCTTAGAGGAAGCCACTCCCCAGCAGATTTTCCAGGCAGCGGCGTACTCCATCAAGGACAGGGTCATCGGCAACTGGATGAGCACCCAGAAGGCCTACGACAGGGAAGACCCCAAGATGGTGTACTATATGTCCATGGAATTCCTGATGGGACGTGCCTTCGGCAACAACATGGTCAACCTCCAGGCTTACGAGGGGGCGAAGGAAGTCCTGGAGGAGTTGGGCGTGGACATCAATGTGCTGGAGGATCAGGAGCCCGATGCGGCTCTGGGCAACGGCGGCCTGGGACGTCTGGCGGCCTGTTTCCTGGATTCCCTGGCCACCCTTGGGTATTCCGCCTATGGCTGCGGCATCCGCTACCGCTACGGCCTGTTCAAGCAGAAGATCGACAATGGTTTTCAGATAGAGATTCCGGACGACTGGCTGGCGGAGGGCAATCCCTTCGAGCTGCGCAGGCCGGAGTATGCCAAGAAGGTGAAGTTCGGCGGCTATGTCACCGTGCG
The DNA here is from genome assembly GCF_910585425.1 of uncultured Acetatifactor sp. Taxonomy (GTDB): domain Bacteria; phylum Bacillota; class Clostridia; order Lachnospirales; family Lachnospiraceae; genus Acetatifactor. The sequence continues at coordinate 85,807 of NZ_CAJUCP010000002.1, read as the reverse complement.
CACCGATGAGAACGGCAGGAACCACTATGTGCAGGAGGACTATCAGTCCGTAAAGGCCATCCCCTACGACATGCCCATCGTTGGATACGGCAACGGTATCGTCAACACCCTGCGCGTCTGGGACGCGGAGGCCATGGGCGGCTTTAGGCTGGATGCTTTTGACAAGGGCGACTACAGCAAGGCAGTAGAACAGGAGAACCTGGCCAGGAACCTGGTGAATGTCCTCTATCCCAACGACAACCACTACGCGGGCAAGGAGCTTCGCTTGAAGCAGCAGTATTTCTTCATCTCCGCTTCCGTCCAGGAAGCCGTGGACAAATATATGAGGAAGCATGACGACATTCGCCGCTTCCATGAGAAGGTGACCTTCCAGCTCAACGATACCCATCCTACCGTGGCCATCCCGGAGCTGATGCGCATCCTGCTGGACGACTATGACCTGACCTGGGAGGAGGCCTGGGAAATCACCACAAAGACCTGCGCCTACACCAACCATACCATCATGGCGGAGGCCCTGGAGAAATGGCCCATCGACCTGTTCTCCAGACTGCTCCCCAGGGTGTACCAGATCGTGGACGAGATCAACCGCAGGTTCATCCGCCAGATTGAGCAGAAATACAGGGGTGTCCACGGCGTGGATGTCCAGGAGAAGATCCGCAAGATGGCCATCCTGTACGATGGACAGGTGAAGATGGCCCATATGGCTATCGTGGCCGGATACTCCGTCAACGGCGTGGCAAGGCTGCACACGGAAATCTTGAAGCACCAGGAGCTGAAGGATTTCTACGAGATGTTCCCGGAGCGCTTCAACAACAAGACCAACGGCATCACCCAGCGCCGCTTCCTGCTCCACGGCAATCCTTTGCTGGCCCAGTGGGTGACATCCAAGGTGGGCGACGGCTGGATTACGGACCTTCCTCAGATTGCAGGCATCAAGGCCCTGGCGGAGGACAAGAAGGCCCAGAAGGAGTTCATGGACATCAAGTACCAGAACAAGCTGCGCCTGGCGAAATATATCAAGGAGCACAATGGCATCGATGTGGATCCGAATTCCATCTTCGACGTGCAGGTGAAGCGCCTCCATGAGTACAAGAGGCAACTGATGAACATCCTCCATGTGATGTATCTGTACAATGAGCTGAAGGCCCATCCGGAGATGGAGTTCTTCCCCAGGACATTCATCTTCGGTGCAAAGGCGGCAGCAGGCTATAAGAACGCCAAGCTGACAATCAAGCTGATCAACGCGGTGGCGGATGTGGTGAACAACGATGCTTCCATAGGTGGCAAGATCAAGGTGGTGTTCATCGAGAACTACAATGTATCCAACGCGGAGATCATCTTTGCCGCGGCGGATGTGTCCGAGCAGATTTCCACTGCCAGCAAGGAGGCCTCCGGCACGGGCAACATGAAGTTCATGCTCAACGGGGCCCTGACTTTGGGCACCATGGACGGCGCAAATGTGGAGATTGTGGAAGAGGTGGGAGAGGAGAACGCGTTCATCTTCGGCCTGTCCTCCGATGAGGTCATTGAGTACGAGAACAATGGCGGCTACGATCCCATGCAGATCTTCAACAGCGACAAGGACATCCACAAGGTGCTGACCCAGCTCATTGACGGAACCTATGACAAGGACAAGGAGCTGTTCCGCACCCTGTACAATTCCCTGCTGAACACCCTGTCCACCTCCAGGGCGGACACCTACTTCATCCTGAAGGACTTCAAGCCCTATGCGGAGGCCCAGAAGAAGGTGGAGGCAGCCTACAGAGACCGCGATGGCTGGGCGAAGAGCGCCATCCTGAACGTGGCATGCTCCGGCAAGTTCACCTCCGACAGGACCATCCAGCAGTATGTGGATGAAATCTGGCATCTGGACAAAGTGACTCTGTAATCTGGAGAAATAGAAGTGTCTTATTTGAACAAAAAGGATAAAATGTTGCGAAGGCGTGCGATCGGGCACGCCTTTGCAGTAATATGTCTGCTGGGCCTGGCCGGTCTGACGGGCTGCGGCAATGCCGGTGAGGGAGGCCAAATGGAAGGGACGGGGTCTGGCGGAGCCTGGGAGAAGCATATCACGGAGGAGACTGTCCGGCTGAAGGGGATTACGGGGGAGTATACCCTGCTGTTTTTGACGGATACCCATGCGATCGTCCAAAGCCAGGGGGCTTCGGAGCAGGAGGCGGCCAACGAGGAGGCCCGGTATCCCACCTTTTTCAATGAGGAAGGGGTGCCGTCGGCGGAGCAGTTCCCGGAGTGGGTCCTGTATGCCAATGAGAACGGGGTGGATGCCGTCCTGCTGGGCGGAGACATCATCGACACGCCCTCAGAGGCCAATCTCCGGTGGCTGGAAGAGCAGCTGGGGCGGCTGGACATGCCCTATCTCTATGTCAATGGCAACCACGACTGGACCTATCCCTGGGAGTATATGACGGAGGCGGGGAAGGCGGCCTATCTGCCTTTGCTGGAGCCGTTCATGCAGGACGATACGGCGATTCATACGCTGGATTTCGGAGAATTCACGGTGGTGGGCATTGACGACAGCCCGGGCCAGGTGGACGGAGGCGTGTTCCCGGCCTATGAGGAGATCCTGGAGGAGGGCAGGCCTGTGATCGTCCTGGCCCATGTGCCCTTCATGACCCAGTCGGTGCTGGGGAAGGCCAGGGAAGCCTGGAGCAGCCCTGTGGTGATCGGGGCGGGCAATTACGGCGGGATTTATCCCAATGAGGATTCGGAGCGGTTCATGAGCCTTACCACCGCTGCTTCCAGCCCGGTGGAGCTGGTGCTGGCAGGCCATGTCCATTTTTATGACAGGGATGTCATAGAAGGGGAAAGGCAGGTGCTGCAATTGGTAGGCGGCGCCGGATTCCGGGGGGAGGCGATCCTGATTCATGTCACCGGCGGAGAGTGAACACCTAACAACAATAAGAAAGGAACCAAATACTATGGTAGAATTAATGCAAGGCGGCGCGTATCTGGTAAACGGCAGGGAGATCATCGCCGACGGGCCGGAGGCACAGCAGGCAGTCCATGGCAGGACCGGAAAGAAGGTCACCAGAGAAGAAGCCTCCAGACAGACGATCAGCTACGGAATCCTGGAGAGCCACAATACCTCCGGCGATATGGACAGGCTGAAGATCAGGTTCGACAAGCTCACCAGCCATGACATCACTTTCGTGGGCATCATACAGACGGCGAGAGCGTCCGGGCTGGAGAGGTTCCCCATGCCCTATGTACTCACCAACTGCCACAATTCCCTGTGCGCCGTAGGCGGCACCATCAATGAGGACGACCACATGTTCGGTCTGTCCTGCGCCAAGAAATACGGCGGCGTCTATGTGCCCCCTCACCAGGCAGTGATTCATCAGTATGCCAGAGAGATGCTGGCGGGCGGCGGCCAGATGATTTTAGGCTCCGATTCCCATACACGCTACGGCGCACTGGGCACCATGGCGGTGGGCGAGGGAGGCCCGGAGCTGGTGAAGCAATTGCTGAACCAGACCTATGACATAGGCAGGCCCCAGGTTGTGGGCGTGTACCTGACGGGAGAGCCTGTGAAGGGCGTGGGCCCTCAGGACGTGGCCCTGGCCATCATCGGCGCCGTGTTCGGGAACGGCTATGTGAAAAATAAAGTGATGGAGTTCGTAGGCCCCGGCGTGGCCTCCCTGAGCGCGGACTTCCGCATCGGCATCGACGTGATGACCACGGAGACTACATGCCTGTCGTCCATCTGGGAGACAGACGGGGAGATTGAGGAATTCTATGAAATCCACGGGCGGAAAGAGGATTACAGGAAGCTGGCTCCCGGGGAAGTGGCTTATTATGACGGCATGATTGAGGTAAATCTCTCCAAAGTGCGCCCCATGATCGCCATGCCTTTCCATCCCAGCAATACCTACACCATCGAGGAGCTGAACGCCAATCTCATGGACATCCTGGAGGAGACGGAGAAACGCGCTTTGGTGAGCCTGGACGGCGCAAAGGGCCCGGACGGGTCGCCTCTGCGGTTTTCTCTGAAGGACAAGGTGAGGGACGGGAAGTTCACGGTGGAGCAGGGCATCATCGCAGGCTGCGCGGGCGGCGGCTTCGAGAACATCTGCGCCGCGGCGGACATCCTGAAGGGCAGCTCCATCGGCTCTGACAGCTTTACCTTAAGCGTGTACCCGGCCTCCATGCCTGTCTACCTGGAGCTGGTGCGCAACGGCTGCGCGGCGGCCATCCTGGAGACGGGCGCTGTGATGAAGACGGCCTTCTGCGGCCCCTGCTTCGGCGCGGGGGACACTCCGGCCAACAATGCTTTCAGCATCCGCCATTCCACCCGGAACTTCCCCAACAGAGAGGGAAGCAAGCTCCAGAACGGCCAGATTTCCTCCGTGGCATTGATGGATGCCCGCTCCATCGCCGCCACCGCAGCCAACAAGGGCGTGCTGACTCCGGCCACGGAATTTGACGGGGAACTGTCCAAATATAAGTATCATTTCGACAGCAAGATATACCGGAACCGGGTCTTCGATTCCAAGGGCGTGGCGGATCCCGGCGTGGAGATTCAGTTAGGGCCCAACATCAAGGACTGGCCCGAGATGGGGGCGCTGCCGGAGAACCTCCTGCTGCAGGTGGTCAGCGAGATCCACGATCCTGTCACCACCACGGACGAGCTGATCCCTTCCGGGGAGACCTCCTCCTACCGCTCCAATCCCCTGGGGCTGGCGGAGTTCACCTTAAGCCGCAAGGACCCGGATTACGTGGCCCGGGCCAAGGGGATCCAGAAGGCGGAGAAGGCCCGCATGGCCGGAGGGCATCCCTGCCATGAGCTGCCCGTATTGAAGGAGCTGATGGGCGTGATCAGGGGGCAGTACCCTGAGGCGGACCACTCCAACACGGGCTTCGGCTCCACCATCTTTGCCGTGAAGCCCGGCGACGGCTCCGCCAGGGAGCAGGCCGCCTCCTGCCAGAAGGTGCTGGGGGGCTGGGCAAATATCGCCAATGAATATGCGACGAAGCGTTACCGCTCCAACCTGATCAACTGGGGCATGCTGCCCTTCCTGATCGAAGAGGGAGAGCTGCCCTTTCAGAACCTGGACTATCTCTTCTTCCCCGGCATCCGGAAGGCCGTGGAGGAGAAAGCGGAGACGATTGTGGCCTGTCAGGTGGGCAGGGACGGGCTGAGGGCCTTTGAACTGCGGCTGGGAGAGCTCACCGACGAGGAGCGTCAGATTATCCTGAAAGGCTGCCTGATCAATTACAACCGGGTGGGATGACGGAAAGCGGAGGGCAGGGCCTTGCGTGGCTTCTGCCCTTTTGGCATATCCGGGGATCGACATAGTTGGAAAGTCCTGAAAGGCTGCCTGATCAACTACAACCGGGTGGGATGACGGAGAGCGGAGGGCAGGGCCTTGCGTGGCTTCTGCCCTTTTGGCATATCCGGGGATTCGACATGGAAGGAAAGCAGATGAGGAAAGAGGAAGCGGAGGAAAGGGACCGGTGCCGTGACGGATGCCGGGAAAGGCGGTGGATATCATGTTGATTGAACCAAGGGAGATGACATTCCCATCGGGAGAGCATGTCACCATCCGGAGCGCGGCGGCAGAGGACGCGGAGTCCCTGTGCGCCCACCGGATGATCACATCGGCGGAGACTTATTTCATGTCCAGGTATCCGGAGGAGTGCATTTATGACATGGATGTCATGAGAGCCAACCTGACGGAGATTGCGGAGAGCCCGAAATGCTTTATGGTGACAGCCTTTCTGGAAGGGCGCGTCATCGCGGACCTGGGGGTATCTTATGTCCGAAGCTATCTGAAATACTGCCACAGGGCTTATCTGGGGGTTTCCATCCAGCAGAGCTACTGCAACCTGGGGCTGGGCGGCATCATGCTGGAAATCGCCATAGAGCAGTGCCGCAAAAACGGCTTCGAGCAGCTCGAGCTTGGCACCTTCGAGGACAATGCAAGGGCGCTCCACCTGTACGAAAAGCACGGCTTCCAAAGATACGGCGTCCAGCCCAGGGCCTTCAAGCTGAAGGACGGCACTTACCGGGACGAGGCGATCATGGTGAAGATGCTGTGACGGGGGGAGAAAAGCTGTGTTTTGCAAAAGCCGCGCCTTGCCGTGGCAGGAGAGCGCCGGATATCCAGAGAGGGAGAGGAATGACAGCGCTATGAAAAGGAGCCGGGCGGCGTCAGCGGCAATCAGGATGGCAAGAAAATGCGGGGCTGTGGGGAATGACCATTTTCCCACAGCCCCGGACATTTATGGATAAGCGAGCATTTTCAAATATACTACACCTCTGTCATATAAGGATAGGCAATGGCGCTGGAAGGGCTGAAGGTCTCCTTCACCGTATGGGGGCTGACCCAGCGGATCATGTTCAGCACAGTGCCAGCCTTGTCGTTGGTGCCGGAAGCCCGGGCCCCGCCGAAGGGCTGCTGTCCCACCACGGCGCCGGTGCACTTGTCGTTGATGTAGAAGTTGCCGGAGGAATTGCGCAGGGCCCGCTCCATCTTCACGATAACCTCCCTGTCCTGGGCGAAGATGGCCCCGGTGAGGGCATAAGGGGAGGCGCTGTCGCAGATAGCCAAAGTCTCATCCAGCTTTTGGTCCTCATACACATAGATGGAGACAATGGGCCCGAAGATCTCCTTCACCATGGACTCATAGGTGGGCGTCTTGCAGCGGATGATGGTGGGCTGTACGAACCAGCCCTTGCTGTCGTCATAGGTGCCCCCTGCCACGAACTCGCAGTCCGGCGAGGCGGCAGCCCTGTCGATGTATCCCTTGCAGGTCTCAAAGGAGGCTTTGTCGATTACGGCGGCCATGAAGGTGTCGAACTCCTGGACATCCCCCACCTTCAGGGTGGCAGTCTGCTCCTTTAAGCGCTTCTCCACCACAGGCCAGATGCTGGCGGGCACGAAAGCCCGGGAGCAGGCGGAGCACTTCTGCCCCTGGTACTCGAAGGAGCCCCGGACGATGGCCGCCACCAGAGGCTCGATGTCGGCGGTATTGTGGGCGAAGATGAAGTCCTTGCCGCCCGTCTCGCCCACCAGCCTGGGATAGTTGGCGTAGGAGGCGATGTTCTCCCCAACCTGCTTCCACACGCTCTGGAAGACGCCGGTGGAGCCGGTGAAGTGGAAGCCGGCCATCTTGGGGTGGCTGACCACGTATCTGGACATGTCGCCTCCGGTGCAGGGCACGAAGTTGATGACCCCTGCAGGCAGGCCGCACCACTGGAGCAGCTTCATGTAGTAATAGTTGGAGAGCACCGCCGTGCGGCTGGGCTTCCACAGGGCCACATTCCCTGCGATGGCAGGGGCCGTGGGCAGATTGCCGCCGATGGAGGTGAAATTAAAGGGAGAGATGGCGCAGATGAAGCCGTCCAGGGGACGGTAGTCCTGCCTGTTCCAGATTCCATCGCTGCTGGCAGGCTGGTCCTTGAAGATTTCCTGTGCCCCCCACACGCCGAAGCGCAGGAAGTCCGCCAGCTCCGCGATGTCGATTTCCGCCTGGAACACGGTCTTGGACTGGCCCAGCATGGTGGAAGCGTTCAGCACCTGGCGGTAGGAGCCGGTGATCATGTCCGCTGCCTTCAGGAAAATGGCGGAGCGGTGCTCCCAGGGCATGGCCTCCCAGGCGTCCTTGGCCTCCAAAGCGGCGTCGATGGCCATGTTCAGCTCTTTTTCCCCGGCCATGCAACATTCCGCGATGACGTGATTGTGGTCATGCGGCATGGTGACTTGGATGGTCTCCTCCGTCCAGACCTCCTTACCGCCGATGATCAGGGGAATCTTGACCACTTCGGCGGACTGCCTGGCCAGCTCCGCTTTCAGCGCGGCCCGCTCGGGGCTGCCGGGCAGGTATCCCTTGAAGGGGTCATTGGCCGGTTTCTCAATGGTAAAATATGCGTTTGGCATGTTCTGTGCACCTCCGTATTTTAATAGATTATGTAAATCCAGCGCGTGAGCGCCGGGACTGATTTCAGTATACTATCTGGCTTTGGCAGTGTCAAGCTTTAGGAGATGTCCGGGCAGGCGATGTGGGCAGCGCAGTTACAGTTTACGCCAAAGCCGCGAACAGTGACGCAGCGCAAGGAGCGCGCAGCCGGCCGGTATTGAGCGGTTCGCCTTTCAACCGTCAGGTGAATTCTCCGCAGGGATTCCCTCTCTGCGTTATTGCGTTTCCCGCCCTCTTGTATTAGGATAAAAGAGTCACGATAGCAATGCATTCCACAGCAGAAAGGCGAGACAATGGATCATCTGAAAACAGGAGAAGTCATCAGCAAGAGGCGCAGGGAGCTGGGCCTGACCCAGAACCAGCTGGCAAAGTCCCTGAACATTTCCTTCCAGGCGGTGTCGAAATGGGAGAACAGCACCGCCTACCCGGACATCGAGATGCTGCCCAGGCTGGCGGCGGCCCTCCACACTACCGTGGATGCCCTGCTGGGCTACCGCAGCGTGGTGACGGACTACGACAAGCGGTATGAGATGGACGAGTATTACTGGGGGCTCCAGCCCAACCGCATCTGTTATGACATCATGAAGCTCCTTCCGCCCATCAGGCCCTACCGGGTGCTGGACATGGGCTGCGGGGAGGGGAAGGACGCGGTGTTCCTGGCGAAATGCGGTTATGACGTCACTGCCTTCGACATCTCGGAGCAGGGCATCGACAAGGCCAAGCGCCTGGCGGAGCACAACGCGGTGGCCGTGAGGCTCTTCAAGGCCGACATCCTGGACTACCGGCCGGATGATGACTACGATATCATCTTCAGCAGCGGCATGCTCCACTTCATCCCGAAACCCCGCAGGCAGGAGCTCTGCGATGACCTGAAGGCCCATACCAAAGAGGGAGGGTTCAACGCGTTGAACGTCTTCGTCCGAAAGCCCTTCATCGCCCGGGCCTGGGACAGCACCAGGGATGAGGAGCTGCGGCATCCCTGGCAGTCCGGGGAGCTGTTCGGCTACTACCACGACTGGCTGTTCCATACCTGCAGGGAGGAGGTCTTCGACTGCAACAGCGGCGGCGTGCCCCATAAACACTGCATGGATACCCTGATCGCGCAGAAGCTGGGAGCGGGAGCGCAGATAGAGGGGCAAAGCGGAAATGCCGGATCCGGCAGGTGAAAATCCGGGGAGCCGGAACCGGGAACTGTACCAATAAGCATAAAAGGCCCCTGCCGCCGGAGAATCCGGTGGCAGGGGCCTTTCCATGTATAAGCTTTAACCCAAATATTTCCCCAGAATCTTTAAGAACAAATCGATGTCGATCGGCTTCGCCACATGGGCGTTCATGCCGTTCTTCAGGGCGTTCTCCTTGTCCTCCTCCATGGCGTTGGCGGTCATGGCGATGATGGGCAGGGTCTTCACGTCCTGCCTGGGCAGGGCCCGGATGGTCCTGGTGGCCTCGTAGCCGTCCATCACGGGCATCTGCACGTCCATGAGGATGGCATCGTAATAATGCTCCTGGGCCTGGCGGACCATGTCCACCGCGTCGGTGCCGTCCGGCGCGGACTCCACCTCGAAGCCGGTCTCCGTCAGGATGGCCTCGGCAATCTCCCGGTTCAGCTCATTGTCCTCCACCAGGAGGATGCGCTTGCCGGAGAAATCAGCTTCTGTCCAGGAGGCGGATTCGCTCTCCTTTTCGATGAGATGGTTGGCGGCCAGCAGTGCGGACTTCAGGTCGGACATGAACAGCGGCTTGGCGCAGAAGGCGGTGACCCCTGCCTGCTTGGCCTCCTCCTCGATGTCCGTCCAGTCGTAGGCGGTGAGGATGATGATGGGGACCTCGCGGCCGATGGCCTCGCGGATGCGCCTGCAGGTCTCCAGCCCGCTCATCTCCGGCATCTGCCAGTCGATGATATAGGTATGGTAGGAATCCCCGTCATTGTAGGCGCTCTTCGCCCGATAGACCGCTTCCTTTCCGGAGGTGGTCCACTCCGCCCGCATGCCGATCTGGGTCAGCATCCTGCATACGCTCTCACAGCTGTCGCAGTCATCGTCCACCACAATGGCCCGCAGCCCCTCCAGCTCCTTGATCTGGGCCGCGTTCCGCTCGGTATCCTGGAGCTTCAGGCTCAGCTCCACCCGGAACTCGCTGCCCTGCCCCTTTTCGCTCTGGACGGTGATGGTGCCGCCCATCATCTCCACGATGTTCTTGGTGATGGCCATCCCTAAGCCCGTGCCCTGGATGCCGGTCTTGGTGGTGCTGGCCTCCCGCTCAAAGGGCTCGAAGATATGCTCCACAAAGTCCGGCGCCATGCCGATGCCATTGTCCTTGATGATAAATACGTAGTCGCCCCTGCCCCGGTGGAAGGTGGACTGCTGCTGGATGCGGAAGCTTACCGTGCCCCCCGCGGGGGTGTACTTCACGGCATTGCTCAGCAGATTCACGAAGACCTGGCTGAGCTTCAGGGGATCGGCGATCACGTCCTCGTTGTTCACGTTGAAGGTATCGATGAACAGGTCCAGCCGCTTGGCCGTCACCTGGGGCTGGATGATGTTCACCAGGTTGTGGGTCAGCTCGGAGATATTGCACTCCTGCTCCTTGATCTGCACCTTTCCGCTCTCGATGCGGCTCATGTCCAGGATATCGTTGATCAGGCTCAGGAGATGGTTGCTGGAGGAGAGCACCTTCTGCAGGCAGTCCCTGACCTGATCCCTGTTGTCGATATGGCTGGCCGCAATGCTGGCAAAGCCGATGATGGCGTTCATAGGCGTGCGTATGTCGTGGGACATATTGGAGAGGAAGGTGGTCTTGGCCTGATTGGCCCGCTGGGCCTGCATCAGGGCGTCCTGCAGGGCGCGGGTCTGCTCCCGCTGCTTCTGCACCTGGGCGGTGATGTCCTTGGACACAACCATAACCATGATGTCGCCTGTGTCATCCTCCCGGTTCATGATGAAGGACTGCCGCACGCACATGGGCGAATTGTCCTCGGCCCAGCCCCAGTAGTCTACATTGACTTCCATCTCGCCCATCTCGAAGCGCTTCCGGAGCTGCTCCGGACTGGCCACGGCCTCATACTCCTCCCGGGATTCCTCCATGATGAAGGATTTCCATCCCTCAAAGCAGGCCGAGGCGGGACAGGGAGCCGTCAGCCCCAGCTTTTCCAGCATGGAAATCTGGCCGCTGTCTGTGGAACAGAGAATATCATGCTCGATGAGATCCCTGGTAAGGTTGAGCTCAAAGGTGCAGAAGGCCGTGGAGGTGATGGCGATCCGGTACTGACGCTCCTTGCGGTTCATGATGGACAGCGCCTTCTCGCTCTGGAGCTCACGCTGCTTCAGCTCTGTGATGTTCTGGCGGACCAGGAGAATGCGGACAGCCCGCCCCTCCTCCCGCTGGAGGCATACCACAATCAGATGTTCCCAGTTCTCCTTACCGCTGCGGGAGACATGGCACTCATAGGTGTAGGTATCCTGGTTCGCAAGGATTTCCGTGATGGAGCCGATTTCGAAGGTCTGCCGGAAATGTTCCTTCCCCTCCTCTCCGATGATGTCCAGCGCGTGGATCCGGATGATATCATCGTAGGAGCCCTCCATGTCCAGGCTGCTGCTCAGCGGCCTGATTCCCGCCATATAGGAATAGGTGTTGGCCTCCAGGTCCACCGTGAGGTATCTCGAGGAAAACAGGGTGTTCAGGCCGTTCAGCACATAGCCGAACTGGATGTTCTGCTTTTCCAGGGTCTTCCGGCGCATCCGGCTGCGGAACAGCAGGACGATGATGTAGACGGCAAACAGGCAGATCAGGATCACCTGCAGCACCATGCCGGCATGGTTGGCCTCCCGGACCATGGCCTGCGTCACGTTCTGGGGGAAGGCCTGGACCAGCACGTAGTCGCTGTCCGAAATATGGAATACGCACAGATTGTCGGACAGGCTCTCGGGCGTGCAGAGGAAGCCCGCGCTGCCGCTGCCGCTCCTGAAAGCCGCCCAGACGGCGTCGGCGGTCTCCGCATCTATATCGCCGGACTCAAGCAGCATTTCCGGGAGAGGCTGCTCGTGGCTGACGCTGTTGGAGCTGGCGATGATCATCCCGTCCTGGGAGCAGAGATAGACATCAGCCGGTTCGCCGAAATAGCTGGCGGCCAGCATGTCCCGGAGATAATCCTCCGCAAAGTACAGCCCCAGCAGTATCCCGGTGATTTCGCCCTCATGCTCCACAGGGGCGTAGAACACAGTCATTATCTGGTCGGTGATCCGGGATGTGAGCACCTCCATGCCGCTCTCCCCCTGCATTCCGGCTATGTAGTAGTTCCTGTCCCGGCTATCGTTGGTCTTGCCGTCTGAGGCCATGTTCAGCCCCTCCGCATTGGTGAAGCGGATGGCGTCAAAGGACGCGTTCTCCTCCATGCCTCTCAGCAGAGCGGTGGTGACCTCAGGCTGGATCTCGCCGGCGCCCAGCAGATAGGCGTAATTGCGCAGGCGCAGCAGAGCGCTTTCGAACTCGCCCTCGATCCGCCTGACGGTCTGATCGGCGGCGTCCATGGCGTAATTGAGGTTCTGGCTCTCGATCCGGTGTCTGTTCTTGGCGGAATACCATTGGAACAGCAGGCAGACCCCCACCAGCAGGATGCTGATATAGACTATGTTTTGCCAGTTCTTTTTCGGTATATGCATATGAAAACTCCCCTCTGTCCGTGCATGGCGCATATGGATGCAAAAATTGACACATGTATTTGTGTCCCAATATTATACCACTTAAACGGCGGTTTTTGAAGACATATTTTTTGGCAGTCTTTACGTATCCGGGATAATATGGTATACTGGTGGAAAGAAATGATTATCGCTTGTCATAAAGACGGAGGACAATCTGGAAAAGGGAGTGATGGAATGGCGACGCTGAAGGATGTGGCGAGGGAATCGGGGCTTACGGTAGGCACGGTGTCCCGGGTGCTGAACAACAGGGGATACATCAGCGACAGGGCCCGGGAGAAGGTGGACCAGGCCATGAAGAAGCTGAACTACCGGCCCAATGAGGTGGCCCGGTCCCTCTCCAAGAGCAGCAGCAACACCATAGGGCTCATCGTGCCGCATATCCGCCATCCGTATTTCATAGAGATGATCAGCCACCTGGAGTACCAGGCCTATAAGAAGGGGTACAGGATACTGCTGTGCAATTCCCGGAACATACAGGAGAAAGAAAGGGAATACATTGACATCTGCACCGGCAACAAGGTGGCGGGGATCATCCTGTGCAGCGGCACCGTGCCGATGGAGGTCTTCGACAAGATCGGGATTACGGTGGTCACCATCGAGCGGTTCCTGGACAACGGCACGGCGGCGGTGGAATGCGACAACAGGCAGGGGGGCGTGCTGGCCGCGGAGAAGCTGATTGCCTGCGGCTGCAGGCATCTGCTCCATGTGGGGAACATCGGGGGTGTCTTCATGCCCGCGGACATGCGCACGGAGGGCTTCCGGGAGGTCTGCGAGAGGGAGCATGTGCACTTTGAGGAGATTCTTACGGAGGAGATTCAGTATGACAGCATGATGTACGAGGAAATGCTGGAGGAAGCCCTGCGGAAATATCCGGAGACCGACGGGCTGTTCGTGAACAGCGACGTCATCGCCGCCCAGACCCTGCAGGCCTGCGGGAGGCTCCGCATTCCGGTGCCGGAGCGGCTGAAGATTATCGGGTTCGACGATGTGTTCCTGTCCACCCTTACCACGCCCCAGCTCACCACCATCCACCAGCCCGCCAAGGAGATGGCGGAGATTGCGGTCAACCTCCTTCACGATTCCGTCTCCGGGAAGGTGGTCCCCAAGCGGACGGTGCTTCCGGTGCGCCTGGTGGAGAGGGGGACTACGTAAGGAAAATGGATGATTATGGATGATTTAGGAAAGGGGTCCTACGTTCTGAGAGAGCGAGGGGCTCTTTTTTTGATGGAAAAGCACATGAAAACCGCGAAAATCCATGGGAGGCGCTGGAGAGAGGGGCTTCCCCGGCCGCTCCGGGGGACAGGAAACAGTCGTTCTACAGGCGGCCGAAGGGCCGAAATTCCTGGGATTGGGCGAAAACGGCCCATGAAATCGGAAAATAAGTAAGAATATGTTATCACATAGTCAATAAAAATGACAAAGGCTTATCATGTTGTAAAAACTGTTCACAAGCCCAAAATATAGTAAATATATACAAAAATCAGGCCAAAAACAAGAAAATGAGCGCCTGTTTTTGACTATAATCACGAAAAATATGTTAAGCGGTTGACATATAAAAACTACTGTGCTATGATCATGTCATGCAAAACGGAACAGGGTTTCAACTGATCGGGCAATCAGGCCGGAAACGGCCCAAAATCATAAAAAAGGCGCGGAGGCGCTATATAAGGAGGAAAAGGAACATGAGAAAGAAGCTACTTGCGATGATGCTGGCAACAGCGATGGGGCTCTCCCTGACGGCATGCGGCGGGGAAGGCGGAGACGGCGGCTCTTCGGGAGACGGGGGGGTATCCATCACCATTTTCAACTCCAAGTCGGAGGTGCAGAGCCAGTTCGAGGCTATGGCCGAGGAGTACAGCAAGACAAAGGGCGTCAATGTGGAGATCTACTATTCCAATGACACCGTGGCGGCCCACATGGCCACCAAGTATTCCGCCAACGATCCTTACACCATCTCCATGGTGGACGCCAAGGACGTCTACTCTCTGGCGGAGGAGCATGCGGCAGACCTGAGCAATGAGAAATGGGTGGCCAACACGGATTACGCCATCTCCGTAGGCGGCAAGGTGGTAGGCTTCCCGGTATGCGTGGAGGCCAGAGGCGTCATCTACAACGCGGAGGCCATCGAGGCCGTCACCGGAAAGGAGTTCAAGCCGGAGGAGTACAAGACGCTGGACGCCTTCCAGGGGCTGCTGGATGAGCTTGTGGCAGGGGGCATGGAGACGCCCACCGGCATCATGAAGGAGGACTGGTCCCTGGGCGCGCATTTCCTGTGCGAGGTCTATGAGGAGCAGCCGGACGTGGAAGCCTACATAAGCGCCCTTCACGCAGGCACCGCCGACCTGGCGAACAACCCCAAGTGGACTGCCAAGATGGATACCTTCGACGCTCTGAAGAAATACAATTACGCCGCGGGTTCCCCTGTGGCCGCGGAGCGCGAGGTGACGGAGCAGAAGCTGGCCGAGGGCGAGATCGCCTTCATGTTCGGCGGCAACTGGGACTGGTCCGTGCTCAACGCCTATGAGTATTCCGAGAAGATGGGCATGATGCCCGTTCCCCAGAACACCGACGACGGCGCCAACGAGAAGCTGGTGGGCGGCGGCTCCAAGTACATGTTCATCGATTCCTCCGAGAACACCTCCGACGAGCAGAGGCAGGCGGCCAAGGACTTCCTGAACTGGATCGTGTTCGAGGCGGACGGAAATGCCTTCCTCACTGAGCAGTGCGCCCTTGTCCCCGCTTTCAGCAATGTCAATGCGGACGCGCTGGATCCTCTGTCCGCTTCCGTAAAGAAGTACGCGGACGAAGGGAAGCTGATCGACAACTATAATTACTTCCCGGACGACCATCTCTCCAAGTGCGGCGCTTCCTTCCAGAAATATCTGGCGGACCAGATAGACAGGGCTGGCTTCGCGGCTGAGATTGAGGAATACTGGAAGAACACCACGCCTGTGGAGCACTGATTTGGCAGAATTCTGACATCTGGCTCCCGCGGCGCTGCCCCTGCCCCCTCTGGGGCGCGGCAGCCGGGCAGCGCCCGCGGGGGGCATTCCAATGGATTCCAATGGAAGAAAAGCATTTCATTAGAAGAAAAGCATTCCAGGAAGGATTGAGACTATGAAAACTAATACCATGTCCTACAAATGCAAACAATTCATGATGTTTGCAGGGGTGACGACCTTTATATTCATCGCTGTCGTCATTGTCCCCTTCATATATGGCTTCTATCTGACCTTCACCAGCTGGGACGGCGTGTCCTCCCAGAAGCCCTTTGTGGGAATCGCCAATTATGTGGCCTCCTTTTCGGATGTGGCCTACTGGCAGGCACTGGGCAGGACGGTGATCTACTCCGCCATTGCGGTGATCCTGGTGAACGTGGTGGCCTTCATCCTGGCCTTCCTTGTGACCAGCGGCGTCAAGGGCCAGAACTTCTTCCGGGCAGGATTCTTCATTCCGAACCTGATTGGCGGCATCGTGCTCGGTTACATTTGGAAATTCGTGTTCAACCGTGCCTTCGTCGCTGTTGGCGAAGCCCTTTCCATCGGCGCCCTTTCCACCTCCTGGCTGGCTACCACCAATGGCGCCATGCTCTGCCTGATCATCGTCTCCGTGTGGCAGTACGCAGGCTATATGATGCTGATCTACGTGGCCGGCTTCATGAGCGTGTCGGCTGACGTGCTGGAGGCCGCCAGGATTGACGGCTGCACCAACACCCAGTCCATCATCAAGATTTCCATCCCCCTGATGGTATCGTCCTTTGTGCAGTGCCTGTTCCTGACCATCACCAGATGCTTCATGGTGTACGATGTGAACCTGTCCCTGACAAACGGCGAACCCTTCAACAGCTCGGTTATGGCAGCCATGCATGTGTATAACCAGGCGTTCACCTATAAAAACTATGGTACCGGCCAGGCCGAGGCACTGATCCTCTTCATTGTATGCGCAGTGGTAGGCGTGCTTCAGGTCAGCATCGGTAAGAAAGCGGAGGTGTCAGCATAATGGATGATTTGAATGAAAGAGCAGCCAGAAACCGAAAAATCAAACATGCCGTCTTCATGGTGGTACTGATTGTATTGTTCGCTTGCTTTATCTTCCCGTTCCTGCTGGTGTTGATCAATGTATTTAAAGAGAAGGGGGATATCAATTCCAATCCCCTGGCGCTGGTGGGATCCCGTGGCTTTACCCTGAAGAACTTCCCGGAGGCCATGGACAAGATGAATTTCTGGAGATCCTTTGGGAACTCTATGGTTGTCACGGTATCCTCCACCATCTTCACGATCCTGCTGGCCTCCATGACGGCCTATGTGATCGTGCGCAACAAGTGGAAGGCCTGCGGCGCTTTGTTCGGCATGATGATCGCTTCCATGGTCATTCCCTTCCAGGTGCTGATGATTCCCCTGGTATCCTTCTACGGCGGCACGCTGGGGATCCTGAACAGCAGGGTGACATTGATATTCATGCATGTGGGATTCTCCCTGTCCATGGCCACGTTCATGTTCCACGGGGCAATCCATACCAATGTGCCTATAGCCCTGGAGGAGGCGGCCACCATCGACGGCTGCACCAAGTGGCAGACCTACTGGCGGATCGTGTTCCCCCTGCTGAAGCCCACAATCGCCACGGTGGCCATCATAGATGCCATGGCATTCTGGAACGACTATCTGCTGCCCAGCCTGGTACTGGGGAGAAAGGAAATGTACACGATTCCCATTGCCACCCAGGTATTCTACGGAACCTATTCCACGGACATCGGTCTGGTGATGGCGGCCCTGCTGCTGGCCATGCTGCCGATCCTGGTCCTGTATTTGTTCCTGCAGCGCTATATCGTTGAGGGCGTGACCTCCGGCGCGGTGAAGTAAAGGCAAAGAGAAAGTTCAAGAGGGGCTGCTTGCATGACAAAAAGACACTGGGGAATGCGGCAGCCCTTTTTGTATCATATATTTTCAGGGAAAAACCAAGAGAGGTAAGCATATGGGCAAGACGCATACTTTTGAAGAACGGCTGGCAAGACATCATGACGAGCTGCGCTGGCTCTACATGGAGCTGTACCACAACGGGGACATGTTCGCCGAGCTGTGCGACAATATGGAGAGATTCTACAGGGAGCGGGACCAGGGGCTGAAGGCCATGGACGCGGAGCGGGAGGAACGCCCGGACTGGTATAAGGGCAACGGCCTGCTGGGCATGATGTTCTATATAGACAATTTCGCGGGGAACATGAAGGGTGTCACCGAAAAACTGGACTATATCGAACGGTGCGGCGTGAACTACATCCATCTGATGCCCTTTCTGGATACGCCCAGGGGCAGGTCCGATGGGGGGTACGCCGTGTCGGATTTCCGGAAGGTGCAGGAGGATCTGGGATCCATGGAGGACCTGGAGCGGCTCACGGCCGCCTGCCACAAGAAGGGGATCAATGTGTGCATGGACTTTGTCATGAACCATACCTCGGAGGAGCATGAATGGGCAAGGCGGGCCCGCCAGGGGGACGGGGAATATATGAGCCGGTATTTCTTCTATGACGATGGCGCCATCCCCTCCCGGTACGAGCAGACGGTTCCACAGGTATTCCCCACCACGGCCCCGGGGAACTTCACCTGGCTGCCAGACTGCGGCCACTATGTGATGACCACGTTCTATCCCTACCAGTGGGACCTGAACTACCGCAACCCCAGGGTATTCAATGAGATGATGTACAATTTCCTGTATTTGGCGGGCAGGGGGATTGACATCATCCGCATCGATGCGGTACCCTATATCTGGAAGGAGCTGGGAACGAGCTGCCGCAACCTCCCCCAGGTGCATACGATTGTGCGCATGATGCGCATGATTGGGGAAATCGTCTGTCCGGGCATCCTGCTGCTGGGGGAGGTGGTCATGGAGCCGGAGAAGGTGGTGCCCTACTTCGGCACGGTGGAGAAGCCGGAGTGCCACATGCTCTACAATGTGACCACCATGGCCACTACCTGGCATACGGTGGCCACCAGGGACGTGAGGCTCTTAAAGCGCCAGCTGGACATCGTGAACTCCCTGCCCAAGGAGTACGTGTTCCTGAACTACCTGCGCTGCCATGACGATATCGGCTGGGGGCTGGATTATCCCGCCCTGAAGGGGGAGGGCATCGAGGAGCGCGCCCACAAGAAGTACTTAAACGACTATTTCCAGGGCTATGCCGGGGACAGCGAGAGCCGGGGAGAGCTCTACAACGCGGATCCCGTGACGGGGGACGCCAGGTTCTGCGGCACCACGGCTTCCATGTGCGGCATTGAGAAGGCAGGGTTCGAGCAGGATGGGGAGGCCATGGAGAGGGCCATCCGGAAGGATGTGATGCTCCACGCCTACATGTTCATGCAGTCAGGCATCCCGGTGCTCTACGGCGGGGATGAAATCGCCCAGGTCAACGACTATACCTACAAGGAGGATCCGGACAAGGCGCCGGACTCCAGATACATCCACCGGGGAGCCATGAACTGGGAACTGGCCGGCAACATAGATGACCCCGACACCGTGGAGGGGAAGCTCTTCGGAAGGCTGAAGGCCCTGGAGGAGATTCGGAAGCGGGAAAAGGTATTCGTGTCGGGAGCGGACACCTGGACTGTCGAGACCTGGGAGAAGGCCATCCTGTGCATCGGCAGGTACTACAGGGGCGAGAAGCTCTTCGGCCTGTTCAATTTCAGCGGATATGAGAAGACGGCCTGGATTCACGAGACGGACGGTGAGTACGTGGATTTGATTTCCGGGGAGAAGGTGCGGCCTGAGGAGGTCCGGGTGCCGGCCTTTGGATTCTATTATCTGAAGAAGGTGGAGGAGCCCCGGGGGGAAGAGGCGCTGCGGGAGCAGACAGCGGGAAAGCCCCGGGAGGAGGAGGCGCTGCGGGAGCAGCAGAAGGAAACGCCCCGGGAGCCGGAGGAAGAAACGCCGAAGAAATCCCGGAAGCAGACGGCGGCCACGCCAAAAAAGAAGCGGAGGAAGCGGGCATAGCGGAATCGGCTGGCGGCGGGACGGGCCGCGGAAACGAGGTAGAACATGGCAAGTCAGACATTGCGAGAGGCAAGAAAATACGAAGAGATGGCGGAGGCGCAGATTCCTCAGGAGGCGCGCCCCGCCTTCCACCTGTCCCCCAGGGCGGGCTGGATGAACGATCCCAACGGTTTTTCCTGGTATCAGGGGATGTACCATATGTTCTATCAGTACCATCCCTACAGCTCCTACTGGGGGCCCATGCACTGGGGGCATGCGGTGAGCAGGGATCTCCTGCACTGGGAGTACCTGCCCGCGGCCCTGGCCCCGGACATGCCCTACGACAAGGACGGATGCTTTTCGGGAAGCGCACTGGCGCTGGAGGACGGCAGACAGATGCTGATGTATACCGGCGTGCTCCATGAGCCCCAGCCGGACGGCAGCTTCCATGAGGTCCAGACCCAGTGCATCGCCCTGGGGGACGGCAGGGACTATGAGAAGCTGCCGGAGAACCCGGTGCTCACGGAGAAGGCCCTGCCGGAGGGCGGCAGCAGGTACGACTTCCGCGATCCCAAGGCCTGGCTGGGGGAGGACGGGCGCTATTACTGCGTGGCAGGGAACTGCACCGGGGACAAGGACGGCCAGATTCTGCTCTACAGCAGCGTCGATGGCCTGCACTGGCAGTATGAGAAGATTCTGGCGAAGAACAATGGGCGCTTCGGCAGGATGTGGGAGTGCCCGGACTTCTTCGAGCTGGACGGAAAGCAGGTGCTCCTCACCAGCCCCCAGGACATGCTGCCCAGGGGCTTCGAGTACCACAACGGAAACGGGACGCTGTGCCTGATCGGTTCCTATGAGAAGGAGGGCCATGTCTTCACGGAGGAGCACGACCAGTCAATCGACTACGGAATCGACTTCTATGCGCCCCAGACCGTGCTCACCCCGGACGGCAGACGGGTCATGATCGGTTGGATGCAGAACTGGGACACCTGCAACATGCGTTCCCAGCCAAAGACGTGGTTCGGTCAGATGTCCCTGCCCAGGGAGCTCTCCGTCCGGGAGGGTAGGCTGTACCAGAAGCCCGTCCGGGAGCTGGAGGAGCTTCGCCGGAACAAGGTGGAATACCATGGAGTCAAGGTGGCGGGCGAGGCCCTGAGGCTGGCGGGGATAGAGGGCCGCACGGTGGACATGGAGCTGGAGATCGCACCGGTCCAGGGCAGTGAGCCGTACCGGAAGTTCGCCGTCCGCTTCGCCCAGGACCAGGAGCGCCACACGGCAATCAGTTTCCGGCCCCATGAATCCATACTGAAGATAGACCGCAAGTTCTCCGGCTCCCGCAGGGCCATCATCCACCAGCGCCGCAGCCTGGTGCGCCATGAGGGCGGGGCCTTGCGGCTGCGGATTGTCCTGGACCGGTTCAGCGCTGAGGTCTTCGTGTGGGACGGGGAGCAGGTGCTGACGGCCACCATCGACACGCCCCTGAGCGCGGACGGCATATCCTTCTACGCGGACGGCGAGGCTGTGCTGGATGTGGTGAAGTACGATTTAATGTAAAAGACCCAACTAAACTCCCTGACTTTGGGGGACGGCCGGCTGCATGGGAGACTAGGGTGAAATGATACAGGAGAGGAGGGGATTGCGTGCATTTCGTGGACGCCAAGGGGATATTGTCCCAGCAGAACGGGATGAATGTGTACAGGGGCTGCACCCATGGCTGCATCTACTGCGACAGCAGGAGCGCCTGCTACGGCTTTACCCATGCCTTTGAGGACATAGAAGTCAAGCGCAATGCCCCCCAGCTTCTGGAGAAGGCCCTGCGCTCCAAACGCAGGAAGTGCATGATAGGGACAGGGGCCATGTGCGACTCCTACATGCACTGCGAGGAGGAGCTGCAGATCACCAGGAAATGCCTGGAGCTGATCGAGCGCTACGAGTTCGGGGCGGCCATACAGACCAAGTCCGACAGGATCCTCCGGGACCTGGACCTGCTGAAGCGCATCAACGAGAAGACGAAATGCGTGGTGCAGATGACCCTGACCACCTATGACGAGGATTTGTGCCGGATTCTGGAGCCCAATGTGTGCACCACCGGGAGGCGCGCCCAGGTGCTGGAGATCCTGCGGGACGAGGGCATCCCCACGGTGGTGTGGCTGTCGCCCATACTGCCCTTCCTCAACGACACCAAAGAGAATATCGAGGGAATCCTGGAATACTGCGTCCGGGCAAGGGTGAGGGGAATCATCTGCTTCGGCATGGGGATGACCCTGCGGGAGGGGGACAGGGAGTATTATTATCAGGCGCTGGACAGGCACTTCCCGGGCCTGCGGCAGAAATATCATCAGAAATACGGGTACGCCTATGAGCTGGCCAGCGACAGGAACGGCGAGCTCATGGGGATTTTCCGCAGGGTCTGCGAGAGGCATGGAATCCTCCATGACGTGGATGCCTGCTTTCAATATTTGCATGAATTTCCGGAAAAATATGAACAATTGACACTATTTTGAAGAATCCGGCTAGTACATGAATTCCCGCGTAATCAGTGCACGATGTCCGCGCCAGCACAAGGCATCGTCCACTGACGACACGCAGTATTGGGGTGGTCAGCCAGGGCTGATTGCTCAAGGATTCCGGCGTCGGGGCACTGGGGCGTTGAAAGGGGAGCTGTCGTAAGGACGGCTCCCCGATCTGTTGCTAAAAACCCTGCTCTGTCCGCTCGATGATCTCATCCTGGAGGGGCTTATCCAGGTTGCGGAAGTAGTCGCTGTATCCCGCCACACGGACGATCAGGTCCCGGTATTCCTCCGGGTTCTTCTGGGCCGCCAGCAGCGTCTCCCTCCCCACCACATTGAACTGGATGTGATGGCCGTCCATGTCGAAATAGGTGCGGATCAGGTCTGCCATATGGTTCAGGCCCTCCTCCCCGGCCACCACCTGGGGGGTGAACTTCTGGTTCAGCAATGTGCCCCCGGTCTTGAGATGGTCCATCTTGGCGCAGGACTTGATCACTGCGGTGGGGCCGTTCCTGTCCGCCCCCTTCTCCGGGGAGATGCCCTCGGACACGGGCTTGTGGGCCAGGCGGCCGTTGGGGCTGGCGATCATCACGTCCCCGAAGTACACATGGCAGGTGGTGGGCAGCATATCCACCCGGTAGGTGCCGCCCCGCATGTTGGGCCTGCCCGACACATTGTCCAGGAAATAGTTGAACACCTTCCGCATGAGATTGTCCGCGTAGTCGTCATCGTTTCCGTACTTGGGCGTATGGTTGCGCACCAGGTTCAGGAGCCTTTCATGGCCCCGGAAATCCTCCTTCATGGCCGCCAGCAGCTCCTCCATGGTGCAGTTGCCATGGTCGTACACATTGTATTTCACGGCGGACAGGCAGTCCGCGATGGTGCCTGTGCCCACGCCCTGGATGACGCTGGTGTTGTACCGCGCGCCGCCTGCATTGTAGTCCTTCCCCGCCGCGATGCAGTCGTTGGTCAGGACGGAGAGGAAGGGCACGGGCATGTATTTGGCGTACAGGGACTCGATTACATTGGAGCCCCGCACCTTGATGTCCAGGAAGTGGTCGATCTGCTTCGTATAGGCCTCCCAGAGCTGGTCGAAGGTCTGGAAGTCCTTTGCCTCGCCTGTCCTGGGGCCAAGCTGCTTTCCGGTCATGGGGTCCACGCCGTTAAAGAGGGTCAGCTCGAAGACCTTGGGCAGGTTGAAATAGCCCAGGAGGATATAGGCCTCATTGCCGAAAGCCCCGGTCTCCACGCAGCCAGAGCATCCGCCCTGCCGTGCGTCTTCCAACGTTTTTCCGGCATTCAGCAGCTCCTGGATGATGGCTTCCGTGTTGTAGAAGGCAGGCTGCCCCCAGCCCTTGCGGGCAATCTCGCAGGCCCGCTTCAGGAACCTGCGGGGATTCTTGCGGCTGATCTGGACATTGGAGTTTGGCTGGACTAACTGCATTTCGTCCATACAATCCAGAATGATATACGACACTTCGTTCACGCCGTCCTCGCCCTCCGGGGTGATGCCGCCGGTGTTGATATTGGCGAAGTCCGTGTAGGTGCTGCTCTCCTTTAAGGTGACGCCCACCTTGGGGGGCGCGGGCTGGTTGTAGAATTTCACCCACAGGCACTCCATCAGCTCCAATGCCTGGTCCCTGGTGAGTATCCCGGCCTCCGTATCCCTGTCGTAGAAGGGGCCCAGGTGCTGGTCGAAATGTCCCGGGGAATAGGCGTCCCAGGGGTTTAGCTCCGTGGTCACGGCCAGATGGGTGAACCAGTAGGTCTGGATGGCCTGGTAGAAGGTCTCCGGCTTATGGGCGGGCACTATGTCACAGTTGGCGGCGATCTGCAGCAGCTCTTTTCTGCGGGTCTCGTCGGCGCAGTCCCGGGCCATCTGCCTGGCCAGCTCCCCGTAGCGCCTCCCAAGGATCATGATGGCCTCGCAGGCGATGGACATGGCGTTTAACTGGTCCCGCTTGTTCAGGGCCTCCGGATCCTTCTGATAGTCCAGCCTGTCCAGGGCTGTCTTGATGTCCTCCTGATAGTCCAGATAGCCCTTCTCGTACAGCTTCACGGAGCCCACGGTGTGCCCCGGGCCCCGCTGCTCCATGAATTCCGTGAAGATGCTGGCGGCGTAGGCCTCCTTCCACTCCTCCGTCATGCTGTCTAAGATGCGGCGGCGCATGGAGCGGTCTTCCCAGTAGGGGATGATCTGCTCCTCCTGGATCTTCAGGTCGTCCTCTGTCACGGTGAAATTGACTACGGAACGGTCATTCATATTGTGCATGTCTTCCAGGGTATGGCAGCACAGCTCCGGAAAGGTGGGGGCGGCCTGGGGGTAATCGCCCTTTTCCCCTACGATGAGCTCATCCTCTCCGATGTAGAGCTTTTTATGGGTGAAAAAATGTTTCAGCACCAGGGCCCTCAGCTCCGGGACGGACACCTTGCCCTCGTACATCTGATAGGCCTCAGTCTCCAGGACGGCGCGCTCTATGTAGATGTGGGGCTGGGTCTCGGTGCTCAGTTTCCTGAGCCTCTTGATGCGGTCGTTCATGCCGCGTTCCTTGGTCTTTGCCATTCGTTAACCTCCTATCTGGATATTTTGGAAACCGCTGTGCCGGAACAAATCCTGGGCCCGGCAGAGCCATCCGGCATCCGGCTCTGCCATGGAAGTCCCGTCGTAGAGGCGGTCCAACCTGGCGTATTTTCCGCTGCCGGTACTGTGGTATTTCAGCAGATGGATGCGGTTCGGACGGATTGTATTGTCCTGCAGGAATAGAATGATGTCGGTGAGATGCTTTTCGGTGGCGTTCACCCCGTCGATCAGGGGGAGGCGGAGCCGAATCTTCCCGCCGTCCGCGCTCAGGGCCTTCAGGTTCTCCAGGATCAGTCCGTTGTCCACGCCTGTGTACTTCCTGTGGGCCTGGGAATCGAAGAGCTTGATGTCGTAGAGGAAGGTGTCAGCATAGGGGAGCACCCGCCGGATATGCTCGTAGGGGACGCAGCCGCAGGTATCGATGTCCACGCTGTAGCCTTTTGCGTGCAGGCGCCTGGCCAGCTCCTCTATGTAGTCCATGTCCTGGGCCAGGGGTTCGCCGCCGGAGAGGGTGATGCCGCCGCCGGACCGTTCATAGAACATCCGGTCCTTTTCCAGCTCCCGGATCAGGGCGGGGAGCTCGTATTCCTTTCCGGCTATCTCCCGGGCGCTGTGGGGACAGGCAGTCGTGCATGCGCCGCATACCCGGCACAGGGTCCGGTCCAGGCGGGGGATGGTTTCTGGGGGCGGCGACAGACCCTCCATGGAAATGGCCTTCCGGGCACAGACCGTGCTGCATGCGCCGCAGCCTGTGCAGCGGTCAGAGTGGAAGAGCAGTTCCTTATCAAAGCGCTGGCTCTCTGGATTGTGGCACCAGGAACAGGAGAGCGGGCAGCCCTTGAAAAAGACGGTGGTGCGGATGCCCTCGCCGTCGTGGATGGAATATTTCTGGATATTGAATATCAAAGGCTTGCCCATTCCAGCCAACTCCTCGCATAATTTCTCAACATTAATTGTACTCCATAGCTTTTTGGGCTGTCAAGAGAGAAATGGAGGCGGGGGCGAATGCGGCGGGATAACGGGGGAAAGACTTGAGATTGCGGTTGCAGAAGGGACTGTCACAGGGTATAATAATAGAAAAAGATTAAGAATCCAAGCTAAAGAGGGTTATAGATTAAGAGGAGCGGCAACATGATAAATGTGTGGATAGATGACTTGACACCTTGCCTGAAGGATAATGATGTGGGAGTGGACAGATGAGGAAATTTAATTATGCCGAATATTATAAACAGTTGGAAGTCATGCCAGAACCAATCATGGCAAGCGAACTCCCGAAGGTGAAATTGAACCTCAGGGGAATCCGGGATTTTGCAAAGGAAAAGGGGGTTCCCATTGCCAGTCTTTCGGATGCTGAAAAAAGCTTTTTATCGAGGCATGAAGACTGAAGACGATAGAGACAAAGAAAGGCATGCGCCAGGAGCGCATGCCTTTTTATACTGCAGACCGCCAGGATTTACAGTGGCGTCTCCGGGAAAGTGCTTGGCTGGCGGTCTAAAAGTCACTGCTTAAGGCAGTGACTTAGTCGGGTTGCACTGCAAATTTAACCGGTGTGCAGTATAAAATGGTAATTACAGCCTCTTAGACTTCCGGAATCTCCACCTCGATTTCATGCCCCACCGCATTGGACTTGACGATGCCGTCGATGATGGCCTGATTGTATATGATCTGGCTGGAGGGTATGGTGGCTGCGCCGCCGGTCTTCACCGCTGTCACGAAGGAGCGGAGCTTCTCGTGGAACAGGTCGCCGCTGGGATCCAGGGGGATTTCTGTGCAGGTGGGCTTGCCGGCAATGGTCTTGTAGATCTTCAGGGGCTTGTCGAAGTCCCCGTTCCAGCACTCGGTGGAAGGAATCTTCAGGCCGCCCTTTGTGCCCAGGATGATGGCGTCGCCCATGGTGTCCATGTGCATGGCCCAGGAGATGCGGAAGTCAAGCATGATGCCGCCCTCCAGGCGCACGAAGCCCGCCGCGAAATCATCCACGCCGAAGACATCCGCGTATTCCGGATGGCCGGGGTAGTAGTTAGGATCCTTGCCGAAGAAATCGGAGGTATAGCCGGTGACAGTCAGGGGCCTGGGATAGCCCACGGCGTTCAGCAGCATGTCCAGGGAGTAGCAGCCGATGTCGCCCATGGCGCCGATGCCGCCGGTCTCCTTGTCGATGAAGGTGGTGCCGTAAGGGGTGGGGATGCCTACCCGGCGGCCGCCGCCGGACTGGATGTAATAGATTTTGCCCAGCTCTCCGGAGTCCACAATCTGCTTGATGCGTTTCATGTTCACGCTCATCCTGGGCTGGAAGCCGATGGTGAGAATCTTGCCGCTCTTCTTCTCCGCGCGCATGACTTCCACGGCCTCGTCCACGGTGACGGTGAAGGGCTTCTCCAGCATCACATGGACGCCGTGCTCCAGGGCATCGATGGCGCAGGGGGCATGCTGGCAGTTGTAGGTGCAGATGCTGACCGCATCCAGGGCCTCGGCCTCCAGCATGGCATGGCCGCTCTCGTAGCAGCGCACGCCCTCCAGCTTGTTGGTCTTGCAGAACTTCTCCGCCTTGCCGGGCACCAGGTCCGCGGCGGCCACCAGCTCCACATCGGGCATGGCCTTATAGCATCTGGCATGCTCCTCGGCAATCCAGCCGGTGCCGATGATGCCCACCTTCACTTTTACGCTGGTGTCGATTTCGGGCTCTTCGTCATAGATATGTTCAAAACGGTCCAGAATATTTTCTGCCATGATTTTATCTCCTTATCTAAATGATTGTATCCGCTCTGCCGGCCGGGCGGCGGATTTAGAAAAACTCGTGTCTGCCGGAAGGCAGTCCCTTACAGGAAAGACCTCAGGTAACGGATGCTCATCTGGGCGCATTCCATGGGGGTGCGGCCCATGCTGGGCATGTCCTGCTCCACCACGAACCAGGCGCTTCCCGCATCGTCAGCGGCGGCGATGATGGAGGGCACGTCCTGGAGGCCATAGCCCACGGGGCGGAACTCGAACTTGCCGGAAGCCTCCTCCTTCTTCCCATCGGTGCCGATCAGGCCGTACATGTTCTCGCTCTTCTGGCCCGAGAAATCCTTCAGGTGCACGATGGGGGCCCTGCCGCTGTATTTGCGGACATACACGGGAGGCTTCTCGCCGCCTACGTTGACCCAGCACACATCCAGCTCCGTCTGCAGCAGATTGGAGGGGATTTCGGCGTAATAGGCGTCCAGTATGTACCGGCCCTCAATCTTCTCAAACTCGAAGTCGTGGTTGTGGTACAGAAGCTGCATGCCCCGGGCCTTGCAGCGCTCGCCCACGCTGCGGATCCGCGCGATGGCAGCGTCCAGCTCCTCTTTGGTCTTGGGGCCGGTGAGCCAGGGGATGGCGATGTGCTTTAAGCCTGTGGCGGCATAGTCGTCCAGGACGGCGTCATCCTCCAGCTGGTCCATGGGCACATGGGCGGAGACCAGCTCCAGGCCCACTTCATCCAGGATTTTCTTTGCCTCCACGGCAGTCATGCCATAGGTTCCGGCCAGCTCCACGCCGTCGTAGCCCATCTCCTTCACCTTGCGCATGGTGCCTGCGAAATCCGCCTCGGCGGCATCGCGGACGGAATAGACCTGAAGTGCGATAAGACGTTCTTTCATAGTAATGTTCTCCTTTCGGAATATTTTTTCGGAATCGATTGTTTTGTTATTTACTATGTTAAAGGAAACGGGCGGGAAATGATAGATTTCTATTGCTGTTTTATTCATACGATTCTGCTATCTTGGGCTTTTTCCGTCCGGCCATATGATTTGGCAAAAGCAGGCGCGCCGAATGGCTTTGCGCCTATCCGATCAGCACCTCCTTGCCCTGAAACGCGAAACCGTATTTCCGGATGCGCGCTGCCGGTATGCCCTTGGCCTGCAGGACAGCGTCGTAACGCATCCCGTCAATCTGGTCCAGGGCGGCGCGGACAGTGTCTTCCAGGGTCTTTTCCCTTTTCGGGTTATGGACTTTGAACTCTATAATAATCGCATCCCTTTCGCGATTATTTTTAATCGCATCCTGGCCGGACGTTTTGGGCTCCAGCAGGATATCGTAGCGCCCGAAGCCGCTCTCCCGGTTGGAGGTGATGACATATCTGTCGGACAGGTCTACCATCAGGCCCAGGACGAAGCCATGGTAAAAGCGCTCCGGCTCCGCCGCCTTGGACGGCTGCTTCCCTGCATCGAAGCAACTGAAGGTAGCCAGGGCCACCCGGTTCATATAAGCGTTCATGGCCTCCAGATCGTCCTGCAGCAGCGCCTGGAGGAAGCCGTTGTAAGATGAGGCAGAGCCCGCGAACCACCCTCTGATAATCCGCCGGAACATGATGCGGACTTCTTTGTTCGTCAGGGACAGGACATAGTCGTCCTCGCCGCTTTCCTCGTCGAAGACGCATTCCTCTACCTTCAGGTATCCGCTGGCAAGGAGCAGGCTCCAGATGGCGCTCTCGTCATCGTTCAGTTGATTGAAGACAATCTGCTCGTCGATGCGCGTGCGGAGAGAAGTCCCATCCAGCAGATCCGCCATGGTCATCTTGAGTTCGCGGCTGCCCTCCCGGACCAGCTTGCCTACCAGGCTGTTGGAGCTGGTGTTGGCCCAGTAGGTGGTGAGCTTTCCGTTTTTCAGGTAGTTAAGGATGGACCAGGGATTATAAATATCCCGTTTTTTCCCAAATGTAAAGCCGTCATACCATCTTTTTATATCATCCTTTTTGTCGGACATTCCGTACTCGTCCAGTGCGGCGAATACCTCCTGCTCTGTAAAGCCGAAGCTGTCAGCATATGCTTCGGAAGTGGATGTCACTACGGTCAGATTGTTCAAATCAGAAAAAATCGATTCCTTGCTGACTCGCGTAATCCCCGTCATGATGGCCCGCTCCAGGAAAGGGTTCGTCTTGAAGGTGGAATTGAAGAGGGCCCTCATGAAGTCCACTATCTCCTGCCAGTATCCGGACACATAAGCCTCCTGCATGGGAGTGTCATATTCATCCAGCAGTATGATTGCCTTTTTCCCATAATAGCGGGAGAGATAGTCGGCCAGGGTCCTCAGGGAACTGGCGGCCATATAGTCTTCCATATTCGCGGACACCTGTCTGTAGGAGGCCCGCTCGCTTTCATTGAGGCAGCCGCTCTCCAGGAGGAAGTCATATTTATTGTACAGATTCGTGATGGTCTGGCACATCATCTTCCGGGCATCCGAGAACAGCCTTGCCTTAACATCGGCAAAGCTCAGGGAGATGACTGGATAGGTGCCCTGGAGCTGATGGTACTTACAATCCCCTTCCAGGGGATTTGCCCCTTCCGGGGGATTTTCTCCTGGAATCGGATTTGCCCCATCGGGGGATTTATCCTGCCAGATGGCCAGCCCTTCGAACAGATGTCCTTTGTCCGCAAAGTCCACAGAGAGGAAATGCTCCACCATGCTCATGTTCAGGGTCTTGCCGAAGCGCCTGGGGCGGGTGATTAGGGTTACGGAATCCCCATTCTCCCACCATTCTTTTATGAAATTCGTCTTATCTACGTAAAAGAGATGATTCTGAATCACTTGCCCGAAATCCTGATGCCCGATACCGACAGTCCTTGCCATTCATTGCCTCCAATCATCAAGGGATACCACCCGGCTGCCGCGCCGGAAACCTGCGTCTCTGATACTCCCATTCTACTATACCCCGCGGAAATCCACAACCCTGAAATCCACTGGTGAAGGGGCATTACAGAAACCGCTCCCGGCAGGAAAAATGACCTGCTGAAAAAACACACTGCACCAGTAGGACAGAAAGGATTTTCTCTAAAAGCACTTGACAAAAGAATCCCCCACCGCTATAATGAACATTGTTCATATTGAGGTAATCGGATGAATACAGTTGTAACGTCAAAAGAAGACATTTTGAGGGCCAGCCGGGAACTGATCAGACAGCGGGGATGGTCCGCGGTCAATATCCGCTCTGTCGCGGCTGCCTGCGGGGTATCGGTGGGATCCATCTACAATTATTTCGATTCCAAGGCTGCGCTGGTGGGCGCTACAGTGGAAAGCGTCTGGGGCGAGATCTTCCGCCGTCCGGAGGACGGTGCGGTGTTTGGGGACGCGCAGGCCTGCATTGCCTGGATATACGGACAGATGGAATACGGCTGCAGGCAGTACCCCGGATTTTTCACGCTGCACTCCCTGGGCTTCATGGGGGAGGAGAAGGTCCGGGGGCAGATGAGGATGCAGCAGACCTGGCAGCATATCCGGGAGGAGCTGTGCGCCGTCCTGAAGCGGGATGCCAGAATCCGGGCGGACGCCTTTACGGATCTGTTTACGGCGGAAAGATTCGCGGACGTCCTGTTCTCCCTGATGCTGTCCGCCTTGCTGCGGCAGGACTACGACCCGTCTGCCGTGCTGGAGATCGTCCGCAGGACCCTTTACTGAATCCCACCGGGCCGCGGGATTTTTCATCCGGGAAACAGTGCTGATCGGATATTCCGCTATGAGACAAGAATGCAGATGAAGGAGGAACGACAATGAAACGATACATAAATGCGGCTCTGCTGTATGCCATCCTCGCCATGGCTGGCGGCGTGTTCTACAGGGAGTTCACCAAATTCAACGGCTTTACCGGCAAGACCACCCTGTCTGTGGTCCACACCCACTATTTCCTGCTGGGCATGGTGCTCTTCCTGCTATTGCTCCTGCTGGAAAAGAGCTTTTCCTTCACCGGGCCGAAGACCGGGCCGGTGCTGGCGGTCTATCATGTGGGCCTGAACCTGGCCGCCCTGATGCTTGTGGTGCGGGGCGTGGCCCAGGTGCTGTCGCCGGGGCTTTCCTCCGGCATGAGCGCTGCGATTTCCGGCATGGCGGGAATCGGGCATATCCTGCTGGGGGTGAGCCTGGTGATCCTGCTGGTGCAGATCAGGCGCAGCGTGGCGGCAGGGCGGAAGTGATTTCAGAGGCCGGGGACGAAGAGGCCAAGAAGCGGCTAAGAGGCGGAAGGCTCATGGGGTTTTCCGCCTTTTCAATTGGTTCCAGAGAGGAAGGAACACTTGTAGAACCGGAGCCGCTATAGTATAATGTTGACCCATAAGGATGCCGGGCTGTGTGACAGGGATGGACAGAACGGGACGAACAGCGGGCACAGGAAGAGAGGCGGCTGAAATGCGCATAGTGCTCTGTGACGACGATGAAAGGATTCTGGTACAGTTGGAAGGCTATTTAAGGGAATATTTCCGGCAAAACGGCCTGGGGCAGCCGGAGTACGCCTCCTATGCCAGCGGGGACGCCCTTCTGGCAATCGAGGACAGGCCGGATGCCCCCAGGGCGGACATGGCCTTCCTGGACGTGGAGATGCCGGGCACCGGGGGCATCCATGTGGGGGCCCGGCTCCAGAACCGCAACCCCTATATCAAGATCTTCATCGTCACCTGCTATGCGGACTATCTGGACGAGGCCATGAAGTTCCATGTGTTCCGCTACCTCTCCAAGCCCCTGGACAGGGGGAGGCTCTTCCGGAACATGAAGGACGCCCTGTACCAGCTCAGCGTGGACACCAGGCCCATTGCCATAGAGACCCGGACGGAGACCGTCACAAGGTACGCGGATGAGATCGTGATGGTGGAGGCCATGGGGCGCAGGGTGACAGTGCAGACTGTGGACAGGCTCTACGAGTCCGTGCAGAAGATGGGGGAGTGGGAGAAGCTCCTGGACATCGGATGCTTCGCCAGGCCCCACCGGAGCTTCATCGTCAACATGAAGTACATCAGTTCCTTCTCCGATACCCTGATATCCCTTTCCGCGCCGGACGGGAGCCGGTACTGCGCCTATCTGGCCAGGCGCAGGTACAAGGGCTTCAAGGATGCCTATATGCTGTATGTGGAGACCATGCGCTGATGAGAGAGACGATTGTGCTGCTTCTTGGATTTGCCCTGCTGGCCTTTGGCAGCAGGCTTCTGTACCGGTTCTATCTGAAGATATGCGTCCGCCTGACAAAGGCGGATTCCGCGCTCCCACAGGACTGCGGGCCCCTGGCCCTGGTGCTGACGGGAGTTTCCCTGTTCACCATATTCCTTCTGTTAGTCATGACTTACATGGGCACATTCCTGAATCTCCCGCCCCGCACAGGCTCCGTGCTGCTGGCAGGAGCGCTTCTGCTGGTGTTCGACGACCTGCTGATCTTCGCCGGATGGCAGTACGGCAGACAGAAGAACAGGCAGAACCTCACGGACCAGCTGGCCCTCCAGAAGCGCAGGACGGAGGTGGGCTATTACAGGGCCCTGGAGGAGCAGTACGACAGGCAGAGGGTGCTCATCCACGACATCCGCAAGCATCTGGAGACCCTGCGGGACCTGGCGGAGGAGGGGCTGGAGGAGGAAGTGGCGCGGTACGTGCGGGAGCTGGAGGCTTCCCCGGCCCTGCAGAACAAGGTGCGGATCTGCGGCAACCGGATTCTGGACGTGATCCTGCGCCGGTACGGGGAGATCTGCCAGGAAAAGGGAATCGGTTTCCAGGCGGACGTGCGGGACAAGTCCGTGGACTTCCTGGAGCCCGGGGACATGACTGCCCTCTTCGGCAACCTGCTGGAGAATGCGGTGGAGGCCGCGGAGGGCGTCCGGGACGCCTATCTGGAGCTCATGGTGGACGCCAGGCCCGGGAGCCTGCTGGTGCTGACACTGGTGAACTCCTGCGGGGAAGCGCCCAGGAGCGATGGCAGAGGCGGCTTCCTGACCCGAAAGGCCCCCGGGGCCGGGCATGGGACAGGCATGAAGAGCATCAGGGACACAGTGGAAAAATACGGGGGCACCATACGGCAGTATTATGACGAGGAGGAGAGGCTGTTCCATACGGTGATACTGCTGAAATGATCCGGCTGCCAAAACAGGCTTATTTTTGACCGTTCATGCAAAACGGGTTGTAATCCGCCACAGGTCTGCTATACTGCAAAAAAGGCGCGGCAAAAAGCGCCTGTAAAGCGAGGGGGCGGCTTATGAGACCATTGATATCCGTTTTGAT
Organism: uncultured Acetatifactor sp.; assembly: GCF_910585425.1. GTDB lineage: Bacteria > Bacillota > Clostridia > Lachnospirales > Lachnospiraceae > Acetatifactor. The sequence goes on along the minus strand of NZ_CAJUCP010000002.1, from coordinate 52,127 downwards.
TCCCGTGTACCAGGTGGAGAGATACCTGGCCAGATGCCTGGATTCCGTCCTGGCCCAGACCTATCCCAATCTGGAGATCTGCATGGTGGACGACGGCTCCACGGACGGGAGCGCACAGATCGGACGGCGCTACGGGGAGCAGAGCGCCATACCGGTGAGCCTGACTGTAGCGCAGCACCTGGGCGTATCCCACGCCAGGCAGAGGCTCCTGGAGCAGGCCAGGGGCGAATATCTTTTCTTTCTGGATTCCGACGACTTCTTACATCCCCGGACAATCGAGACCCTTTATGGGCTGGCGGTGCGGCATGGGGCGGACATCGTACAGTGCAAGATGGGGCACACCGGCGAGGACGCCATGCCCCCCATGGACATAAACAATCCGGACGAGCGGGTCTATCCTGACAGGGAGCAGGTCATGGTGGCATTTTTAAGCGCCGACTCTTCCCTGCGGGTCATGCTGGCGGGCAAGCTGTACAGGCGGGAAATGCTTCAGGGCATCCGGTTCCCTGTGGGCAGGATCCATGAAGACGAAGCTGTCATGCACTGCATCATGGACAGAGCGGAGGCGGTGGTGACGACAGACCTGCCCTTATACCGTTACTATACCAATCCGGAGAGCATCACAAAGGGGAGCTTTTCCCATGCCAGATATGACGCCCTGGATGCGAACCTGGACAGGATCCGCTACTGCCATTCTCAGGGATATGTGTTCTTCGCGCAGATGAACTGCCTGTATTACTGCGTCAACTGCCTGGATCTGTACCGCCGCACCACGCTGGAGATCAGTCCCGCGGACCCGCATCTGCCCTGGCTTCTGGAGAAATACCGGGCCATGGCGGCGTATTTCATCTCCACCGGGCTTCCAGAGCCAGGACTGTCCCAGGCCCTGAGGGGCTGGATGGAGGAACCCATGGTTGGGGAGCTGCCCAGCTATTTCGCTACTGTCAGGGAATACTGGCACATGGGAAAAGGGAAGCTGAGGGCAAAATAGGAGATTTGGACAAATATGGAAAACACGCTTTTACGTTTTTATATAGACAACAGGAAACATCTCCCCGGCATCGCCTTTATCGTGGGCATCTCGCTGCTCTCAGGCATTCTGAAGATGCTGTCGGCCACCTACTGGGGGCGGGCTGTGGACTATGGCATCGCCGGGCTGGTGGAGGAGATGCTGGGCTGCGCGGTCCTGATGGCGGCTTTCATCCTGGCCGACTGCGTCCGCACGGCCCTGCATTATACGATCATAGGCCGGGTCACGGAGAGCATGTTCCTGGAGGTCAGGACCAGGGCCTTTGGGAAGATTATGAGGGGGGACGTGGCGGTGCTGGAGAGGAAGTTCCGCACCGGGGACATCGCGGTGCGGCTCAACGATGACATCGACTTCCTGAGCATTTTCTCCGCCAACCATCTCAGCGATTTCTCCAGACGGATTTTTTCCGGTCTGTTCGGGTTGGTGGCCTGCATCTTCCTGTCCTGGCAGATGTCCGTGGCCTATCTGGTAATCCTGCCTCTCTCCCTGTGGATGGTCAGTGCCATCAGCAGGCCCGTCCAGGCTCAGTCCAAGAGCTCCATGGACGACACCGGAGCGGCCATGGGGCTGGCGTCAGACATGATAACCGGGGCCCTCACCGTGAAGGCCTTCGCGGGGGAGGAGGTGCTGGGGCAGCGCTTCGACCGGGCCATCGACAGGGCCTACGGCCAGAAGGTGAAGTCCGAGAAGCTGGCCATGAAGATGACGGGGGTGAAATATGTGGCCACCGTGATGCAGACCATGTGCCTGTTTCTGGTGGGCTCCTGCCTGGTGTCCGCAGGGAGGCTCAGCGCCGGAGCGTTCATCTCTTTCGTCACATTGAGCGGCTATATCACCACGGCTTTCGAGCACTCGGACTACATGCTGCTCTGCGCTAGGAGGGCCGCCGCCTGTGCCTGCCGGTATTACGAGGCTATCGACATCCCGGAGGAATGGCAGGGGGTGGTGCGGGGGGCCCAGGGAGAAATGCCCTGTGAGGCCTCGGGGCTGCACTTTGCCTATGGGGCTGACGGCGGCTGGGAATCCGGCGGCGGGCATGGGAACGGCGGCAGCTATGAGGCGGTGACTGCCCTGGCGGGACTGGACATCAGGATTCCCGGAGGGAAAAAGGTGGCCATCGTGGGGGCCAGCGGCTGCGGGAAGTCCACCTTCATTAAGCTCATCTGCCGGTTCTATCTGCCGGGTAAGGGGAGCCTTAAGCTGTTCGGGGTGGAGTCCGCAGAGTGGGAGGCTGCGGCCCTGAGGGCCCATATGGCCATCGTGACCCAGGACGCGGTGCTCTTTGACGGCAGCATCTATGAGAACGTGGCCTACGGCAGCCCTGCCGCCACCAGGCAGGACTGCGAGGACGCCCTGCGCCAGGTGGCCCTGTGGGATTTCGTAAACGGCTTCCCGGAGGGCATGGATCATTGCATAGGCGAGGGCGGGAATTCCCTGTCCGGGGGCCAGAAGCAGCGGCTGTGCATCGCCAGGGCCATGGTGAAGAAGGCGGATCTGGTGCTTTTGGACGAGGCCACCTCCGCCCTGGACTTCCAGACGGAGCGGGAGGTGCAGGAGGCCCTAGATAAGCTGCTGGCGGGCCGGACGGCCGTCATCATAGCCCACAGGCTGAGCACCGTGCAGGACGCGGATTATGTCTACTGCATGGACAGGGGCCGGGTGGCCGAGGAGGGGACTCCGGAGGAGCTTTTGGCGAAAAAGGGGATGTACTATGAGATGTACCGAATGCAAAGTATGCACGGAATGAAGATTTTCTAAGGTTGGAAAGTACCCAACCTTAGAAAATCTAAATCATTCCGGTAAGAATGCCAAGTGAACAAGGTTCGCTTTGTGCAGGCATTCTTACGGGCTTGCACCGATTGTTCTTGACAACAGAACTGCGTTCTGTTGTATGTTCCGCTGAAGCGGCATGACGGGAGTGTGAACCGAACAGCGCTGACTATGGAATGGATGAAAAGGGATGAATGGAGATAAAACGATGAAGAAATCCATGTTCGCATTATACTATAGAAGCTTCTTCTACATGGGCCCGGCCCGGAAGAGATATCTCCTTGGCCTGGCATTGGGGGCTTTCGAGCTGGCTATTCTGTTTTCCATGCCTTATATCAACCAGGAGCTGATTGACATCGTCACCGGGGCCAGCCAGGGCGACATCATGGTGACCCTGTTCTGGATGCTGGCGGTGTTCCTGCTGTTCGTGCCGCCGGTGGTCTATGGCAAGTATCTCCAGGCCATTTCCGCTGCCCAGGGCACTGTACGGCTGCGGAAGCTCCTGTTCGGCCATATCCTCCATATGCCAAACGGGGCCATGGCCCGGTACAAAATCGGTGACTATATCACCCGCCTGACCAGCGACGCGGAGGGAGCCATGGCGGTGTTCAATACCTTTCTGGTAGTGAATCTGATCCGGTTCGCGGTAATCTTTCCAATCACCCTTGTGATGCTGCTTATGGGGGACTGGCACATCGCGGTGGCGGGGGTGCTGTACAGCGGCATCAACATGGGATTGTCCCTGTACCTGAATCCCCTGGCCAAGCGTCTGGAGAGAGGGGCGAAGGAGGAGATAGCCGGATCCGCCTCTTTCCTGATAGAGGCCCTGCGCTCCATTCCCGTGATACGGGTGTTCGCCCTGCAGGCGGCCCTGGCCGGGCGCTACAGAGCCGCCTGCGGCGTGATCCGGGAGAAGCGCATGAAGAGCCAGACGGTCATGGGCATCACCTATGGCACCGTGGATTTCTTCGCCCAGTCTGCCCAGGCGGTGGGGTTCATTTTGGGCATCGTCCTGGCGGGCAGCCAGGTGACCTTGGGGAAAGCGGTGTTCCATGCCACTCTGATGAGCATGATGGCGGATTCGGTGTTCCGGCTGAGCACTTTCCTGCTGCTGTCCCAGTCCCGGCTGGTGGCCATGGAGCGGGTCTTTAAGCTGCTGGATGAGCCTCTGGAGGATTTGGAGGAGGGCAGCAGGGAGATAGGCAGGGACGCGGACATCGCGGTGGAATTCAGGGATGTGGGGTTTTCCTATGGCATAGGCATGCGTGAGGCTGGAGAGGCCGGGGAGGGCAAAGCCGAGGCTGGAGCAAAAGTGGCTGACACGACCGGGGCTGGAGCGAAAGCAGTTGGCATGTCTAAGGCCGGAACCGAGGCCGGGACAAAGAGGGGCGGCAGGGCTGGGACTGTGACAAAGGGAGACGGCCCGGCTGAGAGTGGAGCATATGAGCCGAGGCAAAATGTATTGGAGCATCTTAACCTGGTCCTGCACAGGGGAGAGCACCTGGCCATCGTAGGCGGCTCCGGCGGCGGGAAGTCCACGGTGATTAAGCTGATGGAGGGCTTCTACGCGCCAACGGATGGAAATATATATTATTTCGGCCAAGACAGCGCAGGGCTCTCCCTGGCGGCAATCCGGGAGCTCTTCGCCTATGTGCCCCAGGAGTGCACCCTCTTCGACGGCACCCTCCGGGAGAACATCGCGCTGGGCCGCCCTGAGGCCAGCCAGGCCCAGATAGAGGAGGCGGCGAAGATGGCGGACATCCACGACTTCATCGTAAGCCTCCCCAGGGGCTATGAGTCCCAGGCGGGCGAGCAGGGAGGCCAGCTCTCCGGCGGCCAGAGGCAGCGCATTGCCATCGCCCGGGCCATCCTGAAAGGCGCGCCCATCCTCCTTCTGGACGAGGCCACCGCCGCCCTGGACTCCGGGGCGGAGCGGGAGGTGCAGCAGTGCCTGGACCGCCTCGCCCATTCCCTGACCACCGTCACAGTGGCCCACAGGCTGTCTACCATCCGAAATGCCGACAGGATCCTGGTGATGGAGGGCGGCAGGATTGTGGAGGAGGGGGACTTCGACGGGCTGCTGGAGCGCAGGGGACGGTTCTGGGAGCTGTATGAGAGCCAGCGGCGCGGGAGCGTGGATGGAAAAGAGTGATTGGCCGGAAATCAGGGCAAGGCATTCCCATACAGATTGAGGTATATGCGGGAAGGTGCAGGAACAAGACGGCATCTTTGGAGCTGCATGACCGCCTGACCATTGGCAGCGCGGCCGACTGCGATATCATATTTGACGATTCGGAGGTAGCCCCGCTGCATTCCTGCATCAGAGTGGATGGAGACCAGGTCTATATCGAGGATTTAGGCTCTCCGCAGGGAACAGCGCTGAACGGGATGCGCATCCAGGGACAGAACAGGCTCCGGAGCGGGGAGACCATTTCCATCGGCCCAGTGGAGTTTGGCCTGCGCTATGCGCGCCCTGAACGCGGAATCGTCTGAAGGAAGGATTGAACCGGATGTATGGGGATGGAGGCGAGAGTCCGGAACCCAGGTAGTTTTCTCGGGTGCTGGTAGAGATGGGCGTGACCCAGGGGGAGAAGCTGCTGCGGGCCGCGCTTCCCGCATTGCAGAGGACTGCATAGATTTTCTTTTCAGGAACCGCCAGGTGGCGGTTCCTTTTGAAAATTTCAAAAATTTCAAAAATTTTTCGTCACAGAGGTTGTAATATTATGATAATATAGTATACTAAACGTGTGAGCTTTACTGGTTTTCGGCATTGTTTTTAGGGAGGGCGAGTATGGACAGGATTTCGCAGCCGCGGTTATTGAACGCTGTTTTCCGCAATGTATATGGGATGGAATTCCACGCCGACAGCATGGACAACAGGGTCATGCTGCAAAAGGCTGTTTTTTTGATGCGGGAACGGGGGGTTTCATGCGGAGATTATGAATTCGTATGGGATCAGTATGGCCCTTTCTCAGCGGAGCTGAGCGACGATATGAAGATTGCCATAGAAGACGCGCCCGCATTATCCGTGACATTTAGCCAGGAGGCCATGGAAATCATGGAATGCCTGAAAAAGGCATTCTTCTGTGAAACGGAATATTCCCTGCGCTATTGGGCGGAGGCGATTGCTTCCCTTTTGTATTTGAAGAAGTATGTATATCCATCCTATACTGACGAGGAAATCATCGAAGCTCTTGAAAACCGGAAGAAGGATTTGCGGAACCGGAAAGAGAACCAGAAGGCGATGAAGGTATTGAAAAAGATACTGGCAGCATAAGGATGTGGCGATATGTTGGACACAAAGGAAATGGTCTTCGTAAATTATATCCTTGATAATGTTCACGGATTTATAGGGTTGACGTTCATGGAGGACAAAATTGAACGTCTCCCTATCTTCAAACGGCTACAGGACATCTCTCAATTAGGACTGGTCAAAAGAATCTTCCCCGGAGCTTTGCACAATCGCTATATCCATTCCCTGGGAGTCATGCATGTCATCGATCAAATGGCATTGCATCTGGGTAGGTTCAGCCTGGCCGAGAGGCAATTGATGCGACTGGCCGGGCTGCTGCACGATTTGGGGCATTACCCGCTGTCCCATGATTTGGAGCAGGTATATGACAGAAAAGAAAGCGTGACGGCATTTAGCATAACGCCGGTCAGAGAGACATTCCTGAACGATGTCCAGGAGAATCTTTACCGATTGATTGACAAATCGGAAGAAACGGATACCCCTCTGAAAAACCAGATTCCCAAAAGAGAACTGGTGGTGAAGGGGAAGTATCATCATGAGACAGTTACTACATATGTAATACAAAAGAGCAGCTCGATTAAAAAGATAATCATGGAAGGAATCAGAGAGGGCTATTTCGATGACGATCGCTATCTATGGACAAAGGAGCGCGAAGAAAGCAAAATCCAGGAGTTTGCAGAAAAAATAATCGATGACATATGTGCCCTGATTCAGGGAAACAGCGATTATGTGTATGAGAAGGGCGCTTTCCCGGAGCACTTTACCGCCATGCTCCAGATGCTGCATTCTGAGCTGGATGCGGACAGAATCGATTATCTTTTGCGGGATGCCACATTTTCCGGAGCCTCCTATGGCGCATTCGATTTAGGGGCCCTGCTGCAGAACCTTGATATGAAAAAAGTCTGTATTGGTCATGAGGAAGTATGGATCGTAGGGGTGAAGGAAAAAGGAATCGGCTGTGCGGATCAGTATATGGTAAACAGATATCTGGCGTATACACAGGTCATTTTCAATAAGTATACATCGATTGTCGGCAAAATGCTCCGGGAAGTAGTGTACTGGATGATGAACAGCGCTTCTGAGCTTACGTTCTACTCTCCTCAGAAGATATACAGCATTATCGAAATGCATGAGCAGAACGAAGCCTATCTGGCATTTACGGACAGCTATTTTTTTGAAAAGCTGCATGCAATCGAAAAGAAAAAGCATGGATGTCCTGAGGATATCTATTTCTTCGTGGAACAGCTTAGGAAATATCAGGCCTTAGATGTCAAAGAAGAGGACGTGTTCTCAGGCGGGGTGCAGCAACAGAGGGAACATATGGAAAAGTCAGACCTATATGCCCGTATAGAAAGGCTGATAGCCGAGAAGGATTTTTCCAAAGAAAAAGGCCTGTATCTGTTCAACCAGAAACGAATCACCAATCATGTGCCTTATGATCGGTACCAGGCAAACTTTGACGCATATAATGCCACACATGAAAAGAAATTAGATTACTTCAAATATCAGAAGGATAGGCTTATGGACGGACTGGCGGTAATCAGAGGTACGGGAGAACCGGTATTATTGATTGATGCGCCCAGGTCGATGATGAGGGGACTATATGATATGCAGCAGGTCATGGTGCGGGAGTATGTATTTCCGGTAAGTGTATGATGTGGGAGGACGGCAAGGCGCAGCAGGAGTGAGCTATTGCGATTCCGCAGAAATTTTTGTTGCGAAAGCCACACCGACTGGCTATAATGGGTTTATGACAATAGAATCCTGTCTTGGATTCTATTGTAGACCACAGGCAATAGAATCCAAGACAGGATTCTATTGTAGGCTTTAGGCAATAGAACCAAGATTCTAAGAGATTGTCCTCCAAAGGGGACAGGGAGGTATATGACCATGGAATTCAATAAAACCGTATCCAATCCAATGCTGGTAGGCGCGCTGGAGCTGATGAAGGCCGAGGACACGCCCGCGCACCGCAATATGTTCATGGGAGAGCTGACCAAGGCCAGCTTCCTCACCCCGGCCATCATCGAACCGGCCCCCACGGAGGACGCCGAGGGCAAGCTTGTCCTGGCTCCCAACAGCAAGGTCCAGTTCCCCATGCTGAACACGCCGGACGGCGCGAAATTCTTCATGGCCTTCACGGACGCGGCCGAGTACGACAAATGGCAGGAGAAGAACCAGAAATTCCCCTCCTTCGCCCTGAAGCTGGAGGAATACGCAGCCATGATACTGCGCCGGGATCCCAAGGGGAACCTCTGCCCCGCCCTGGGCATGGTGGTCAATCCCTTCGGGGCCAACATCATCCTGCCCAGAGAGATGCTGGCCGGCATGATGACCGCCAAAGCGGCCCAGGCTAAGCAGGCGGCCCAGAAGCAGAAGAAGTGATCGGGGCCGGCGGTCGGACAAGATGGAAAAAATAGGCTAAAGAAAGCCGCGAACATGTCGATATACTTAGTACAGGAAAGCAGTTCGGCCGACTGCGCCGAGTACAGATTAGATATGGACACCACGGATGGTATTTATGCAGGGAAAGGATTTCCTTGTCTAAATGCCATTTTTTTATGCCGTTCCCGATGTGAAGCATGAAGGGGATTCCGGGCGCGATGCGATGCCGCTGATGCGACAGATGTATCGGCGTGGCGGAAAGCCTGCAGGGACGGCCATGGGCTTTCCGCGGAGGATGTCGCGGGCCCATTGGGGGGACAGGATGGAAACCATAAAAAGTCCGGCGGGAGGACGGGATCCGCATCAGGGAGGATGGGAGACCGGAGGGCCTGCAGGACGGGTGGACATGAAGGAGTGGGGAAAGATTTGAAGATTGATTCCGGTACAGTGGGGATGGCATCGTCCAGAAATTATCATTCCACGGCGGTCTCCATAAGACGGTTTACCGTACTGAAGATGCAGGGGAGCCTGACAGGCCTGAACACTGCCCTGGGCGGCGGGGCGGCGGACGCCCAGGGAAGCGGATGGGCAGGCGCGAAGAAGGCGCAGACGGGAGCTGGCCAGTCCGCCACGCTCCAGGACTGGCAGGGGAGGCTGCAGAGCAAAGGCTCCAACGTGGCGGTCAGGAACTCCGCCAGCGACACCCTGGCCAATATCCGCCAGACTACCATACGCTATATTTACGACATCCTGTTTTCCGCCAGGAGGAACCGCTTCGGCCAGTGGGGGCAGAACCGGGCCATGACGCCCTATGAATCCCTGACCCAGCAGGACGGCGGCGCAGGAACCCAGAACGGGAACACCCCTTCCGGTGCCCAGGGCGCTGACGGCACTGGCGGCCTGTCCCAGGACGGGCTACAGGGTCTGTTTCTGGGGAACATTGCCAATATGCGGGTGCTCTCCTATGTGAACGAGACGATTAAGGTGGAGTCCGAGGAGACCAGCTTCTCCACAGTGGGCAAGGTGCGCACCGCCGATGGCAGGGAGATTGATTTCAACATTAACGTAGGTATGAGCCGCACGGTCCAGGAGCGCTATATGGAGAGCATGCAGCTAGGCTTCACCATGTGCGATCCCCTGGTCATCAACCTGGACACGGACGTGGCCTCTCTCTCCGACCAGACCTTCTATTTCGACATAGACGCGGACGGGGAGCTGGACGAGATATCGCAGCTGGGCGCGGGCAGCGGATACCTGGCCCTGGACAAGAACGGGGACGGGAAGATAAACGACGGCAGCGAGCTCTTCGGCACCGCCAGCGGCAATGGCTTCGCGGATCTGGCCCAGTATGATGAGGACGGCAACGGCTGGATCGACGAGAACGATGCCGTCTGGGATAAGCTGAAGATCTGGTGCAAGGACGAGGATGGCAACGATGTGCTCTACAAGCTGGCGGACAAGGGCGTAGGCGCTATCTGCCTGCAGAACGTTTCCACGGATTTCACCTTAAAGGGCAATTCCGGCCAGACCCAGGGCGCTATCCGCAACAGCGGCGTGTTCCTCTACGAGAACGGGGCGGCGGGCACGGTGCAGCATGTGGACGTGGCGAAATACCAGGCCCAAGCCTGAGGCAACAGGACAATTTGATACGAAATCAGAGAAAGACGGCTTTTCGATAAGAGAAGCTGTCTTTTTTCATGCATAATTCCATTCCGTTAGGGCAAACTGTTAGCGAGAAAACGAATATCACAGATTTTGGATATTTGATTTGTCAATATCAGTTTGCTTGAATGAAGAAGGAAGGGAAGGCAGCTATGAGGAAAAACAGAAGGAACAATGCGAAAAAGGAGCGCACCATCATGATCGCGTCATCGGTGTTCGTGCTGGCGGCACTGACTATGACGGGGATCTACATGAAGTCCAACAATACGGAGGAGCAGGGCGACGGTTACACCATCGACTTCACGGCCCTGGAGGACAATGTGGAGGACAAGCACGAGGAGATTGCCCAGAACAAGCCGGTGGAAGAAAAGGCGGATATGAAGAAGAATGATTCCGCAGACAAAGCGCCGGATGCCACGAAGGAAGTGGCCGGAAAGGACGACGATCTGGACTATCTGCCCATGGAGGCGGGCTCCCCGCTGGTGACCATACCGGGGCTGACGGACGGCGCCGCGGAAGGGATGCCGGAGGATATAGGGGGTCAGGACACCATTGCCCAGGAGCCTGAGGTCTCGGTGGAGAAGCCGGAAGCGGGGGCGGATTCCGATGCTGATGCCACGGCCACGCCGGACGCGCCCCAGGAGGAGGCAGGCGCCGCCGAGGATACAGGGGCAGGGGAGGAGGCCGACAGCGCCGATGGCAGCGCGGTATCCGTGCCGCCCCTGCACTTTGCGGAGAGCGAAGGGCTGCTGCGCCCGGTGAGCGGCGAGGTGCTGATTCCCTTCAGCATGGACGGCGGCGTCTATTTCTCCACGCTGGACCAGTTCAAGTACAATCCGGCCCTGATGATAGCGGCGGAGCAGGGAGCCGCGGTGGCGGCCTGCGCGGACGGACAGGTAATAGCTGTTTTTGAGGACGAGGAAATCGGGCATGCCCTTACGGTGGATCTGGGGGACGGCTATCAGATTACTTACGGCCAACTGGATGCGATACAGGTGGCGGAGGGCAGCTATGTGGAGCCGGGCCAGGTCATTGGCTTCATTGCGTCGCCTACCAAGTATTTCAGCGTGGAGGGAAGCAATCTGTACCTGAAGCTCACCATGAACGGCGCTCCCGTGAATCCGGAGACGCTGCTGCAGTAAAAGCGTGAGAAGAATGCGTGAACCCGGGCTTGTGAAATGGGTGCCTAGGTTTGGTTTTGGATGGCATGGGCAGATGGGCCCGGGTTGGAGGTTGACGTGTATATTGTTGGCGGATTGATTAAGACCATGTCCGGCGGAGACATCAGGGACGGATACATCCGGGTCCTGGACGGAAAGATTGCGGAGATCGGAAAGCGGGACGGCGCCCTGCGCCCCGCTCCCGGCGAGCGGGTCATCCTGGCGAGGGACGGCCTGATCATGCCGGGACTGATAGAGGCCCATTGCCATATGGGCATCACGGAGGAGAAGAAGGGCATGGAGGGGGACGACTGCAATGAGACGGTAGACCCGGTCACCCCCTGGCTGCGGGCTGTGGATGCGGTGAACACCATGGACGCCGCCTTTGACGACGCCGTCCGGGCGGGCATCACTTCGGCCATGATAGGACCCGGCAGCTCCAATGTGGTGGGCGGCCAGTTCGCCTTCCTGAAGACCAGGGGACGGCGGGTGGACGACCTGGTGGTGAAGGCCCCTGCGGCCATGAAGGTGGCCTTTGGGGAGAACCCCAAGGTCAACTACTCCGGCCAGGGGAAGAGCCCCTCCACCAGGATGGCCATCGCCGGACTGCTGCGGGAGGAGCTGACGAAAGCCATGGCCTATAGGGACAGGAAGAAAAAGGCGGCGGAAAGCGGGGAGGGCTTTGAGGAAGACTTCCGGCTGGAGTGCTGGATGCCAGTGCTGGAGCGGGAGATTCCCCTGAAGGCCCATGTGCACCGGGTGGACGACATCTTCACGGCAGTGCGGATCGCAAAGGAGTTCAACCTGAAGATGACACTGGACCATTGCTCCGAAGGGCATCTGATCGCGGAGGAGCTGGCGGCGGAGGGCTTTCCGGCCATCGTAGGCCCCGACCTGGCCAGCAGAAGCAAGATCGAGGTGCAGAACATGGCATTCAAGACCGTGGGCGTCCTGAACCAGGCCGGGGTCATCACCGCCATCACCACGGACCATCCCGTGTCATTGATCCAATCCCTGCCCCTGTGCGCGGGGCTGGCGGTGAAGTCGGGCCTGGCGCTGGAGGAGGGATATAAGGCCATCACCATCCATCCCGCCCTGATCTGCGGCGTGGCGGACAGGGTGGGAAGCCTGGAGGTGGGGAAGGATGCGGATATCGCCGTCTTCACCGGGAATCCCATGGAAGTGTTCACCCGAACGCTGTATACCATCATTGACGGGGAAATCGCATATGAGGCCGACAAAGCGGAGGAGGCAGTTTGACGGAGAGGTCTGTCAGGCGGCCTCTTTTGGCGTGGGCCGTATTTGCATTTTTGGTTGATTCCGGCTGCCTTTCTTAGTATAATGATAAAGTCGGCAGCATAATTGCCGCGCTGCGGCTGTCATGTATCGGCGGCCTACGGAATAAGTATCAATAGAATGGCTGTATCCCGCGCAGGCCCGGGCGGCGGATCCGCAGGGGCCTGTGGGACTGTAGCGGCGGGAGTGTATAAGAAAGGGCGGGGCTTCATATGAAAATCGTGGTTTTGGCAGGAGGGATCAGTTCGGAGCGGGACGTGTCGCTGAGCACCGGCGGCATGATATACCAGGCGTTCCGGAAAAACGGACATCAGGCGATTCTGCTGGATGTGTACTTAGGGTATGAGGGGGATCCGGAAGGGATATTTGAAAAGGATGCGGACTGGGCGGCACAGGTGGGCGCGGTGGGGGAGGAATGCCCTGACCTGGACGCGGTAAAGGCGCTGCGGGGCGGCGGAAGGGGGTTCTTCGGCCCCCATGTGCTGGAGATCTGCGGGCAGGCGGACTGCGTGTTCCTGGCGCTGCACGGGGCCAACGGCGAGGACGGCAGGATCCAGGCGTGCTTCGACCTGTTGGGCATCCCCTATACAGGGGCGGATTTCACGGGCTCCTGCCTGGCCATGGACAAGGGCATCACAAAGGATCTGTTCCGGGCGTATGGGATCCCCACGCCCCTGGGCATACGGCTGAAGCAGGGGGAATGCGAAAAAGAGTATGTTCCTTATCCGCGAATCGTCAAGACGTCCTGCGGCGGCTCCAGCATCGGCGTCTGCATCGCCAATGACCCTTCGGAATATGAAGCGGCCAAGGCGGAGGCCTTCCGGTACGGGAGGGAGGTAATCGTGGAGCAGTACGTCAAGGGCAGAGAGTTCTCCGTGGGGGTCATGGACGGGAAAGCGCTGCCTGTGATAGAGATGGCCCCCAAGGAGGGCTTTTATGACTACAGGAACAAATACCAGGCGGGCACTACCGTAGAGACCTGCCCCGCGGAGATTCCGGAGGAGAAGAGCCTGCGGATGCAGGAGATCGCCCAGGAGGTGTTCGCCATACTGCGGCTGAAAAGCTATGCCAGGATGGACTTCATCATGAGCGGCGACGGGGAGATCTACTGCCTGGAGGCCAATACCCTGCCGGGGATGACGCCCACCTCCCTGCTGCCCCAGGAGGCGGCTGCTGTGGGGATGGATTTCGGGCAGCTCTGCGAGGAGATTCTGAGAATGGCCCAGGGCTGAATGAGGATGGGAAGAGAGCAGTGCCGGTTTATGCCGCGAGGAGATTCTGAGAACGGCGCAGGGCTGAATGCGGATGGGAATGGAGCTGTGCCGACTTATGCCGCGAGGGATTCTGAGAATGGTGCAGGGCTGAATGAGGATGGGAAGAGAGCAGTGCTGGTCTATGCCGCGAGGAGATTCTGAGAACGGTACAGGGCTGAATACGGATGGGAAGGGAACTGTGCCGGCCTATGTCGCGAGGAGATTCTGAGAACGGCGCAGGGCTGAATACGGATGGGAATGGAGCTGTGCCGACCTATGCCGCAAGGGATTCTGAGAGCGGTGCAGGGCTGAATCGCACAGGGGGGTAAAAGCATGGGAAAGGGGCGGGGCGGACTGTACCGCCCGGCAGGACATAAAACAGGCAGGGATTCTCCTGCCATGTGAGGAATCGGAATGCGGGAAAAGGGAAAGGGAAAGGATGGAAATCAGCCATGATGGATTTGACGATACAGGAGATTGCCCGGGCCTGCGGCGGAACGCTGGTGGTACAGGGCGGAAAGGCGGATGGTGACACGCGTGTCAGTTCCGTGGTCATCGATTCACGCCTGGTGGAGCCTCAGGGCGTGTTCATCGCCACGGCAGGAGAGCGGGTGGACGGACACCGCTTCATCCTGGCCGCCTTCGCCAGGGGCGCGGTGCTGGCGGTGACGCAGAAGAGGCCGGAGGAAGTGGCGGAGGCGGGAGGCGAGGGGGCAGCCCGGACTTCCGGAGAAGTTCCGGGGGCGGCGCGGCCGGAAGGGACATCCCGGACAGGGGCCGATACCCCGGCAGATTTGGCTGGGACCTGGGGCTGTTACGTCCTGGTGGAGGACACGCTGCAGGCCTTAAAGGACATCGCCGAAGCCTACAGGAAGAAGCTTTCCGTTAAAGTCATAGGCATCACCGGCAGCGTGGGCAAGACCAGCACCAAGGAGTTCATCGCGGCCGTGTTGGCGGAAAAGTACAGCGTCCTGAAGACGGAGGGCAATTTCAACAATGAGATCGGCGTGCCCCTGACGCTGCTGCGCATCCGCGGGGAGCATGAGCTGGCCGTGGTGGAAATGGGCATCAGCGACTTCGGGGAGATGCACCGCCTGAGCAAGATGGCCCGGCCGGATGTCTGCGTGATGACCAATATCGGCCAGAGCCATCTGAACAACTTGAAGGACAGGGACGGGATCCTGCGGGCAAAGGCGGAGATATTCGACTACATGGCCGAGGACGGCGAGATCTGCTTAAACGGCGAGGACGACAAACTCAACGCCCTGAGGGAGATTAAAGGGCATAAGCCCCATTTCTTCGGCCTGGGCAGCAGCCCGGTCCAGGAGGTGGCGGCGGTGGACATCCGGGGGAAGGGGCTCTGGGGCAGCGATGCCACGCTGGTGATGGCTCCGGCAGGGACCGCCCGGGAGGACAAGGAACAGGATGGGATGCCGGACATGGACTGCGCGGAAATCATCGCGGCGGCGCTGGAGGGCGATTGGCCCGGGTATCGCAGGCTTGCCGTGCATGTCCCCCAGCCCGGCAGACATATGGTGCTGAACGCCGCGGCCGCAGCCTGCGTGGCAGGGCTGTTCGGCCTGAGCGATGACCAGATTGCCGCAGGGATAGGCAAGGTAGCTTCCGTCAGCGGGCGCACCAATATCATCAGCACTCCCCATTATACCATCATCGACGACTGCTACAATGCCAACCCGGCCTCCGTGAAAGCGGCGATCGACCTGCTGGCCATGGCGGATACCCGAAAGGTGGCGATCCTGGGCGATATGCTGAACCTGGGAGAGAACTCCCATGCCTACCACGCGGAGATAGGAAGCTACGCCGCGGAGGCGGGGATCGACTGTATCTACTGCGTGGGCGAGGAGTCCAGGTATATGTATGAGGCAGCCTGCGGGGGGCCGAATCCGGAAGCCGCCGCGTCCACGCATCCATTGGCCCCATCCACCCGCCGCGTCCTGCACTATCCGGACAGGAACGCGCTGCTCCGGGCTCTGGCTGCGGAGAGGGGAGAGCTGCTCCCGGAGGGCGGCACCATACTGATCAAGGCCTCCCACGACTGCGGCTTTGCGGACATCCTGGCGTATCTGCAGGAGCTGGACTGAGCCTCCGCGGAACCGGAAGCCCAGGCAATATTAGGAAAATCTTAATCCAAATTCAGAGATATTGTTGTAAAATAGCCTTGAGCTTTTCTTTTTGCGCCAGCGGCAGAGCAGCGGCCATACCTGCCTTAGCGGCCATAGACGGGAAAAGACGGAAAAGAGGTAACCGATGAGCGAAGTCATATTAGTGGCGGACGACGAGAAGGAGATTGCCGACCTGGTGGCCCTGTACCTGGAGAACGAGGGCTACCAGGCGGTCAAATGCTATGACGGGACCCAGGCCATGGACATCGTGGAAAAGGAGCGGCTGGATCTGGCCATCCTGGACATCATGCTGCCGGGTGCAAGCGGCCTGGACATCTGCCGCAGGATTAGGGAGCGCCACAACTACCCCATCATCATGCTGACCGCCAAGGGGGAGGAGACGGACAAGATCACGGGCCTCACCATGGGCGCTGACGACTACATGACCAAGCCCTTCCTGCCGTTAGAGCTTGTGGCCCGGGTGAAGGCCCAGCTGCGCCGCTACAAACGGTACAACACGGGCCTGCAGCAGGACGACCTGCTGGAGATATCGGGCCTTTCCCTGAACGTGAAGACCCACGAATGCTTCCTGAACGAGAAGCTCCTGAACCTGACCCCCACGGAGTTCTCCATCCTCCGTATCCTGTGCCAGCGGAAGGGCCAGGTGGTCAGCGCCGAGGAGCTGTTCCACCTCATCTGGGAGGACGAGTATTACACCAAGAACAACAATACCATCACGGTGCACATAAGGCATCTGCGGGAAAAGATGGGAGATTCCTTCGAACATCCGAAATACATCAAGACGGTCTGGGGGTGCGGATACAAAATTGAGGGCTAGGCATAAGCTGAAACGTTTTCTGGCCACTTGCGCCATCCTTGCGGGAGGCCTTATTCTCTGCATGATCCTGTATCAATTTTTGGATCGGATCCTCAATGGGGTCATGAGGGAATGGATCGAACAGAACTTCATCTACACAGAGTGGATTCCCCTGGGGGACGCTGCCGTGGACGGCTATTACATCCAGACCGTGAACTGGTGGAACCTGAAGAGGAAACTCTTTACCGGGCTGCTCCTCCTGGTGGCGGCGGTGGTGGTGCTGGTGCGGACAGTGTCCATCCTGTATGCCTCCAGGCAGGTGAAAGCGGCCATGCGCAGCGCGGGCCGGATGATAGAAGATTACATGCGCCGCGACAGGGAGGCGCTGGAGGTGTTCCCCCAGGGCTATGAGGAGATTTCCGTGCGGATCGTGGAAATCAAGGCAGATATGCAGCGCAAGGAGCAGATGCTGCGGGAGGAGGCCAATCGGAAGAACGACCTGATCACCTATCTTGCCCATGATTTGAAGACGCCGCTGACTTCCGTCGTCGGATACTTGAGCCTGATGGACGAAGCCCCGGACATGCCCGCCCCCCAGAGGGCGAAATATGTCCACATCACCCTGGACAAGGCCCTGCGGCTGGAGAAGCTGATTAACGAATTCTTCGAGATCACCCGCTACAACCTCCAGACGATTGCCCTGGAGAAGGAGACCGTGAACCTGTCCTTCATGCTGGAACAGATGACGGACGAGTTCTACCCGCTCTTAAGCGACCATGGGAACACCATCCGCCTGGAGGTGGAGCCGGACGCCTCGGGCGGCCCCCTGACCCTCTATGCGGACGGGGAGAAGCTGGCCAGGGTGTTCAACAATATCCTGAAGAACGCCATCGCCTACAGCTACCCCGGCACGGCCATCGCAGTGGAATGCCGGACAGCGGGAGACTTTGTGAGGATAGAGGTGTCTAACCGGGGCAGGACGATTCCCCCGCACAAGCTGGAGGCCATCTTCGAGAAATTCTTCCGGCTGGACGACGCCCGGGCCACCAACACCGGCGGGGCCGGGCTGGGGCTGGCCATCGCAAAGGAGATCGTGACCCTCCACGACGGCAGCATCACGGCCTCCAGCGAGGACGAGATGACCAGTTTTCTTGTAGAACTGCCCCTTCCGGCGAAGGCCCTCACTGCTTCGCGGAGAGCGCCGGGAAATACTCTCCCTTCAGCTCAAAGTACCGCTTTGAAATGAGGCCGCTGACATGAGCGCCTATGTTCTTTTTTTCGTTTCTATCCATATCCTTCATATAGATGGCGGGCTGGAACTCAAGGATTACGGTGGCGCGCCTGATCCGGGGCAGGTGGTCTTCAAAGATATCGGCCGCGTTCACGATGACCATGGGCACCACCGGTACGCCGCCTTTCTCCGCTATCTTGAAGCTCCCCTCCCGGAAGGGCAGGAAGGTATCGTTCACCTTGTTGCGGGTCCCCTCCGGGAAGATGCACAGGGACACGCCCTGCTTCACCTCCTCCACCCCTGCCAGTATGGTCTTCAGGCCCTCTTTGATGTTGTCCCTGTCCAGGAACAGGCAGTGGATGTTCCGCATCCAACTGTTCAGCAGAGGATAGCGCAGCATCTCCTTTTTTGCCACATAGCCCGTGATTCCGGGGAAATGGGAATACGTGAGCACGATGTCGAAATAGCTGCGATGGTTCCCCACGAAGAGGGCGGCGCTGTCTGCGGGGATGTTCTCCTTCCCCCTGACGATGAGCCTGGTGCCCGCCAGCCAGGCGATGCAGCGGAAGCCCCAGCCTACCAGCGCCTTGGAGAGGCGGTCTCTGTGCCCGGGGTTGCACTTTCCGATGAAATGCTCCGCTATCAGCACGGGGATGGAGAAAATCAGGAACAAAAATAAATAGATTGCCACTAAAACGAGTCGTATCATAATATCAGCCTTTCCTGTAGATGATAAGAGATCTTCTCTATTCTAGCATAGAAATCCACGGCTGTACATAAAATAGAATAAAATAGAAGAAAGTTTGTGAGGTCTATCATTGAAGAAGACAGGATTGTGCATACTGCTGATAGCCTGCATGCTGTTCGTTTCCGGCTGTACGCTGACGAGCCAGGAGAAGATTAAGCTCCGTGACCTGGATTTCACCGTGCTCAGCCAGGAGATGATACCGGAGCAGCTTCTGCCCATTCTGGAGGAGAAAAAGGCGGCTCCCTTCCAGATTACCTACACGGACAACGCGAATCTGTACATATGCGTGGGATACGGAGAACAGGAGACCGGGGGCTACAGCATCGCGGTGGATGAACTGTACCTGACTGATGACGAAATCATAATCGATACCAGCCTGCTGGGGCCGGACCCCTCCGAAAAGGAGACGCCCCAGCCCTCTTACCCCTACATCGTGGTCAAGACGGAGTACCTGGAGCAGACGGTGGCTTTTGAATAGGGTAAAGCGGAAAAAAGAGGTTTTCAGGCAGGGCGGCATGGAAGGCAAGGCAACATGTCCCTTGCCTTTTTGCGTGGAATTATGGTACAATGTTGACCCAGAAAGATGCTGCGCCCACGTTTGGTTCCATGTGCGCCGGGGCGCACGAAATCATGGCGCGCTGCAGGACAGAAGGAGACGGCCAGAAGGCTACAGGAGGTATGACATGCTGCTCATAAAGAACGGATATATGATAGACCCCAAATCCGGCCGGGAAGGAAAGCTGGACATCCTCACGGCGGGAGACAGGATCCTGCGGATTGGGGCGGGGCTGGAGGAGCCGGAGGAGGGCTGCCAGGTAATCGACGCGGAAGGGCTGCTGGCGGCGCCGGGCCTGGTGGACGTCCATGTCCATTTCCGCGATCCCGGCTTCCCCCAAAAGGAGGACATAATGACCGGGGCGGCAGCAGCGGCGGCGGGGGGCTTTACCACCGTAGTGATGATGGCCAACACCAGGCCCCCCATAGACAACGGGGAGACCCTTGGATACGTGCTGGAGAAGGGGCGTGGGACAGGCATCCATGTGCTCTCCTGCGCCAATGTGACCATGGGGATGCAGGGAAAGGAGCTCACGCCCATGGAGGAGCTGGCGCAGCTCGGCGCGGCGGGCTTCACGGACGACGGAATCCCGCTTCTGGACGGGGAGCTGGCGCGGAAGGCCATGGAGCGCGCAGCTGCCCTGGACATGCCTGTCAGCTTCCACGAGGAGGATCCGGCGCTGATAGACAATAACGGCATCAACAGAGGAAAAGCCAGCGCCTATTTCGGGATTGGCGGCTCCTCCAGAGAGGCGGAGATAGGCCTGGTGGAGCGGGACCTGGAGCTTGCCCTGGAGACGGGAGCGCATATCAATATACAGCATATCAGCACGCGGGAAGCCGTAGAACTGGTGCGCCGCGCCCGGGCCCGGGGCGGCAACATCCATGCGGAGGCCACGCCCCATCATTTCACCCTGACGGAGGAAGCGGCCATCCGGTACGGCACCCTGGCGAAGATGAACCCGCCCCTGCGGGAGGAGGAAGACAGGCTCGCCGTCATCCGGGGGCTGGCGGACGGCACCATCGACATCATCGCCACAGACCATGCCCCCCACACGGCCCAGGAGAAGGAAAAGCCTATCACCGAAGCGCCCAGCGGCATCATCGGCCTTGAGACCGCGCTGGCCTTAGGGATCACGAAGCTGGTGGAAGCTGGGCATCTGACCATGGCACAGCTCCTGCGGCTCATGAGCACCAACCCTGCGGATCTGTACCACCTGGACGCCGGATACCTGGCGGAAGGGGGCCCTGCGGACATCGTCCTGGTAGACGCCGCCGCGGAATTCGTCCCGGAACGCTATGCCTCGAAATCGGCCAACACACCCTTCACGGGGTGGAAGCTGCGGGGGAAGGTGGTGCGGACGATCTGCGCCGGGAAAGTAGTGCGATAACGGTTGATTCCCCGGAGAAATCCGGGGATTTTTATCAGAAATTGCATATGCTATATTGTAAAGAGTCCTGATACATGATAAAATAGCGACACGGCAAGGCGTTGCACCAGGGAAACACCCCGTTACGTTGTACAGCAGGAGGGAGGGTACATGGAAAAGCCAAAAGAGATGTGTTATGAAAACAGCATAGAAAATGCCAGAAAGTTCCTTGAGAATCAGGATAAGAGAAAGTCCCCCAATAACAGGGTAAATGATTCCCATTTCATGGATATAGCGAATAAGGGAGCAGAGAGGCTGAGAGAAAAACTGATACATTTCTCCTGATGATTTTCGGTACAATCCGGTATCACCGGAATACCTGGTAGAATGTATCGACAAATTCAAGGAGAATTTTGAAATATACAAAGAAGTGATTCGAAAGTGGTTCCAGAACTATTCAGCGGAAATGAGAATCAATTACCCTATGCTCTATAGGATTGTCGAACGGGTCGATCAAAGGAGAGACTACTACCTGTATTTTCATTCAAATCACAATCATGCAATGCTTATGTCGCAAGCAAAAGAAACAGCCCTTTTTTGTTACTGGTTAATCAAATACAAGCCGATATCCTTTGAGAACGCGTATGAGGAGTCTTCATTTTTTCATGAAAACGGATATACGATAAACGAGTTATATGCGGCGTTTTTGCTGATGAGTTTTATAACGGGACTGGATGAAGAGAATGAAAAGTATTTCAATGAGGCGGCGGTCTCTACACTTACATACAGTCTTACGAATAGAGAAATCAGTAAAGAGGCATTGATTATGTATGTGGAATCCTTTTTGACATAAGGATTGGAAGAGGAGGATTATGCCTGATTTTACGAATCTGGATTCAGCTCTGATTGCAAGCTATTGGATATATTTTGTAGGAAGCTTCACCGTGGGCGCTGTGGTCGGGGCGCTGGCTGCCAGGCTCTTTTTTCACAGGAAAGAGGAGATTATGGAGCAGGAGAATAAAATGTATGCGGAAAGTCTGAAAAAGCTGGAAGAAATCGAAAGGCGGTTAGAGGAAAAGAGCACAGAGCTTGACAGGCTGAAATCGGAGCTTTCCCGGAATGAATTATATTGGAATGCTAAAAAATATGAGAAACAGGAAAATCCAGGAGATAAAATGCTGCATGATTCCCTGATAAATAAAAAGTAACTACACTTCTCTCCAGAAAGGAAAATGATTCATGAAACAAAAGCACACAGCAAAAGTGCTCTCCCAGCGGGAGATAGCACCGGACATTTTCGACATGTGGATAGAGACCCCTCTTGCGGCGGACGCGAAGCCCGGCCAGTTCCTGGGCGTCTATCCCAGGGACAAAAGCACCCTTCTGCCCCGCCCCATCAGCATCTGCGAGGCAGACGCGGCCAGGGGCGCGCTGCGCATCGTCTACCGCGTCGCCGGGGCAGGGACCAGGGAATTCTCAGGCTACAGCCGGGGGGATGCCATATCCCTGCTGGGGAACCTGGGCAACGGCTTCCCCTTAGAGCAGGGAGCCGGGAAAAAAGCCTTCCTCATGGGCGGCGGCATCGGCGTGCCCCCCATCCTGGAGCTGGCCAGGCGCCTGGAAGCGGAGAAGCAGATCGTCGTAGGCTACCGTGACGGGAACCTTTTCCTGAAGGAAGACCTGGAGAGATACGGCAGGGTCTACGCAGCCACCGAGGACGGCAGCGCCGGGACGAAGGGCAACGTGATGGACGCCATCCGGGAGAACGGCCTGGAGGCGGAGGTCATCTTCGCCTGCGGCCCCATGCCCATGCTGCGGGCCATCAAGGCATATGCGGCAGAGCGGGACATCCCGGCCTACATCTCCCTGGAGGAGCACATGGCCTGCGGCGTGGGCGCATGCCTGGGCTGCGTGGTGAAGACGAAGGAAGTCCACCACCACTCCCATGTGCCCAACGCCCGCATCTGTACCGACGGCCCCGTCTTCGAAGCGAAGGAGGTGCAAATATGAAGACACAGGTAACCATCGCAGGCGTCACCCTGAAGAACCCTGTCATGACAGCCTCCGGGACCTTCGGCTCCGGCATGGAATACGCGGAATTCGTGGACCTGGACCGGCTGGGAGCCGTAGTGACCAAAGGCGTGGCCAATGTCCCCTGGCCCGGCAACCCCACCCCCAGGGTGGCGGAGGTCTACGGAGGCATGCTCAACGCCATCGGCCTCCAGAACCCGGGCATAGACGTGTTCCTGGAGCGGGACATCCCCTTCCTGAAGCAGCATGACACCAAAGTCATCGTCAATGTCTGCGGCAAGACCGTGGAGGACTACGTAGAGGTAGTAGAACGCCTGGGAGAGGAGCCCGCGGTCTCCATGCTGGAGATCAACGTATCCTGCCCCAATGTCAAGGAGGGCGCGATCGCCTTCGGCCAGAAAGCGGACGCCCTGTTCGATATCACGCAGGAAGTCAAACGGCACGCCAGACAGCCCGTCATCATGAAGCTCAGCCCCAATGTCACCGACATCGCCGAGATGGCCCGGGCTGCGGAGGCGGCCGGGGCGGACGCCCTCTCCCTGATCAACACCATCACGGGCATGAAGATAGACATCCATAAGCGCACCTTCGCCCTGGCCAACAGGACCGGCGGCATGAGCGGCCCCGCCATCAAGCCGGTGGCCGTGCGCATGGTCTATCAGGCGGCCACAGCGGTGCAGATCCCTGTCATCGGCATGGGCGGCATCGGGAGCGCCGAGGATGCCATCGAATTCCTGCTGGCCGGGGCCACTGCCGTCAGCGTAGGCGCCATGAACTTCGTGAACCCCTACACCTGCACCGAGGTGGTGGAGGGCATAGAGCGCTACATGGAGCAGTACCATGTGGAGGACGTGACGGACCTGATCGGAGCGGTGCGGGGCTGAAGCTCCAGGTACGCAAGCGGATTCAGTCCTTTTCAGGCCGCCCTTACAGCGGGGCAGGTTCAGATTTCCTTGAAAGAATGCCGGGCGAGGGAATCGCCCCAGGCATATCCTGCGGAATGCCTTCATATATATTTCTATACGAGTATATATGGAGGTATTTTTCGTGGAATTATTAAAGAGAAATATACATATGGACCGCGTCAGGGTCCAGGCCGTCACCCAGTTCACCCTGGAGGACGATGTGAACATCCCGGAGAACAAGCCGGACGTAGCCGCGCTGAACCTGGAGAAGGGGGAATTGGTCATCGACGAGATCAGGCCGGGGTCGGATTCCGTCACCGTCCGGGGCAGGCTCTCCTTCGTGGCGCTCTACCATACCATGGAGGAAGGGAGCAGCCTGGTGGTGCTGGAGGGCAGGATGCCCTTTGAGGAGAAAATCAACATGCAGGGCGTGGTGCCTTCGGATACGGTGGCCGTGGACGGCGAGGTGGAGGACCTCTCCGTGAACATGATAAACTCCCGCAAGCTGGGCATCCAGTCCCTGATCACCCTGACGGCCAGGGTGGAGGAGCTCTACGATGAGGAGGCCCCCATCGCCGTCCACGGGGACGAAAAGGTGGAATACCGCCGCATGCCCCTGGAGCTGGCCCAGATCGCCATCGCGAAGAACGACATCTTCCGCCTGAAGGAGGAGGTGGCGCTGCCCTCCAATTATCCCAACATCTTCCAGATCCTCTGGAGCAACATCTCCCTGGGGGATATGGAGTTCAAGGTCATGGAGGAGAAACTGGCCATTTCCGGGGATATCCACCTGTTCCTCCTATATGAGGGCGAGGGGGAGGACCATCCCTGCCGCAGCTTCGAGACCACCATTCCCTTCAGCGGCGTGCTGGAATGCCATGGCTGCAGGGAGGGGATGCTGCCGGACATCCGTTACCGCCTGGGCCAGCAGGAGCTGTCCGTGCGCCCGGATCTGGACGGGGAAGAGCGCAGCGTGGGCCTGGAGCTGGTGCTGGACATCGCCATCCGGATCTACCAGGAGGAGAAGCTGGAGGTCATCTCCGACCTTTATGGCGTGACCAAGGAAGTCAGCACCGTGACCCACAAGGCAGACCTGCGCAGGCTCCTGTCCAGGGTCACCGGCAAGACCAAGGTCACGGACCATGTCCATGTCACGGACGGCACAGTGCTCCAGCTCCTGCACAGCGAAGGGTCTGTGGCGCTGGAGCAGCGCAGCACCGTGGAGAACGGCATCCTGCTCCAGGGGGCCCTGCAGGTGCGGGTGATGTACGTCACAGGGGAGGATGAGGCGCCCTACGGCAGCGCACAGGCCAATATCCCATACCAGTATACCCTGGAGGTGCCCGACATCGCGCCCGAGGACATGGGGGAGGTGCGCGCGGAGGTGGAACAGCTCCAGGTGACCATGCTGGACGGGGAGGAGATGGACGTCAAGGCCGTGCTCAGCTTCTCCACCGTGGTGTTCAAGACCATCCCCGTGGAGCTGATCAGCGCCGTCAACGTGTCGGAGCTGGACAGCGGGAAGATGAGCAGCCTTCCGGGCATGGTGGTCTACATGGTAAAGGACGGCGACAACCTGTGGAACATCGGGAAGAAGTACTACGTGCCTGTAGATGCCCTCCGGGAGCTGAACGGGCTGGACAGCGATGAGCTGAAGGCGGGACAGAAGCTGCTGATCGTGAAAGGGAGCTGATTTCACCATCTCTGAAACAAGGATGACAAACCCCGGGCGGATATGGTACGATGGAAAATATTTTCCGCAGAGACCCTGCGGGGGATACAGGAGGACAAAAAAGCCCAGGGAGGTACGCAGATGGAACTTACAGCAGATAAGACGATCATGGAGCGATTCGAGAGCAGACTGAAGGAAGAGGAAAAGAGCAGGGCCACCATCGAAAAATATCTGCGGGACGCGAAAGCCTTTGCCGATTTCCTGGGCGATGCCCCTGTCACAAAGGACGCGGTCATCCGATACAAGAGCCACCTGTCGGAAAACTACGCGGTGGCCAGCGCCAACTCCATGCTGGCTGCCGTGAACAGCTTCCTGCGCTTCCTGGAATGCGCCGACTGCGTGGTGCGCACCTTCAAGGTCCAGAAGGCCGTCTTCCGCTCCAGAGAGCTGGAGCTGTCCAGGAACGAATATGTGCGCCTGGTGGAGACGGCGAAGCGGCGTGGGAACCGGCGCCTGTGTCTGGTCATGCAGACCATCTGCGCCACCGGCATCCGCATCAGCGAGCTGCCTTTCGTCACCGTGGAGTCCCTCCATACGAGACGGGCGCGGGTCTCCCTGAAAGGCAAGACCCGCACCGTCATCCTGCCCATGGAGCTGTGCCGGGAGCTGAAGCGCTATGTGAAATCCAGCGGGATCCAGTCCGGCAGCGTCTTCGTGACCCGGGGCGGCAGGCCCATGGACCGCAGCAACATCCTCCATGCCATGAAGGCCCTCTGTCAGGAGGCCGGCGTGGCGGCGGGCAAGGTGTTCCCCCACAACCTCCGCCATCTGTTCGCGGTCACTTATTATAATGTAGAGAAAGACATCTGTCACCTGGCGGATCTGCTGGGGCATTCCAATGTGAACACCACCCGCATCTACACCCTCATAAGCTGCGAGATGCAGGAACAGCGCCTGGACGGGCTGGGGCTGGTGCTCATCGACACAAATACCGCATAATAAACATTATGCGGTAACATCGGAAAATGATTCTATCTTACCTTATTATACTCTCCCGGTCCCTATATTTCAATATCTGAGGGGGAATTTCCGAAAGAATTTCCTTCCAGAGCTTTTCTGTCAGCCACCCGGATGGGGTGTGGCTGTTCTTTTGCTGTCTGCAAATCCACTATAACAGATGATTAGTCAAAAGATACGTCTAAATTTACGGCAAAAATGGGTTTTCCAACCAAAAGCTTATACAGCAGACCGCCAGGATTTACAGTGGTGTCCCCGGGAAAGTACCTAGCTGGCGGTCTGCAGTCGGGTTGCGCTGCAAATTTAACCGGTACGCAGTATATATTTCCGGCTATGCGGTACCACGTAATGTTTATTATGAGGTAACGTACAAATACCGGAAGCGCGCAGGGGCGTTCTGCATAAGGCTGACAGATTGACGGATTTAGATACAAGGAAGGAGACGGCATGATGGAATCATTGAGGAAGCAGGCTGCAAGGATATTGCGGGAGAAGAAGAAATATAAGCTCTGGCTGACGGCATTCCTGTGCATGGCTGTACTGGTCACAGCCGGAACAGTGGCGGCACTGACCATGAACGGCCAGGCGCTGAACCGCAAGGAGAAGCTGCTGATTTGCGGGTTGGATGTGCATGAGCATACGGAACAGTGCCGGGACAGCGAAGGGGAGCTTGTCTGCGGTCAGGCGGACTATGTGATCCATATCCACAATGACGACTGCTATGGGGAGGACGGCGCGCTGGTGTGCGCACTGCCTGAGAGGAAGCCCCATGTACATGACGCAGCATGCCTGGAGGAGCAGAAGACACTGACCTGCACCCTGGAGGAAACCCAGGGCCACCAGCATGACGAGGCGTGCTATACAAAAGTACAGGGCGAGCTGACCTGCGGCCAGGACGGGGCGGGGCACCGGCACGGCCCGGAGTGCTATACGAAGGTACAGGGCGAGCCGATCTGCGGCACAGACGGGACAGGGCACCGGCACGGCCCGGAGTGCTATGCAAAAGTGCAGGGTGAGCTGACCTGCGCAAGCGCCGAGGAGGGCCATGAGCACAACGAGGGATGTTACGCCTGGAGCGAGGAGCTGACCTGCGGGCTTGCGGAGGAGGTTCATGAGCACACGGACGAATGTTACGCCTGGAGCGAGGAGCTGACCTGCGGGCTCACCGAGGAGGCGCATGAGCATACAGACGACTGCTACGCCTGGAGCGAGGAGCTAAACTGCGAGATACCGGAGGGAGAGGACGCACATGCCCATACGGAAGATTGCTATACCATAGAGGAAAACTACATCTGCGGCGAACTGGAGCTGCATGCCCATGAGGAGGACTGCTATGACGAGGAGGGGAACCTCATCTGTGAGGAGATCGAGCTCCTGGAGCATGTGCACGCGGACGACTGCTTCGAAATCATAGAGCCTGACGCTTCCGGCGAGGAGAGCGTGGAATCCGAAGAGCCCGGTGAGGAAGATGCCGCATCGGATCAAGCCGGAGCGGAGAGCGGCGAGACGGAAGAGGGCAGCGAGGAAGACATAGAAGACGGCGGGAAAGACATAGAGGACAGCGATGAGGACGGCCAGGGCGAAGAAGCGCAGCTGTTCCGGAAGACATATGAGGACGCGGAAATCAGGGTAGTGGCGGAATACGACGAGTCCGCGAACATCCCTGAGGAGGCGCAGCTGGTGGCAGAGCGCATTGATGCCGGGACAGAGGGCGATGTGCAGGACGCGCCGGAGGCGGACGGAACTGACGCGGCCGATGCGACGGATGACAGTGATGACGGAGACGCGCAGGAGCCCCAGGGCATTGAGCCTGTAGTGGATGAACAGGAGCTTCAGACCACGCCGGATGCAGAGGATGAGGATGCCGCGGAAGCCCCTGCGGAGGATGGCGGCGCATCTGCCTCTTCTGTGGAAGTCGTGACGGAAGAAGTGTCCTATCGCCTCCGTTTCCTTGTAAACAGAGAGGAAATCCGGCCAGAGGGCAGAGTGGCCTTCACCGTACAGGGGCTGGATGAAAACGGCAATGACACAGGGGAAGCCGTGGAACTGGTATACGATGTCGAAGAGGGATTGGATGCCATGGTGGTAATCCTGGTCAGGGAGACGACAGTAGAGGTGCAGCATGAGTTCCGCAAGGAAGCTCGGGACGGCGATGTGCGCGTGATCGCGGAATACGATACCGCTGCGAACATTCCGGAGGAGGCAGAGCTTCGCGTGAGGCAGATTACGGCAGAAAGCGATGCCGAGTCCTACGCACAGCGTGAAGCCGAATGCCTGGAAGGGATTGACGGAAACGCCGCTATAGATATGCTTTTTGAAATCGGCTTCTATGTGGATGATGCAAAGATAGAGTCGGAAGCGCCGGTATCCATCCAGGTTCAGATACCGGACGGCCTTGCGGAAGAGGGCGAAAAGATTCGCGTGATTCGCTTTGGCGAAAACGGCGCGGAAGAACTGGATGCCAGCATTTCGTCAGATGAATCAGGGAACCGGAACGCAGCGTTCCGGGAGAGCAGCCTGTCGACCTATGCGGTCGGAAAGGCCGGCGTCAGGTTCAGCGTCAGGAAAGAGTGCAGGAACGATGCCCTGAACATCATCGTGATTGCCGAGTATGATTTTGACGCGGAGATTCCAGAGGACGTGGAGCTTAAAGTAGAAGCGATTACGCCGGAAAGCAATCCCGAATACTATGCACAGCGCGAGGCAGAGTACCTGGAGCAGGTCGGCGAGGGCGCTCAGATGGATATGCTCCTGAGCATCGGTTTCTATGATGTGGACGGCGCGGAGATTGAGCCTAAGGCCCCTGTATCCATTACGGTGCAGCTGCTGGATGACCAGTATGAGGACGGTGAACAGATTAAGGTAGTCCACTTTGGAAGTGAGACTACGGAGGAGCTGGATGCTTCTGAAATCAGGACGGATGAAGAGGGGAACAAGGCTACCAGTTTTGAGACAGACAGCTTTTCGGATTTCGGGGTCGGCCCAAGGGGCGGAGAGAAATTTTTCGCCCTGGAAAGCGCAAAGGGGCAGCTGGTTTATTGCAGCGAGGAGAAAGACGCTGACATTGGGACGAAGGGCATTACCACTTTCGCTCTTGGCACGAACGCAAGGAATGGCGAAGGGGAACTCTTGAAAAACGGAGGTTCTTATCAGATTTATTGCCAGAACGGGGGGCAAGTAATTGCATTGTCCCATAAAGGAAATACCTTAGCTGCTGTTTCGGTTTCGATAGATGCGAGTGGTGATATAGTAGTTCCGGATGGCTATACGCAAGAGGATTTTGTTTGGGAATATGACTATAATGGATATGTTAAAACGCTGAAATATAATAGCGGAGATTCAACATATTATTTGGGGAAGTTTGGTAACGAGTGGTCTACAGGAAATGACTTCGGTGCTATGCCGTTAGTTTTTTCGGGAGAAAGCACTGATGCAGTTGTCATTAGGTTTAGTGATGGTTATGGTTTATGTTATTCAAACGGCGGAATTACGGCTGAAAATATAGCTAATCCGACCACCTGGAAGTTTAAAGCTTCTGAAGCTGTAAGAACCATTAAGGTTAACTACTATAAGAACGAAGGGAGCGTTACAGCTTTTCAGGAGGAATTAGGAGATTCGAGTGAAAAGGGAACTCTGCTTGGAAGTAAGCAAGTGCCAGTTGAAGAGCGAGATGGAAAGGAACTTATTCGCATACCTCTCACGGGAACGGTAGGAGCAGGCAATCAGGAGCATGACATTGGAAAATTAGACACAGGCAAGTATGAGTACAATGGTAACACCTATCTGTTTTATGGGTGGTCCCTGTATAGCAATTCCAACTATAAGCCAGATATTAAACATTTGGTTTATTGCGGAGATCCTGATGTGAAAATCAATGGTTCTACTGTTCCGACTTATGTGACAGATAGAGTGATTACTCTTGATGTGACAGGTAAGACAGAGGAAATCAATTTACATGCCATATGGGCAGCGCCTAGTAACATCGCGGGTTCTGCAGGTGTCGAATATTATGGTACCAACTACACAAAGCTGAATTATACCGTTAATGATAAGGTCGTAGGTGATAAGGAGGCTGATGATGCCCGGGTAGGAAGAGGTGTAATGTTTTTCATAAGGCTTGATGGGCGAATCCCCACTGAGCCTGGAAAGGAAGGGCAAGAAAGCGTACTGGATCGAGCGAATTATACAGAGTATGTGTTTGCAAAGGATGAAGCGACCGGCAGTATAAAAAGGATGCCGCTCAAATATTGGATGCATATATATGGTGTCCAAAATGGGGATGCGGTTGACAACAATTTGGCATATAGGCCATTAGATGCTGATTTGTTAAGGAGTATTCAAGAGGCGCAGGCGGTAGGTAAGGAAATAAGGGTAGCAGATGAGCCGGTTGATTTTATGGGGATGGAGCCAGAGGAGTTTACAAGGGACTATTATGTTGCCTGGTATGTATGTAAGGACGGAAGAGTTACAGATGACTACGGAAGACCACTTGGCGACTGCTGGCATATTGACGGTGTGCTGCTGAAGAGGACAGGAAAATGGAATCTGGTATACGCTGATGACGGGATAGAAGATAAGGACAGCGTCATTATGGGTGCACAGTATGCATTCCTCGAAGAAAATCCCGATGGTGTAGAAATACACAATACTCAGGTAGCTGGTGGAGACGCATATAATCAAATTGATACGCCTCCGGTGAAGACAGGGTATAACTTCTTAGGATGGAATACTAATCCGGAAGGGGATGGAACCTGGTTCCTGACAGCAGGTGAGAATCCTAACTCAGATGTTAATGACATCATTAATGTAGAGCTGATTACAGAAGGTGAAAATGCCGGCATGGGGCAGGTCTATAAAAATGGTGTAGCAGTAGAAGGGCTGTTTGCTACAGTAAATGCCAACGGCATGCTTGAAGTTAAGCTTTACCCTCAATGGGGAGTAGGCACGAATCTCCTAAAAGTAACAAAGACAGACGAAGCGGGAAATATACTAAAAGGTACTAAATTTAAGCTATACGAATGTGCTTTAGAAGAGTCAGATAATATGCTGCATAAAGGCAGGGAATTGACAACACCAAACGGTGATGCCGTCAATGAAAAAGGAATACTGACAATCCACGATTTGAAGAATGATACCTTTTATTGTCTGCAGGAGACTTATGCGGTTAACGGATTTGATCAAAGAACTGAGATATATTTCAAAGTTCAAAAAGTTAGTAACACTAATGTCATGGGCATCTATGTCAAGGATGAACATGGCGATGATGTTAAGGCGCCAGAGTGGTTGGTGACAAATTATGAGGCCACAAATACATCCGGCAACGGAGGGCTTGCCAGCATTGAATTTAAAATCCAGGATGAGGTAAAATTTCAGAATGTTATCTTCATGAAAGCAGATGAGAACGGAAAAGAGATGTCTGGTGCAAAATTCAGGCTGACAAAAAAGAATGTAGAGAGTGGTGAGTATGAACCCGTAAAAATCAAGGTTGGAGAAACCATTAAAGATGTAGGTGAAGCGACGTCTGGTAGTGATGGTGTAATCGGATTTACAGGAGCATCAACACTGCCCTACGGCGAGTATAAGCTGGAAGAAACAGAAGCTCCGAAAGGCTATAAGAAAGTTTGTGTGTACTTTGAAATTAATGACCCTCTTGAGGCAGAGATCGGACATCAAAAGGGAATGGTTGTCACGAAAGTGGAAATAGAAGGTGAGGAAGTAAAAAACTTTGATTCCAGCGACTATGCGGTTACAGAAAATAAAATTTCCACGACAGTGCCTAACGAGAACGGAGATAGGGTTCCGGCTACCGGGTATCAATATACGCTGACAATCAAGAATAAGCCTGATGTGCAGCCCCAGAGCGTAGCATTGAGAAAGCTTGATGCTGACGGTGGAACGAAGCAGCTAGACGGAGCAGGGTTCAATCTTTACCGCGAGACTA
Source organism: uncultured Acetatifactor sp. (assembly GCF_910585425.1). GTDB lineage: Bacteria > Bacillota > Clostridia > Lachnospirales > Lachnospiraceae > Acetatifactor. The sequence continues at coordinate 19,908 of NZ_CAJUCP010000002.1, read as the reverse complement.
AGGAGGTTCTTGCGGCGATAGAGACGGGAAGTAATCCTCCGGATGCGTATAAAGTCAATAAAGAGATGATAGTGTCTTATTCAGACAAAGATAGTACAATCGGGGAAATTAATCCTGGAATTTATTATCTGATTGAAGCAAATGCTCCTGAGGACTATATCCCGCTGGCAAAACCTATAAAAATTACGGTCACACCTACAGATGTCACTGCTTATCAATTGGGTAGTAATGCACCGATTGAGAAAGATAAAACAACGGATGAATCTACAAAGAAAGTGACCCATGTCCTGAAAATTTATAACTCAAAGGGAATTACGCTTCCCGAAACCGGCGGCCCTGGTACTGTAATGTATACATTGGGCGGGCTTGCGGTAATCGCAACCAGTCTTGTGTATGGTCTGAGCATGAGGCGTAAAAAAGAGAAAGGAGGTCAGCACTGATTCTGAGACGAAGCCTCCATTCGACGCTAATATGCGCCGACTGCAAGACCAAAAATAAAAGAAACCAAAAACAAGTTTTAAGAAAAAGAAAGGAAGGTTTTACTATGAAAGGTAAAATGAGAAAGCTATTTGCTTTTGCCTTGGCAGCTATCATGGTTCTGGCTATGGGCATCACGGCATCGGCAGCGGATTCTGGAAAGATTACAGTCAAAGGAGCGAATCCTGGGACATACTATGCGTACAAAGTTTTTGATGGTACAGTAAGTGAAAATGGTGGTATGTCCTATATTGTCAGTGGCAAGGCATTGACTTACATGAATACGCAGGCAAATGATGGTGAAATCAAAGAAGGTGACACAGTTCTCTTTACTCTTGTGAACAATGGTGGGGCAACATATGTCAAGGTTGAAAATGCTGATGCTGCAGCGGCATGGGTACAAAATCATATTAATGGTTTGATTGATACAACGAAACCGGATGCAACAGCAACAACGAATGAAACTAATAAAACTGCGGTTTTGGAGAATCTTAAGTATGGCTACTACTATGTAATGACTAATACGGAAGTTGCAGGATCAGCTGTAATGCTTACATCTGTTAATGGAGATGTGGATATTAACGAGAAGCATGGCGTGCCTGGTTTTGATTCTGAGAATCCTGCTGATGGTAAACATGCAGAGAATAAGACATATCAAATTGGTGAGAGGATTAAGTACACAATTCAGTATTCTAATGCATTGAACTACGTTAATGGTAAATTGATTACTGATTATACGGTAGAGGATACATTGGCAACGGGTATTGAATTAGTGCCAGGTAGCGTTAAGGTATATGTCGATAATGCGGTTAGTAATGACAATCCGACCGGAGAGGTTGATTTTGTAGTTCCCGTCACTCTTAATAACGAGGTGACTGGTACTATTACATGGGCTAAGATAGTAGAAAATGCAGATGGAACGAGTCATTTAGAACCTATTTATGATGCGGCTCCTTCAGTAATCACTATTGAATATGAAGTGCTTGTTACAAAGGATTTTGTAGCAGGAGATGAAGGTGTAAAGAATATAGTAAAGATTGGTTATATAACTGAGGACGGAGAGTCATCCACACCAGAGGAAGAAGAAGAGACTGTTTACACTGGTAAAGTAGAAATTGAAAAGGTCGATGGGAGGGATCCCAAACAGTATTTGGAAGGTGCAGTATTTGTTATTCAGCGTTCAACTACACCTGAACAGGGTAGCGATTCTATTACAGAGTATATGACTAAGACAACAGATGCTGAAGGCAAAGTAACGATTGGATGGACTCAGAATATTGAGGATGAAAACGTTTATAAAGCAATTACAGATGAGAATGGAAAGGCAAGCTTTGAGGGCCTGAAGGAAGGGCGCTACACATTGGTAGAGATTGAGGCTCCGGAAGGATACAATTTGCTGGAGAACGGAGAGGAATTTGATTTAAATGCTCCAGAAGAAGGCAATGATACATTAACGATGGTGTATGGTTCAACTATTTCAAATAATAAGGGTACTCTCCTTCCTTCCACTGGTGGCATCGGTACCACAATCTTCTATGTAGTAGGCGGTGTGCTCGTAGTAGTAGCAGGTATCCTCCTTATTACCAAGAAGCGCATGAGCGGACGCGACTAATTGGACGGAAGAGTTAACAAAATTGCGGAATTAAAAGCACTGAATTTAAAAATCAAAACCTCTGGGGCGGGGAGAAGTCCGACCTCCCCGCCCTGTAGGATGCCGCATGTAGCTGATACCTTCACGTGGTGTGCGGTGAGCAACGGAGCAAGTGCTTTGTGCATGGCTCCGGCCAAGTTCAGCATGAGTCTGGAAGATTCCCTTCCGGAGCAGGGATTCAAATGGAACTGACGGGGAAACCGATGAAGAAGAAAGAAAAGATTCGGAAGGCGAAGAGGAAAGGAACACTCTCCACCATCCTGTTGACAGTGATTTTACTGGCGGGGCTGAGTGTGATGCTCTACCCAACAGTCAGTGACTACTGGAACTCTTTCCATCAAAGCCGGGCCATTGCCGATTACGATGCAGCGGTGGCTGAGTTGGATGAGACTGACTACGATGCCCTCTTTGCTGCGGCAGAGGAATACAATGAAAAGCTGCGGGAACTGGGGGCGCCCTTTTCGAATCATGAGGAGATTGGGGAGCTGTATTACAGTGTTCTGGATGTAGCCGGGAATGGGATTATCGGCTATATCTCCGTTCCGAAGATTAACGTGAATCTACCCATCCATCACGGAACCAGTGACACTGTACTGAATGTGGCGGCAGGGCATCTGGAGGGCTCCAGCCTCCCCATAGGCGGGGAGGGGCGGCACAGCGTATTGTCGGCCCACAGAGGGCTGCCTTCCGCCAAGCTGTTTACAGACCTCGACCGGATGGAGAAAGGCGACAGCTTCACCATTACAGTGCTGAACCGGACATTGACCTACGAGGTGGATCAGATACTGATCGTGGAGCCCTCCCAGATGGAGTCCCTGAACGTCACTGAGGGAAAGGATTACTGTACGCTGCTTACCTGTACGCCTTATGGAATCAACTCTCACAGGATGCTGGTACGGGGGCATCGGATTGACGACCTGGAAGGAGAGAAGACTGTAGTAGTGGCTGCGGAGGCCCATAAGATTCCCACTTACTATGTCATACCGGCTGTGGGGATACCGCTCCTGTTCGTGTCGCTGACAATCATGCTGACAGTCTCCGGCAGGAAGCGGCCGAAGAAGACGGGCGAGGAGCTGCTGGAGGAATTCAAGAAGAACAATGGAAATAGATAAGAGTCGATTATTAAAGGAGGAAACGCCCATGAAAACGAAATGGAAGAGCCGCGAGCGGTTCAGGGGCCGTCTGATGAGCCTTGCGCTGGCATCGATAATGGCGGCTGGATGCATCATCGCGGCGCTTGGCGGGACGGCCCGCGCGGCGGAAGCCCTGGATTTGGCCAGGAAATGCGCCCTGCAGGTGAAGGTGGAGCCGAAGGCGATGGAGGAAGGCGGGGCGGAGGAATCCCCGGATGTGGCCATTGACCTGTATAAGGTGGCGGATGCCGTGAAGCAGGAAGGATATGACGCTTACCGTTTTGAGGCAATAGATTCCTTCGCCGGTCTGGATGTGGACATTGCTGTCGGCGAGACGGAGGACGCGCAGATATGGATGGACCGGGCAAGACAGGCTGCGGCTGTCGTATTTGCAGAGGGAAGCTCCCTGGGGCCGGATGCCACTGCCGTGAAGGAGAAGGAAGCCGACATGGTTGAACTGGCCGGTCTGGAGCCCGGGCTTTATCTGATGGTTCCCAGAGGGGCAGATTTGGAGCGGGAGGATTATCTCGTCCGCGAGACGGCGGGAGAGGACGGCGCTGAGATGATTCAGACCGTTGCCTATTCGGAATCCTATACCTTTACTTACAGTCCTCAGCTGATGGCGCTGCCCACCAGGGAGAGCGTGGATGGCGTTGCCGCCACCTCGAACCCGGGGGAGTGGATTTACGAGCTTACTGGCATGGACGCGGTTGAATCCAAGCCGGCGATCGGAGGGCGGTTCGCGGATCTACGGATTGACAAAGAGCTGACGGAGTACCTGGCGGGCAGCCCGGCCACCTTCGTCTTCACCGTGGAAGCCGTGCTCCATGACAACGTAGTATACAGCAACGCGGTGTCCATGACCTTTGACGGCCCGGGAATCCAGAGCGAGCTCATAGCGGATAAGATTCCGGTAGGAGCCCAGGTCACCGTCACGGAGGTCTACTCCGGAGCCGCTTACCAGGTGGCTGCGGGCAGCGCCCAGGTGCAGACCGTGACCATGGCGAACGCGGATGCCGGGAGCGCGGACTTTGCCAATATCGCATCCTTCCAGAACGTTTATGACGGCTCCGGCAGGGAGGGCGCGGCGATCACGAACCATTTTGAATACATGGATGACGGGGAAGGCCTGATTTGGAACTGGACGCAGGATCCGGGCCGGACGCCGGGCGTAGCTGACTAAGGGGGGGACGAGATGAAAAGAAAGAAGATTCTTCCGGCAGCAGGATGTGCCGCCGCTGCCCTTGCGGCGGGCCTTGTCCTCACCGCCGGGATGGGGGAGGCCTGGGCGTACTTCACTACCTACACCAGCGCTTCCGGAGGCTATACCATTGATTTGAGCAATGAGACGCAGATTGTAGAGGAATATTCCAATCATACCAAGCGCCTGGTGGTGACCAATGACGGCACCCGGCCTGTGTACGTCAGGGCCAGGGCCTTCAGCGGCAGCCAGTGCGCGCTGGCCTACAGCAGCGAGGACGGCCGCTGGCAGGCGGGAAACGACGGATACTACTATTTCAGTGAACCACTGGCCGGGGCGGTGACAGCGGAGGACGGCACGGTGAGCAGGGCCAGGACCAGCGAGCTGTTGGTCCAGATAGAGTTTCCGGCGGACGCGGAAGAGGGCGACGAGTGCAATGTAGTCGTCATCTATGAGTCCATCCCGGTGCAGTATGACGCGGATGGTAACGCCCTGGCCCCTCAGGCTGCGGACTGGTCGGTGCCTTTGGTCAGCGGCAGCACGGAAGGAGGGAATGACTGATGAAGAAGTTGAAGAAGATGATTGCCTCCCCGGTCACCACCATAGCCGCTTTCGCCGTTGCGGCAGGGTTGCTGCTGTTCAGCTCCATAGGCGGGGCCAGGGCGGCGCTGACCTACTTTTCCGATGACTATGCGGCCAACATCCAGCTCCACGAGATCGGCGTCACGCTGGTGGAGAACGGAGCCCCGGTGGAAGGGGAGCTGCTGAAGGGACTCCTGGCGGAAGGGGAGGAACTGAAGCTGGGGACGGCCTATCAGGAACAACTGAATGTATACAACAGCGGCGTCATCAACGAGTACGTCCGGGTCAGCATCCACAAGTATTGGGTGGATTCGGAGGGGGAGAAGATCCGCACCCTGTCGCCTGAGCTGATCGGACTGAACCTGGTGAACCTGGGGACGGACTGGCTGATTGACCAGGAGGCCTCCACCAGGGAGCGCACAGTGCTCTACTACAACAAGCTGCTGGCTTCCCAGAGCGAGACCCCTCTCTTCGCGGATAAGCTGACCATCGATGGCAGCATAGCGGACAGGGTGGGGGAGACCAGGGAGACCTCCGGAGGATATACAACGATTACCGTGACCTACGAGTATGACGGGGCCCGGTTCTGCATCGAGGCCAAGGTGGACGGCGTGCAGGAGCACAACGCCCAGGATGCCATCTGGAGCGCCTGGGGCCGCAGGGTGACCATAGACAACGGCGTGCTTAGCCTGAACTAGGAGGGAGAGACAATGAGGAAAAGATTACTGACGTTGGTCCTCCTGGCGGGGACGCTCATCTGTGCTCCGGCTGCGGCGCGGGCGGAGACGCTGACCTCGGAGAGGAACATATCCTTCACCAGCGACAACAAGCTGTCGGAGGATCGTTCGGCGGCGGACATGAACAGCGCGGTCTACGAACTGCAGCCCGGCGACGACATCACGATTACATTGAACCTTAAAAACGACAACGCGTCTGCGGCCAACTGGTACATGACCAACGAGGTGCTGCAGTCCCTGGAGGAGACCGCGGGCAGCGGGGCCAGCGGAGGCGCGTATGAATACGAACTGACCTACACGGATCCCGCCGGGGCCCGGGAAGTCCTGTTCACCAGCGACACCGTGGGCGGCGAGAACAGCGGCAGCCGGGTGGGCCTGAAGGCTGCCACCAGCGGCCTGGAGGATTTCCTGTACCTGGACACCCTGAGCCCGGGGCAGAGGGGCGTGGTCACATTGCGGGTGGCGCTGGACGGCGAGACCCAGGGCAACGACTACCAGAACACCCTGGCAAGCCTGCAGATGAACTTCGCGGTGGACACCACCACCGTAAACAACCAGACGGTGACCCGTGTGGTGGATGAGAACGGGAACCCCATACTGGTGGACGACAATGGCGATCCGGTGGCGGATGACGATGGCGGCAACGGCAGCCATGCACGGACGGGGATTGTGCGCACAGGGGACGAGAACAATCTGCTGCCCTATGTGGCAGCCGCCGGGGTCAGCGGCCTACTGCTCCTGATACTGGCCATCATCGGCATAAAGGAGCGGAAGAAGGCAGAGAAGGGCATGAAGGCCATGGCCCTGTGCCTGGCGCTGAGCCTGGCGTGGGGGATGTCCATCCCGGCACAGGCCGCGGAGGACTATACCTACACGCTGCGCCTCTATGCGGGGGCCCAGGGAACCATCGATGCCTCCGTGGTGCAGCGGCTCTCTGACGCGGGCGCTACCGTGAGCATAGAGGACGGGGAGGTCTGCGTGGTCAGCGGGCTCCATTATGGGGAACAGGTGGTGTTCGACATACAGCGGGGCGTAGCCCTGCAGGAGGGGAGCAAGTATTACCGCAAGGGCTTCCGGGTCAGCGGGGAGGACACGAACAGCAACCGGCTGGCGAATCCTTCCGTCACGGTGAACGGGGATGCGGACTATGTGGTGGCCTATGGCATACAGGGAGAGACGGTGGCCTATACCGTCACCTACCAGGACACAGAGGGGAACGAGCTGTACCCCAGCGCGGTATACTATGGGAACGTAGGCGATATGCCTGTGGTGGCGTACCAGTACATCGAGGGCTGGCAGCCCCAGGCCTACAACCTGGGCAAGACTTTGGTAGCGGATGCCTCCCAGAACGTGTTCGATTTCATCTATACGCGGATACCCACAGTGGTCACCACCGACACGGTGGTAGTTCCGGGGCAGCCTGCCGAGCCCCAGGAGCCTGTGGTACAGGAGCCTGAAGGTGTCACGGTGGTGGAGCCGGAGGAGGGCCCGGAGGCTCCCATAGAGCCTGTGGGGGACGACATAGAGGACGATGAGACGCCTTTGGCGCCGCCGGATGACTATCGGAACCTTGACGATGAGGAGACGCCGCTGGGCGGCTACGATGGCGGGGAGGATGGGACTGACGATGACAAGGGCATCATGACATCCATCCTGGACGATATCGCCACGCCGCTGGCAGTGCTCCCCACACCGGCCAAGGCGGGCATCCTGGCAGTGCTGGCGGCTCTGGCGGGTGTAGGCATCTGGCTGATTGTGGCGGCCAGGAAGAAAGGGAAGAAGGAAGATGAGCAGTAGTCCACAGGGACTGGAAGCGAATAGGCGGGGCGGGAAGCTGGTTCCCGCCCTTTGCAACATATTCGGCACTTTGATCCTGGTGAGCGTGATCGCCCTCTATCTGCCGATTACGCTGGCCCATGCCAGGGGATATGAAGTCTATAATGTAGTCAGCGGCAGCATGGAGCCCGCAATTCCCGTGGGCAGCGTAATCTACGTGGAGACATTGCGGGCGGAGGACGTGACGGAGGGGGATGTGATCGCCTTCCACGGCGGGAGCTCCGTCATCGCCCACCGTGTGGTGAAGAACCGGGTGGGCGAGGGGGAGTTCATCACCAAGGGGGACGCCAACGCGGAGAACGACATGAACCCTGTGGGGTACAATGAGCTGATCGGCAGGGTGTGTCTGCACTATCCGGTGGTGGGCGCGTTCCTGGAGGTGTGCACCAGCAATGTGGGGAAGGTGTACCTGATCTGCTTCGCGGCCTGCGGGGCCATGCTGAACATGCTGGCCGGGCGGCTGCGGAACCGGTGAGGACTGGGACAGAAAAGCGGCTGCGGCCCACCGGAGGCAAGGGCGGGAGCACAGGGACAGGAGAGGACAGAGGAACGGCTGCGGCCCGCCGGAGGCAAGGGCAGGAGCACAGGGACAGAAAGAGGACAGAGGAACGGCTGCGGCCCGCCGGAGGCAAGGGCAGGAGCACAGGGACAGAAGAGGACAGAGGAACGGCTGCGGCCCGCCGGAGGCAAGGGCAGGAAGACAGGGACAGAGGAACGGCTGCGACCCACCGGAGGCAAGGGCGGGAGCACAGGGACAGGAGGAAGGGCAGGAGCAGGATGGCAGGGACAGGACAGAGAGGAAGGGAGGGCACCGGGATGGGAGCGAGACCGGAGAAGAACAGGGGCAGGCGGATTGCCCTGAAGGACTGGGTGGGGCGCACCTTCGGGAGCCTTACCGTGGTGGCCTATGACGGGAGGCGGGGCGGGAAGCACTACTGGCGCTGCAGGTGCCTCTGCGGCGGCAGCGCGGTGGTGAGCCAGTCCAACCTGCAGGCGGGGCACACGAAGAGCTGCGGCTGCCTGTCGGATCCGACGGGGACCAGGCATTTCGTGGAGGGGACCTGCATCGAGAGCATCCGCAGCCGCCGCGTGTCCGCCAGCAACCAGAGCGGCATCCGCGGGGTCTACAGGAACCGCAGGACAGGGCGCTGGGCGGCCCAGATTACCTTCCAGGGCAGGACGCGCTACCTGGGCAGCTTCGACAGCCTGGAGGAGGCGGCCCGGGCCAGGGCGGAGGCAGAGCGGGTCTTCGACGAGTTCCTGGAGCGGCAGGGGGACGCCGGGAAGGCGGCAGGTGCCCCGGGGCAGGGGCGGAAGGACGCGCCCGTGGAAGGACAGGAAGGGCTGCTGGCGGCAGCCATCGGGAGCGGCGCAGGGCCCGGGATGGTTTCGAGGGTGCGTGGCAGGCGGCAGGGGAAAGCGGAGGCTCTGCCGGGGCCCGACATGGCCGCCATACCCATGCCCACGGCTGTGGGGGAGGGCGGTACAGGAGGCCCGGGCGGCGGTGAAGCCGTGCTGGCTGCTGCGGGAGGCGCGTATGGGCAGGAGGCTTAGACGCGCTGAAGGCAGCGGGCAGTACGTCACGCTGTGCACCTGCGCCTACGCATTCACCGATGCCAGGTATGTGCTCCACGGCAGACCGGTGCCCGTGGATAACGCCGCGGGAGCAGGCGATGGGGCGCGGGAGGAAGGGGAACCATCGGAGCGCGGCCAGGAAACAATGGGGGTGATAGGAAGATGACAAGCAATCCGGAGGAACCATGCCTGCAGGTACAGATGCTCGGCGGGTTCTCCTTATCCTGGGGCGGGAAGCTGGTGGCGGGCAGCACGAAGTCCAGCGAGTCCCAGTTCAACTATCTGATGCAGCTCCTGCTGCACCATGGCGAGAACGGCGTCAGCCGGGACATGCTGGAGCGGGTGCTCTTCGAGGACAGGGACATACAGGACATCCACCATGCGGCCCGCAGCGTGATCTACAATGCCAAGAGGAAGCTGAGGGCAGCCGGTCTGCCGGACGTGAACTACATCGAACAGAGGAGGGGCATCTGCTACTGGAATCCCCAGGTGCCGGTGAAGGAGGACGCGGCGGAGTTCGAGCGTCTCTATCGGCAGGCGGAGGAGGCCACGGACCGGGAGGAGAAGGTAAAACTGTACATGGAGGCGTGCCACCTCTACACAGGGGAGTTCCTGCCACAGCAGACGGGCGTGGTGTGGGTGGCCCAGGAGGCCAAGCGCTACAGGGCGCTGTTCTGTTCCTGTGTGGAACGCGCCGTCCGGCAGTTGCGCCTCACCCAGGACTTTCCGCAGATGGAGGAGCTGGGAATCTACGCCACGGCAATCAACCCGCTGTCGGACTGGGAGACCGTCACCATGGAGGCGCTGGTGGCCATGGGCCGCTATGAGGATGCCCGAAGGCTGTATGACGACACCGTAGATTTGTATTTCCAGGAGCAGGGGCTTCGGCCTTCCTCCCGGATGATGGAGCTCTTCGAGAAGCTGGGCACCCAGATGGAGCATCAGTACGATGCGCTGGACGACATCCAGAGGAAGCTTTCGGAGGGAGGGGGAAACGCCTGCGGCGGGTATCTGTGCACATATCCCGTGTTCCAGGGCGTCTACCGCATGGTGGAGCGGATGATGGAGCGGGGCGGCCAGTCCGTGTACCTGATGCTGTGCATGGTGGTGGACAGCAAGGGGAATCCCATGAAGGAGGGGAGCGTGCTGGAGGAGCTGACCCACAGGCTGGGGGAGGCGATCCAGCAGGCCGTGCGCCACAGCGATTCCGTCTGCAGATACGGCAAGGGCCAGTATCTGGTGCTGCTTGTGAACACGACCAGGGAGAACTGCGGCGTCATCCAGCGGCGCATCAATTATCATTTCATCGTCAGGCGACAGCGCACGGGCATCCAGTATTACGTGAACAGCGTCGTCTGCACGCCGAAAGGGAAGGGACGTTCTGAACAGGGGTAAGGTAGGGGTATGGAAAAGACACAGTGGTACTTGGGAGCGCCGAACAGTGTGGTATTGTGTGTGGATCGTATAGGGACAGCCCGAAGGCAGGTTCTATCATGCCTATGCCCGGGAAGGCACATCCTTTTCGAATATGGAAGAGGCGATCTTTCAACTGGAGAGGTTCTACGATTCCCTGAATTTCCCCCATCCTACCACCGACAGCCGCACATTCATCAACCGGGGGGGACACACAGAATCCAGGAAAGAGAGGACGAGAATCATGAGGGACGACGAATTGCTGAGCAGACACGGGGATCTGGGGACATTCATCATCCGTGTCCAGCACAGACAGAACAGTAGCTGGCAGGGGAGGATCACCTGGATGGACAGGAACAGGACGCTCTACTTCCGCTCTATCTGGGAGATGATCAAGCTGGTGGCCAGCGCCCTGGATACAGTCAGCGAGCAGGAGGATGCGGCTCTGGAGCAGTCGTGGCAGGACGAATAGAGGCAGTATGTAGATAATGTGGAGACAGAAAGAAAGGGCAGTCCATGGCGGACGGCCCTTTTCCTGTTCTGCTATGATCGCCCCGTTCAGCCCTCGGTGTCCACCGGCGTGGAGCTGGTCTTCTTCGCTTCCTCAGCCATCTGGTCGAATTTCTCCATGACGGCATCGTAGGTGCGCTGGGAGATGTCGGGAAGGTCGCCGCCCCAGGTCTTGCCGGCCTTCTTGAAGCCCTTCTCGAAAGCGGCGCGCATGTCCTCGATCTTGTCAGGGTCTCCGCCGGTCAGTGCCTTCGCGAAGTCGATGATCCTGTCGGAGGTCTGGTTCACGCCCCAGTAGCCGTCCTCGGCGATGTCAGCCTGGGCCTGTGCCTTCGTGGCGGGATCCACGGTATAGTTGCCGCTGCGCAGGAAGGACCAGATATCGTTGGCCTTGCCGTAGGCAGTGGCCTGTCCGGTCATCATCTTCTCTACCAGGCTGCGCAGCTGGGCGGTGCGCGCATCGGCATCAGCCTTCATCTTGTTGATCAGGTTGGTGTCGGGCTTATAGGTGGTCTTCCCTACATTGTCCTTTGCGCCTGACTGCTCATATACGACGCCCTTATCGGCAGAGGTCTCTTCCGATTTGGATGTTTCCTTTGACGCGGCAGTTTCCGCTGCCTTTGTGTCGGCTTTTACACTCTCTGTAGCAGAATAGCTGTAGGCAGCCGCAGCCTGACTTGATGTAACTCCATTTACACTCATAGTATCCTCCTTCTGACGAAATGTCCCGCATCATCCATGACGCTGGTTGATAGGTGCTCTATCCATTATTTCGGCATATGGATTGGAAATGTTTAGGTGCTGGCGGAGATATTTGATCGCAATTTTACCGGGGAGGCTCACAGGAAGCGCAGGACGATGTCCATGGTGCAGTGGGAGAGGAACTGTCCGCCGGAGGAGAGCGTGTACTCCAGCCGGATTACTGTTCTGTCTTCTTCCCGGGAGAACGAAGCCTCCCGGGTGGCGACTTCCAGGGGCAGGGTGCCATAGGGGGTGACGTAGTCTGTCCTGTGGGCCTGTCCCGCCTGGAAGATCATCCGGGAGCGGACCGCGCCCCGCCTGGTCATCTCCAGCGTGCTGCCATTGTATTTTATGATGCTCCTGACGATGTCTCCGGAATCCTCCTGTGTCTCTTCATAAAGGATGTAGGAACTGCCGTCCTTTTCATAGTAATCCGCCGTCATGCGGCTCTCCGTGACGGATTCTTCCCCGTCCTGGTCGCGCTGCCGTCCGGTCAGCGACAGCTCTGCTTTCCGTGCCATGGCTGTCCTCCTAATATGCTTCGATGTTCACCGTCTTGGCCGACAATATGCCGTATTTGATGATGGAGTTGGCGAACCGTATGAATTTATCCGCCTTATCGCTGACGTAGAACTGGTAGCGGTTGCTGCCCAGGGCCGGAGGGGTCTGGCAGAGCAGGTCATGGGAGGCCAGGAGCCTGCGCAGCTCCATGGCGGTCTCGTAGGCCGGATTCACCAGGGCCACCCGATCCCCCATGATCCTGCCCAGGGTGGAACGGATCAGGGGATAATGGGTGCAGCCCAGGATCAGGGTGTCGATGTCTATATCTATCAGCTCCGTCAGATACCTGCGCGCAATCTCGTCCGTGACGGGATCCTCCAGAAGCCCTTCCTCCACCAGAGGCACGAAGAGGGGACAGGCCTTGCCGTAGATGGATACCGCGTGCTTCAGTTCCTGTATGTACCGGGTATAGATCTGGCTGCCGATGGTGGCCTCGGTGGCGATGACGCCGATCCGGCCGTTCTTGGTGGCGGAGACGGCGGCTCTGGCCCCCGGCTTCACCACGCCGATGACAGGGATGTCGCAGTCCCGCTCCAGGGCCTCCATGGCATAGGCGCTGGCGGTATTGCAGGCCACCACGATGGTCTTTACCTGGAATGTACGTAAAAAACGCACAATCTGTTCGGAAAACCGCGTGACGGTCTCCCGGGATTTATTGCCGTAGGGAACCCGGGCCGTATCCCCGAAGTAGACGATCTTCTCGTTGGGGATCTGCCGGATGATCTCCCGCACCACAGTAAGGCCGCCCACACCGGAGTCGAACACGCCGATGGGGGCGTCCCTGAGGGCGCTGTTTTGCTTCAGTTCCGTTTCTGTCATGAAAAGCCTCCAACTAGGAATTATTAAAGCTTTTGAACAATTCCTTCAGTTCCGCAAGCAGTCTGCTGCGGAGGGTGATGCTGCCCTGGTCCGCCTCCAGCAGATCCAGATACAGGGCGCTGTCGAAGCTCCATTCCCGGGGCAGTTCGGTGAGGGCGCCCTCTTCGTCCTCCACGCTGACCTTCACAGTGTCGGGAGTCAGGGCAAGCTCCGGATACAACAGCCCCCACCAGCCAAGGGCGGCGCATAATCCCGCCGCCACACGGATTCCGAGCCACTTCTTTCTCATGGGTTTTCCTCTTTTCGCTTTTTGAGGAGTATTGCCCTCGACAGAGGCGGCTATACATGGGGGGCTTCTTTTTGTCTGCGGTCTTTCAGTCGCGGGCGTCCCTGCCGTTCTCCAGGCGGATCTGCCGGATGATGGCCTTCTTCTGGTTGTCGATGTGGAGCTTCGCGGCGGCGGCCGCCGTATCCTTGTCCTTGTTCACGATGCTCTCATAGATAATTCTATGTTCCTTCACCAGCGTTTCATGCTGGCTGCTGTCCTTGATATATTCGAAGCGGTAGCGGTACATCTGCTCGGAGAGATTGTGCACCATCTGGACCAGCCGCCGGTTACCGGTGGCCTCTACGATGATGTCGTGGAGGGCCACGTCGGCCTGGGCGATCTTCCTGGAATCCTTGGTGCCCACGCACTGCTCGAAATGGTCGCAGGCCTTCCGCAGCCGGATCAGGTCTTCCTCGGTGATGCGGTCGCAGGCAAGTTCCGCGCAGAGCGCGTCCAGTGTCCGACGGACTTCCAGCACGTCGCTCATGCTTTTCTCCGTGATACGTGCCACCTCCGCGCCCCGTCTGGGAATCATGGTGACCAGCCCTTCCAGTTCCAGCCTGCGGATGGCTTCCCGGACAGGCGTGCGGCTGACCCCCAGCCTGTCCGCCAGATGGAGTTCCATCAGGCGCTCGCCGGGCTTCAGCTCGCCGGTGAGGATGGCCTGCCGCAATGTATTGAATACCACGTCCCGAAGCGGTAAATCTGCCTGAAAATCAATCTGCATACGAATCCTCCATTCTCACCTTTTGTTGAACATCCTGCCTGTAAGCGGAACTGTGACCTCCCCTGTAGACGGGAAATTGATACTGTATCGCTGATATGCCATATTGCCGCCAGGCCATAGTGTTTGGCCAGACGGATACGCTACACTGGTGTAGTCAAAAACGCCTGTCCGGCCAGATCTTCCTGTCCAAACTGCTCCAGCGCCGCCTCTGCCAGCTTACGGTCTTCCTGCCGGAAAATGCCGAACACGGTGGGGCCGCTGCCGCTCATGAGGCTGTCCGCCGCGCCCAGTTCCCGCATCCTGGCCTTGATGTCCGCGATGACGGGATGGGCCGGGACGGTGACCGTCTCCAGGACATTGGCCATGCGCTCCAGCACGCCGCGCAAGCTTCCGTCCCGGATGGCCTGTACCATCCCGTCGATGTCAGGGTGGGCTTCAAGGCCATTTGCGTCCAGGTGCTCGTAGACATATTTCGTGGATACGCTGATATCGGGCTTTGCGATGAGGATATGGCAGGGGGGGAGAGGCGGGAGAGGGGTCAGCTTTTCCCCGATGCCCTCTGCCAGCGCCGTGCCGCCCAGGATGCAGTAGGGCACGTCCGCGCCGATGGCCACGCCGTCCTCCATGAGCTGCGCGGGGGAAAGGCCCAGACGGTATAAATGGTTGATTCCCTTCATGACGGCGGCGGCATCGGTGCTGCCCCCCGCCATGCCGGCGGCGATGGGGATGTTCTTTTGCAGATGCACGCGCAGGCCGGGGCAGCCGTACTTGTCCAGCATGAGCCTGGCCGCTCTGTAGATGAGGTTGTCCTCCCCGGTGGAGAGGCCGTCCGCATCGGTAGTGATGGTAATCCCGCCCTCCGCCCGCTCCAGCGTCAGCTCGTCCCAGAGCCCTACGCTCTGCATGACCATCTTCACCTCATGGTAGCCGTTTGGGAGCCGCCGCACCACGTCCAGCCCCAGGTTGATTTTGGCATATGCCTTTATCTGATATCCGTCCATTTAAGTCCCTCCGCGCAAGAATATTCCGGAACGGTTTTTTCTTATACTAATACTTATTAATACTGATTGTACTAAATTATATACAATCCGGGAGTCTGCGTCAAGGGATAAACCGAGGAGAGTGGGAAAATGCGGGATACTTGTTAAGAAATGGTGGTTACGTTCCCATTTGTATGTTATACTCAATAGGAACTGACGGGAGATCGGACAGAAGGGGAATGGCAGGACAAAGGGAGGATGACAGTCGATGAGATACCAGATCAGACACGCGCTGGTGCAGTACGGCGCGGATACCATATTGGAGGACGTGAATTTTGAAATCCGGGACAGCGAGAAGATCGCCGTGGTAGGCCGCAATGGCTGCGGCAAGACCACATTGTTAAAGCTGATCAACGGGGACATCCACATGAGCAACCTGGACAGCGACGAGGAATGCGGCATCACCATGGCCGGGAAGCAGCGGATCGGCTTCCTGCACCAGATCAGCTTCCCCGACGGGGACACATCCGTGGAGGAGGAGATATGCAAGACCTTCGCGCCTATCTTCGCCTGCGAGGCCAGGATGAAGGAGATTGAGGGGGAGCTGGCCTCCGGCCAGGACAGGGCCCTGCTCCACGAGTACGATGACCTCCAGAAGCAGATGGAGGCCCTGCGGGGCTACACCTGGCGGCAGGACATGGAAATCATGTTCCAGCGGTTCGGGTTCGCCCTGAAGGACTTGGAGCGCCCCATCGGGAGCTTCTCGGGGGGCCAGCAGACCAAGGTGGCTTTCATCAAGCTGCTCCTGAGCAGGCCGGACATCATGCTGCTGGACGAGCCCACCAACCACCTTGACCTCCCCACCATCGAGTGGCTGGAGGGATATCTGAGAGAATACGACAGGTCTGTAGTAATCGTGTCCCACGACCGGATGTTCCTGGACCGGATCATCGATGTGACCTATGAGGTCGAATACCACCGCATCCGGCGCTACCCGGGCAATTATTCCGCCTTCATGGAGCAGAAGAAGGCCGCTCTGGCCAAGCAGGAGAAGGATTACGAGGCCCAGCAGAAGGAGATCCAGAGGCTCACGGAATGGATCGAGAAGTGGAAGAACACCCCCACCAAGGTAGCCGCCACCAGGTCCAAGCGCATGGCCATCGAGCACATGGTGAAGATAGAGAAGCCCAGGCGCTTCGACACCAGGGCCTTCCACGCCCTGTTCCAGCCCAGGATCGAGAGCTATACGGAGGTGGTGGCCGCGAAGAACTTGAGCATCGGCTATGACACAGAGCTGTCAAAGGTCAGCTTCACCCTGCGCAAAGGCGACAGGCTGGCCATCATCGGGGAGAACGGCATCGGGAAGTCCACGCTGTTGAAGACCCTGACAGGCGCCGTGGCGTCCATGGGCGGCACATTCTCCTTCGGCCCCAACGTGGAGTGGGGGTATTTCGACCAGCAGGCGGCGGTGGCGGACCATGCAGATTCGGAACAGACAGTTTTGGACAATTTCTGGGAGGAATACCCGAAGCTCCAGCGGGAGCAGGTCCGGGGGGCCCTGGGGAGCTTCCTGTTCTCCGGGGAGGACGTGGAGAAGAAGATGGGGCAGCTCTCCGGCGGCGAGCGGGTGCGGCTGGCCCTGTGCAAGATGTTCCAGACCAGGCCCAATCTGCTGATTCTGGACGAGCCCACCAACCACATGGACATCGTGGGCAAGGAGGCCTTGGAGCAGATGCTGGGGGCCTTCTCGGGCACTGTCCTCTTCGTGTCCCACGACAGATATTTCATCCGGCAGATTGCCACGGGGATTCTGGAATTCGGAGGCGGCGAGGTGGTGCAGTATCCGTATCCCTACCAGGAGTATCTCCATGAGAAGGAGAAGCGGCAGGCCTTGCTGCGGGGTGCGGAAGGTCCGGGGGGAAGCGGGAAAGCCGGGCAGCGGGGCGGGACAGGAAGCGGGGCAGACAGCGCCGGTGCCGCCAATGGGAAAGGCCGCATTTTGCAGAGCGCCCCGACCATCGCGGATGTCTTCGACAAGAAGACCTACTACAGCCCCGGCAAGATAAAATCCCGGCTCACCAGGCAGCGGGAGAAATACGAGGCGCAGATTGCGGAAAGCGAGCAGCGGGCGGCAGAGCTGAAGCTCCGGATGATGGATCCGGCCCTGGCCTCGGACTATGAGAAGCTGATGGAGCTTCAGACGGAGCTGGACGCCCAGGAACAGAACCAGGAATCCCTGCTGGAGCGGCTGCTGGAGACGGAGACCGCCCTGGAGGAGCTGGAGTAGCGATTTGCCGGCAGAAAGGCAGAGGGGAAAGCGCGGCGCAGACGCCCTGGAGGAGGGAGGAGCGGTTTGCCGACAGAAAGGCAGAGGGGAAAGCGCGGCGCAGAACGCCCTGGAAGCGGGAGGCGCGCATCTTGCCTCTGCCCGGAGAATGGCCCTCCTGCGGGACAGGCCGGCGGGGATAGACAGGACTGGCCTGTCAATGCCCTGCGATGATATCCAGCACCTGTTCCATGTCCCACCGCTTCGCCGGGAGGATGACGGCCCGCTGCCCCACCACCTCCCGCAGGATGCGCAGCTCCAACTGCTGCCTGTGGCGCAGATGCCGGACGAGGCCGTCGAATCCCTGATAGCCCTCTGCCTTTCCGCGGGGGGAGGCGCTCAGGTAATCCAGCATCAGGGGATACCACCAGGGATTCCCCTGTTCGTCCGAGCGTTCCCGGCAGATGATCCGCGTGCTCTCCTCCAGATCGTCATCGTAGAGATACAGCAGCAGGAAGTCCTCCTGATGCACATCACCGAACAACCGATGATAAAAAGATATGATTTCGTCATCCCCAAGCTGCTGGTACAGAATCAGCTCTTCCACGATATTCTGCAGAAAAGCGCACTCGAACAGATAGCCGTTTCCGGAAAACCTCCGGTATCTGTCCCGGATTATCTGTTCCAGCTCCCCCAGGGATTTTCTGTTATTGTAGATTTCATACTGCTCCATGTCCTTATGGAAGCCGGGGATGTCCGTGAGAATCGTGGTATAGGTGACGATGTAGTGGCCGCCCTCCCGGAAGGTATGGGCCTCGATCTCCCCGCGCAGGCTCCCGTAGCGCTCCAGCGCCGCCAGATAGGCCTCCTCTGTCATCCAGGTGCACCAGGACAGCTCCACAGGCGAATAGTCCCCCTCCCGGCACACATGGAGCTCGGGGAGCCTCTCCGCGAGGGCCTGCAGCAGGGTGGACTTGCCCATGCCCTGTATCCCTTCTATAAAAATATTTTTCATGAGTTGCCTCCTCCTCTCTGCCTTAAGATGGGGGCATTTTATCATGAATGGCCGGGAGATGTCAATTTCGTGTAAAAAAATATAGATAAGTCAGGAAAAAAGTTTTTACATCCATTTTTCTTGACTTATCTGTGGATTTTGGCATAAAATAGAATCAATACTGCTTGGCGAAAAACCAAAGGAGGTCGGCATGAGACGAAATATCGAGGAGAAGTTTGCTGCCTGGAAATCGAAAAAGCGCCGCAAGCCCCTGGTGGTCTATGGCGCGCGTCAGATTGGAAAGACATACAGCATACGGGAATTTGGAAAAAAGCATTATGCAAAGACGGTCTACATCAATTTTGAGACCAGTCCCAGAATTGCCCGGGATTTTGAGGAGGATATCTCTCCGGCGTTTTTGATTCCCCGGCTGGAAATCTTTTTGAACCAGAAAATCCACCCGGAGGATACCCTGATCTTTTTTGACGAGATT
Organism: uncultured Acetatifactor sp.; assembly: GCF_910585425.1. Lineage (GTDB taxonomy): Bacteria > Bacillota > Clostridia > Lachnospirales > Lachnospiraceae > Acetatifactor. The sequence goes on along the minus strand of NZ_CAJUCP010000002.1, from coordinate 884 downwards.
CAAGTCTGCGAGAGGGCCCTTACATCCCTGAAGTATTTCTGTGAGGAGGCGCCCCAGTATCACGTCATTGCTGCCGGGAGCCTGCTGGGGGTGGCCGTGAACCGGGAGCGGTACAGCTTTCCGGTGGGCAAGGTGGAGCCGCTGTACATGTATCCCATGCAGTTCGATGAGTTCCTGTCTGCCCTGTCCCAGGACATGCTGGCGGAAGAGATAAGGAACTGCTTCCTGGAAAAGAGAAAGCTCTCCCCGCTTCTCCACCAGCAGGCGCTGCAGCTATACCGGGAGTACCTCGTAATCGGCGGAATGCCCGAGGCCGTCTCCATCTACGCAGGGGAGCGCAGCCTTTTTGACGCCATCCAGAGCCAGAGCGCCATTTTGGATACCTACGTGGCGGACATGGCCAAGTATGCCCAGCCAGGCGATACGGCCAAAATCATGGCCTGCTTCGACAGCATTCCGGCTCAGTTGGCCAAGGACAACCGCAAGTTCCAATATAAGGTGGTGGCAAAGGGCGGGAAGGCATCCCTGTTCGGCGCCTCCATCGACTGGCTTATGGCATCCGGCATCATCACACGCTGTGAGCGCGCAGAACATGGAATCCATCCGCTGGAGATACACAGGGATTTATCCTCTTTTAAGCTCTATCTGTGCGATCCGGGACTTTTGACTGCCAAGGCGGGCATTGTCCCCCATGAGATCATCGGTGGCTATGACCACATCTTCATCGGCGCGCTGACGGAGAATTTCGTGGCCAATACGCTGGAGAAGAACGGGTACAGGCTGTACTACTGGACTTCCGGCGGCACGGCCGAGGTGGATTTCCTGATTGAAAAGCAATTTGGTGAAATGTCAAGAGGAAAATAAAAAAGATTTTCTGGAAAAAG
>NZ_CAJUCP010000001.1:66324-175956 GCF_910585425.1 uncultured Acetatifactor sp. | reverse complement strand
GATAATGGCGCGTTATCACCGGTTGACGCAATACCAAGCAGACACGCACCACCAAAGCAATACACATTTCCAGGCCCTACATGCCATAGGCAGAGAGAAATATAAAAATATACAAAAGGTGTTTAAGAAAGCAGATGACATGAACGGAATTAAGAGAATGGCACGATTTATTCTGAAAGCGGTAAGACATATTGTGTACTCTAAATTTGTCTACGGACATGTAGCCAAAATGAACATGGCAATCCGGAAGCATGTGCCCAGGCTTTCAGACAGGCTGGATGGCGTGCGGGACAGGCTGCGCAAAACAGAGGACACACAGGCGGAAGCGGCATATGATGACGGAATGGAAGCCGCTCTGACGCAGCAGGAGAGCAGTATAGCGGAGTGGGAAGGGCTACAGTGGAGGGAAGAGCTGCAGGAGCAGGATGTTGCGCCTCTGGTGTCGATTATTGTTCCCAATTATAACCATGCACTGTATTTAAGGGAAAGGCTTGACACTATCTATAATCAGACATATCCGAATTTTGAGGTCATACTGCTTGACGACTGCTCCACAGATGACAGCCGGGACATTTTGGAGGAATACGCGGAGAGGTACAGCAAGAACACAAGGATCTTGTTCAATGATGTGAATAGCGGAAGTGTTTTCCAGCAATGGAACAAGGGCTTAAGCCTTGCCAGAGGAAAATATATCTGGATAGCGGAGAGCGACGACTATAGCGAGGACTGCTTTTTGGAAGAGATGATGAAATGCTTTCGCTATCCATCTACAATCCTTGCGTTTTCCCGGTCGGCTTTTATGCAGGATGGGAAGCAGACCTGGAGCACGGAAGAATACCTGGCAAATGTTAAGACTCTGCGCTGGGATATGCCATTTACCATAACCGCGGCGACAGCAGTTAAGCTGGGGTTTGGCTATAAGAATATCATTCCGAATGTGAGCAGTGCGGTCTTTAGAAATATAGGACAGGTGCCGGAAGAAGTTTTGAAAGTATGCAGCAATATGGCTTTGAGCAGCGACTGGATATTTTACCTCGCGATTATGAAGGGCGGCTGCCTGAGCTATACGAACAGGACAACGAACTATTACAGAGTCCATCAGGAAAGCACATCTCTCAGAGTCCAGCGCACGCTGCAATATTATGATGAATATGAGATGGTGTCCGCATATGTCTCGAAGAATTATGAAGTAGACGAAGGCCTTTATGAGAAAATCCTGGATTATTTGCTTTACCACTATAGAGCGACTCAGCATGTTGCTGATGCAGAGATTGTGAAAGGACATTACTGCATAGAGGAACTGAAGGAGATACAGAAGCATAGAAAGCCCAATATTGCGGTAGCGTGTTTTTCGCTGCAGTCGGGGGGCGGGGAGACATATCCGATCTACCTGGCCAATGAACTTCACAGCATGGGCTGTAATGTCACTCTTTTCGATTTTAATCGCGAGAGATATGAGGAAGAATGCAGGGACCTGCTGAATCCTGGAGTGCCTTTGGTCAGGCTCCGCGATGTGGGGAAACTGATTGTATGCCTTAAGAAAATGAATATAGATGTGGTGCATTCCCATCATGGCAGTGTGGATGAGATTGTCGGGAAATTGCTGAATGACAGTGCTTACCGGTGCAGACATATCATTACCCTGCATGGGATGTATGAGACCATAGAAGATTGCCACCTGGAGCATCTGTTTGATGTCGTCGGCAAAAGCTGTTCCAGATTCTTCTATATAGCGGACAAGAACCTGATCCCTTTCCGGCGATACCAAATGCTGGACAAGGTGCAGACGCAGAAAATAGACAATGGCCTGCCGGTGATTCCGGTTACCCCTGTGCCCAGGGAATCCCTGGGGATTGAGGAGAATGCCTTTGTCTTGTGCATTGTGAGCCGGGGAATTGCGGAAAAGGGATGGAAAGAAGGAATAAAGGCTACGAGCCTGGCGAGGGAAAAGGCATCCCGGCCGATTCACCTGCTCCTCGTAGGGGATGGGGAAATCCGGAAGGAACTGGAGAAGGAAAGCCCGGATTATGTACATTTCTTGGGTTGCCGGAGCAATGTGCGCGACTACTTTGCAACCTCCGACATAGGATTCCTTCCCACCCGGTTTGCGGGGGAAAGCTATCCGCTGGTACTTATAGAAGCATTGATGTGCGGGAAACCGGTGATTGCCACCGACGTGGCGGAAGTCCGCCATCAGCTCACGGATGAGGCGGGGGAGCTGGCGGGAGAATTGCTGACGCTGCGTGACGGAGCTCTGGATGTGCAGGAGATTGCCGAGTCGATTCTGAAGCTGTCAGAAGACAGGGAATTATACGAGACGCTGCAAAAAAGGACGCTGTCTGCCACCAGGAAGTTCAATATACGGGATATTGCTGCTAAATATTTATCCGCATATGAAGAGGTGACAGGCTTAGGGGCGTAAGAGTGATTGGGGGAATGATATGTTTCCATCTGTTCGTTTTACGATCAACGAATACATTCAAAACAGGAAGCTTTTGATCAAGCTGGCGTATGTCCATATGTCCCAGTCTACAATCAGGTCCACATGGGGAGTGGTATGGGTCTATATACATGACATATTGTATTTTACCGCATTTGTGCTGTTTCGAATCCTGCTGACCGGAAACAGTGGCGGGGACGGGATGCATGGGGTGGAATACCTTATGACAGGACTGGTGCCCTGGCTGCTGATCAGTGAAGTGCTCAACAGTGCCACAAATGCCATAAGGCTGAACAAGGTGATTATACAGAGCATTAAATTTCCCATTACCATCTTGCCGGGAGTAGAGGTGCTCTCAATCTTTATGAAGAGGCTGCCCTCTTTCCTGTTTATTGTAGTTGTGTGTATCTATTACGGGCATCTGGCAAACATCCATGTATTGCTGGCCTTATATTACATTTTCGCGACTTTTGCGATTCTGTTCAGTGCCACCCTGCTGTTTTCTGCGATAATCGCAGTGAGCGATGACTTTCATCAGATTTATATGGCTTTCATGAGGGTGTTGTTCTTTTCCCTGCCGATTATGTGGAATTTTCGGACATTGGAAGGGACGCAATACGCCTTTTGGGGGAGAATCCTGAAGCTGAACCCCCTGATTTATATTATCCAGGGATTCAGGGATGCTTTCGTGCTGGGGAATACGCAGCCCATGGAATATACGGTCTATTTTTGGGGCATGACGCTGGCAGTATTCTGGTTTGGCAGCTTCGTGCAGAGGCGTATGCAGAGATTTTACAGTGATTTTATCTGATAGAGGTGATATGGCATGCCGGAGAAGAGGATTATTGTCCACAATTTGACGAAGCAGTTTTATTGCTTTGATAAAAGCTACAAGGTCATTCCATGGCTGGTTACCAGAAAGGGATATACATCTGTAAAACCTGCGCTACAGGACATATCCTTTGAAATCGATCAGGGAGAGGTCGTGGGGGTCATTGGAAAGAATGGAGCCGGAAAATCCACTCTGATGAAGATTCTGGCCGGGATTACCTTCCCCACATCGGGGGAAGTGATCGTGAATGGCACGATTGGCTCTCTGATCAATCTCAATGCGGGATTCAACCCTGACTTTACGGGCAGGAGAAATATCTACTACAAAGGGATGCTGCTGGGCATGAGCCGGGAGCATCTGGATGAGATTATGGAGGATGTCATCCGCTTCGCTGATATCGGCGAATATTTTGATATGCCCGCCAGGACATATTCCTCCGGAATGATAGCCCGCCTGGGGTATGCGCTGGCTATATTTTCGGATCCGGATATCCTGATTACGGATGAGGTCTTTGCCGTGGGAGACAAGGTGTTCAGGGAAAAGTCCCGGGCCAAGACATTGGAATTGTTCCGCTCCGGAAAATCTATCCTTTTCTCATCCCATTCCGATGGCCTGATAAAGGCTTTCTGTACCAGGGTGATATATGTGCGGGGGCATCATATTGTCTTTGACGGTGATGTGAAAAAGGGGCTGGACATGTATAACCAGGATCTGGGTTTTGAGGAAAGTGACAATATGGACTAGCGCGGGCCCATGGAAGCAGTGAGATGGGAGACGAGATGGATACGAGCTTTATAACGAGAATACAGAATATGCTTTTGGGCCTGGACAGTACAGGAATCCATAGGGATTCGGAGAATTATCACACTGTACTGGTAAATCCCATTATCTCTGCCGGAAAGGACATGACCAAGGACATTGCAGGGAAAATAGCGGATGTAGGCAGTAATACGGGCAATCTGATGTTTGCGGAAGGCATCAAAGAGCAGATTGCCTATGAAAAGGAGATATGGATAGCCGGGGACAGCCTGGAAGGGGTGGACAAGCCTACGGTCATTATGCCCTCCGCAAACTTCATGATTCATGGAAGCGATAACTTTATCGAAGGATGTCAGCGATTCCTAGACAGTACAGACTGTCCGGTGACGCTGGCAGGGCTGGGAGCGCAGTCTACGAAGGAGCTGGACACGCCCAGAAAGCTGGTAGACATCCTTACCCCGGCAAAAAAGAAATATTTCAAGGCTTTATCGGAAAGGGCAGTGACGATAGGGATTCGGGGAGGATTTACCGCGGAATGCCTGGAGCTGTTAGGCGTGCATAACTACAGGATAATTGGCTGCCCTTCGTTCTACAAATATTTGAATGGCAGATTTCCGAAGCTTCCCAGGCCTGGGCTGGAGCGGACGCAGATTACGGTGACTACAGGAACTCCTCTGGAAAGCCGCATCCTGGAGATGGGCATCCGGCTGAATTCCGTATGGCTGATGCAGATGATGACGGAAATGCCCAAGAGCGCTTTTGAAGGCGAAACAATCTCTCCTGTATGGGTAGAGAGAAGATTCCCGGGACTGAAGGTCGGCCTGGATGAATATTCCCGTTATCTGAGAAGCCGCAGCCGTATGTTCTTTACGATAGACAGCTGGAACCGATATTACGGGGAGGAGAATATCACATTTTCCTTTGGCAGCCGTTTTCACGGGAATATGGCGTCTATCAGAAATGGCGTCCCTGCCCTTTGGATTACCCATGACAGCAGGACTACGGAGCTGGCAAAGGCTCTGCATGTTCCGTATATCACGATTCAACGTTTTGCGGATATAAGGAATCCGGAAGAAATGCTCGAGCTTTGCGACTACAGCGAGATGTATGCCCATTATCGGGAATTGTGTATCAATTATATTGCGTTTCTGGAAGAAAATCATATCAGCCATCGCTTCAGAATCAGGAAATAATGCCCAAAAGGCAGTTTGCGGATGATGAAGCGACCGCTGTACAGGAGTTGGACGTGGGGGAAAACAGGGATAATTATAAAACTGTAGTAGTTAATTTGCTGGCGGCGCTGAACCGGAATCTGGACAAGGGCATAGAAGAAAAGATGGGCTTGGCCGGAGCCAATACAGGAAATTTGATATTTGTAGAGGCGATGAAGGAACAGCTGGACTATGTGAAGGAGATATGGATCAATCCCGCTGCTTTGAAAGATGTGGACAATCCATCTGTGGTGATTCCCTCTGCGAACTTCATGATACAGGGCGGAGACAGCTTGATGGCGGCGCTGATCCGCTTTCTGGAAAATACGGATTGTCCTGTTACAATGGCTGGTCTGGGGGCCCAGGCGAAACTGGACGAAACGCCTGAAGAATTAGTGCGGAAGCTGTCTCCCACGCAGACTAAAGCCTTGAAAATGCTGTCGGAAAGGGCAGTGACCATTGGTGTCCGGGGAGGATATACGGCGGAATGCCTGAGCATTCTGGGCATAAAAAATGTCAGAATCATTGGCTGTCCGTCATTCTACTATGACTTTCATAAACGGCCTCCCAAACATAAGAAGCCTTCTTTGGACAGAATGCAGATTACCGTGACTCCGGCGAACCCTCTTGAGACAAAAATCCTCGAGATGGGAGAAAGACACAATGCATTCTGGCTGATGCAGATGATGACAGAGCATCCTGATCTGGCGTTGGAACGGGATGCCTGGGAGGATGCCTGGGAAGAGCTGCTGACCGGCAGCTTCCCGGAGAGCGGGTTGAGCCGGGCTGATATATGGAAGTACATGAAGCGCTCAGCCAGGATTTTTTTTACGAAGAGGGACTGGGATACATTCTACGAGAAAGAGGATATCACCTTCGCCTTCGGCAGCAGATTTCACGGAAATATGGCAGCTTTCCGCAAGGGCGTGCCTGCCCTTTGGATTGTACATGATGCCCGTACCAAAGAACTGACGGAAGCCCTGCATCTGCCCCACATCGATTATGCGGTATGGGAGAAAATCGAAGCGCCGGAGGAACTGCTGGGATATTGCGATTATCGGGAATATAGAGGGAAGTACAGACAGATGCAGAGACAGTATACGGCTTTTCTGGAGGAGAATCATTTAAGCCATAAGCTGCCATCGATGAATGTGCTATACCGTATGAAGGAACATCTGACGGGGAAGAGAATGTGATAAGAGCGGTTTATTCCTTTATAACGAATGAAAAGCGTATTGCCTTCTTTCGAAAATGTGATGATTGTCTCAGGAGACTGGGAGGAGGCCTTTATGTCAAAACGCTGGGACAGTTGAAATATATCCTGAGATTCCGTAAGAGCACGCAGATTTTGGATGAAAAGGAGCTGGCGGAAGGGGAGCAGAGCTTCTGCTTTCGGTATGAGAAAGTGCCGGAAGAGGGATATGAACCTCTTGTCAGCATTCTGGCGGTCATAGATGGGGATGTGACGCCGGAATGTGGAATGTGGGACACCATTTATCGGCAGACTTATGGCAAGTTGGAAGTCCATGTGCTGGAAAAGGGAAACTCTCTTCTGGAATCCGGACTGGCCCGCGCAAAAGGCGAATTAATCTGGATAATAGGAAAAGATACTGTCTGCGACAGAAATTTTCTGGAAACAATGGTTCCGCTGTTCCGATACAAATCCGTGATGACGGGACTGTCTTCCGGAAAAACTCAAAAATCCGGGAAAGGACTCGGCCCGGATGCTTCCGTGCGGTACATAACAGCTTTCGATTTACAGAGGCATTTGGAAAAAGGCAGTTTTTCTGTTCCGCCCGTGCAGGGATGCCTTTTTCGAAACGGAACGGATCTGGCCGCCATCTGGAAAAAGAATCCGCCGGGCAGCCAGGGGAGCGATTGGCTGTATTCGATGTGCAGAAGGGGCGGCGTCGTGGGCTGTACAGAGGAAGTGCTGTATTGGAATAGGATAGACAGCAAAAAGCATGGAGGACAGAGTGGGATGGAGACGGCACGGACATTGGCCGTCTCTCAGAGCATCCCCGGAATCATCATGGCGTGCTATGCATTGAAATCCGGCGGGGGAGAGATATTCACCATTTATCTGGCCAATGCGCTTAAAAAGCTTGGTGCACCTGTGACGTTTCTGAATTTTGGCTTGGAAGAGGAAGAACGCGAAATAGCGGATATGCTGGACTCCGGTATCCCGTTGGTCAATCTGCGGCATACGGATGATCTTGTCCCTGTCCTGTACCATTTGGGCGGAGGGATCATCCATACGCATCAGGCTGTCGTGGATTATGCCGTGAGCCTTTGCTTAAAAAGCAATCCTCAATTAGGGAAACAGATAATAACCCTTCACGGTATGTACGAGACCATAGCCAGAGAGGACTGCGACAGGGTCATCCGGACAGCCCTGCCAGTGTGCGACATGTATGCCTATGTGGCAGACAAGAATCTTGAATGCTTCAGGGAAAGAGGGAAATTTGAAGAAGAGAAATTCATTAAGATTCCTACGGGGATTCCCGGAGGAAAGGTGTCAAAAATAGATCGAAATCAACTGGGGATCGGCAGAGAAGATTTTGTATTTGTGTTGGCCAGCCGTGGCATTCCCGAAAAGGGATGGCGGGAAGCCATACAGGCCCTGAGCCGGGCCCAGAATGACTGCAGACGCAGGCTGCAGCTGGTCATTTTGGGCGATGGGGAAATCAGGGAGAGCCTGGAACGGGAAGCGCCGGAGAACGTACATTTCATGGGGACAGTGGGCAATGTAAGGAACTACTTTGCCATGGGCGACGTCGGACTGCTTCCCACCATGTATGCCGGAGAAAGCTGCCCCCTCTCAGTCATGGAATGCCTGATGTGCGGAAGGCCTGTGATAGCCACGGATATCGGTGAAATCGGGAATCAGCTGCGGGATTCGCAAGGGCATATGGCGGGCATGCTCCTTTCCCTTAGGCAGGGGAAGGTTGACGTGGAGCAGTTGGCGCACTGCATGTGCGTTCTGGCAGAGCATCCGGCAGTATATGGACAATTGCGGCAGGCTGCAGAGCGGGCTTCGGAAAAATTCGACATTGATATGATTGCCGGAAAGTATCTGCAGCTATACCGCTGGGCGGCATGTGATTACCCGTTGGGTAAATTACATAGAGGTCATGAAAATGAACACCAAAAAGAGGAGGAGTGACATGAAGAGAAAGGTATTGAAGAAATTGCTTCCGTTCCTTATGGCCCTGACTTTGGCAGGGACCACAGTGTTTGCGGAAGGCGAGGTTCCGGCGCCGCCATTGTCTGTGGAGGAGACAGCGGCCATCGGTTCAGAGGAATCTGGCGGAGAAGTCTCTGAGGAAGGCAATGCTGAAGGAGAGGAAAGCCCGGAGGGAGCCGAAGCAGACGGGACTGAGGAAAGCACCGATGAAAGCGAGATAGACAGTTCGGAAGAATGTCCGGATGACGGCATTGACGGGGATGGAACCGAGAGCCCTGACGACAATGTAGACGAGGATGGAACCGAGGGCCCGGACGACAATGTAGACGGGGATGAAACCGAGAATCCCGACGGCAATGTAGACGAGGATGGAACCGAGGGTTCTGACGACAATGTAGACGAGGATGGAACCGAGAATCCCGATGTAAATGTAGACGGGGATGAAACTGAGAACCCTGACGGTAATGTAGACGGGGATGGAACCGAGAGCCCTGACAACAATGTAGACGGGGATGGAACTGAGAACCCTGACGACAATGTAGACGAGGATGAAACCGGGAGCCCTGATGGCGCAGAAACAGACGATTCGGATGAAAGCGCCGGGGAGAATGGAAATGATGCTTCCGAAGAAGACTCCGATGAGGAGAGCGACACTGAAGATGACGCCGACTTTGATGAGGAAGGAGACATTTCCTTTGACGAAGGCGGAGAGGAAGTCAATGCCGGGGGGGCAGAAGGGCCAGAGCCTTCTTTTGAGGACGAGCTTGTCCAGGCGAATGAGACCTATACTTCTACGGAGGGCTTTCAATTTTATATCACATGGTCCGGCAGTGCGGTAATCAGCGGTTATAGTAAGTCCGTATCCTCTCTGGTGATACCTGCAAAGGTGACATATCGGAATACGACCTACAATGTGGAAGGGATTGGGGATAGTGCTTTTAAGAATAATACGACGATTACAGCCGTGCAGATAGCAGAAGGGCCCACATATATAGGACAAAGCGCATTTGAAGGCTGTAGAAATCTTCAAAGCGTATCCTTTCCACGGACATTAAAGCAAATTAATGATATGGCGTTTAACTGCTATCCAGACAAAATAGTTCAGGCATATAACTCAGGTTACATGTTGTATAGAGGTTCGGGAAGTCTGAAAAAACTGGTTTTCGCTGAAGGGCTAGAACGGATTGGAAATTGGGCATTTTCAGGGCAACCATTAAAGGAAGGAATTATATTTCCAAGTACCTTGAAACAGATAGGCGGTTCGGCGTTTTGGAATAGCCAGTGCCCCACGCTGTCTTTTCCTTCTGGGCTTGAAAGCATAGGTAGTTCAGCGTTTGAGGAAAATCAGGAACTTCGAACACTGATGATTCCGGGGAATGTAAAGCAGATAGGGAGTTATGCATTTGCGGCTTGTAGCAATTTAAATAATGTGTCGTTGGGAAATGGGATACAGGAAATTGGCTATAAGGCTTTTGCTGGAACCGGGAGTTTAAAAACGATTTATATTCCAAAGTCAGTAGTGACGATAGGAGCTTCTCCCTTTGCGTCAAATTATTATGTGTCTTACAACTCTTATACAAGTAGTAGTAGTAATTATGGGCAGTCCAAGTATCAATACTTTTATTCTGCCCTCACAACGGTATACTGCGAAGCCGGTTCAGCCGCAGATAATGCCGGAAATTATGGCAGTAATGTAGAGATTGTACATGGCAATCTTAAGGTGGCGGCACCTACCTTCAACGAAGTAGCTTATATAGGCGGCAAGGATATATCCTTTACTTCCGCCACAAAGGACGCGGTCATCTATTACTCTACTACCAACAGCAATATAACCACAAAGGACAAGTGGGTGGCAAACGGAGGAAGGGCTTCTCTGGGGGGCTTTAACGGAACAGTTTATGCCAGGGCCTATTACGGCGGACAGTGGAGCAGCGTGGCATCCTACGTGGTGAAGACCGCTAAAGTGGCCACCCCGACGATTACCGTATCTGGAAGTAAAGTGACGATTAAGGCGTCTACCAGCGGCAGCACGCTCTATTACACTACAGACGGCAGCACGCCCACTGTCGAGAAAGGGATAAAGGCGAACGGAACCTCAGTGTCCCTGGACAGCTTTGCCGGTCTGGTGAAAGCCATTGCCGTGAAGAGCGGCTGCAGCAACAGCGCCATGGCGAAGAAGTCGTTGGTCAACAGCGCCAAGAACCGCAATGTATCCTTTGCCGTAAAAGGTGTTTTCGGCGGCAGGAAGGTGACCTTCAACTCCAGCGTAAAAGGGGCAAAGGTATACTATTCCTCCACCACTTCCAAGCTGACCACCAAGGACAAGTGCGTGAACGCCGGCAGTACGGTTTTGTTTGAGAACTTCTATGGAACTATCTACGCGAGGACCTATTACAACGGGGAGTGGGGAAATGTATGCCGCCTGGTTCTGAAGATTCCCAAGGTGAACGCGCCCAGCGTAGAGAAGCTGTATACACAGAGGCGGGTCAGAAAGTATAACAGCTATACCGGTAAGTATTATTACACCACTGAGACGGTAGCCAGCGGATACGCCATTCTGTCCACGTCCACGCCCAGCAGTATCATCTACTATACGCTGGACGGTACTACCCCCAGCCCTACGAATGGCAGGAAGCTGAACGCCAGCAGGGGCAAGGTCTATGTGGGCACAGGCCATACAATCAAGGCCATCGCAGTGAGGAACTGCTTTACCAACAGCGGGGTCACTACATATAGGTAAAAAGCCGGATTCCACGGCTATGCCAAAGGAAATCTGAGAAAGCCTCCTGTCATGCACTGAGTATGTCCCCAAGCCATACTCGATGATGGGAGGCATCCCAATGGACAAGGAGTGAAGTGGAGGTGATGCGGTGAGAAACCGAAAGAATTGGAAGAAGGCAGTCGCTGCCTTGATGATAGGAAGCCTGGTAGCAGCATTTATGCCCGGCTATGGCACAGCGGGCAGAGCATACGCAGATGAAATCAAAGATGCAATTAAGATGGAAATGCCCTCACCCGGATACAGCGTGCCCCCTGGGAACGAAAATCAAGGGGATAGCCTTACATCTGGAGGAATCCCGGCTGATATAGGGCTTCCACTGGAGGGAGAAGAAATATTTTCACCGGACGATTTCCTGGGGCAGGAAGAGGAAATATCCATATCTAAAGAGAATGCGGTTGATATGATACTTCCACCGCAACAGGAGGACATAGATATAGTCCAAGGCGCATCCCTTGATTTGAGCGCGGTCTCTTTCCAGGTATCGGACATACGGTATCCCTCAAAGGTAAGCGTTTTCAACGGCGCGGACGGGAAACAGGCGGTAATCGTGTTCGGAGGCGTGAAGAGATGCGCCAATACGGTCGCTGTCCTGCAGGCCCTGACGGAGATAGCGTCTGTGGCTGATATGTCACAGCTGAATATTTACGTATTTGATGTCCAGCAGACCAGCACGGAAGATATCGTGTCGCAGCTGGGCGGTGTCTCTGAACGGATTATCGTAAACAGTGTGGATAACGGCTCCGAATATTACAATTTGTATTACAAATGTTATCGGGCTGCGGTTGGATCAGGAGGATTTACGATGCCGTTAATCGTCTATAAAGGAACAGACGGGACGGCATATGAGTATACGACGGGAGCGACATATTTAGATGCCATAATAGCGAATATAGGCAAAGGCGGTCTTGATGTCGGCATAAAGCAAGAGAAGCAGGTGCTGAACGTGACCGGACAGGCAGCATATGATCAAGCGTACAAGGTATTGGACATCTTGAACCAGGAACGTGCAAAAGAGGGGCTGAGCCCTCTGGCTATGGACGAGGAGCTGCTGGAGGCGGCCATGCTGCGTGCGGCGGAATGCGCTTTATATTATAGCCATACCAGACCAGACGGAACGCAATGCTTCACTGCGTCCGGCAAGATGTCTGGAGAAAATATCGCAATGCTCCAGAGGAGCGCTGAGGAAGTGATGGGCAGCTGGATGAACTCAGAGGGGCACAGGGCCAATATCCTTGCAGGTGCGTACCATTCAGTAGGAATAGGATGCTTCTTTTTCAATGGCGTTTATTCATGGACACAGTGCTTCGGCACAGGGGATGGCGTGACAGGGGAGAAAAAATCGAATCAGGATGTCTCCTATGCAGTGACTGCTGCGGCACATCTGGTGACACCGAGCCTGACAGAGAACAGCGGAACCTTAAGTGTGGGAAGAACGAAGCTGTTGGAAATAAGAGCGGGCGTTATCTATATCGATGCGGATTCCTATGAGTGGGGGAGCAGTTCAGCTTCGGCCACTGTCAGCAGCAATGGGGTCATTACAGCTTTGCGCGCCGGAAAGGCTGTCATCACTGGCAGGAATAAAGCGAATCCTTCGCAGACGCTTACATACACATTGACGGTGGCAGATAACAAGGTGGCGACTCCGACAATCACTGTATCCGGAAACAAGGTGACAATCAATGCATCTACCAGCGGCAGCACGATTTATTACACCACGGACGGTTCCACGCCCACTGTCGAGAAGGGGATAAAAGGAAGCGGAACATCCGTATCCCTGGACTGCTTCGCCGGTACGCTGAAGGCCATCGCGGTAAAGAGCGGCTGCACCAACAGCGATATGGCGAGGAAGGTGCTGGTCAACAGTGCCAGGAGCCGTAATGTATCTTTTGGCGTGAAAGGGGTATTCGGTGGCAGGAACGTGACCTTCGGCTCCGACACAAAGGGGGCGAAAATCTACTATTCCGCCACCACCTCCAAGCTGACCACCAAGGATAAGTGCGTGGATGCGGGCAGTACGGTTCTGTTTGAAGATTTCTACGGCACTGTCTACGCAAGGACTTACTACAACGGGGAATGGGGAAACGTATGCCGCCTGGTTTTAAAGATTCCTGTTGTGAATACGCCGACGGTCAGCGTGGACAGCAAGGGATATGCCACCATCAGGACGACTACGCCGAAGAGCCGCATCTATTACACGACAGATGGAACGACGCCATCCATGAGCAATGGGAAGATGGTATCCGCTCCCTATGTGAGGGTGTATGTCGGGAAAGGTAAAACGGTTAGGGCTATTGCAGTGAGGAGCTGCTTTACCAATAGCAAGGTCACTACATATAAATAATGAAAGGAGAAACAAAATGAAGAGAAAGGTATTAAAGAAGCTGCTTCCGTTTCTTATGGTTCTGACACTGGCGGGAACTACAGTGTTCGCCAGCGAAGTGCCTCCGGTAGCTTCGTCGCAGCCATTGTCTGCAGAGGAAGCTGAGGGAAGCGATGAGGACAGGCCGGAGGGAACTGGCGAGGAAAACGAGGCAGACATGCCTGAGGATGGTTCTGAAGGAGCCGATGTCAGCGCGTCAGAGGAGAACCCTGAAGGGGCCGAAACAGACGAGTCTGAGGAAAGCCAGGTAGAAAGTGGGGCAGATGCCTCGGAGGAAGATTCGGAAGGAAGCGGGACAGATGTCTCTGAGGAAAGCCCGGAAGAAAACGAGGCAGATGCCTCGGAAGAAGCCCCTGAGGAAAGTGTCGAAGGGAATGAGACAGATGCCTCTGAGGAAAGCCCGGAAGAGAACGGGACGGATGCCTCTGAGGAAAGCCCGGAAGAAAGCGGGACAGATGCCTCGGAGGAGGAGCCGGAGGGAGACGAGACAGGCAATCCCGATGAAAGCCCGGAGGAAAATGGGACAGATGCCTCGGAAGAGCTCCCTGACGTGGACGAAGGGGACGATTCAGAGGAGCTTCCTGATACGGACAACGGGGGTGAAGCCGATGCTGCACCCGGTTTAGGAGGAGAGATTGCTGTTGACGAAGGAGGGGAGGTGGTTCAGGCCGATTCCTATGTCACTGATGATGGGTACTCTTTTATAATTGACAGAGGAAACGCCATCATCACTGGATACAGCGGCTATGATACGGTTCTAAATATACCGGCCACTATTGCTTATAATGGAAATTCCTATAATGTAATCAAGATTCGCTATAACGCGTTTAAAGGCAACAATACGATTACCCAAGTATCGATTCCGGGGACAATTACCAATATCGATGAGCGCGCATTTGAAGGCTGCATTTCGCTGAAGACGGTGACCATAAATGAAGGCGTGGTGTCCATCGGATATCGTGCTTTTGCTGGCTGTACTTCTTTGGGTAACATAGTGATTCCCAGTACGGTTACAGAGGTGGGAAGTTCCGCTTTTGACAATTGTATTTCTATGACATCTGCCAATATCAAGACAGGTTTTGTCGGAGGATGGATGTTCAAGGGATGTAAGTCCCTGACGACGGTTAGTTTATCAAATACGGTTTCCGAAATTGGTATAGGTGCTTTTTACGAATGTATTTCCCTGTCCAGCATCAACCTTCCGGCAAGCCTGCGGACCATTAGAAGCAGCGCTTTTTATCACTGCACGACTTTAAAAAGCATTGCCCTGAATGAGGGCCTGGAGACCATCGCGTCTGAAGCGTTTAATGGATGTACTGGCCTGGAAACCATTACGGTCCCTTCAACAGTTGTAAAGGCAGAAAGCAGCATTTTCAGGAATTGTACCGGCTTGCTGGAGGCAACGGTCAACAATGCGACAGTAAGCGAGGGGATGTTCCGGGATTGTGCCGCCCTCAAGAAAGTAGTGCTGTCAGATAAAGTAAAAACAATTGAGGGAAGGGGATTTAGCGGTTGTACCAGCCTGCAGAGCCTGGCGTTGCCCTCTGGCCTTACTGCGATTGGGAATTGGGCCTTTAGCGGCTGCACAGGACTGGGTTCCATTACGGTTCCTCAAAGCGTGACAAATGTAGGGACAAGTGCCTTTTCCGGATGCACAGCCTTGAAGACGGCAGATGTTCGCTCCAATATAGTATCCAGTGAGATGTTTAATGGGTGTACTGCCCTGACAAAGGTCAGCATGTCTGACAATGTAAAGTCGGTAGGAGGCTCCGCGTTTTATGGCTGCTCTAATTTGGTTGACATCGGCTTTGGCTCAAATGTCACAGAGATAGGGACTTATGCCTTTAACAGATGTAATGCCTTGAAGACTGTCAACATCGGCGCCAAGGTTGTATCGGTTGGAGCTTCGGCTTTTAGGTCATGCGAAAGGCTTGAGACGGTAGTGATTCCGGCAAGCGTTAAGCAGCTTGGAGAGCGCGCTTTTGCTTATTGCGGGAATCTGAAAAATGTGTCGCTGGTGGAGGGGCTTACCACAATCGGCTATGCCGCATTCGAATATGATGGCAATCTGAAGAGCATTTACATACCGGCCTCCGTCGTATCTATAGGCAGGTATGCTTTCAACGAGACAGGATTAGGCAGCGGAACCGTATACTGCGAAAGGAACACTACGGCCGACAATACCGATTACTACCCTGTAGGGACTGCCATAAAATATGGCAAGCCTACGGTAGCTGTCCCCAAATTTGCGGTAAAGGGAATCGTTGGAGGAAGGGAAGTCACATTTAACTGTAATACGAAGGATGCAGTCATTTATTATTCAACTACCAGTACACAGTTGACTACGGCCGACAAATCGATTGCCAGTGGGTCAAAGATTACTTTCAATAATTTCTATGGAACGGTATATGCGAGAGCATATTATAACGGCCAGTGGAGCAATGTGGCCAGGCTGGTTTTGAAGATTCCTGTGGTGAATACGCCGACTATTACACAGTCAGGCGATAAGGTGACGATAAAGACCACGACACCGGACTGCATTATTTATTACACCACGGACGGAAGCACTCCTTCGCCCACTCATGGCACCAAAATAGCGGCCTCCGCCAGTACATTCTCCACCACAGGCGGCACGATAAAGGCTATTGCAGTGAGGAGCTGCTTTACGAACAGCGCTGTAACCACAAAGAAGCTGCAGTCTGTTGTCAGCAGCACAGTGAAGATTCCGGCGTTTAAGGTCAAGGGTGTAGTGGGAGGACGCAAGGTCACCTTTACGGCCCAGGCAGGGAGCAAGATTTATTATTCTACATCTTCCTTGATGACCACAAGCGATAAGAGCGTGAAGAATGGCGAAAGCGTCACATTCAATGACTTCTATGGGACGCTGTATGCCAGAACCTATGTAAATGGGAAGTGGAGCAATCCGGCTAGGCTGATTTTAAAGATACCTGTGGTAAAGACGCCATCGATAGCGCGGTCCGGCAGCTATGCGACGATTAGGACCAGCACGCCCGGATGCACGATTTACTATACGACAGATGGATCCACGCCCTCTCCTTCCAATGGACGCAAGATAAGTGCGTCTTCCGGCAGGGTATATGTAGGAGGCAGCAAGACCATAAGGGCAATCGCAGTCAGAAGCTGTTTCGGGAATAGCAAGGTTACTACGTCAAGGTAAAAACAGCCAGTGAAAACGCTGGCTTGGAAGCTGGAGTCTGAATACCAGCGGCGATGGCCAGAGGATGTCTGTATTGGGGTATCCTCTGGCTGTTTTTAAGTAAGGACAGGCAGCAATTTTAATATATGGGACGGGGGCGTGAGGACAGGAAATGAGTAGGGAAAGAAGAATCAAGGGCAGAATTGTGCGCAAGATGGCTTAATATCAGGACGGTGTCTGGAGCGCGGCCAGCAAGTTTGTTTTGAAGATTCCTGTGCTTAACACGCCGGTAATATCTGCATCGGGAGAGAGCGTGACGATTCGTTCCGGGACACCTGACAGCTATATCTGTTATACCACAGATGGGTCTGCACCCTCCTGGGAGAACGGGAAGCGCATACCCCATTGTGGAGGAACGGTTACGGTTCCAGCTGGGAGCACTGTCAGAGCGGTGGCGGTGAGGAACTGCTTTACCAACAGCAGCGAAGTTTCCTTAAAAGGAGGGGGACATGAGAATATTATCTATATTTATGGCAATGTGCCTGTCGCTGGTTTCCTTAGGCAGCATGACGGCGGCAGAGCCGTCAGCGCAACAGGGGGCTGCCATGGAGCAGCAGGATATGGGATTCGGGGATTTTCATAGAGAGGCGGTGATGCAAGTCCCCTATGATGATTTCCAGGAAGAGGCAGGGACAGAGGATACCGTTGGGCCTCAGGAAGATATAACGGAAGGTTCCGCGGCAGAAAGCATCGGCTCCGAAGAGGAAGCAGATTTGGACTATGTATTTGGCCGGAAACTGACGGAAGAAGAGGAGGAGCAGCAGAGAGAGCTGTTCAGGCGCTACGCCAGTCAGAGCAGATATGTGGAACCGGAGAACCTGGGAGGGGATATCTCTCTTTCGGAATCGGCCCATATAGACCAGGCATGGATTCCGTCTGCCTACGATTCCAGAAATGTAGGTGGGAAGTGCTATATAACGCCTGTCCGTGACCAGAACCCTTACGGAACCTGCTGGTCTTTCGCGGCAATTGCCTGCATTGAGGCGAATCTGATTAAAAACGGCTATGCAGATTCGAGCCTGGATCTGTCGGAACGGCATGCAATCTATTTTTCAAACCATGCAGTGCCAGACAAGCTGGGCAACAGCGGCAATGATGTGTCTTATTATGCGGGTTCTGACCTTTATATGGCTGGCGGAAACGCGATACAGGTCAGCCGTTCCATGGCGGCATGGAAGGGGGCGGTGCTGGAATCCGCCTGTCCTTATGAAGGAATTCCTGAGGTGCCGGATACAAGCCCGGCGGCAGTGTATGACAATGATTTTTCCCATCTGAAGGGTTTCTACCGCATTGAGTCCAGCGACAGGAACGCCGTCAAGGAAGCCATCATGGGATATGGCGCTGTCAGCGCGAGCTATTATGCGTCTGAACAATATATGAATTTCGACACCGGCGCATACTACTGCTATGATGCTACAGGCACGAACCATGCGGTGGCGATTGTCGGATGGGATGACTCCTACAAGAAGGAGAATTTTGCAGCATCGCCTTCTTCCAACGGGGCATGGCTGGTGAAGAATTCATGGGGGACAAGGTATGCCAATCAGGGATATTTCTGGCTGTCCTATGAGGATGCCTCTATCTATGATACGGTGTATGCCTTCGAGGCGGAACCGGCCAAAAGGAATGCGAATAATTATCAATATGATACTTCCACAGGGGGCTTAGGAGGGGGCATGCTCTATCGAGGTACTGATTTTGCCTCTGTATACACAGCAAAAGCTGGCGGGGAGAAGATAGAGAAATTGACTGCCGTTTCGGTGGAGACAGGCTCTGAAGCAAATGTGGATTATTCCCTACAGATATATAAAAACCCTACAGACGCTTCGGATCCTACCAGTGGAGAAGGCATGTTGAGCGCTCCCCAGACAGGTAAGCTGAAATATGTAGGATATCATGTGATTCCGGTCAATAAGGAGGTGCTGCTTGGGCCGGGAGATGTATTTTCCGTAGTGCTGACCCTGACTGGGGGCGAACCTGCGGTTCTGTCCGAATATGATACCTCTGGTGCTTGGGTCTGTGACGCGTCTGCCAGAAGCGGGGAGAGCTTTTATAGCTGGAATAACGGAAGAACCTGGAGTGATATCGGTGCGACCCGTGATATCAACCTGCGGATGAAGGCTTTCACAGAAACTACGGGAGATACCTTTGTAAAATGCACAGGCGTGAAAATCAGCCAGAGCGAAGCGCAGATGAAGGAGGATGATACCCTGCAGCTATCGGCTGAAGTCCTGCCGCAGAATGCTTCGGACAAGTCCTGCGTATGGAGCAGCGACTCCAATGTCGTAAAGGTGGATCAGAGCGGGCTGGTCACAGCCCTGAACGCGGGAAAGGCTACAATCGAGGTACAGACACAGAATGGCGGCCATAAAGCCTCCTGTCAGATAACGGTGAAGAAAGGGGTCGAAGAACCCATCTGTGAAATAGCCGATTACATAGGCGGAAAAGAGGTGGCATTCAAATCCGCTACCCAGGGGGCCGTCATATATTACTCCGACAAAGCTGATATCACAGCCGCCGACAGGAAGGTGGAAAATGGCGGCAAAGTAAAGTTCGAGAGCTTTAACGGTACGCTCTATGCAAGAGCTTATGCAGATGGCCGGTGGAGCAGGGATACGACGAAGATAACGCTCAATATACCAAAAGTTGCGGCGCCTGCCATCAGCACCAGCGGAAACAAGGTCACAATCAAGACCTCTACGGGAGGCAGTACAATCTACTACACGACAGACGGAAGCGCGCCCACGCTGGAGAATGGGAAAAAGGCAGGAAGCAGCGTCACAATCGATACTTTCTCCGGAACCGTAAAGGCAATCGCGGTGAAATCAGGCTGTTCCAACAGCTCCATGGCGAGAAAGGTCCTGCTGAACAGCAATAAAGGCCGGAACGTGTCCTTTGCCGTAAAGGGGGTCTTCGGAGGCCGGAACGTGACGTTCGGTTCGCAGACAAAGGGAGCGAAGGTCTATTACTCGCCGACCACATCCACCCTGACCACGAAGGACAAATGCGTGAATGCCGGGGACACGGTGCTGTTCGAGGACTTCTACGGGACCATCTACGCCAGGACCTACTATAACGGAGAATGGGGGAACCCGTGCCGCCTGATTCTGAAGATTCCCGTCGTGAACACGCCCACCGTCACTGTGGACAACAAAGGGTACGCGACCATCAGGACGACTACACCGAGCAGCCGTATCTACTATACTACAGACGGCACCACTCCGTCCATGACGAACGGAAGGATGGTGTCCTCCCCTTACGTAAGGGTGTATGTAGGAAAAGGAAAGACAGTGAAGGCCATCGCAGTGAGGAGCTGCTTTACCCACAGCAAGGTTGGGACAGGGAAATGAAGCTGACATAGAAATATAAGGAATCCATGACGCTAAAAAGCGGCCATCTATGAGATGGCCGCTTTTATACACAGATAAATGATTTTAATGATCAAAAACCTCTTGAAATTTCCCCCAACAAAGGTTATAATACCAATATTAGATGACAGCCCTACAGTCTATCGGGAAGGAGGAATGAAGCACATATCCAAATCCTGTAAAAAAAGTGATATTGTAGCCACCGTCAGTATTATATAATATTTATCTGACCCACAATATCATCACATACACAGGAGGAAAAAGGAATGACTGCTTTAGCGGAACTGATTGAGGAATATCTGCAGCACTGCCAGGTGCGCAAGGAGCTGGATCCGAAGACGATTCGGGCATACCGGGCGGATTTGCGGGATTTCAGGCTGTACACAGAGAGCCGGAACGGGGACTTCCAGAGTAAGGAGGCCGTGGGGAGCTATGTGGACTCCCTGCACTGTGAAAAGGCGCCACGTACCATAAAAAGGAAGATTGCCAGCATACGCGCTTTTTACCACTATCTGATCTACGCGGAGGAGATAGCGGAGAACCCCCTGTACCGCCTCGACCTGAGCTTCAAGCTGCCCCGGAGGCTGCCCCGCTATATACCGAACCATGTCATGAACACCTTCTACCAGGAGCTGTACTCGCAGAAAAGAAAGGCGGACACGCCGTACCAGATGAAGTGCGCCGTCCGCGACATCGCCGTGATAGAGCTTCTCTTCGCGACGGGGCTGCGGATATCGGAATTGTGCGGCCTGAAGCGGGAGGCTGTGAACCTCTGTGAAGGGGAGGTCCGCATCCACGGAAAAGGGGACAAAGAGCGTATCCTGCAGCTCACGGAGAAGATTACCATCGATTCGCTGAGGGAGTATGAGACCCTTTTCAAAGCACAGATCAGGGAAAGCGAGCATTTCTTTCTGAACAAATACGGACATCCGCTGTCCGACCAGTCGGTTCGGGACATGATCAAACGTCTGACCTGCGCCGCCTCTATTTCCATGCATATCACGCCTCACATGTTCCGCCACTCCTTCGCCACATACCTGGTGAATCAGGACGTGGATATCCGCTGTATCCAGGAAATGCTGGGGCACAGTTCCATCCGTACCACGGAGATCTACACCCACGTGGATATGGCCAAGCAGAGGAACGTGCTTCAGACGAAAAATCCCAGAAAACTTTTAGATATGGAAAATTCATTGCCTTTTGGGGAATGATATGTTATGATATGGCAGTATACACAAATAAGTTCAGCCATACGGAAAGAGGACAGTATGTTAAATGATAAATCAATTCTGATTACGGGCGGAACGGGAAGCTTCGGCAAGGCGTTTACGAAATATGTCCTGGAGCACTACAGCCCGAAGAGGATCGTCATCTATTCCCGGGATGAATTCAAACAGTATATCATGCAGAACGAGTTCAAGGAGCATGCCTCGAAGCTGCGGTTCTTTATCGGCGATGTGCGGGACAGGGAGAGGCTCCTGCGGGCTTTCAAAGGGGTGGATTATGTGGTGCATGCGGCAGCCCTCAAGCAGGTGCCCGCCTGTGAGTACAACCCCGCGGAGGCCATCAAGACCAACGTGGGCGGCGCCCAGAACGTCATCGATGCGGCGCTGGACAGCGGCGTGAAGAAGGTGGTGGCCCTGTCCACGGACAAGGCGGTGAACCCTGTCAATCTCTACGGGGGGACCAAGCTGGTGTCGGACAAGCTGTTCATAGCGGCCAACGCCTATGCCGGAAGCCAGGACATCTGCTTTTCCGTGGTGCGCTACGGCAATGTGGCGGGGAGCAGGGGGTCCGTCATCCCACTCTTCCATGACATCATCCAGAACGGCGGGACGCGTCTGCCCATCACGGATTACCGCATGACCCGTTTCTGGATCAGCCTCCGGCAGGGCGTGGAGCTGGTGATTAAGGCCTTTGAGGAGGCCAAAGGGGGGGAGACCTTCATTTCGAAGATTCCTTCCTTCAAAGTGACAGATCTGGCGCAGGCCATGCTGCCCGGATGCGAGATGCCTGAGGTGGGCATCCGCGAAGGGGAGAAGCTGCATGAGGTCATGGTGGCTGCGGAAGATTCCATGCATACCTATGAGTATGACAGACATTTCATCGTATACCCTCAGATAGTCTGGGATGAGAGGCGCCGGGTAGTTCCTACGGGCAGAAAGGTGCCGGAAGGTTTTTCCTATAGCTCAGGTAAAAATACAGAGTGGCTTAGCGTAGAGGACATCCGAAAGCTTTTGGAAACAGTACGATTTGAGTGACAGGTTGTGATTCAAAGGCGGCAGATGACCGCCTTTTTCTTATTCTGTGCTTTTTCAGGACGAGAATCGATAAAAGATTATGTTTCCTGGCAAACTTTTGCGTAAATAGGACCCATATGAGTCCCATTGCTTCCCGGTTAAGGGGTAAAATAAAAGAAAAAATGGACCAGAAATGGTGCAGAGCAGAGCAGAGGTGCGGTTTTGATACAGAAGATAAAACAGGACAAAAACGGAAACATAGGGAAGAACATCAGAGAAATCAGGCTTGCAAGGGGGATAGGGCAGACGGAGCTGGTCCGTATGCTGGATCTGCAGGGAATTGCCATTACGAGGGAGTGCCTCGTGAAAATCGAACGCGGCTTGCAGCACGTACATGTGCAGCAGCTAAAGGGGATAAAGAACGAGCTGGGGACAAGCTATGAGGAACTGCTCAAATAGGCCGGATATGGACGCCGATCGTGACCGGGGGCGGTAAGGGCAGGCCCAGACTCCGCCCTGGCAAGGGGACGATTGCGCGTTTATGGCAGATGGAGCATGCTCAGGCTTGGGAGAAAATGTTGACGGCTTTGTCTTTATACAGGGCCGTCAATTTTGTTTTCCTGAAATTTTCAATTAAAATTCGACATTTATTGACTTTTTTCATATTTGGGATTGACAAAAAGGGTTTAGTGATGCACAATGATTACGTAAGTGTAATAAAATATACTAAGGAGGTAGAGATTTGGCTAGATTACTGAAGAGGCTGTCCGACAACAGAAAAAGGAGCGTGCGCGTGATGATGGCGCAAAAGGACGCGGAGATCTCAAAGCTGAAGGAGAGGCTGAGCGAGCTGTACATCGAGAACGATGAGCTGGGCCGGGAGAACCGGAAGCTGAGCATCCGGAATTCGGAGCTGGATGTTGCTTACAACAGCCTGAAGCAGATCCTCCGCAACCGCGGCGTCTGCACGCCCTGATGTTCGCCCGGCTGCGGGGGTGGCAGCCGGAGGAGGCGCTTGCGTGTCCCGGGATGCGCAGGCGCCAAAAAATGTGCAAAACTTCGAAAGAATGTTTTGACAAGACTATTCGAATGTAGTAACATGGAAGTGTACAGGAAAAGGAGGTGAATCAATCTTGAAGGTCAATCACAAAATAACTGGAGCAGAGCGCGAGGTCATGGAAGTGCTGTGGCAGCGCACCGAGCCGATGCAGACCAGGGAGCTCCTGGAGGAGATGAAGGAGAGAGGGAAGAAGTGGAAGAGGCAGACTCTGAACACGCTCCTGTTCCGCCTGGAGGAGAAGGGCATCGTGAGCCGCAAGCGCGCCTATGTGGAGGCGGCGCTGTCCCAGGAAGAGCTGCTGCAGGTACAGACGCAGGAGCTGCTGGACGATTTCTATGGCGGAGAGTACGGGAACTTCTTTGCCGCCCTTACGGGGAATAAGGAGATCGACAGCGAGAGCAAGCGTCTGCTGGACGGCTTGATGAAGAAGCTGAAGAAGTAGCATGGGCGGACGGCAGGACGCTGTGCCGCCGGCCGACATGCATGCCTGCGATAGCCGGATGGCCATGCCCCGTTCCGGGCATTCGGCAAGTATCGCGGCAGGACGGCGCGACCTGATCTTGCGGTGGCGCTGTCGTAACTTATAGGATGCCATCGCCTGCTGGCCTCATAGCGGAAGAGGGCGGAAACGCCGGTGCGGCATATGCCGGGCATCGGCAGCCCCCGGGTCGATGGACGACAGGGGGTGTAACTTGGAAACGGCTGTCTGACAGGCCGAAAGTGCGGTCGGGCAGCGGGCAGGAACACGTAGGATTGTGAGCGGATAGCAGAAAGGGTAAAATGCTATGAAGGTACAGAAGATGAAAAAGATGAAGAGAACGATGGTGGCAGGTCTGGTTGCGTTTATGATGCTGGCGGAGTCCGTGACGGCATTCGCCGCGGAGCCCCATGATGCGGGCTGCGGGTGCGGAGAGGAGCATGGCGCGGTTATTTTGTATGATGAGCAGTTTGTGGATGAGGACGGGAATATTACGCCGGTGAGTGGGATTAGTGAGCAGACGATTTGCCTGGGACATAGGATTGTGGAAGGGTATTATCAGACACATGTAAAGGATGGTAAGGGGGGCTGTACTGTTAAAACATACCATAGCACACAGTGTGTATACTGTTTTACCATTTGGATAGGGGACTTGTGTTCTGTGGATATGAGCGTAAAATGTCCGCATGATAATGTAAAGTAGAGTATAAAAGTAGGAATTAATTATCGGAGAATTGTGAGATTAATGTAAAATCTTTGATATGTATATAGTGACGAAGAAAGTGGGGATTGGCGGCTTATACATTAGTGGGCCGCTAATTCTATTGGAAACGTGGAAAGATAAGAGAAAACGATGATGGGATACTTATTTCTGATGACATCTGCTGGAAGTGCTCTTTATATTGGCTATTTACTTTGGGCAAGGATATTTAGGGAATCTACTACTCAATGCATGAAATATAGGGCTTTGATGATAGTGATGTTTGCTTATGTAGTACCGTGGGCATGGCTTGGGGGAACATATAGGCGTATTATGAGTGTCTTTATGCTTGACGAGGTGAATGCGGGAGCAAATGGAGTAGTTGACGTTGCGAATATTGAAACAAAAGGGGCGGCATATCAGACAAAGGAATATAGGTTATTATTGTTGATGACATTGATATGGTTTATGATAGCGATGCTATTTCTTCTTATTCGGACAATCAAGTTTTTGAAAAGGAGCCATTCATTCCATGGGCTGGCTATTAAGTGTGAGGACAAAAATCTGGAACAAACATTGAAAGGCTTGCGGGAAACTATTAGGTTCAAGCATATGCCAGAGATTGCATGGACGCGGGTAGATAATAAGACATTCACACTTGGCGCGGTTAAGCCGATTATATACTTGCAAAAGAAGTATGTTGAAGGAGATTTATACTGGATTTTAAAACATGAAATGGTGCATATTATTGGCAGGGATATATGGGTGAAGCTACTGATGGAATTTGTATGCTGTCTGCATTGGTTCAACCCATTGATATACTTTCTGGAATCTGAAATAAAATATTTAAGCGAAACCCCTTGCGATGAGAGGGTGCTTAAAGGATGTACGGATATGGAATGTCAGGCATATATCGATTTGCTGGACAGAAACAGGAGTGGTGGGAAGCAGAAAATTCCATTTAGCAGTGCGTTAGAAGGAGGTAACGAGATTGATAGACGGATAGCTTTGATGAGGCAGAGGAAGAAGATAGGACATAGGGAAAAGGCGATGGCTATAGGTGTCTTCGCATTTTTGGTATTTTTGAATTCATTGACGGCTTTGGCATATCCTAAAATATATCATGTAAAAGAGACAATGATAGAAGTAGCGAAAGACTCTATGGATGGCGGCAACTTTTGGATATATGATTATGCGAAGGATGGATATGGTACATATACGGATGCTGTCCTATATAACGAACAATTTGTGGATAAAGATGGACATATTCATCAGGTGGCGAGTAAGAAAGAGCAAGAGGCGTGTACTAAACATGAAATCGTACCTGGCGTTGTTCAAATACATAAAAAAGATAGCCAAGGGTGTACTCTAGAAACTTATGACGGCACCAGGTGTTCGGAATGCGGCAATATGTGGAAGGGTGATTTGCTTTATATAACCAACAAAATGCCATGTCCTCATTAGAAAGTTAATGAATAACCCATGCAAACCCCACCAATCATCCTTCCCGACATCTCCCCACCCATAAAAATATTTGCCCATCGACAAATATTTTTACACGTATCATAATATTACTGTCAGGAGGAAATAATGCATGAAAAGTTATTCATCTCGAGAAGTCATCAAAATGCTTAGGGCAGATGGATGGTATGAGGTAAGCGTGGTTGGAAGCCATCATCAATACAAACACCCCACCAAAAAGGGACGCACAACGATAAAGCATCCCGATAAAGACATCCCGCTGCCGACGCTAAAGCGCATCGAGGAACAGTCGGGGCTGACATTCGATTAGCCCTGCCTGCCTGACACACTCTTCATATAGGAGGTTGTTTTTATGAAAAAGACCGACCGTTATATATATCCCGCTATCTTCACCTATGAACCCGGAAAAGAGATCGCCATTGATTTCCCCGACTTAAAATGTGCCACCAGCGGAACCAGCGATGAGGACGCATTCCTGTCGGCTCGGGAGCTCCTGGGCTGCGTCCTGAACGGACTGGAAGAAGACGGAGAGGAAATCCCCGCCCCTACCCCCCTGCCCGAAATCAGGGCCAAGGAAAACGAGCGTGTAGTTCTGGTCGATGTTTATATGCCATCGGTCCGGCTGGCAAACGTGAACCGCGCGGTCAATAGAACCGTCACCTTGCCCGCATGGCTAAATGCCGCTGCTATGGAACGGAACATCAATTTTTCGCAAGTGCTGCAGGAGGCTTTAAAGTCCCGGCTCAATCTTGGATAGCGGGGGCAAGGGTCCGCTCCGCTGGATTGGAATCATCAGCGACAAGAATGTCGAGATTTGTCGATGGCTTTTCCTTTACAGGAAGCCGATTCTGTCTTACAATGGGGCACATGAAAAGGGAATTCAAAGCAGCGGCATTGGCATAGACTAATCCGCTGCTTTGATATTCGGGCAGATCTGATTGATTTCAGATTGCTTCCCCATTGCCCACTCACATACATGGGATTATCGTCTGCCGGACATAGGTATTTGCAGATAATCGATCAGAGCAGTTTCCAAGAGCCGGGAATAGTTCACCTTTTGCTCTTCCGCAATCCTTTTCAGCCATGCCGGGAGAGTGATGTTCGTCTTGACGCGCTCGTTATCCTTTTTCATGCGGAATAAATCAGGATGGATTGTGACGGGCATTACAACATTTCCCTCCGTATCTTCTTTGGAAAGATTCACGGATGGGGTGGGAATTTCCTCGTTGTCACATTCCAGGCTGTAAACATGGAGGCTTGCGGCTTCTGCCGCCATGCGTGCAGCTTCTTCCAGATTAGCCCCGACACTGATGCATCCGGGTAAATCAGGGAAGTAGATGCTATAGGAGCCGTCCGTTGAGGGCTCAAAGACTGCGAGATAAGTTAAAGTCTGCATAAAGCACGCTCCTTTCTATGAAAGCCACAGTCGGTAGGGTTATTTGAGCCCTGCCTGTAGATGCTGTTTAGGGTTCCCGGTTTCAAGTCCCCGTTGTGATTTGGTACTGTGACTTTTCCGGGTTTTGTCGGGTGTTTTAGGCTTATGTGGGAACCTTCCTGATTGGTGGCGTACCATCCGTCTTTGCGAAGCGCCCTTAGTACCTCACGCACTGTCATATTGTGCCCTCCTCATATTATGCATAATACGCCCTTTTTATGCGCATGTCAATGGGGTACGTATAAAATATGCGCATATTCTACAGAGTGTATATGCTCCATTGAATCCCTCGGCTGACAGTCGGGAACTTTCCGGGCAACCTGATAGACAGTTGCACAAGTTTTTCTATGCTTTGGCGACCAGAGGTTCCGGACTGCGGCTGCTGCTGTGAAACGGGATGATTGTCAACATTTGTCGATGACTTCCCCTTTACAAGAAGCCGCTTTTGTCTTATAATAGACTACGTAAAAGGGGAATTCAAAACAGCGGCAATAGCCAGCGTACGCTAAGCCGCTGTTTTGATATTCATAGGTGCTGTGCAGAAATTGCAGTAATACAGCGACAGTTCCACCCACCCCGCCAGAACGATGAAATCGCCCCCTCATTATCCTTCCTCATAAATGCAGAAGACGCATGGCGCACTGTCCCATGCGTCTTTTGTGCTGTCGCCCACATATTTTCAATAAAATCGCCCGCCCTGCCCACAACCTCAATTTATAAGTTGGAATTCCCCCCACAATCTGCTATAATGAAAGCGTCTCAGGAACCTGAGCCAATCGAAATCAAAAATCCAAGCCCCAAAGGAGGGACAGCATGAAATATGATTATCTGATCGTCGGAGCCGGACTGTTCGGCGCGGTCTTTGCCCGGGAGGCGAAGAAGAAGGGGAAGAAATGCCTGGTGGTGGAGCGGCGCAACCACATCGCCGGGAATGTCTACTGCGAGGAGGTCCACGGCATCCAGGTGCACCGGTACGGGGCCCATATCTTCCACACCTCGGACAGGCGGATCTGGGACTATGTATGCCAGTTCGCGGAGTTCAACAATTATGTCAACTCCCCCATCGCCCGCTATAAGGACGAGCTTTACAACCTGCCCTTCAATATGAACACGTTCAGCAAGATGTGGAACATCGCCACCCCCGCCGAGGCCAAGGAGATCATCGCGGCCCAGATCGCGGACCTTGGCATCATCATGCCAAAGAACCTGGAGGAGCAGGCCCTTTCCCTGGTGGGCCGGGATGTATATGAGAAGCTGATAAAGGGTTATACTGAGAAGCAGTGGGGGCGGGACTGCCGCGACCTTCCGGCCTTTATCATCAAGCGCCTGCCCCTGCGCTTCACCTATGACAACAATTACTTCAATGACCGCTATCAGGGCATCCCCATCGGAGGCTACACGGAGCTGGTGGAGAAGCTGCTGGCGGGCACCGAGGTGCGCCTGAATGTGGACTATCTGGAGAACAGGCAGGAGCTGGACAGGCTGGCGGATAAGATCATATACACAGGCATGATAGACCAGTTCTACGATTATTCCCTGGGCGTCCTCCAGTACCGCAGCGTCCGCTTCGAGACCGAGGAGCTGGAGATGGAGAATTTCCAGGGCAACGCTGTGGTGAACTACACGGAGCGGGAGGTTCCCTATACCAGGATCATCGAGCACAAGCATTTTGAATTCGGGAAGCAGCCCACCACCATCATCTCCCGGGAATACTCCAGCGAGTGGAAGAAGGGGGACGAGCCCTATTATCCCGTGAACGATGACAGGAACAATGCCCTGTACGCCCAGTACAGGGAGAGGGCAGAGAAAGAGGCCAGGGTCATCTTCGGCGGCAGGCTGGGGGGCTATAAGTATTATGACATGGACAAGGTGATCGCCGCGGCGCTGGAGCTGTGCGAGGCGGAACTGAGATAGGAGGGCGCGCGATGAACATTATCTTATTATCCGGAGGAAGCGGCAAACGCCTGTGGCCTCTGTCCAATGACATCCGCTCCAAGCAGTTCATCCGGATGCTCTCCGACGGACAGGGGGGCTTCGAGTCCATGCTGGGCAGGGTCTACCGCCAGATCGCCGCGGTGGATCCCGGGGCGCGGATTACCATAGCCACCGGCAGGAAGCAGGTGAGCCTGATCAAGAACCAGTTGGGGGACAGGGTGAACGTCTGCGTGGAGCCCTGCCGCCGGGACACCTTTCCGGCGGTCTGCCTGGCGGCCAGCTATCTGCGGGACGTACAGGGCGTGGGGGAAGACGAGTCTGTAGTGGTGTGCCCGGTAGACCCTTACGTGGAGGAACCCTATTTCCGGGCCCTGCATGAGATGGCGCAGATGGCTGGGGCAGGGGGCGCGAACCTGTACCTGATGGGCATCGAGCCCACCTACCCCAGCGAGAAATACGGCTATATCATCCCCGCGTCCTCTGAGCGGGTCAGCGGCGTGGACACCTTCCGGGAGAAGCCGGATGTATCCACGGCCCGGGAGTATATCGCCCAGGGGGCACTCTGGAATGGCGGCGTGTTCGCCTTCCGGCTGGGCTATCTGCTGGAGAAGGCCCATGAGCGCATGGAGTTTCGGGATTACCAGGATCTGTTCTGCCGGTACGGGGAGATGGAGAAGATCAGCTTCGACTATGCCGTGGCGGAGCGGGAGCCGGAGATCCGGGTGCTGCGCTTCGGCGGCCAGTGGAAGGACCTGGGCACCTGGAACACCTTCTCGGAGGCCATGGCGGACAGCGCCCTGGGGCGTGCCACCCTGAACGAGACCTGCGAGAACACCCATGTGGTGAACGAGCTGAACATCCCCATCCTCTGCATGGGCTGCCGGGACATGGTGGTGGCCGCCAGCAGCGACGGCATCCTGATTTCGGACAAGGAGCAGAGCAGCTATATCAAGCCCTATGTGGAGCGGATAGAGCAGCAGGTCATGTACGCGGAGAAGTCCTGGGGGAGCTTCACGGTCCTGGATGTGCAGGAGGACAGCCTGACGATCAAGATTGTCCTGCTGCCGGGACATGCCCTGCATTACCACAGCCATGAGCACCGGGACGAGGTCTGGACGGTGATGGGCGGCAGTGGAAGGGCCGTGATCGACGGGGTGGAGCGCAGCGTCTCCCCGGGGGACGTGATCTCCATGCCGGCAGGGTGCAGGCACACCGTGTCCGCGGACAGCGAGCTGAAGATCATCGAGGTGCAGCTTGGCAAGAACATCTCCGTGGAGGACAAATGCAAGCATGAGCTGTAAAATATTCCGCTAAAAATTGCCTTTTCAGGCATGATATGGTATGATAGGGCAAAACAGGCCGTCCCCGGCGGACAGGGATTCCGGCAGAGGCGGGATGGAGGAGACATGGGAATGGAACAGTTGGCGATATTCGGCGGGACTCCTGTGCGGGAGCAGCCGCTTGGCTATGGAAAGCAATGGATTGAGGAGGATGACATACAGGCAGTGGCGGAGGTGCTCCGAAACGGGGATCTGACCTGCGGCCCTATGATCGCAGCGGCGGAACAGAAGCTCTGCGAGGTCACTGGCGCCAGGTATGCGGTGGTGGTGAGCAACGGGACGGCAGCGCTGCACCTGGCGGCCATGGCGGCGGGCTTTGGGGAGGGGGACGAGGTCATCGTCAGCCCCATCACCTTCGCCGCGTCGGCCAACTGCGTGCTCTACTGCGGCGCGAAGCCTGTGTTCGCCGACATCGATCCTGAGACCTACAATATCGCCCCGGCCTCCATCGAGAGCCTGATCACGCCCCGGACCAGGGGGATCGTGGCGGTGGACTACACCGGGCAGGCCGTGGAGCACAGGGAGATCGGGGAGATCTGCAGGAGGCACGGGCTGGCCTTCATAGAGGATGCGGCCCACGCCATCGGCACCAGGTACTGCGGGCAGCCCGTGGGGAGCATGGCGGACATGACGTGCTTCAGCTTCCACCCGGTGAAGACCGTCACCTCCGGCGAGGGCGGCGCGGTCACCACCAATGACCGGCAGACCTACCGCAGGCTGCTGCGCCTGCGGGCCCACGGCATCACCCGCAACCGGGAGGAGATGGTGCATCCCACGGACGCCCTGTGGTACAATGAACAGGTGGAGCTGGGCTTCAACTACCGGATGACGGACATCCAGGCGGCGCTGCTGATAAGCCAGCTCGGGAAGCTGGACAGGTTCGCGGCCCGCAGGAAGGAGATCGTGGCGAAGTATGACGCGGCCCTGGCGGAGATCCCCGAAGTCGTCCTGCAGCGGGAGATTCCGGAGTCGGATACGGTGCGGCATCTGTACATCCTGCGCCTGCGGCCGGAGCGGCTGCTCTGCGACAGGCGGCAGTTCTTTGACGCGCTGCGGGCGGAGAACATCTATTCTCAGGTACACTATCTGCCGGTCTACTGGCACTCCTATTACGAGAAGCTGGGATACGGGAAGGGGCTGTGCCCCAACGCGGAGAAGCTCTATGAGGAGATCATGAGCCTGCCCCTGTTCTACGGCCTGACGGACGGGGACGTGGACGACGTCATCGCCGCCGTGAAGAAGGTGGCGGCGCACTACCGCAGATGAGGGAACGGGAAGGCCGTATGTTTGGAAGGATGCGAGACATGAACTGTTGTGAGAAGGAGCTGAGGAGGAACCGGATCATAGACGCGGCAGTGTTCCTGGCGCTGCTGGCCTGGGTATCGGCCGTGACGCTGGAGCTGTTCTACGGACAGACCTCCGGGGACGTATATTCGGACATGAAGGCATATATTCTGGAAATGCAGGGCCTGGAGAGCGGGTATAGCTTTCCCTACCCTGTATTTTTCAAGCTGGCGGCGCTGATCCATCTGTTCGCCTCGCCGGAGTGGTCCGTGGCCCTGGCCACCATGCTGCTCAACGGCCTGGGGATGACGGTGACGAAGCTGGCTTTCAACTGCCTGATCCTGCCCGGGACGGAGGCGGGGAAGGAGGGCGGGAAAGCCTTCGGGACATGGCGGCTGGCTTCCCGGATCGCCCTGAGCCTGGCGGCGGTATCCCTCTTTTTCATCTCCATGCTGTATCCCCCGAAGGGCATGTACGTGCCGGGGATTCCCTTCCGGTATCTGGGCGTGTTCTCGGCGAACCCTTTCCACAATGCCACCTATATCGCGGCCAGGCCCTTCGGGATCCTGGCATTCCTCTGGTACGTGAAGCTGCTGCCCGTGTATGAGGAGGGCGGCAGGGGGCGGGACTATGTGCTGTTCTCCCTCTTCCTGCTGCTGGCCACCATGACCAAGCCCAGCTTTACTCTGGTGCTGGTCAGCGCAGCGGGGCTGCTGATGCTGTACCGGCTGGTGCGGTCGGGCTTTCGGAATTTCCGCCCTACGGTGCGGCTGGGGCTCTGCTTCGTGCCCACCTTCCTGGACCTGCTGTACCAGTATAAGGGGGTGTTCGTGGCGGCGGAGGAGGGACAGGAACGGGGCCTGGGCTTCTGCTTCGGGGAGGTCTGGGCGGATTACTGCTACAACATCCCCCTGGGCATCTGCCTGGCCATGGGATTTCCCCTGGCGGTGCTGGCGCTGAATTTCAGGGAGTGCAGGAAGGACGCCATGGTGCGCTTCTCCTGGCTGCTGTATATCGTAAGCTTCGCGGAGGCGTTCCTTCTATATGAAAAGGGGTTCCGGAAGGTGGACTTCAATTTCTCCTGGGGCTATATGTACGGAATCTTCTTCTGCCAGTTCGCCTCGGTCCTGCTGCTGCTGCGGGTTACCGTCCGGGAGCTGGCCCGGGGGGCGGGGGCCTGCCGCAAGGATTCCGGCGGGGGATTGCAGGGCTTTTGGGACCGCCGGGGGCGCAGGGCGGCGATCCTGCTGCAGTGGATGGCGTATCTGGGCCATGTGGTCTGCGGCGTGGCCTATTTTACGGATATGCTGCATGGCGGCACATATTATTGAGAGAAGCGGGAGAAAGGGCAGTGCAGATGGAGAGGATAGCGGTATTGATTCCCTGTTACAATGAGGAGCAGACCATCGCCAAGGTGGTGGACGATGTAAAGGCGGCGCTGCCGGAGGCCGTGGTCTATGTCTATGACAACAATTCCACCGACAGGACGGTGGAACTGGCGAGAGACCACGGAGCTGTAGTCCGCCGGGAGCGCAAGCAGGGCAAGGGGAACGTGATCCGCAGGATGTTCCGGGAGATCGACGCCCTGTGCTATCTGATGATCGACGGGGACGACACCTATCCCCTGGACTGCGCTAGGGAGATGGCGGACCGGGTCCTGGAGCGGGGCGCGGACATGGTGGTGGGGGACAGGCTCTCCTCCACCTACTTTACGGAGAACAAGCGGCCCTTCCACAACTTCGGCAACAGCCTCATGCGGACGGGCATCAACGGGCTGTTCCACACGGACATCAAGGACATCATGACGGGCTACAGGGCCTTCAGCTATGAGTTCGTGAAGACCTTCCCCGTGTTCTCCAAGGGCTTCGAGATAGAGACGGAGATGACCATCCACGCGGTGAATTACAATATGCAGGTGGAGAACGTGGTGGTGGAGTACCGGGACAGGCCGGAGGGGAGCCAGTCCAAGCTGAACACCTACAGCGACGGGCTGCGGGTCATCCGGAAGATGCTGCAGCTCTACCGCAACTACAGGCCGGCCCGGTTCTTCGGAGCCGTCTGCCTGTTCCTGGTGGCGGCTGCGCTGCTGTTCATGCTGCCCATTTTCAGGGAATACTTTGCCACGGGGCTGGTGCCCCGGTTCCCCACGCTGATCGTCTGCGGGTTCATGGTGCTGGCGGGAATTCAGTCCTTCTTCGCGGGCATGATTCTGGAGGTCCTGGCGGCGAAGGACAGACGGGATTTCGAATACCGCCTGGCCAGGGTCTGCGCCGAGAAGAGGGGAGCTTTGGATGGGGACGGTAGATAAGGTCATAATCGGGGCCGGGCTGTACGGGCTGTACGCGGCGCTGCGCTGCGCCAGGATGGGCCAGCGGGTGGCGGTGCTGGAGATGGAGGACGCGGCATTCGCCAGGGCCACATACGCGAACCAGGCCAGGGTGCACATGGGCTACCACTATCCCAGGTCCCTGTCCACGGCCCTGAAGAGCGCAGGGTATTTCAGGCGGTTCGTGGAGGACTATTCCTTCTGCATCCACGCCCGGTTCCAGCAGGTGTACGCCACCTCCAGGCATTTCTCCTGGACGGACGCGGGGGAGTTCGTGAAGTTCTGCAGGGACGCGGGGATTTTCTGCGAGGCGCTGCCGGTGGAGCGGTTCTTTCAGGAGGGAAGCTGCGACGGGGCTTTCCTCACGGAGGAGTACACCTATGACGCGGGGATCCTGCGGGACTTCTTTCTGGAGGAGCTGGGGAAGTGGAAGGGCGTGGAGCTGCTCTGGGGCAGGGAGATCGTCCGCATTGCGAAAGGGGCAGACCAGTATGAGGTACATGCCTTGCACCGGGGGCGGGAGGAGCGGTACGAGGCCCCTTTCGTGCTGAACGCCACCTATGCCTCGGTGAACCAGGTGCTGGGGCTGGTGGAGGCCGGGGAGGGCGGGGACTTCCAGCCCTTCCCCATCAAGTATGAGCTGTGCGAGATCATCCTGTGCAGGGTGAACGAGCGGCTGCGGGACATCGGGCTGACGGTGATGGACGGCCCCTTTTTCTCCATCATGCCCTTCGGGAGGACGGGATATCATTCCCTGACCTCCGTGACCTTCACGCCCCACAAGACCAGCCGGGGAATCGTGCCCCGGTTCCCATGCATGGAGGGCACGGACTGCGGGGGGAGGCTGGGGAACTGCAATACCTGTGCCAGGAGGCCGGAGAGCGCCTGGGAGTACATGGCGGCCCTGGCCAGGAAATACGTGCGGGAGGAGTACCGGTTCGCCTATGAGAGGTCGCTGTTCTCCATGAAGCCTGTGCTGAAGGCTTCCGAGATAGACGATTCCAGGCCCACGGTGCTGAAGTTCTCCACCAGGCGGCCCGCCTTCCTGAGCGTGCTGTCGGGGAAGATCAATACGGTCTACGATCTGGACGAGTTTCTGGACGAAAAATAAAGCAAGAATGGAATGCCGGGGAGATGCTACAGAGTAAGGAAAAGAATTTTGTGTCCTGCGTGATATATCTGCACGACGAGGGGGAGCGGACCAGGGAGTTCCTGGGACTGGTCTGCGGCGTGATGCGGGAGAATTTTGAAAAATATGAGATCGTCTGCGTGGACGACGGCTGTGTGGACGACACCGTGGAGCAGGTGCGGGGGTTCCTGGAGGAGCTGGCCGAGAAGCCCGTGGTGAGCCTGATCCACTTAAGCTACTATCAGGGCATGGAGAGCGCCATGAATGCCGGGAGGGACCTGGCGGTGGGGGATTTCCTGTTCGAGTTCGACGGCTGCGAGGCGGATTTCGAGCCCGGGCTGGTGATGGAGGTGTACCGCAGGGCGCTGGAGGGCGTGGACGTGGTGGCGGCTGCGCCGAAGTACGGGATCCCGCTGAGCTCCAGGCTTTTCTACATGGTGTACAACTGGGGGAACCGGTTCCGGGAGAAGCTGGAGCAGGAGCGCTTCCGGCTGGTATCCAGGCGGGCGGTGAACCGGGTGAATCAGATGAACGCCTACATCCCCTACCGGAAGGCCATGTACATGAACTGCGGGCTGAAGACGGATACTATACACTATGACAATAAGGAATTAGCGAAAAAGCATAAGAACAAAGAGGAATGGGGGAACCGCAGGGCCCTGGCCACGGACACGATCATCATCTTCACCAATGTGCTGGAGAAGATCTCCCTGGCCGTGAGCGTGGTGCTGCTGGGGGCGCTGCTGATCATGTTCGGCTACCTGGTCTGTTCTGTCTTCAGCAGGAACCGCCCTGTGGAGGGCTGGCTGTCCATCATGTCGCTGATGTCCTTCGGCTTCTTCATGATGTCGGTGATGCTGACATTGATACTGAAGTACCTGTCGGTGCTCCTGAATATGGGCTTTAAGCGGCAGCGGTATGTGATAGAAGGGGTGGAGAAGCTGACATCATGAAGTGGACGATCATATTTCCCGTGTTGAATGAAAGGCTGCGGCTGGAGAGCGGCGTGGTGCGGACAGTGGAGCATCTGGCGTCCGTGGGGTTCGAGGACTATGAAATCATCATCGTGGACAATGGCTCCGAGGACGAGACGCCTCAGATCGCAGCCGGGCTCTGCGACAGGTATGCCAGGGTGCGGTACGAAAGGATCCCGGTCCGTGGGGTGGGCGCTGCCTTCCGCAGGGGCGTGGAGCTCTCCCGGGGGGAGGTGGTGGGCTATATGGACATCGACCTGTCCACGGACATCCGCCACCTGGGGGAGG
This sequence comes from uncultured Acetatifactor sp., assembly GCF_910585425.1. GTDB lineage: Bacteria > Bacillota > Clostridia > Lachnospirales > Lachnospiraceae > Acetatifactor. Next base: position 139,109 of record NZ_CAJUCP010000001.1, on the reverse strand, counting down.
CTGTCCGATTGTTTCAGGAGAGGCCGGAGCTTGCCTATATAAACGGCAGCCGCTTCGCCAGGGGGTCCTGCACCAGGGGGCGGAAGTGGTATCGCAGGATCACCTCCCAGGGGCTGTTGATCCTGCTGAAGCTGTTCCTGGGGATGAAGTCCACGGACGCCATCTGCGGCTTCACCTTCCTGCGGCGGGAGACGGCCCTGTCTTTGATAGAGGGCTGCAGCCTGGACAACGGGTGGTTCTACATGATTGAATTTCTGCTCCGGGCGGAGAAGCGGGGGGTGGAGATCCTGGATTATCCGGTGGAGTGGCAGGAGGACTACAATACAACAGTTAAGATTTTCCGGACGATTGTGGATTATCTGGTGCAGATTGCCAGGCTGTTCCGGGAATTTTATACTCACGAGCGATGAAATTTGCCGCGATGTCCCCGGAATCTTTCGCTCGTGAGTCTGGTCGCTTGGCAAGTTTTAGTGATTGTCAGTATATATTCGGAAAAATATCTGAGCCGCATCAGCCGGGGATGCCGGGACAGAGCCCATGGATTTTACGGGCGCAGGGATGCCGGGAAAAGCTATGGGGAGATGACGGCGGCCTGGCAGATGCGCAGCTTATGCTGCATAACGCTGCATACTGCCCAATGTAATCTATACTGCACACTGGTTAAATTTGCAGTACAACCGGACTGCAGACCGCCAGCCAAGCACTTTCCCGGAGACGCCGCTGTAAATCCTGGCGGTTTGCAGTACAACCCGACTGCAGACCGCCAGCCAAGCACTTTCCTGGAGACGCCGCTGTAAATCCTGGCGGTCTGCAGTACAACCCGACTGCAGACCGCCAGCCAAGCACTTTCCCGGAGACGCCGCTGTAAATCCTGGCGGTCTGCAGTATAATCATGGGATTGAACCAGTCAGCGTATGCGGTCTGGTTTCACGGCAAGTAAAATCGTTAAGCAGTATAATAAGGGGTGTCATATGAGCGCACAAATCAGACGAATCGACCTGACCAGGGACTACGATGCCCACAGGCAGGAATATCAGGAGGCCATAGAGAATGTCTGCCGGGACACTGCCTTCTCCGGCGGGAAATACGCGGATGCCTTTGACCGGGAGTTCGCGGCCTATGTGGGGGTCCCTTACGCCTGCGGCGTGAACAACGGCACCTCGGCGCTGCACCTGGCCATGCTGGCGCTGGGGGTGGGGCCGGGGGACGAAGTCATCGTGCCGGCCAACACCTACATCGCCACGGCGTGGGGGGTGAGCTATACCGGGGCCGTGCCCGTGTTCGCGGACTGCACGGCGGATACCTGGGAGCTGGACGTCTCCCGGCTGGAGGAGCGCATCACCCCCAGGACCCGGGGCATACTGGGGGTCCATCTGTACGGACAGCCCTTCGACTACGCGGGGGCCAGGGAGGTGGCGGACAGGCACGGGCTCTTTGTGGCGGAGGACTGCGCCCAGGCCCACGGCGCGAAGTTTCAGGGCAGGAACGTGGGCGCGCTGGGCGATATCGCCTGTTTCAGCTTCTACCCGGGCAAGAACCTCTACGCCTTCGGGGAGGGCGGCAGCGTCACCTGCCGGGAGGAGGCTTATCACAGGCATATGACCAGGCTGAAGAACCAGGGCTGCGACGTGGCCTACTATCACGATGAGATCGGCTATAATTACCGCCTGGAGGGGCTGCAGGGCGCGGTGCTGTCCGTGAGCCTGAAATACCTCCCCGGGTGGACGGCCAGGCGGCAGGAGATTGGGAGGCGCTATGAGAGGGAAATCACCAATCCCCTGATCCAGATGCAGGTCCATCCCGCCTGCACGGAATCGGTTTATCATCTGTTTGTAGTCCAGATGGAGGAGCGGGACAGGTTCATCCGATATATGGCGGACCAGGGCGTGGAGTGCCACAGGCATTATCCCGTGCCCTGCCACCTGCAGAAGGCCTATGCCCATCTGGGGTACGGGAGGGGCGACTGCCCCAACGCGGAGCGGCTGGCGGAGCGCTGCGTGACCCTGCCGCTGTTCCCCGAGATGCGGGAGGATGAGATTGCCAGGGTGATAGAGCTGTGCAACGGCTTCCGCTGAGGCCGGCGGGAGGCGGATAGGACAGCGGGACTTTTCGGCCAGTACACCAGTGCATGAATTCCCGAGTAATCAGCGACTGATGTCCGCGCCAGGACAAGGCGGAGGAAGGAGGCGATGCGGGGCATTGTTGACTGACGACAACGCGGTACTGGGGTGGGCAGCGGGTGCTGATTGCTCAAGGATTCATGCATTGGGGCACTATGTGACAGGCGTGTCAGAATAAGCCGCCGGACACGGCATGGCAGAACGGAGAGGTGCGAATTGGAGAGAGAGAAATATACTGACAGGGACGCGGGTATCTATCTGCGCCTGATGACAGGGGAGGATACGGATCTGATCGTGGAATGGCGAAACCGGGAGGCGGTGCGCAGGAACTTCATCTATCAGGAGGCATTCACCAGGCAAGGGCATGAGAGCTGGATCCGGAACATGGTGGAGACGGGAAAGGTGGTACAGACTATCATCTGCGACCTTGCCACGGACAGGCCTCTGGGCAGCGTCTACATCCGGGACATCGACAGGCAGCACAACAAGGCGGAGTACGGCATCTTCATCGGCGAGGAGGAGGCCCGGGGGAGAGGCGTGGGAACGGCTGCGGCGAAGCTGATGCTGCGCTACTGCTTCGAGGAGGAGAGGCTGCACCGGATCTATCTGCGGGCGCTGTCCGGGAACGGGCAGGCCATCCGCAGCTATGAGAAGGCCGGATTCGTGAAGGAGGCCTGCCTGAGGGACGATGTGCGCATCGACGGGGAGTACCGGGACATCATCTGGATGGCGGCGCTGGATCCGGTGGGGGAAGGCCGGACGTGAGAGACCGGATCTGCTGAGATTCCCGGGGTGGGGTTCCAATGGGGAGGCATTTGGGCCAGCCGAGAGGCTGTCCGGCGGGGGGATGCCGGACGTGAGGGCCAGAATCTGCTGAGATGCCCGGGGCCCAATGGATGAGGCATTTGGCCCGGCGGGGCGGCTGTCCGGCGGGGAAGGCCGGACGTGAGGACCAGAATCTGCTGAGATTCCCGGGGCCCAATGGGGAGGCATTTGGCCCGGTGGGGCGGATGTCTGACGGGGAAGGCTTGGATACTGTAAATAAGGCTGCGGAGGGAAACAGGAGGCGCGAAGGGCAGGATGAAGGAGAATCGATGGAAAACATGGTGGAGACGGGAGCGGGGGACATGTCTGCGGGCAGCGGTCCTGGCCTGTCTGCCTGTCATCGCCTGCCTGGTCTGCTGCGCCGCCAGGGGACAGGGCATAGGCCAGGTCTATCTGCCGTCCTCGGAGCGCAATGACGAGCTGATCTACTATAAGCAGGTGGAGGCTATCCTGGAGTACGGCTATCCCAGGGGGTATTTCGGCTTCAACGAAAGCCATGCCCTGAGGCTGTCCTTTGCCGCCTGGAGCCCTGCGCTGATGCTGCCCTGGGTGCTGTGGGGGCTTTTGTTCGGCTGGAACCTGCTGTCGCCGGTGCTGTGCAATCTGTTCCTGCTGACCGGGGCCATGCTGCTCTACGGGCTGCTGGCGAAGCCGGACTGGAAGCAGACGGGCATCATCAGCCTGCTGTTCTTCCTGTACATGCCCTTCTCCTGGTACATGCTCTGCGGCATGCCGGAAATCGGCTGCATGAGCCTGGCAATCGTGTTCTATGGGGCCGCGGCGGGGTGGCTTAGGCGGCGCAGGGGCGGGCTTCTGGCCGTCATGTTCGCGCTGGCGGGGCTGCTTACCCTGATGCGGCCCTATTTCCTGCTGTTCCTGCTGCTTCCGGCGTATTTCTGGATCTTCCGGGACGCCGCGGGGGAGAGCCGGGGGATGGCGGACTCTGGTGGGACGGGGGGAAAGGGCCGGGCGCCGGGCCGCGGCGGGAAGCCGGGGGAGGGCCGGATCCGGTGGGGAGCCGTCCTGGGCACGGCGGCGGTCTTCGCGGCGGTGCTGGGGGCCTACGCCTGGATCGGCCATTTCCTGGCGGCGGCGTATTTCAGGCCTCTCTACCGGATGGACTGGCTCACGGCCTTTTTCCAAAAAGGATTGGGCGGCGGACTGAAGAACCTGTTTGGTTCCCTGTATTATTCCGGGCGGGAATTCGTAAGCTATATGAAGCAGGGGATGGTCAGCGGGCTTCCCGCCGGGGGGATTTTCTGCTGCTATGTGGTGATGCTCCTGATACTCTTTTGGCAGAGCGTGAAGGACGCCGTGGCTCTGCGCAGGCTTGGGGCCGGGGGGGAGAGCGGCAGACGGAAGGACGGCAGTCGGGAGAACGGCAGCCTGGGAAGCGATAGTCTGGAGGGCAGCAGCCGGGGGAGTGACAGTCTGGAGGTCAGCAGCCAGGAGAGCGACATCCTGGGAAGTGACGTTCTGGGGAGCGGCAGCCCGGGAAGCAGTAGCCAAGAGAGCGACGGCCCAGGAAGTGACAGTCTGGAGGTCAGCAGCCGGGGGAGCGACAGTCTGAAGGGCAGCAGCCAGGATAGCGGCAGCCTCCGGGAGAGGCGCCGGGAGCTGGGCGGGCAACTGGCCCTGGAGGGGCATCTGGCCTTTTCCTTCCTGGCGATGCTGGCCGCCACATTGCTGCTGATGAGCAATTTCCATGACGGCTGCAAGCACCTTCTGACCTTCCTGGCGGCGGGCATCTTTCCGATTGCCAGGATGCGTACAGTGTACTGGAAGAAGGCCATCCTCACCGGCGTGGCGTTCGCCTTTGTCTTTTCCTACCACGGGGCAGCCTTTGAAGCCTACCAGCCGACCTTCTACCAGGAGGCGGTGGCCCTGGGCCTGGAGGGCTTCGGGGCGGATGTGGAGAGGGAGCTGGCCCTGGCCGGGGATGCCGGGCCCGGTTATGACAATACTGTCATATGGGTGCTGTCGGACGAACTGCCGGAGGGCCCCAGGTACACGGGCTGGCAGTACCTGTACGCCCTGCCGCCGGGCTTCGGCATCAATTGCTGTACGGCGGAGTACGTCACGGAAAACTTTCAATCGCTGCGCAGCAGGTATCTGTGCGTGGTGCCGGGAGGGCCTGTGGAGGAGGCGTGCCGCCTGATGGAATACGAAGAGATCGCCGGAAACGAGCACGCAGTGCTATATCGGAGATATTGAGCCGGAAGGACAGGCCGGCGTAAATAGAAGGAGTGGACAGGACAGATGAAGAAGATCAGCTTTGTGATACCCTGCTATCGCTCGGAGCACACGCTCCCCCATGTGATAGCGGAAATCGATGAAAAAATGAAGACCATGGAGCAGTACAGGTACGATATCTTCCTGGTGAACGACTGCTCCCCCGACGGCACGCTGGAGACCATCCGGTCCCTGTGCGCCTCCCACGACAATATCCGGGGCATGGACTTCGCCAGGAACTTCGGCCAGCACGCGGCGCTGATGGCGGGGCTGCGCCACTCGGACGGGGATTATGTGGTATGCCTGGACGATGACGGGCAGACTCCGGCCGATCAGGTGGACAGGCTCATAGACAAGCTGGAGGAGGGGTATGACGCCGTGTACGCCAGATATGACCACAAGCAGCACTCCGCCTTCCGGAACCTGGGCAGCAAGGTCAACGAGCGGATGACCCGCTCCATGCTGGGAAAGCCCGCGGATCTGTACATCTCCAGCTATTTCGCGGCCAAGCGCTTCGTGGTGGAGGACATGGTCCGCTATGAGAACTCCTATCCCTATATCATCGGGCTGGTGCTGCGGGCCACCAGGAACATCGCCAATGTGTCCGTGGACCACAGGGAGCGGGAGGAGGGGGCCTCCGGGTACACCTTCAAGAAGCTCTTCTCGCTGTGGTTCAACGGCTTTACGGCCTTCTCGGTGAAGCCTCTGCGGATCGCCACAGCCGTGGGAGCGGTCAGCGCGGCCGCGGGCTTCCTCTACGGCTTCTACACGATCCTCAAGCGGCTGGTCAACCCTGCCGTGCCCATGGGCTTCAGCTCCCTGATGTCCGCCATCGTGTTCTTCGGGGGCATGATCATGCTGATGCTGGGGCTGATCGGGGAGTACGTGGGGCGGGTCTATATCAGCCTGAACAATTCGCCCCAGTATGTCATCCGGGAAAGAATCAACATGGACGAATGATGGAGGGCGGCTGTATGGAGAGGTTTCTGGACTGGTGGAAAAAGGAAGACAGACGCGCCACATTGCTCAAGGCGCTATTGCTGGCCCTGGTGCCGGTGCTTTGCTGCGTGGCCTACTGCGCGGCGCAGGGGCGCTGGATCTGGGAGGTGTACCTGCCCTCCTCCCAGTGGAACGACGAGCTGTTCTACTACAAGCAGGTGGAGGGCATCCTGAGCCACGGGTATCCACAGGGATATTTCGGCTTTAACGAGAGCCATGCGCTGAAGCTCTCCTTCGCGGCATGGAGCCCTGTGCTGGTGTTCCCCTGGGTGATCTGGGGGCTGATGTTCGGCTGGAACCTGGCATCGCCCGTTCTCTGCAATATTTTCCTGCTGAGCCTTGCGTGCTTCCTGTATGTGTGGCTGGTGAGGCCCTCCTGGAGGCAGCTCGGAATGGTGGCTTTGCTGTTCGGCCTGTACAATAACTTCGCCCGGTATATGCTTTCCGGCATGCCGGAGGCAATCTGCTTCGCCATGGTGATTCTGTTCTATGGGGCGGCGGTGAACTATCTGAGGCGCAGGAAGAACTACAAGCTTGTCGTCCTATTCGCCATGTCCTGTACCATGACTCTGATGCGTCCTTATCTGATTCTGTTCCTGCTGCTGCCGTGCTGGCTCTGGATTTTGGGGAGCCGCCGGGGGAGATGGCTGCGGGTTCTGGGTTCCGCGGCAATCCTGGGCGCGACCCTGGGCCTGTATGGAGCAATCAACCATTATCTGGGGGCGGAATACATCACGCCGCTGTTCTACACGGACTGGATCCAGGCCTTTTTCCGGCAGGGCGTTTTGGGGGGCCTGCGGTTCACCTTTGAGAAGCTCCTGACAAAGGGCAGCGAATATATGGCTTACGCAAAACAGGGGCTGCGGACGGTGAATACCACGGGGGCCGTGTACGCGGGATACCTGCTCTGCCTTTTCGCCCTGGCGGTGCAGTGCGCTGGGGACTGGGCGGCCTACAGGCGTTCCGGCAAGGGTCTCGACAGGCATCCCGGCGAGGATTTGGACAGGAGTTCCGGCAAGGGTCTCGACAGGTGCTCCGGCAAGGGCCTCGACAGGAGTTCCGGCGGGGATTTCGACAGGCATCCCGGCGAGGATTTGGACAGGCATCCCGGCGCGGGAGACTCCCCCCAGGGGGCTGCGGCGGGATGGGCGGTGGCCAGGGCTCATCTGGCATTCTGCTTCCTGACCATGCTGCCCGCACTGCTTTTGATGTACAAGACCATAGAGGGCAGCAGGCATCTGCTGACCTTCATGGCGGCGCTGATCTTCCTGATTCCCCTGGCGGAAAAGGGGGCCTGGCGCAGGACGGCCTGTGTGGCGGCCTGCCTGGGGGCGGCATTCGCCTATCTGTACATCTACAGGGCGGCGGACCCCTACGACTACCAGGTGGCATACATGCAGGAGGAAAGGCGGGCCTCCCTGGAGGAATGGGAGAGGGTGTTCGATGAAAGCCTGGCGCTGGACAGGGAGGATGTGCCGAACTACAGAAATGTAGTCATATGGGTGCAGAATGACGTGATAGAGGACGCTCCGGTGTATACTGCCTGGCAGTTGCTGTACATGCTGCCGGAGGGCTTCGGCATCAACTGCTGTACCAGGGACTATGTGCTGGAGCATGTGGGATCCCTGCGGAGCCGCTACCTGTGCGGCCCTGTGGGCGGGGAGATAGAGCGGCTCTGCGAGGAGAACGGGTACAGGCAGCTATACACGGACGGGGAGATGGCGCTGTATGAGATTTACTGAGGGATGTGGCCCTCCAGGCGGGAGCTAAGGCAGCAGCCTCTCCAGCCTGGTGACCTTCTTCACGGTCTCCAGCGCCACGGAATACACAAGGCATACCGCCAGCAATAGCAGGAAGGTGATCCCCGCGTACCGGAACCTGTAGATATAGGGCCTCCAGAGGATTTTGTAGAAGAAGGTGTGCACCAGATAGATGTTCATGGAGTGCTTCCCCACAAAGGCCAGCGCCTTTCCCAGCACAGGCACGCGGCCCGCCACACCGGCTGCCGCCAGCACCAGGAACAGGGAGACGGGCGCGTCTATCAGATGGATGTAGTATTCATGCACCATGTAATTCTGCCGGATCAGGACGCAGAGGACGAAGCCCGCCGCCGCGGCCAGCCATTTCAGCCCAGGGTGGAGCTTCAAGCCCAGCAGCCTGTCGGGCCAGCGTCCCCGGGCGGCGCAGACGCCGAAGACCGCCACGAAGAAATACCTCGCCAGATCCGGGTGGAGGGTGACGGCGGAGGGCAGGAGGAAGGCCAGCGGCAGGATCGGCCAGCCGATCTTCTCAGCCAGCCCTGCCAGCAGCGGGACGAGGAAGATCAGGAGATAGGCGATCTCCATATACCACCAGGTGTCGTTCAGGGTAGGGGTGCCGAAGAACATGGACAGCCCCAGGGCGTCCGTCAGCAGCGGCAGGACGCCCTGCTTGCCCGCCCCGTAGAGGGACTGGTAATCGAACTTGTACCACCACAGCAGGCTCACGCTGGCATACAGGATGGTGAAATTCAGCATCAGCCGCAGGAACCGCCTGGCGGCCTGGCCGTAAGCGCTCTTCCAGCACAGCCCCTCCGGGGACCATTGTCCCTCCAGGCCCCTTGCGATGCCGAAGGCCGTGAGGAACACGAACATGGAGACGCAGATATTCCCGAAGCCGGAGAAGCACAGGAAGCCCTCCAGGGAGAAGGGCGCATAGTTTACCTCCATGGAGGTAATCAGTTCTTCGTTTTCAAATAGATGGTAGGCCAGCAACAGGAGGATGGCCAGCCCCTTTGCCATATTGGAGTGGGTCCTGGTGAATTGCTTCTGCATGATTCCCTCATTTCCGCGCCGCTTTCCGGTCAGCGGGCGCAAGCGTCAGTGTAAAGCCGTACAGGAACGGGACGGTGAACAGGATGGGAAAGGCATACCGGGGGTGGCCCAGGAAGCAGGGCGAGGCCATGCAGATCAGGAGGCTCACCCAAAGGGGCGCCCCGGCACAGAGGGCAGCGCTCAGCCCGCGCCTTCTCTGGTAAAAGGCCAGGAGGAACAGGGCCCATACGCTGGCTCCCACGTTCTCCAGAAGCCCCAGGGGCGTCCGGGCGGCGAACCGGTAATAGAAGATCAACAGCTTCTCCGCATTGGGGAACAGCCCTCCCTGCCGGACGGTCTCATAGGTGTCCGCCTCATAGCGGATGGAATTTGAGACCCCGGGGGTGAACCATCCGTAGATATGGGCGAAAAAGGCCTCGATGTAGGGGCCGGGATGCCGGAAGAACCCGCGCAGCCACGCCTTCATGTAGGAAAACACCTCTCCTGTGGAAGCGTCGCGGTGGAACAGGGCCTTCACGGGATCCGCGCTGGCGGGATCGTACTTGTCCGCCACGGTGCCCACATCCCCCAGCACGGCCTCGATGGCAGCCCGCTCCTCCGGCGTGATTTCCTGCTGATAGAGCAGCAGGTATCGGGCGGTCTGCTGGAAGGGCAGGGACATCATCTCCCCTATGCTGCCGGGAGACGCGTGGCAGGCAAAGGCCAGCAGCGCCAGGATCACCCGGGCGGTGAGGACGCTGGCCCCGAAGCCTGCGAGCAGGAACCGGAGCCTTTCCCGCAGCCCGTATTTCCGGAACAGGAAGAGAAAGCCTGCGATTCCGGACAACACCACCACGTACAGCCCGTTGTTGCGTAGCAGTATGACGCTTACCTGTATCAAAAAGAACGAAATCACGAATCTGCGGCTATGGATGCGCCGTGGCTCCTCCAGGAGCAGGGCCAGCCACAGGCAGTAGAGGACCATGCAGGCTGCGAAGGGCACGTCCTTCACGGCGGTGGAGGCCATGTTGGAATACACCGGCGTGACGCAGTACAGCGCCTGCAGTGTAAGCAGGAGGGGAAAGGATGCCCCGCGGCGGGAGAGGACCCCGATCGTAGCCGCCAGTGCCGCCGCCAGCATGGCGTCCTGCAGCAGCATATAGACGAACAGGCCGATCTCCGGGGAATGGAACAGCGTCTGTCCCGCTTTCACCAGCCCTCCCATGATCAGGGTGTGGAACAGCGGATGGTGGGTGCTGTAGCCCGCGCTGCCCATGACCTGTTCGATCTGGCCGATCGCGTCCCAGCACAGGTTGCCGGGGAAGGCCAGGAGCAGGAAAGGGAGGTAGGCGCCTGCCAGGATGAGAAATGACCTGGAGAAGGCGTGCCGGGAGAAGAAGTGCTCCCCGCCTCCCGTGAAGCCATGGGAATCCATGGCCTGCCAGACCAGCCCGATCAGGGCCCGGAACAGACCGGCATACCCCCCGAAGCTCAGGGCCGATTTCAGGAGGTTCACCGGGCTGCCCAGGATGTAGGAGCTGTCGGCTGCCAGATGATAGCTCTGCCCGAACAGGAGGCAGAGGGCGAAAAAGCCCGCCAGGAGCGCGCTGGAGCGCCCGTCCTGTTCCGTTCCTTCCAGCCGCCTGTGGGCGAAGCGATAGAAGACGGCGGCCAGCAGCAGCAGAAGGAAGAATCTCAGGTCATACTCCCCCAGTAACTCATATATGGATGCGATCGCGTAATCGATGAAGGTCTCGTACTGCCCGGGCGCCAGAGGGGCGTGGAACGCGGTGCACAGAGCATAAGCGGTCAGGAAGCTTTTGGCGAGTATCCTCAGGCAGAGGGCTTTCGTAAGGTCGGATGCTTTTTCTTTCATGGGTGGTCCCCCTGTGGCATGTTTTTTGGATAAGCTACTTCCTTATTTTATATCAACCCTGTCAGAAAGACAAGCCGGAATTGCCTAATTCGCTTGACAAAGAGGGGAATGGTTCGCTAGAATGACACATAAAAGGAATGGATGAGGAAAATGGAAACGAGAGAGGATAACAGAAAAAAATGGGCCGTCCGGCTCCTGTGGGCGGCTACCGGGGCCTATGGGGCAATGTGCCTGTACCTGTTCTACATGCAGTCCGTACAGCCCCTGGACTATGACAACAGGTATTTCCAGTCGGATCTCCCCTATCACATCAGCATGATCGTGGACGACGGCTGGTATTACAGCTTCACGGCGTACATCTACCAGCTCCTCCACTGGATGGCCGGAGGGGGCACCTGGCTGATCGCCCTGTTCCTGGCGGCAGTGACCGTGCTGTGCATCCTGCTGACGGAAAGGCTGCTGCGGTGGCTGCTTCGCCGGAAGGGGACGGACGGGCTGACATTGTCCTGCGCCCTGGGGCTGAATCTGGTGATGCCCTTTTTCTGGCCCTATGCGGGGCAGTACCGCTATGTGAGCTATCAGTCCGGCAATATCTGGCACAATTCCACCTACCAGTGCATGAAGCTGGCGGCCCTGGCGGTGATGCTCTGTTATGTCAGGGTGGAGGCGGGCTACCGGCAGCGGGTGACGGCGGGGCAGTGGACGGCTATGGCGGCGCTGCTTTTTGTCTGCACGGGGATCAAGCCCAGCTTTCTGACGGTGTTCGCGCCGGTGCTGGCGGTGAAGCTGCTGGCGGACCTGTTCAGGGGGGTGCGGTTCCGTCAGGTGTTCCTGCTGGGGAGCACGGTGCTGCCGGCCTGCGGAGTGGTCCTGTGGCAGAATATGGTGCTGTTCGGGGAGGAGACGGGCCACGGCATCGCCTTTTCGCCATGGTACACATTTTCCCTCCACGCCAACAGGACCAAGCTGGCAGTACTCTGCTCCATCGCTTTCCCGCTGGCGGTGCTCCTCTTCTCCCTGGGGGAGCTTCTTCGGGACAGGCTCTACCTCTTCGCGTGGGGCATGACGGGCCTGGGCTTCCTGGAGGCGCTTTGCCTGGTGGAGACCGGGAGCCGCTCCAGGGACGGGAACTTCCTCTGGGGGTACTGCATCGCCATCTTCCTGATATTCGTCATGAGCCTTGACAAATGGCTGTTCCTCTGGAGGAGGCGGGGGCAGGGGCTTTTCTATAAGCTTGCCGCAGGGGCGTGCGGTGCGGTGTTCGCCTACCAGGTGTTCTGCGGCGTGTATTTCTTCGCCAGGCTCCTGGCGGGGGAGACGTATTTTATGGCAAACTAGCGCACAAGAGCATGGATTCCCGAGCGAGCAGTGCCTGATGGCCGCGTCGGGACAAGGCGGATGAGTCGGGCACAGGGCATCGTTGACTGACCACAAGGCAGCACTGGGCTTGGACAGCCAGTTCTGATTGCGCAAGGATTCATGCGCTGGGGTACTGGCGCGCAAAGGATAAACGGGAACAAATGTCGATGACTGCAAATGGATTTGGAGGCCGGGGATAAAGTGGAAGACAGGCGGGAGAACGGGATGAAAGGGAGATTGGCGCAGTGGCTGCGCAGGTTCGGGGCCCAGGGGGCGGCGCTTATCTGCGTGGCGCTGGCGCTGTGCTGCTTCGCGGCGGAAAAGGAGGGGTATCACATGGACGAGCTCCTCTCCTTCCAACTGTCCAACGCCCAGTTCAATCCCTGGATCGTGCCCACCCAGCCCGTGGGGAGGCTGGCGAAATTCGTGCAGGAGGAGATCCGGGGGGAGTCCTTCGGGGAGACTGTGGGGAACCTGGCGGACACGGTCCGGGACGTGGTGGAGAACCGGGGGGCCAGCAGGCTCCTGCAGTACCGGGCGGACGTATACCCGGAGCCGGTCTGGATCGGCGCGGAGCAGTTCCACGACTATATCACCGTGGGAGAGGAAGACGCATTTTCGTACCTTTCTGTCTATTTCAATGTCAAGGACGACAACCATCCCCCGCTGCATTTCATGCTTCTCCACACCATGTCCTCCCTGTTCCGCGACACCGTGGGGCCGTTCCAGGGCTGTGCCATCAACATACTGGCCATATTGGGCTGCTGCGCGTGCTTCTTCGGGCTGGGGGCGCTGCTGGAGCGGCACGGGCTCCTGCCCCGGGGATACGGAAGGGCTGTGGGAATCTGCGCTGCCCTGCTCTACGGGCTGTCCACCGGGGGGATCGCCACGGCCCTGCTGATCCGCATGTACGGGCTCCTGACTTTTTTCTGTGTGGCGCTGTTTTATGTGCATATGAAGAAATGGCTGGAAAAGGGCTTCGCGGGGAAGAACAGGACGCTCATAGCGGTGACGGCGCTGGGATTTTTGACCCAGTATTTCTTCCTGTTCTTCTGTCTGGCGCTTGCGGCGGTGACGGCGGCGCTCCTGGCCCGGCGCAGAAGGTACGGGGAGCTGAAGCGGTATATCCGCAGCATGGTCCTGGCGGCGGTGATCGGCGTGGGGGTATTTCCCTTCGCCATACAGGACGTGCTGTCCAGCGGGAGAGGGACCGAGGCCCTTCAAAACCTGGGACAGGGCTTTTCGGGATATGGGGAGAGGCTTGGGGCTTTCGGCGGCCTGTTGGTGAAGGGGAGCTTCGGGAGCGTGGCATTGGGGGCGGTGCTCCTGGCAGCGGCCTGCCTGGCGGCGGGGGTGGTCTTTGCACGGCGGAAAGGGTGGAAGGGGTTGACTGAACGGGTCAAAAAAACGGAAGCCATTGAAGCCGGGAAGGACAGTGAGACGGAGGCCATTGAAGTCAGGGGTGACAAAGGGACGGAGGCCATTGGATTCAGGGGTAACAGTGGGACGGAGGCCGCAGCCGGGAGAATCGGCAGCGGCGGAACTGCGGCCATGGGCGAAAGTGCGCCCCCTGCCGGGAATGCCCGCCGGGAATTCTGGCTGCTGCTCCTGGTGCCCTGCGGCTGCTATTTCCTCCTGGCGGCAAGGATGTCCCCCTATCTGGTGGACCGCTATGTGATGCCGTTGTTCGCTTTCTCATCTCTGCTGCTTGCGGTGCTGGGGGCCAGGCTTGCCGCCGCGGCTGTGCCTGACGGCAGACAGCCCCTGGGGAAGGCGTTGCTGCCGGTCCTGGCGCTGCTCCTGGGGCTGGCGAACATGGCGGGGTATGACGGGGAGTACCTGTACCGGGGCTATGGGAGGCAGATGGAGGTGGCGGAGCGGTACGGGGAGCTTCCCTGCGTCTGCCTCTACGACGGCGTAGGCTATTACGACAATCTGCCGGAGTTCACCCGGTATGCCAGGACCCTGCTCCTTACGCTTCCGGAGCTGGAGGACAGGCAGGAAATGGAGGGGCTGACGGAAGGGGCAGGGATCGTGGTGCTGAGGAAGCCCGAGGTGGAGGAGGCAGGGGCCCTGGAGGCGCTGGAGCGGTACGGCCTGAGGGTGGTGGAGGTCCTGCTGCCCGGGGAGGAGAGCGTCCACGGGGATACGGTGTACCTCTGCGCATTTTCTTAAATTTTTTTGAAGACTTTATGATAAACGTTCCTTAATCGGGAAAACATGGTACAATGTACGCAAAGGGCAGGGTCAAATGGGCGGAGAACCAGACGCCGGGCTTGCTCGATCGGCTGGTTATTCGGCCATTTGACGAGCGGAGCGAATTCTGCCCGGGACTTGCAGTAAACTGTTGACACAGAAGATTCGGATGGGAAAGGGTGGCCCATGGCACAGATTATAAGGAAGCTGAATGTCCTGTTGGACAGAAAACAAAAGTACGCCATGGCGGGGCTCATGGCCCTGATGGTGATCGGGGCGTTCCTGCAGACTGCCGGAATCGGGCTGCTGGTGCAGGCGGTGAGCGTGATCATCGACCCGGCGGCCGTGGAAAAGAACGGCATCGTCAGGAGCTTCTACCGGTTCCTGGGCTGCGAGGATTTCCAGACCTTCTCCGTCACGGTGATGGCGCTGCTGGTGGCGGTGTTCGCGGTGAAGAACGGATTCCTCTTCGTACAGCAGAAGCTCACGTTCGCCTTTGTCTATACCAATCAGTTCCGCACCTCCCAGCGCATGCTGTGCAACTATCTGCGCAGGGGCTATGAATTCTACCTGGATGCAGACACAGCTGTAGTACAGCGGAGCATCACTTCGGACGTGAACAATATGTATGCATTGATTCTGGCGCTGCTGCAGTTGATGTCGGACGGGGTGGTGTCCCTGTTCGTGGTGGGGTACTGCCTGATGACCAACGGCGTCATGACCGTGCTGCTGGCCGTTTCCCTGGTGCTGCTGATGGCGGCGATCAAGAAGGTGCTCAAGCCCATCATGCATAAGGCGGGGGAGGACAACCAGAATTACTACAGCAGCCTCTTCAAATGGATCTCCCAGACTGTCCAGGGCATCAAAGAGGTGAAGATCATCTGCAAGGAGCAGTATTTCGTGGACGAGTACCGCAGATGCGGCAAGGGCTATGTGGACGCCGTACAGCGCTACAGCCTGTACAACAATGTGCCCAAGCTCCTGATCGAGACTGTGTGCATCGGCGTGATGATGGGCTACATGATTGTGCTGACTGTCACGGGGGCCTCCACAGAGAACATGCTGGAGGTGCTCTCCACCTTGGCTGCCGCGGCTTTCGTGCTGCTGCCTGCGGTGAACCGCATCAATAACCAGATCAACTCCATCGCCTATTTCGAGCCCTTTTTCATGGGAGTCAGCGACAATCTGCAGGAAGAAATCGACGACGACAAGGTAGACATGTCCTTCGCGGCCGCTGATCAGGACAAGCTCCCCCTGAAGGACTCCATTGAGCTGCGTGACATCACATATGCCTATCCGAATACGGAGAAACTGATTTTCGACCACGCGGACCTGACCGTCAAGGTGGGCTCCGCGGTGGGGATCGTGGGCACCTCCGGGGCGGGGAAGAGCACCATCGTGGACGTGCTGCTGGGGCTGCTGGAGACGAAGGGCGGGGGCGTGTACGCGGACGGCGTGGACGTAAAGACGCAGTACCGGGGCTTCCTGAAAAATATCGGCTATATCCCCCAGATGATCTTCATGCTGGACGATACCATCCGCAGGAACGTGGCCTTCGGGGTGCACGATGAGGCCATAGACGAAGCCCGGGTCTGGGAGGTGCTCAGGGAGGCCCAGCTGGACGAGTTCGTCCGCTCCCTGCCGGAGGGTCTGGACACGGGCATCGGCGAGCGGGGCATCCGGCTCTCCGGGGGCCAGAGGCAGCGGATCGGCATCGCCAGGGCGCTGTACTACGATCCGGAGGTGTTGATTCTGGACGAGGCCACCTCCGCCCTGGACAATGACACGGAGGCCGCCATCATGTCCGCCATCAACAGGCTCCAGGGCAGGAAGACTTTGGTCATCATCGCCCACAGGCTGCAGACCATCGGGAAATGCGATGTGGTCTACCGGGTGGAAGACGGGAAGGTAGTCCTGGAGCGGCAGGCCCCCCGGGCGGAGGAGGGGCACACATGCAGTTGAGCGTGATCGTACCGGTCTACAACATGGCCGGGGAGGGAAAACTGAATTTCTGCATGGACTCCCTGCTGAACCAGACGATTGTGGATTACGAGATTATCGCGGTGGACGATGCCTCCACGGACGGCTCCCTGGAGATCCTGCGGGCCTACGAGGCGGCGCATCCGGACAGGGTGCGGGTCATCACCTATCCGGTGAACCGCCGCCAGGGCGGCGCGAAGAACGAGGGGCTGCGGGCCGCTTCCGGAGAATGGGTGGGCTTTATCGACAGCGATGACTGGGTGACGCCCGACTATTATGAGCGATTGCTGGCCCGGGCCCGGGAGACCGGGGCGGATGTGGTGGGCTGTGACTACAGTCTGGTGTCCGAGCGGGGCTTTGGCATCGGGACAGTGGTGAAGAACAACACGGAGGACCAGACAGGCCTGCTGGACGAGGAAAAGCACAGAAAGCTCCTGCTGCGCCCGGGCAGCATGGTGGTGAAAATCTATCGCCGCAGCGTCATAGAGGAGAACGGGCTTGGCTTCCCGGAGGGCATCTTTTACGAGGACAACTGCGCGGGGCCTCTGTGGTCGCTGTACTTTACCCGGTTCGAGCGGGTGGACGCGCCGCTGTATTATTATTACCAGCACGATGCCTCCACGGTGCACCGCATCACGGAGGAGCGCTGCCGGGACAGGATGCGGGCGGAGGAGGCCTTCCTGGAAGAGTGCGGCAGGCGGGGCTTCCTGGAGCGATACCGCCAGGAGATCGAGTTCCGCTATACGGAGCTCTATTACGTGATTACGCTGTTTTCCTATCTGCAGGGCGTAAAGCATCCGAGGCTTTCCTTTGTAAAGGAGCTGCGCAGGGGTGTGGAGGAGCATTGCCCGGCGTTTTGGGAGAACCGGTACTACAGGGAGCGGATTGGGGAGGAGGAGCGCAAGCTCATGGACATGCAGCGCCGCTGCGACACAGGCTTCTACTGGTACTACAGACTGAAGCTGCTGGCGCGCAGGGCAAGGGGCGTCTTCCGGCATGGCTCCAGGCCGTGAGAGGAAAGCGGGCCTGAGGGCGGCGGAGGGCCGGAAAGGATATTGGCTGATGGAAAAGATAGCGATCATTACGGCAAGGGGAGGCAGCAAGCGCATCCCCAGGAAGAATATCAGAGAGTTCTGCGGCAGGCCCATCCTGGCCTACTCCATCCAGGCGGCGCTGGAATCGGGGGTGTTCGACAGGGTGATGGTGTCTACGGACGATGAGGAGATCGGGGAGATCGCCAGGAGCTGGGGCGCAGAGGTGCCTTTCATGCGGAGCGACAGGATGTCCGGCGACTACGCCACTACCGCCCAGGTGCTGGCGGAGGTGCTGGAGGAGTACGGGAAGCGCGGGCAGACCTTCGGCTTCCTGTGCGGCATCTATCCCACAGCCCCCTTCCTGCGGCCGGAGACCCTGCGGCAGGCCATGGGGCTGCTGGAGGAGTCCGGCGCGGACGCGGTGGCGCCGGTGGTGCGATTCAGCTTTCCGCCCCAGCGGGGGCTGGTGATCAGGGACGGGGAGATCCGGATGAACACGCCGGAGCTGTACCTGTGCAGATCCCAGGACCTGGAGCCCGTCTACCACGATGTGGGGCAGTTCTACTGCCTGAACGCGGAAAGCTTTGGGCGGCAGGGCTGCCTTGTGATGGAGCACACCCTCCCCTTCATCATATCCGAGCTGGAGGTCCAGGACATCGACACCGAGGAGGACTGGCGGCTCGCGGAGCTGAAGTACCGCATGAGACAGGGCGGGGAGTGAGTATGGAGGGGGCACTGGAGTATAGAAAAGGAACCGGAATAAAAGAACCGAGACTGGAATAGAAAAACAGTTTCGGAACGGAAGTGCCCGGGAGAATTATCAGCTGCGCACTTAGCAGATGATGATTCTCCCCTGGGATGGGCACTGAAGTGCAGAAACGGAACTGGAATAAAAATGGAGGGAGAAGATGGACAGAATCAAGGTGGGGAACCGCTATATCGGAGAAGGGTGTCCGGTGTATCTCATTGCGGAGATGTCCGCCAACCATGCGGGCAGCCTGGAGCGGGCGAAGGAGATCGTCCATGCCGCCAAGGAGAGCGGCGCAGACTGCATCAAGGTGCAGACCTACACGCCGGACACCCTGACCATCGACTGCAGCAACCGCTATTTTCAGGTGGGCAACGGCACATGGCAGGGCGAGAACCTCTATCAGCTCTACGGAAAGGGATACATGCCCTGGGAATGGCAGCCCGAGCTGAAGGAGGAGGCGGAAAAGGCAGGCATCGACTTCCTCTCCACCCCCTTCGACAGGACTTCCGTGGATTTCCTGGAGGGACTGGGACTGGAATTCTACAAGATCGCCTCCTTTGAGATGATAGACCTGCCTCTGGTGGAATACGTGGCCTCCAGGGGGAAGCCTCTGATCATGTCCACGGGCATGAGCACCCTGGAGGAGATCAGGGAGGCGGTGGAGGCCGTGAGGAAGACGGGGAACAGGCAGCTTGCGCTGCTGCGCTGCTCCAGCGCCTACCCGGCGGATCCGAAGGAGATGCACCTGTCCACCATACAGGACATGAAGAAGCGCTTCGGCCTCCCCGTGGGCCTCTCGGACCACTCAATGGGCTCCATGGGCGCCGTCGCCGCCGTGGCCCTGGGGGCGAAGATCATCGAGAAGCATTTCTGCCTCGGCCGGGAGATCGAGAACCCGGACGCGTCCTTCTCCATGACGCCCGCGGAGTACAGCGCCATGGCGAAGGACATCCGGCAGGTGGAGGAGGCCATAGGGGAGGCTGCCTACGGGGTCAGCCCCCAGGAGGAGAGCAGCATGGTGTTCCGCCGCTCCATCTTCGCCGTCAGGGACATCGGGGCGGGGGAGGAGCTGACCCGGGACAATGTCCGCATCATCCGCCCGGGCTATGGCCTGAAACCGAAATACTACACGGACGTAATCGGGATGAAGACGGACAGGGCCCTGGAGAGGGGCACGCCCCTGACCTTCGATGCCCTGGAGAAGGGAGCCATCCTCTTCGCCACCAACAACGGGAATACGGAGGACTTGTACAGGTGGCTTTCGGAAAAGGAAGGGAAGGTGTACAGGATCGAGAACAAGATTACCCCGGAGGCGGTGGAACAGATGAAGCCCTCGTTCATCATCAGCTTCAACTACCGCCATCTGATTCCGGAGGAGGTGCTGGACCTGATGCCGGGCCGGGTCATCAATCTCCACACCTCCCTGCTGCCCTACAACCGGGGCTCCGGCCCCAACTTTTTCAGCTTCCTCTACGACACGCCCAAGGGCGTCACCATCCATCTGGTGGACAAGGGGCTGGACACCGGGGACATCCTCTGCCAGAGGGAGATCGTGTTCGATGAGGAGAAGGAGACCTTCGCCTCCTCCTACGACAGGCTGCTGGCGGAGATCCAGGAGCTGTTCCGGGAGAACTGGGAGGACATCCGGGAGGGCCGGATAGCGCCCAGGCCCCAGGAGGGGAGCGGCAGCGCCCACAGGATGCGGGAGATTGCGTCCATCCGGGAACAGATGCCCTTTACCTGGTATGAGAGGATCGCGGATTTCAAGAGGCGGTTCCGGGAGCTGGAGCAATGATCTGGATCCGGGCGGATGCCAACGAAACAATCGGAAGCGGCCATGTGATGCGCTGCCTGTCCATCGCGGATGCCCTGAAGCAGCAGGGGCAGCAGGTATGCTTCCTGACGGCGGACGAAAACGCGGCGGGGCTGCTTGAGGCCAGGGGACAGGCGTTCAGGGTCCTGCACACGGACTACCGGCGCATGGAGGGGGAGCTTGAGGCGCTGGAGGAGCTGCTGGCAGGCGGCGGTTTCTTCCTGGCGGACAGCTACTTCGTCACGGCAGCCTATCTTGACAGGGTGCGGGAGCGCCTGCCCGTGGGGTATCTGGACGACATGTGCCGCCGGGACCTTGCGGCAGACCTGCTGATCGATTACAATATCTTCGCCGAGGCCCGGCTGTACGAGGGCTGCAAGGCGGCGGAATTCCTTCTGGGGCCGGAGTACGCGCCCCTGCGGGCGGAGTTCGCCGGGAATGCCTGCGAGACCCGGGCCAGGGCGTCCAGGGTGCTGATCACCACGGGAGGGGGCGACAGATACAATCTGGCGGGGCAGCTCCTTGAGAAGGCTCTGGCCCATCCCGGGACAGCCTGTCTGGAGTATCATGTGGTCAGCGGAGCCTACAATGTGCATCTGGCGGAATTGAAGGCGCTGGAGAGGCGGCACGGGAACCTGCGGATATACAGCAATGTGTCTGACATGTGCGGCCTCATGCGGGACAGCGACATCGCAGTCACCGCCGGGGGCTCCACCATGTATGAGCTCAGCGCCCTGGGGGTGCCCATGGTGTGCTTCTCCTTCGTGGACAATCAGGAGCGCATCGTGGAGGGCTTTGTGGAGAGAGGGCTGGTGGGCTTCGGGGGAAATTATCTCCTGCAGGGGGAGGCCATGGCGGCGGAGGCGGCGGAGGCCATTGCGCTGCTGGCCGGAGACAGGGAGCTGCGGCAGACATACAGCAGGAGGCTCCAGGCTGTGGTGGACGGCCGTGGGGCTATGCGGATTGCGAGACGGATCATACAGAAGTCGCAGGAAGGAGCGCAATCCGTATCGCAGAGCGCATGGCAGATTGCAGATTGAATCATACAACGGTCGCAGGAAGGAGCGCAATCCCCACAGAGGATCGCGCATGGAAATCATATCAGACAGACGGATCGGGAGTGGCGGATGGAGAGACGGCTAGACAAAAAGATGGCTTACTGCGGAGTGGCGGCGGCATTGTGCTTCGCGGCAGTGTTCGCCGCCACCTTCCCCGGCCGCGCCGGGCGGTGGCAGCGGCCAGTGGCGATGGTCTCCTTCGGGGACAGCGTGTTCACGGACATCGGGGGCTTGACCCCAATCCCGGACAGGCTGGCAGAGCGCCTGGGCATATCCTTCTACAATGCCTCCATGGGCGGCACCTGCGCCGCCAGGCTGGAGGCGGAGCGGCGGCTGGATTCCGCCAGGGGCTCCATGTGCCTGGCGGGGCTGGCGAAGTCCGTCCGGGCCGGGGATTTTTCGGTACAGCAGACCGCCAGGCTTCGGGAGAGCAATACGGAGCACTTTCCGGAGATCGCGGCAGGGTTGGCGGAAATCGATTTTACGCGGGTGGGGCTTGTACTGATTGAGAGGGGAGTCAATGACTACCATGCCGGAATCCCCATCGAAAACCCGGAGGATCCTCGGGACGAGTACACCTTTCTGGGGGCGCTGCGCTGCGCCGTGGAGGACCTGCGGAGGGTCAACCCCAAGGTGCGGATCCTGTTCATCACGCCCACCTATACCTGGTATCCGGATATGGGCCTGACCTGTGAGGAGCTGGACAACGGCGGAGGGCTCCTGGAGGAGTATGTGGAGGCGCAGATGGAGCTGGGGAAGGAGCTGGGCATAGAGACGGTGGATCTCTACCATGATTTCTTCCCCCACGGGGAGTGGGAGGACTGGGAGCGGTACACCATGGACGGGCTTCACCCCAACGAGGCGGGGCGGGAGAAGATCGCGGAGCGGATCATGGAAGCGCTGGAGCCGGAGGACGGAGCCTGGTACACAGATGCGTGAATTCCCGCGTAATCAGTGCCTGATGTCCGCGCCGGGACAAGGCGGAGGAAGAAAGTGGTGCGGGGGCATCACCGATAGATGACAAGGTGGTAATAAAACGGGCGGCCAGGGCTGTCTGCGCAGGGATTCATGCGCAGGGGACTGGGCAGAGCGGGCACGGGAGACATGGACATGGACAAAAAGGAAGGGCGGTGGAGCGGGATGACTCCAGGACAGGCATTCGAAACAGTATATCGCAGGATCAGGCGGGAATGGAAGACGGCATTCCTCACCTGCTTCCTGCTGGGGCTTTTGATTCACATGCCTGCCCTGATTTCGGACATCCCCAATCATGACGGGCTGGACAGCATGTATTTCCACCAGAACATGATCACCTCGGGCAGGTGGTTCCTGTCGGTGGCCTGCGGCTTTTCTTCCTATTATACTGTGCCGTGGCTGATCGGCATCCTGGGGCTTGCTTTCCTGGGGTGCGCTGCCGCGGCGCTGTGCGAGCTCCTGGAGGTGCGCAGGACCTGGGCCGTGGTGCTGGTCAGCGGCCTGCTGGCGGCCTTCCCGGCGCTGGCCTCCACCTTTGCCTATGTGTACACCCTGGACGGCTATATGCTGGCGCTGCTGCTTTCCGTGCTCTCGGTGCTGGCGGTGAGGAAGCGCAGGCTGGGCTTTGTGCCGGGGGCCTTCTGCCTGGCCTTCAGCATGGGAATCTATCAGGGGTATCTCTCCTTCGCCATGATTCTGGCCATCTTTGCCCTGTGGATGACGCTCCTGGACGAAAAGCTGCCCCCGAAGGACAGGCTCCTGGCCTCGCTGCGCTATCTGTACATGGGGGTGTTGGGCGGCGGGCTCTATTATGCCATCCTGCAGGCCCTCCTGTGGATCCAGGGCAAGGAGCTAGACCATTACCAGGGCATCGACGGCCTGGGCGGCGGCTTCCTGTCCGGGGGGATCCCGGAGGCCCTGGGAGGGATATACCGGGATTTCTTCACCTTCTCCCTCAAGGGGAACGTGCTGTTCACCAATGCCTTCTCGCTGGCTGCCTGGTGCGTCCTGGGGGCGCTGTCGGCAGCGTCGGCGTATTTTTGGATCCGGAGGAGAAAGTGCTGGAAGAATCCGCTGCTTTTCGCTATAATAGGATTGACGCTCCTGCTGCTGCCTGTGGCGTCGAACATCATTCTGGTGATCTCCCCTGACGTGAACTACCATCTGCTTATGCGGTATCAGTGGGTGCTGTACGCCATCGGGGCGTTGGCGCTGATAAGCGGACAGGGGGGGAGTACGGCGCGGGGCGCCTGGATGGAATGGCTGGGGCTGGCTGCGGCGGGGACCTTGGTCTTCTGCTACGGCGTGGCGGACAACATCGCCTACTCCAACCTGCAGAAGCGCTATGAGAAGACCTATGCCTATTGCCTGCGGCTGCTGGACAGGATCGAGCAGACGGAAGGGTACTACCATGGCATCCCCATAGCCATGATCGGCGTGGTGGGGGACGAGCAGTTCCCGGTGACGGACATCACGCTGCCCGTGACCTCCAACATGATCGGCCTGAGCGGCGACAGTCTGCTGTACACGGGAAAGAACTACCAGCTATTCATCAGGCATTATCTGGGGGCCACGCTGAACGTGCTGCCCGAGGAGGCCATGGAGGACATGTACATGTCGGAGGAGTACATGGCCATGGACAGCTTCCCGGGGCCGGATTCCATCCGCATCATAGATGGGGTCATGTACATCAAGACAGAGAACGTAAACCGTTGATTTCAGGAGGGACAGGATGCTATTATCGATCGTGCTGCCGGCCTACAATGAGGAGCAGAATATTCCCAACACGGTGAAGGTACTGACAGGGATGCTTACGGAAAATGATATTGACTACGAGCTTGTATTCGTCAGCGACGGCTCCCGGGACGCCACCTTCGCCCAGATACAGAAGGCGGCGGAGGAGAACCCGAAAGTCAGGGGGGCGGAGTTCTCCCGGAACTTCGGGAAGGAGGCGGCCATCTTCGCGGGGCTGTCCCTGGCGGCGGGGGACGCGGTGGTGGTCATGGACTGCGACCTGCAGCATCCGCCGGAGGTGGTCCTGGAGATGTGGAAGCTGTGGCGCGGCGGCGCGGAGGTGGTGGAGGGCATCAAGGAGAGCAGAGGCAGGGAAAGCCTGGCCCATAAGCTCTCGGCGGGCCTGTTCTACAAGGTCATGAGCAGACTGATCAAGATGGACATGAACGCCTCCTCGGACTTCAAGCTCCTGGACAGGAAGGTGGTGGACGTGCTGTTAGGGCTGCCGGAGCGGAACACCTTTTTCCGGGCGCTGAGCTTCTGGGCGGGGTTCCGCAGGGAGTACGTCTCCTACCAGGTGCGGGAGAGGCAGTTCGGGGAGAGCAAATGGTCTACCTTGAGCCTGATGAAATATGCAGTCACCAACGCCACGTCCTTCAGCACCCTGCCCCTGCAGCTTGTGACGGTGATGGGGATGATATCCATCCTGTTCAGCGTGGTGCTGTTCATCCAGACCTTTGTGAAGTACCTCTCGGGAACCGCGGTGGAGGGCTTTACCACGGTGATCCTGCTGATTTTGGTCATCGGCGGCTTCCTGATGCTGAGCCTGGGGGTCATCGGCCATTATATCGCCAGAATCTATGAGGAAGTGAAGGGCCGCCCCAAATACATCATCCGCAGGATTACGGATGTGCGGGAACGGGAAGGGACCTGAGGCCATGAGGCCCTGACATAGATGGAAACAGGACAGGAAAACGGAATGGAGGGAATCATCATGATAAATTTTAACGTGCCGCCCTATGCCGAAAAGGCCATGGGCTATATCCAGGAATGTGTGAAGAACCAGAAGATTTGCGGCGACGGGCCGTATACGAAGAAATGCAACGAATGGATCGAAGAGAGGACGGGCACGGCGAAATGCCTGCTCACTACCTCCTGCACCCATGCCACGGAGCTGGCGGCGCTGTTGGTTCCGGACCTGGGGCCCGGGGACGAGGTGATCATGCCTGCCTACACATTTGTCTCCACGGCGGACGCCTTTGTGCTGCGGGGGGCCACTCCCGTGTTCGTGGACATCAGGCCGGACACCATGAACATGGACGAGAGGCTCATAGAGGAGGCGGTGACGGAGCGGACAAGGGCCATCGTGCCCGTCCACTATGCCGGGGTGGCCTGTGAGATGGATACGATCATGGACATCGCGGCCAGGCATCATCTGGCGGTGATCGAGGACGCGGCCCAGGGCATCATGGCCACCTACAGGGGAAAGGCCCTGGGCACCATAGGGGACTTCGGGTGCTTCAGCTTCCATGAGACCAAGAACTACAGCATGGGAGAGGGCGGCGCGCTGCTGATCCGGGACCAGGGGAACGTGGAAGCGGCGGAGATCATCCGGGAGAAGGGGACGAACCGCAGCAAGTTCTACCGGGGCCAGATTGACAAGTACACATGGATCAACTATGGCTCCTCCTATCTGCCCAGCGACATGAACGCCGCCTATCTCTATGCCCAGCTGGAGATCGCGGAGGAGATTAATGACGCCAGACTGGCGATATGGGAACGGTATTACGACAACCTCCGGCCCCTGGCCCAGGCGGGGAGGATAGAGCTGCCGGTGGTGCCGGAGGGCTGCGTGCACAACGGGCACATGTTCTATATCAAGGCAAAGGATATCGGGGAGAGGACGGCTCTGATCGATTACCTGAAACAGAATGAGATCCACGCGGTATTCCACTATGTGCCCCTCCACACCGCGCCGGCGGGCCTGAAGTTCGGCCGGTTCCACGGGGAGGACAGGTATACCACCAGAGAGAGCGAGCGCCTGCTGCGCCTGCCTATGTACTACGGTCTGGAGCTGGAGCAGGTGGATTATATCTGCGGGAAGCTCCGGGAATTCTACCGGTAAGGATCCGGGCCACGGGGGAGTCCATGGGATATGTGAAGAAAGCGGCGCCCTGCCTGCGGGGGGTGCTGAGAGGAATGCTTTTCATAGGCTTCAGCATCCAGATCCTCCTGGGAATCTGCTGGATATGCTGCTGCTTCGGGCAGGTGCAGGGCTTCGGGGAGCCGGATTCCGCTCTGTACGGGAGGCTTCTCGGTCTTCTGGGAGGAAGCTCTGCCGCCCTGTATATCCTGCAGCTTGCGGCGGCGTTCCTGGCGGGATCCCTCTTCCTGCAGAAAATCCGTCCGGTGGGCATGGGACTGGCCCTGTGGCGGGGGCTGGCGCTCCTGACGGTCCCCTTTGCCCTGCAGTGCCACCTGGCCCTGCAGCCCTATTCCCTGATGGGGTCGCTGTTTTTGATATTCCTGCTGGCCTTGCTCAGGCCCCCCGGGGGGCGGCGGGGGGCGGGGCTTCTGGCGGCCCTGCTCTGCATGGCGGTATACGCGGGGCTGTCCGGGGCAGTGGACGCGGACAGGCGCGGCGGGCCGGGGTACAGCTTAGAGGGGGCGCTTGCCAGCCGCTTCGCCTGGCCCACGCTGTGGCAGGATTTCGGGCTCTACGGGGAGGAAGTGGCGGAGGCCGTGGGCTCCCTGGCCTGGGAGGCCTCCCTGTATCCGGATAATATGCGCCTCCTGCAGGAGAGGCTGGAGAGCCGGGTGGGCCCGGAGGCCGCCCGGGGATATTATCTGCGGATGGCGGAGACGGGCTGGGAGCATCATAAATCTGTAGTCATACGTCAGATCGGCTGGGACGTCCTGGGGTACGCGGTGACGCCTGTGGTCTTCAGGCTGCAGATGGAGGGGGAGGCATACGACTCCTACTCCGGCAGGAACTACGAGGTCATGCGGGAGAACGCGCCGGTGCTCACCAGGGACTATGTGGATTACGGGTGCTGGTGGTTCGCGTGCATGTTGGGAATCTCAGGAATCCTGGCCCTCCTCCTGGCGGTTCCGGACAAGGGGACAGAGCCCTCCGGAAAGCGGAGGCGGCCCGGCGGGAGGCCGGTGCTGTCCCTGGGGATCTGCATCCTGGCCTCGGGCCTCCTGGTGGCGGCGCTGACCATGCGGGGGGCGGGGAGGATGGACTACAGGCAGACCATAGGCGTCAATGCCCTATGGTATATGGGGCCGCTTCTGCTTGCAGGCGGGAAGCGGCGGAAAGGGAGATGAGGATTGTGGCGGTTCAGATATTGATATTGATTCTACTGCTGTTTCCTGTTCCCGTGGCCGTCGGCGGTCTGTGCTCCCGTGGGGACAGCGGGGGGAGCAGCCTGGCCTTCCGGTGGGTGGGCGGACAGTTCCTGCTGTGGGCCGGGTTCCAGCTGATCTGCGTGCCCATGATATTGCGGCAGCGGCGGTTTTCCCATATGGCGGCGCTTTTTGCGGGGTATACGGTCTTGCTCCTGCTCTTGGCGGCAGCGGTGGAGCTGCGGCGCAGGAGGAGGGAGGGGGCATGGTCCTTCCTGCCGGCGCGGAGGGCGGAGGGTGGGAAGTCCGGGGAGGGCGTCCTGCTGTGGGCCGTGTTCTGGGGGCTCCTGCTCTTCCAGCTGGTACAGGCGGTGCGGCTGGCCTACGGGGATACGGACGATGCGTATTACGTGGCCGTAGCCAGCGTGGCCGAGAATTCCGACACCATGTACCAGGTGCTGCCCTATACAGGGGGCGGGACCGAGCTGGACAGCAGGCATGGCCTGGCGCCCTTTCCCCTGTGGATCGCCTTCCTGGCCAAGCTGTCGGGGATGCAAGTGGTGACGGTGGCCCAGGTGGCGCTGCCGGTGGCGCTGATCGCCATGACCTACGGGATCTACCGGGTGTTCGCGGCGGAGCTGTTCCCGGACAGCGGGAGCCAGCAGGCGCTGTTCCTGATATTTACGGAGATCCTGGTGCTGTTCGGGAACTATTCCATCTACACGGTGGAGAACTTCATGATCGCCAGGAGCAGGCAGGGCAAGGCGGCCCTGGGGAACATCGTGATCCCCTTCCTGCTGCTGCTGCTGTTGCTGCTGCTGCGCAGGCTCCAGGAGAAGCGGCGGATCCCCGCGGCGCTCTATGTGCTGTTCGGCGCGGCGGCTCTGACGGGATGCCTGTGCAGCACTTTGGGGGCCTTGCTGGTATGCATGGCCGTGGGGCTGGCGGGGTTGATCGGGGCCGTCTGCTATAAGCGGCCGGGGATACTGGCGCCCCTGATCGTCTGCTGCCTGCCCTGTGTGGCGTATGCGGTTCTGTACCTGCTTTTTGACTAGGTATTTTCAAGTTCCTTATGACGGGAGGGCGTATGTGGAGTGATGTAGCTGCCTTGTTTCGGGAATACATGGGCACGGGGCTGATCGGGATATGGTATGTCCTGTGCCTTGTCTGGCTGTGGATCAATGAGAAGTGCAGGCCCAGGAGGATCCTCTTCCTCTATCTGCCCCTGGCGCTGCTGTTTTTGTATTTCAATCCCCTGTTCGCCGGCGTGGTGTACGGGGTGGTGGGCAGCGAGATCTATTACAGGATCCTGTGGCTGCTCCCCATGACAATCGTGATTGCGTATACATGTGTATGCATTTACGGGCAGATGGCGCAGAAAAAAAAGACCGGGGCGGAGCTGTTCGCGCTCTGCGCCGCAGGCCTGATCGGGATATCGGGAAGCTATGTCTACAGCAGCCCCCTCTTCTCCCGGGCGGAGAACATCTACCATGTGCCGGACGCGGTGGTGGAGATCTGCGACGCGATCCAGGTGCCGGGGCGGGAGGTGAAGGCGGCGTTCCCCCTGGAGCTGGTCCAGTATGTGCGCCAATACTCCCCGGTGACCTGCATGCCCTATGGCCGGGAGCTGACAGTGAACAAATGGCATTACTACAATCCCCTCCGGGACGAGATGGAGCGGGAGGTCATCCAGATGGAGACCCTGGCCCCCATGGCCACCGAAAACGGCTGCCACTATGTGATATTCCGCCCCGGCCAGAAGGTCAGAGGGAAGCCGGAGGACTACGGCTGGGAGCGGTTCGGGGAGGCGCAGGGGTATATCATATACCGGAACACGGCCGTGGAGCTGACCGTACCGGCTGCCGGGTGATCTACTCCTGTGCTCCGGTACGGGGATCCTGATTATAGTAGTTGAGCGCGTAGGCGAAGCGTTCGGCTACTTTTTTTCTGCCCTTCAGGTTCAGGTGCAGATGGTCCTCCAGATATTTCTCCGCATTGTCCTCATTGATGGTGTTGTATATGTTGTCCACAAAGGTGGTGCTCCTGGAGACGCAGGAGGCATACTGCAGGATGGCATAGATGCTCAGCACGTCCTGTCCGTAGCGCTTCATGTCGCTGCTGATGTACGTCCCGTCGTCCTCCAGGGCGAAGGCGTAGGTGGGGGACATGATGATGACGCGGGTATTGGGGGCAAAATAGTGCAGGTATTCGATGATGGCCTCTGTGTTGCCCGCGAAGGTGGTGATGTCGGTGGCGTTCCCCGGATTGCTCATGGGGCGCCCGGCCAGATAGTCGCTGGCGTCATACATGATCACGATGGCGTCCACATCGTCCAGGTCGATGGACTTCAGGGTGTCGTAGACCTCTTTGGCCTCCGGCGGGGCCTCATCGCCTAAAAACTCCAGCGCCTCCAGGTACTCTTTGTCCGCTTTCTCGCTGCCGGCCAGGATGTTGCACAGCCAGTAGGCGTTGAACGCGTCCCAGGGGGCGGTATCCGCGTGCAGCTCATTGAGCACGGTGGTCATGAGGCTCCCGCTGATGGAGCAGTTATAGATGGTGGTGCCCGTCTCCTTCTGCATGAGGCTCACCAGATTGTCCTCGGAGCCCCTGTCATCCGCAAAGGGCGCGTTGCCGAAGGCCAGGATCGTGGCGCCCTGGCTGTAGTCCTTGTACACGGGATTGCTGGATTCGTCCAGCAGGGGCAGGATCGTATCGTAGGTATCGCTGTACTCCCCGGGCCCGTCGGAGAAGATCTCGTCCAGGTCTACGTACTCGCCGAAGGTCATGACCTTATACACGATTCCCGCCACGAAGAGCACCGCCACTGCCAGCAGCACGGTGTGGATATTGAGCCAGGCGGGGCCCCGCTTCTTCCCGCCCTCCCGGCCGCTGGCTTCCTCCTCCGGGGAGCCGTCCGATGCGCCTGGCCGGGCATCGGACGAGGGGCTCTGTGCTTCTAAGTCTATGATGTCCAGGTCGGGGATTCTGTGCTGCTGTGGATCGCTCTGGGAAAGTTTTCTGTTCTTCATAAGTATTCTCCGTTTCTTTATGAATCTCATTTTACTATTATGAGAGGCGAAAGTCCATAATATTAATGGGACTTTAAAAGTTTTTAAAGTATTTTAAGATTTTAAGAAATTATGAATAAATGGGATTTCGCTTGAAGAAGCGCAGAAAGGATGCTATACTATTACAGAATTATTACGGTTTCGTTTTGGAAAGGGAAATGACCATGAAAAAATTGTTCAGCCGTTCTGATAAAAAGGCCCGGGACTGGGAAGCATATGACGGACAGGAGCACGACTGGGACAGGGAGGATTCCGTGTACGGAGACGACGGTGAGGACTCCTATGAAGATTCCTATACAGGCACCTGCGAAGAGATGGAAGATGCGGATCCGGAGGCCTACATGGAAGACGGGGCGGACAGATATGGCATAGACGGCATGGCGGATGCGGAAGAGGGGATGCACGCCTGGGAGGCGGAGGAAGACCAGGGCTGGATCGGGTATGAAGCGGAGGAAGAGGACATTCCCTACAGGAGGGACAGGTACGCATACGCCCGTGGGACAAGGGCCGGCGGGGCTTTCGCGGAGGACGGATACAGGCCCGGGGATCCTTACGGGGACTACGGGGACGAAGAGGAAGAGTTCGCCGACGCATACGCCGGTGAGGAGGAACGGTACGGGGAGTACGGGGAGGTTCCCGCCGGGCGGAGGGCTTCCCGCCCCGGAGAGAGGCAGTCCTATGCCAGGGGGACGCAGACCCGCCCCGCGGCGGAGAGGCCCCGTTCCGGGGATATCGCCCGCAGACCCGCAGGCGCACAGGCGAAGGGGCCCGGGGCGGGCTTCCTGGCGAAGCTGGGGAGAGCGCTGCGGGGCATGGACACCATGGACAAGGTGATGGTAGGCAGCGGCGCTGCCGTGCTGATCCTGGCGATCGTGACGGGCTGCGTATTTTTCAGCGCAAGCGCCGTTGACAGGCAGGTGGCTGATTTCGCCAAAGTGGGCGCCCAGCTGGACGGCATCACCATGATCGGAGAGCAGGGGCTGCTGGCCGTAGCCAATGCCCGCAGGTCCCCGGCATCCGATGTAGTGGAGGAGGATTCCCAGGAGAAGCCGAAGAAGGACTACGACGAGAGCGGCTATGAGAGGCAGATATCCGTGCTGCCCAGCTTCACCTCCATCCAGAAGGACCTGAAGATCAAGTTCGTCAACAGAAAGACGGAGAAGCTGGTGCCCAATGTGCCCTTTTCGGTGACAGTGACGGATGCGGACGGCAAGACGGCCATCTGGTCGGATGACGACATGGACGGAATCATTTATAAGAAGGAGATCAAGCCGGGTACATACAAGGTGGCCATGGAGGCCCTGACGGATGAAAAATATGCCGATTACATCCTTTCCCTGGACACCCAGTCCGTGGAGGTCAAGAAGGAAATCGACTACAAGAAAGTAGACGTGTCCAATGAGGTAAAGCAGGAGAGCGAGGTAAACGCCAGCCAGGAGGACACCAAGAAGAACGATACCCAGGTGGAGTCCAGCCTGCAGGATACGGTGCCCTGGGTGGAGAGCAGCGTGGTGGCCACTTCCTATGAGGCGGTGGACAGGAGCACCATACCGGATCCCATGACGCTGGCGGCAGCGGGGAGGTGGCTGCTGCATATGGGCGAGGACGCCGGACTGCCAGGGGAAGGAGCCCGGACGGAAGGGGAGGAGGACGTGCCCAGCGAGACGGCTGAGGATTCGGGCCAGGATTCCACGGATGCGCCGGAGGCATCCCAGCCCACGGACGCGCCTACGCCGGAACCGACACAGGAGCCTACGGCAGAACCGACACAAGAACCGACGCCGACACCCACTCCTGCGCCGACACCGACGCCCACACCGGCACCGACGCCCACTCCTACCCCGACACCGACGCCCACGCCGGAACCGACTCCGACACCTACACCAACCCCTACGCCCACGCCCACCCCCACCCCCACGCCTACCCTGGCGCCGGTGAGCGTCACCGTGAACCAGGCGGCCCTGACCGGAACGGTGGGCGGGACGATGGCTGCGATAGCCACGGCATCGGGCTCCAAGGAGGGCGGCGCCATCGAGTATATCATCAGCTCGGACAATGCCACGGTGGCCACCGCCGTGATCGACTCGAAGGGCAATATCACCATACAGGGCAAGGCCGCCGGCACGGCGAACCTGACCATAACGGCGAACTATAAGGACGGCAAGGCGGAGACCGCCGGGAAGGCCGTGCTCACCGTGACCATCAAGGGCGAAATGGTGATGCGGCTGGACAAGAACGCCCTGACGGTATACACCCAGACATCGGTGAACATCACTGCCACCGTAGTCAACGCCGCCTCCGTGGTGAACGTGACGGCCACATCCTCCGACGCGGGGAAGGCTTCCGTCAGCGCCCAGGGCAATGTGGTCACTGTCACCGGAATGGCGGAGGGCAGCGCCACCGTCACCATCAGCTACACCGAGGGGACGGAGACCGTCACCGCCACCTGCGCCGTCACCGTGAAGCGGAATCCCAGAGAGGATTCCCGCACCCTTCTGAAGGATGTGAGCGGCAGACAGATATACGTCCTGGAGAACAATGATTATCGGGAGGCCACCAATGCCGATTACTACACGGCAGGTGCTTTCTATGTGAAGGCGGACGCCAAATATACCGGCTGGCAGACCATTGACGGAAAGGTGTACTACTTCACGGCCGACGGCAAGAAGGTCACGGGGGAGCAGGTCATCCAGGGGGCGAAGTACAATTTCGCCAGCGACGGCTCCCTGGTGGTAGGCAGCGGCACCGTGGGCATCGACGTGTCCAAATGGAACGGGAAGATACAGTGGAGCGCCGTGAAGAACTCCGGCATCTCCTACGTCATCATACGCTGCGGCTACCGGGGCTCCACGGAGGGCAAGCTGATCGTGGATCCCAGATTTGAGGAGAATATACAGGGGGCCATCGCTGCCGGACTGAAGGTAGGCGTCTACTTCTACTCCCAGGCCCTGGATGAGGTGGAGGCAGTGGAGGAGGCTTCCATGGTGCTGGACCAGATTAGGAATTACAAGATTTCCTATCCTGTATTCCTGGATGTGGAGTCCAGCGGCGGCCGGGGCGACCGCATCGACAAGACAGCCAGGACGGCCGTGTGCAGGGCATTCTGCCAGACCATCCAGAACGCAGGCTACACGGCGGGCGTCTACTCCAACAAGCACTGGCTGGAGACCCAGATAGACGCCGCGTCCCTGAACGCCTACAAGATATGGATGGCCCAGTACGCCGCGTCTCCCACCTACAAGGGCAGGTACGATCTGTGGCAGTACAGATCCACGGGCAGCGTCAGCGGCATCAGCGGCAATGTGGACATGAACATCAGCTACCTTGGCTATTGACGCGGAGAATGGTTATACTAAGAGCAGCTTTACCCAAAGGAAGGAGATAAAAAATGCGTACTTATCTTGTGACAGGAGGCGCCGGTTTCATCGGCTCCAACTATATCCATTATATGTTCCGGAAATACGGTGACGACATCCGCGTCATCAACGTGGACCTTCTGACCTACGCGGGCAATCTGGAGAACCTGAAGAGCCTGGAGGGCAATCCGAACTACAGCTTCGTGAAGGCGGACATCTGCGACAAGGAGGCCATCTCCCGGATATTCGCGGAGAACGACATTGACCGGGTGGTGCATTTCGCGGCGGAGAGCCATGTGGACAGGAGCATCCGGGAACCAGAGGTGTTCGTGCGCACCAATGTGCTGGGGACGGCCGTGATGCTGAACTGCGCAAAGGAGGCCTGGGAGCTGCCGGAGGGCGGCTTCAGGCCCGGGAAGAAATTCCTGCATGTGTCCACGGACGAGGTGTACGGCTCCCTGCCGGATGACGACAGCGCGTTCTTCTATGAGGACACGCCCTACGACCCTCACAGCCCTTACTCCGCCAGCAAGGCGGGGGCGGACATGCTGGTGAAGTCCTATATGGACACCTACCGTTTCCCGGCCAACATCACCAACTGCTCCAACAACTACGGCCCCTATCAGTTCCCGGAGAAGCTGATCCCCCTGATCATCAACAACTGTCTGCAGGGCAGGAAGCTCCCCGTGTACGGAGACGGCAAGAACGTCAGGGACTGGCTCTACGTGGAGGACCACGCCAAGGCCATCGACATGGTCCAGGAGCAGGGAGAGCTGTTCCAGACCTACAACATAGGCGGCCATAACGAGAAGCAGAACATCGAGATCATCCATATCATCATAGAGACCCTGCAGGAGATGCTGCCGGACGACGACCCCAGAAAGGCGCATGTGACCACAGACCTGATCACCTATGTGGAGGACCGCAAGGGACATGACCGCAGATACGCCATCGCGCCGGACAAGATCAAGGCGGCCATCGGGTGGCAGCCGGAGACCATGTTCAGGGAGGGCATCCGCAGGACCATCCAGTGGTTCTTCGAGCATGAGGAGTGGATGAAGAACGTGACCAGCGGCGATTACCAGAAATATTACGCCGACATGTACGAAAAGTAAGGGATTGCTCAGGAACGACCTGAACAATTCCCGGGAAAAATGGGGACGAATCACATCGTTCCCATTTAGCGCGTTTTGAGACGCAGACGGAGGTATGTTATGAAGGGAATCATTTTAGCGGGAGGCTCCGGCACCAGGCTGTATCCTCTGACCAAGGCGGTCTCCAAGCAGATCATGCCGGTATACGACAAACCCATGATCTATTATCCCATGTCCACCCTGATGCTGGCGGGCATCCGGGAGATCCTGATCATCTCCACGCCCAGGGACCTTCCCGTGTTCCGGGAGCTTCTGGGGGACGGGAGCCAGCTTGGCATGGAGCTGTCCTACGCGGTGCAGGAAGCCCCCAACGGGCTGGCGGAGAGCTTCCTGATCGGGGCGGACTTCATAGGCGGCGACAGGGTGGCCTTGGTGCTGGGGGACAATATCTTCTACGGACAGAGCTTCTCGCGGGTGCTGCGGGAGGTGGCGGCCAGGGAGAAGGGAGCCACCATCTTCGGCTATTATGTCCGGGACCCCAGGGAGTACGGGGTGGTGGAGTTCGACGAGAGCGGGAAGGCCCTCTCCATCGAAGAGAAGCCGGAGAAGCCCAAGAGCAATTACGCGGTGCCGGGCCTGTACTTCTACGACAGCGACGTAGTAGAAATCGCCAGGAACGTGAAGCCCTCCGCCAGGGGGGAGCTGGAGATCACCAGCGTGAACAATGAGTACCTGCGCAGGGGGACGCTGCGGGTGGAGACCCTGGGGCGGGGCTTCGCCTGGCTGGACACAGGGAACCACGACTCCCTGCTGGACGCCGCGGATTTCGTAGCGGCTTTCCAGAAGAGGCAGGGCCTCTACATCTCCTGCATCGAGGAGATCGCCTACAAGAGGGGCTTCATCGACAAGGAGCAGCTGCTCGCGCTGGCCCAGCCCCTGATGAAGACCCATTACGGAGAATATCTGGTAGAGGTAGCAAATGGACTCTAAGATACGCAGAATGGCCATCCTGGCCTCCATGGGGGTGATCCTGCTGGTCTCCCTCCTGGTGCTGTACGCCAACGGGGATCAGGGCGGCCAGGCACCGAAGGGGACTGCGCGGCCTCCGGCGGAAAGCTCGGAGGAGGACGCGGGGCAGCAGGGCCCGGGAAAGGGCGGCGTGGTCAACGGGCAGATCGGGGACGATCTGTCGGCATTCCTGAAGGACGACACCTTCTTCGACCCGGAGTCGAACCCCATCCTGGAGGCGGCCAGGGACAATGCCTCCAGGCTGTCCATGATGGTCACCTCCGTGGAGAAGGACCTGCGCATCCAGATCGTGGACACCCAGGGGGAGCTGGTCACAGGGGAGAGCTTCCTCGTCAGGCTGGACGGGCTGGGGGAATACAAGGACCTGGACAAGGACGGGGTCATCTACATCGGCGACCTGTCGGCGGGGGAATACTATGTGGAGCTGATGCCCATGGAAGGATACCGGATGCCGGAGAACGGGACGAAGGTCCGGGTGAAGGATAAGGTGGAGTACGTGGCCATCGACGACATCTCCCTCCTGCTTCTCACGGAGGCGGATATCGATGTGGCCGCGGAGGACACGGAGGTGGCGGACGCCATAGCGGACGCGGACGCCACGGAGATCTCGCAGCTCCAGACCTCCACCGCCAATTCCAGGGTGGGCATAGACGTGTCCAAGTGGAACGGCGAGATCGACTGGGACCGGGTGAAGAACGCGGGCGTGGAGTTCGCCATCGTCCGGGCGGGGTATCGCGGCTCCACCACGGGGAGCCTGGTGGAGGATTCCTGCTTTGCCGCCAACATGCGGGGCGCGGCCGCCAGCGGCATGCCCGTGGGGGTGTATTTCTTCACCCAGGCGGTGAATGAGGTGGAGGCCGTGGAGGAAGCCTCCGCGGTGCTGCAGCTGATCCGGGAGTACGACCTGGACTACCCTGTGTTCATCGACACGGAGGGGGCAGGGGGGAACGGCCGGGCGGACAACCTGGACGCGGACACCAGGACGGCGGTGTGCGAGGCCTTCTGCCGCACCATCGCCAACGCGGGCTATACGGCGGGGGTCTACGCCAGCCGCAACTGGTACAACAACAACCTCCATGTGGACAAGCTGGAGCACTACTGCATCTGGCTGGCAGAGTACCGGCACACGCCGCTGTACCAGGGGTATTACCATATGTGGCAGTACACCTCCAAGGGCGCGGTGGACGGCATTGCGGGGAACGTGGACATGAACGTGAGCTATCTGCAGATCCCCTGAGCCGGAGCCTGGGGGGATAAGAGGTCAGGATATCAGGATAAAAATCAGGATAAGAGACAGGATAAAAGAGAATCGGATGTAAAGAAGGAGGGGCTTGCGATGGGCAAGATTCAGGTAGAGACATGCGGGATAG
The DNA here is from genome assembly GCF_910585425.1 of uncultured Acetatifactor sp. GTDB lineage: Bacteria > Bacillota > Clostridia > Lachnospirales > Lachnospiraceae > Acetatifactor. The sequence continues at coordinate 102,100 of NZ_CAJUCP010000001.1, read as the reverse complement.
AGGGGCTGAAGGTCATTACGCCGGCGGTTTACGGGGATGAGAGGGGATATTTTTACGAATCCTATCATTATGAGGCGTATAAGGAGGCGGGCATCCCGGAGGTGTTCGTCCAGGACAACCAGTCGGCGGGGAGGAGAGGGGTGCTCAGGGGCCTGCATTTCCAGAAGCAGTTCCCCCAGGACAAGCTGGTGAGGGTCATCCGCGGGGAGGTCTTCGATGTGGCGGTGGACCTCAGGAAGGGATCGCCTACGTTTGGCAAGTGGTACGGCGTAGTGCTGTCTGAGGAGAATAAAAGGCAGTTCTTCGTGCCCAAGAATTTCGCCCACGGATATCTGGTGCTGTCGGACTATGCGGAATTTTGTTATAAATGTACCGATTTTTACCATCCCGGGGATGAGGGCGGCATCGCCTATGACGATTCGGCCATCGGTATAGAATGGCCTGTTCCGGAGGGAATGGAGCTGGTAATGATCGAGCGGGACAGGAACTGGGGCGGTCTGGAGGAGTATAAGAGGCAGATGCATGAAAATCAGTAAAAAAGGCGGGATACTCCTGTTCTCCCTGGCGGGGCTTCTGATGGCGCTGGCCATCCTCATCCACCAGAATCCCGGCCCCAGCGCAGACCCTCAGGAGGAGCTTCTGAAAAAGGCCCTCTCCTGCGGGATGATCCTCATCGCCTGCCTGGTCTTTGCCAAGTGGTACGAGAAGTTCACCACCATTCCGGTGGAGCTGTACCAGAGCAGGCATCTGATCTGGAAGCTGGCGAAGAACGACTTCAGGAAGCGCTACGCCGGCTCCTCCATGGGGGCGCTGTGGGCCCTGGCCCAGCCGGTGGTGACTGTGGCGATGTATTACATTGTCTTCGACAAGCTCATGGGCGGCGGGGGAAGGGGCGTGGAGGACGTGCCCTTCGTGCTCTTCCTGACGGCGGGGCTGGTGCCCTGGTTCTATTTCAACGAGGCCCTGAACAATGGCACCAACGCTCTGCGGGAGTACGACTATCTGGTGAAGAAGGTGGTGTTCAAGATCAGCATCCTGCCCATCATCAAGGTCATCGCCGCCACATTCATCCATGTGTTCTTCGTGGCGGTGCTGCTGATCGTGGCGGCGCTCTACGGGTACTATCCCACGGTCTATACCACGCAGATCCTCTATTACAGCGCCTGCCTGTTCGTGTTCGTGCTGGCGCTGTGCTATGCCACCTGCGCCGTGGTGGTCTTCTTCAAGGACCTGACCCAGATCATAGGCATCGCCCTGCAGATCGGGATCTGGGCCACGCCTATTTTGTGGAACATCGATTCCGCGCCTGAGGAGTGGGTGGTGGTCCTGAAGCTGAACCCGCTGGTATATATCGTGAACGGATACCGCAGCGCCATCTATGAGAGGAGCTGGTTCTTCGAGGACTTCTTCTCCACCATGTATTTCTGGATCGTCACGGTGGTGCTGTTCGGAATCGGCGTGGCGGTGTTCAAGCGGCTGAAGCCGCATTTCGCGGATGTGCTGTAGGCGGCCGGAGGACGGACAGGGCAACGGGGGTAACATGGGAAATCAAGAGAGCAAGATACAGGTGCGGGAGGTAGAGCTCCCCGCCATAGAGATCAGGGACCTGGTGAAGGTGTACAAGCTGTACGACAGGGCCAGGGACCGGGTGAAGGACGCCTTCGGCCTAAGCAGGCATAAGGCCCAGAAGCGCCACTACGCCCTGAACGGAGTGAACCTCTGCATCCGCAAGGGGGAGACCGTGGGCATCATCGGCACCAACGGCTCGGGGAAGTCCACCATCCTGAAGATCATCACGGGAGTGCTGAGCCCCACCTCCGGCCAGGTGAAGGTGGACGGGCGCATCTCCGCCCTCCTGGAGCTGGGCGCGGGCTTCAACCAGGAGTACAATGGCATAGAGAACGTGTACTTGAACGGCACCATGATGGGCTTCACCGACAGGGAGATCGACGCCAAGCTCCCGGACATCCTGGAGTTCGCCGATATCGGGGACTATGTGAACCAGCCGGTGAAGACCTACTCCAGCGGCATGTTCGTGCGCCTGGCCTTTGCGGTGGCCATCAACATCGAGCCGGAGATCCTGATCGTGGACGAGGCGCTGTCCGTGGGGGACGTGTTCTTCCAGGCCAAGTGCTACCACAAATTCGAGGAATTCAAGAAGATGGGCAAGACCATCGTCTTCGTCAGCCACGACCTGAGCGTGATCAGCAAATACTGCGACAGGGTGTTCCTGCTGAACAAGGGCACGCTTCTGGGGGAGGGCTCCCCCAAGGAGATGATAGACGCCTATAAGCGGGTGCTGGTGGGGCAGTATGAGCTTCCGGAAGAGAATCCCGGGGAGGAGGGGCAGGCGGCCCTGGAGGAGGGCGCGCCGAAAGCCGGGGAGGCGGTGAATCCGGACGTGCAGGAGTACGGCACCGGGCAGGCCCGGATCCTGGAGTATTATCTGACGGATGAGCGGGGGGTGCGGGCCCTGGCGATCCTGAAGGGCAGCGAGTTCACCCTGCATATGCGGGTGCGGTTCCAGGCCCATGTGCCTGCCCCGATCTTCGCCTTTTCCTTCAAGGACGCCCTGGGCACGGAGATCACGGGGACGAATACCATGATTGAAAAGTCCTTTCTGGAGAGCGGGGAGCCGGGGCAGGTGAAGGACATCGCATTCACCCAGAAGATGAGCCTCCAGGGCGGGGAGTACCTGCTGTCCCTGGGGGTCACGGGCTACGAGGGGGACAGGTTCCAGGTGTACCACAGGCTCTATGACGTGCTGGATGTGACAGTAGTGTCAGATAAGGACACGGTGGGATACTATGACATGGATTCCAGAGTGACGGTGACGGATGCACCGGAGGGAGCGGACCCTCCGGGAGCCGGTTGAAGAGAAATGGCGGGGACATGGCAGAGAAAAGGATAGAAGAGATCGGAAAAGTAAAGCTGGATTACAGCCGGTATCCCGGGGAGGATTTCTACAGCGAGGGGGCCATGGAGGACGAGCTGCTGGAGATCGCGAAAAGCAGGACGGCCGCGGAGTACGAGCGCATCATCGAGGAGCGCAGGGTCTGGCCCATCCTGTACCACCTCTCCCCCCTGCGGGAGAACATCGTGGACTGGATCCCCATGGACAAGAGCGCGAAGGTGCTGGAGGTGGGCAGCGGCTGCGGCGCGATCACGGGGGCGCTGTCCAGGAAGGCGGGGACGGTGACCTGCCTGGAGCTGTCCAGAAGGCGCAGCCTGATCAATGCCTACAGGCACAGGGAGTGCGGCAATGTCACGATCCGGGTGGGGAACTTCAGGGACATCGAGCCGGAGCTGCCCGCGGATTTCGACTACATCTGCCTGATAGGGGTCTTTGAGTACGGCCAGGCCTACATGGGCGGGGACAGGCCCTATGAGGACTATCTGAAAAGGCTCATGGCCCATCTGGCCCCGGGGGGCAGGATCGTCATCGCCATAGAGAACCGGTACGGGCTGAAATATTTCGCGGGCTGCAGGGAGGATCATCTGGGCACTTATTTCTCCGGCATCGAGAACTACGCCTCGGGCGGGGACGTGCGCACCTTCGGCAGGGGCGGGCTGGAGAGCATCTTCGGACGCTGCGGCGCAAGGGAGTGGCATTTCTATTATCCCTACCCGGACTACAAGTTCATGACCTCCCTGTACAGCGACGAATATCTCCCGAAAAAAGGGGAGCTGTTCAATAATAAACGGAATTTCGACAGGTCCAGGATGCAGCTCTTCAACGAAAAGAACGCCTTTGACGGGCTGGTGGAGGAGGGGCTGTTCCCGGTGTTCTCCAATTCCTACCTGGCGGTGATCGGGGAGGGGTTCGACACGAAGTTCGTGAAGTATTCCAATGACCGGGCACCGGAGTACGCCATCCGCACGGAGATTTCAGAGAGCCGGGAGGCTTCCGGGGACAGGGGGCTTACGGTGAGGAAATCCCCCCTGACCCGGGCTGCTGCCGCCCATGTCAGGGGGATGGAGGCGGCCTATGAGAGCCTGGCGGAGCGGTATCGGGGCGGGCGGCTCTCCGTCAATGCCTGTGAGCTGGTGGAGACGGAAGGGACAGTGGAGGCCAGGTTCGAGTACGTGGAGGGCGTGCCCCTTCTGGAGGTGATGGACGGATGCCTGGAGCGGGGGGACACGGAGGCCTTCCGCAGGCTCTTTCGGCAGTTCGCGGAGCGGGTGGGCTACAACAGCGACTACCCGGCCGCCGACTTCGACCTTGTCTTCGGGAATGTGCTCATCCGGCCCCGGCCGGGGAAGGACGGGGGGCTGGAGGGCTTTCTGGAGGGCGAGTGGACGCTGATCGACTATGAGTGGACCTTCGGCAAGCCCATGGACACCAGGAGGCTGGCCTTCCGGGCGGCCTACTGGTATCTGCTGGAGGACGAGAGGCGCAACAAAATCGGCCTGGACTGGATCTTGCGGGAATGCGCCATGACGGAGAAGGACGTGAAGGAGTTCTGGGAGGAGGAGGGGGAGTTCCAGCGGTTCGTCACGGGGAACCGCTCCTCCATGGCGGAGATGCGGGAGAAGATCGGCTGCGCCATCATGAACCCCCAGGACTGGCTGGACAGATATCAGGACTCCGAGGACGTGAACCGGGTCCAGATCTACGAGGACAGGGGGCAGGGCTACAGCGAGGAGGACTCCTATTTCGTCAGGGACGCCTATCAGGGGGACTGGCTGATAGAGCTGGAGCTTCAGGTGTCGGGGGAGGTGGAGATGCTGCGGATCGATCCGGGGATGTATCCCTGCATGGTGAAGATCGCGGAGATGACCTTCAACGGCGAGGCGGTGCCCCTGCACAAGCGGAAGCTCCTGTACGCCAACGGGCGGATCGTGAAGCCGCCCCGGGGGAAGGGGGCGAAGGATGAGAGGGACTGCCCCAGCATCGTCTTCCCCACGGAGGACCCGAACATCAACATCGGCCTGAAGGAGCTGAAGCGCCGGGAGGAGAACCTGCTCCGGGCCAGGATAGAAATCGTGCGGATGCCCCTGGCCATGGCCCGGGATCTGACGTAGCCGGAGGAGTGCAGCGGGGCTGCGGGAAGCCTGTGACGGAAGGCCGGGAGGGCCGAGGCGGGGCTGCGGGAAGCCTGTTAGGGACAGACCGCCGACCTGCGGACAGGGCGCTCCATGGGGCGGCTCCAGAGGTTTTGCATGGAAATGAGGGAGAGTTATGGAAGAGATGGATTTCAGAGAGGCCTATGAGCGGGAGCATTTGAAATGCGCCGACCTGGCGGGCCGGATCGCCGACCTGGAGGCGAAGAACGAGGAGCTGGAGTGGAAGCTTAACCGCATCAAAAAAAATCCCCTCTGGAAAGCCAGCAGGCCCGCCAGGGACGTGCTGCACTGGATCATCCGCCAGCGGGACAGGCTGAGGAACTGCGGCGGCCCCAGGGACGTGCTGCAAAAGCTCTCCTACAAGAAGCGGGAGCGCCAGGCCATGAAGCAGTTCGGCACCGAGAGCTTCCCCTCCCCGGAGCAGGCGGCGGCAGAGCGGGAGGCCCTGTTCCCCCGGATGGTGAAGGTCAGCATCCTGGTGCCCCTGTGGAACAATCCCGAACAGTACCAGAGGGAAATGCTGGATTCCGTCATGGCCCAGACCTATCAGAACTGGGAGCTGTGCCTGGCGGACGGCTCCGACGAGGCCCACGGCTATATCGGGGAGATCTGCCGGGAATACGCGGAAAAGTCCGGCGGCAGGATCCGCTACCGGCATCTGGACAGGAACGGCGGCATCGCGGGCAATACAAACGCCTGCCTGCAGATGGCCACGGGAGAGTATCTGGGCCTGCTGGACCAGGACGACCTGCTCCACCCCAGCACGCTCTACGAGTATGTGAAGGCTATCAATGAACAGGATGCGGATTATCTGTACTGCGATGAGACCACCTTCAAGGGGGACGACATCAACCGCATGCTGACCATGCACTTCAAGCCGGACTACGCCCCGGACAATCTGCGGGCCAACAACTACATCTGCCATTTCAGCGTCTTCTCCAGGAAGCTCCTGGACGGGGAGGAGCTGTTTCGGCCCAAATTCGACGGCAGCCAGGACCACGACATGATCCTGCGGCTCACGGACAACGCGGAGAGGATCGTCCATGTGCCCAGGCTCCTGTACTACTGGCGGAGCCATTCGGGCAGCGTGGCGGCGGGAATCGACGCCAAGCCCTACGCCATCGAGGCGGCCAAGGGGGCGGTGGCGGAGCACCTTGGGAAGCATGGCTATGAGCACTTTAAGATCGAGAGCACCAGGGCCTTCGAGACCATCTTCCGCATCCGTTACAATATTATCGGTACGCCGAAGATATCCGTCGTCATCCCCAATAAGGACCATGTGGAGGATCTGCGCCGCTGTGTCTCCTCCATTCTGGAGAAGTCCACCTATGACAACTATGAGATTATAGTCGTCGAGAACAACAGCGCCACAGCCGAGATCCGGGAATATTACAGCCAGCTTCTGGGCTATGGCTACGGCGGCGCCCCGGAGGGGAAGGAAGGGGCCTCGGACCAGCAGCAGGCTTTGCGCAGCCGGGACGGCAGGATTGCCATAGTCACCTACAGAGGGGGCTTCAACTATTCCGCCATCAACAACCTGGGCGTAAGCTGCGCCACAGGCGACTACGTCCTGCTTTTGAACAACGACACGGAGGTCATCACCGTCAACTGGATGGAGGAGCTTCTGATGTACGCCCAGCGGGCCGACGTGGGGGCCGTGGGGGCCAAACTCTACTATCCGGACAAGACCATCCAGCACGCCGGGGTGGTGATTGGGCTGGGGGCCCACCGGACGGCGGGGCATACCCATTACAGGCAGCACCGCCAGAACCTGGGCTACATGGGGCGGCTGTGCTATGCCCAGGACGTGACCGCTGTGACAGGGGCCTGCCTACTGGTGAAAAAGGAGCTGTACCTGGCGGCGGGAGGCCTGGACGAGGGCTTCGCGGTGTCCCTGAACGATGTGGACTTCTGCCTGAAGCTGCGGGGGATGGGGCTCCTGAACGTCTTCACGCCCTTCGCGGAGCTGTTCCACTATGAATCCGCCTCCAGAGGCCTGGACGATGCCGGGGAGCGGGCGGAGCGCTATGGGCAGGAGTCGGAGCGCTTCCGGGAGAAGTGGAAGAAGGAGCTGGAGGCGGGCGACCCCTATTACAACCCCAATTTCTCTCTGGACAGGAGCGACTATTCGTTGAAGGTGGGATAAGATGCTTTTTAACTCGGTGATATTCATTACGGCGTTCCTTCCGCTGGCGCTTCTGGGGTGGTTCCTGCTCCAGAAGCTGGAGGATCCGGCCTGGGCCAAGGCATTCCTCATCGGGATGTCGTTCTGGTTCTACGGCTATTATAATGTGAGCTACCTGTGGATCCTGCTGGTGAGCCTTGCGGGGAATTATGCATTCAGCTTCCTGCTCCACAGGATCCGCGGCGGGGGCTTTCGCAGGGGGCTTTTCGCCTGCGGCGTCCTGGGGAATCTGGGCCTGCTGTTTTATTTCAAATATTTCAACTTCTTCATCGACAACTGCAATTTCCTCCTGCACACGGATATCAGCCTGGAAAAAATCGCCCTGCCCCTTGGCATCAGCTTCTTCACCTTCCAGCAGATGTCCTTCCTCATCGAGAGATACCGGGGGAACGCGCCCCATTACCCTCTTCTGGACTATGTGTTCTTCGTGAGCTTCTTCCCCCAGCTGATCGCGGGCCCCATCGTGCTCCACAGCGAGCTGGTGCCCCAGCTGCAGGGCAGGCAGAACAGGCGCTTCTCCCCGGAGGGCTTCTACGACGGGGCCACCCTGTTCATCCTGGGCCTGGCGAAGAAGGTGCTGCTTGCGGACTCGCTGGCCGTGCTGGTGAATGCGGAGTACGACAATATCGCCATGCTGGATACCCCCACGGCATGGATCGTCATCGTATGGTATATGATGGAACTGTATTTCGATTTCAGCGGCTACTGCGACATGGCCAGAGGCATCGCCGCAATGTTCGGCTTTCGGCTCCCGGAGAATTTCGACTCTCCCTTCAAGGCGGCCTCTGTCCGGGAATTCTGGCGCAGATGGCATATGACCCTGTCCCGCTTCCTGTCCCAGTATGTGTACCTGCCGCTGGGCGGGAACCGGAAGGGGAAGAGGCGGCAGATCCTGAACCTGCTGGCGGTGTTCCTGGTCAGCGGGCTGTGGCATGGGGCCAACTGGACATTCGTCCTCTGGGGGCTGATGCACGGCCTGGCGGCGGCCTTTGAGACCGCCTTCCCCCGGGCGCGCTTCCGGCATGAATGGATGAACCGGGCGGCCACGGCGGTATTCGTCACCCTGTCCTTCTCCGTCTTCCGCAGCGACTCGCTGGAGTCCGCGGCGCTTCTGTGGCGCAGGCTGTTCACCGCGGGCAGCCAGGGGAAGCTGCTGGGCGTGTGCAATACGCTGGTCTTCCCGGAGAACTACGCGCTGCGCAAGCTCCTGGACATGGCTGCGCCGGGGCTGACCAACGGCCTCTTCCTGTCCTGCTTCCTGCTGCTCACGGCAGTGGGCGCGGCGCTGCTGGCCGGAGGCAAGGCAGAGGCCTGGATCGAAAAAAAGGGACATACCCTGGGCGGCGCGTTCTGCCTGGCCACCCTCTTCACCTGGGCCTTCCTCTCCCTGTCACAGGTGAGCGTGTTCCTGTATTTTAATTTCTGAGTTGCGCAGCGAGTAAAGTCCCGAGGCGCACGAGAGGAAATTTTATGAGAGCCCTTCCGAATAAAATTTGCTCTCCAAAATGTGCGCCGAAGAGACTTTACACTTTAGTGCCATCGCGCAGCGAGTAAAGTCCCGAGGCGCACGAGAGGAAATTTTATGAGAGCCCTTTCGAGTAAAATTTTCTCTCCAAAATGTGCGCCGAAGAGACTTTACACTTTAGTGCCATCGCGCAGCGATTCTAATAGGAGGTGATGGGATGGACGGAAACAGGAAGAAGGGGCTCAGGCGCCTCCTTCTCTTCATCGCGGCGGAATTTCTCCTGGTGGCCCTGATCGTCTGGCTGTTCGACCCTTTCTACCAGTACCACAGCCCCTTCTTCGGCATGGAGGCTGTGCTCAACGACAGGGACAACCAGATGCCCGGCACAGTCCGGAACTTCTCCTATGACAGCGTGCTGGTGGGCTCCTCCGTGGCGGAGAACTTCGACAGCTCCTTCCTGGACGGGACATACGGCTGCAGGACGCTGAAGGTCATCCGCGCCTCGGGCTCCGTGGCGGATCTCCTCTATTACCTGGAAATGGCCCAGGAAAGGGGGGAGCTGCGGAACGTGTTCTGGTGCCTGGACATCCCGGCCCTGGAGGCTTCCACGGAGGTGACGCTCAGGGGCGGCGATACGCCGGGCTACCTCCACACGGCAAGCATCCTGGACGACCTGCCCTATCTTTTCAATAAAGAGATCCTGCTGGAGCGGATACCGGCCATGCTGGCCTATTCCCGCGCGGGCATCAATACCGGCGGCCATGCCTACGACTGGTCGAGGGGCAAGGAATTCGGCGCAGCCCAGGCCATGCGGGCCTATGACCGGGCGGGCATCGTGCTGGAGGGGGAGCCCCAGGACAGGGATTTTACTGACAAAAAGGGCCTGATCGGGGACAATGTGGCGCTCCTGACAGAGCAGGTGTCATCCCATCCGGAGACCACCTACCGCTTCCTGATCCCCCCCTTCTCCATGCTGTGGTGGGACTGCGCATACGTGAACGGGGAGCTGGAGGAGCGGTTCTATGCCCTGGACAGCGCCGCGACCGCATTGCTTCGCTTTGAGAACGTGGAGGTGTACTGCTTCCAGCAGGAAGACTGGATTGTCTGCGACCTGGACAATTACATGGACATGGTGCACTACGGGCCCGAAGTCAACCAGTACATGCTGGAGCGGATGGCCGCCTGCGGGAACCGGGTGGAGCCTGAGGACTGGGAGGCCGTGCTGGCGCAGTTGCGGGAGCTGGCGCGGCGGATTTCCCAGGAGGAAATCTACCGCTATTATCCTTAAGTCTTGCTTCCTGTTCTGTTCCGTGATAAAATAAATCGGAAGACTTTCGATGGATTGGAAGTAGGGGAGACCGCACATGGATATCAGAGATTATGAAAAGATATTAGATGCCATACCGAATACGGGAATCTATGTCATCCGGGAGGATAACCACGAAATTCTATATTTTAACGAACGCATCCGCAGGATGGCTCCCAAGGTGGAGAAGGGGATGACCTGCGACAGGATGTGGGCGAACTCCTGCTCCAACTGTCCGCTGCTGCACATGGGCCAGAGGCAGGAGAGCAAATCCATCATCAGCGACAATGTGCTGGGCACGGTGGACATGGAGGCCAGGCGCATGCAGTGGGAGGGCGGCATCCCGGCCCTGGTCATCACGCTGACCCCCCACATGGACGAATTCAGCTATGTCTACCGCAAGATCCTGCGGGTGAACCTGAGCCGCAACAGCTATGAGGTAGTGAAGTCGGGCGCGGAGGAATGGGCCATAGACAGCAAGAAGGAGAGCTTCACGGAATGGCTGGAGCAGTTCAAGAAAAAGGGCACCATCCATCCGGACGACCTGGACCGGTTCCTGAGCTTCACCCACCTGGAGTACCTGAAAAGCGTGCTGCAGACCGGGCGCAAGCACCTGACCTGCAGCTACCGGCGCAGCTCCCCGGGAGGCTACCGCTGGAACCTGCTGGAGGTGACCCCGGATTCGGGATATACGGACGGGAACCAGACCGTCCTGATTTATATCAAGGATGTACAGGACATGCTCAAGGAGAGCCTGGAGCTGGATGAGACCAGCGTGCGCCTCCAGGAGGTCACCCGGACGCTGGGAGAGCAGAACCTGGGGATATATACCATCGATTTGAAGGACGGGAACGTGAACCTGGTGCGGGAGGGCGGATACAGCCAGGAGGGCTGGAGCTCCCAGACGCTGATGTGGGACGTGGTCCTGCAGTCCCGCCTGATGCACCAGATCCATCCGGAGAACCGGGAGATGTTCCGGCAGAAGTTCTCCCTGGAGGGCCTGCTCCAGGCCAGGGACACGGGAATGCATAAGCTGGATATGCTATGCCAGTGGCAGGCGGGGGGAAGATACCGGTATGTGGCCGTGATCGCGTATTTCGGCAGGAACCAGGGCACCAGGAACTACACGGTCCTGGCGCTGCAGGATGTGGATAAGCGGGTGCGGCAGGAGCAGACCCTCTCCCAGCGGGATATGCAGATGGCCGCTATCCTGAAGTCCCGTTTCCATGTGATGACCACGATCCACCTGGAGAGCGATCAGTGCGAGCGGTTCTGGCTCAACGAGAGCGCCCAGCCCCAGAACGGGGGAGCGGGGAAATACACCCATTATTACCAGAGGGCCCTGGAGGACTCCGTGGCTCCCGAAGACCTGGAGAAATTCAGGAAATACATGAGCCCGGAGCATATGCGCAGCCAGGCGGCGAAGACCCAGGACTATTCGGAGGAGATCTGCAGCTACCGCTTAAAGGGCCCCAGGGAGCAGTGGCTGGAGCAGCATGTGACCTATATCCGCAGGGACGGCAAGATTTTAGTGAACGTCCTGGGGCGGGACATCACCAGGGAGAAGCTGGAGGAGCAGAAGCGCCAGAAGCTGGAGGAGGAGCAGGCCGGCATCATCCAGAGCCTGAGCAGCATGTTCTTCGCCACCTACTACGGGGACCTGGAGCAGAACCAGATGCGGGGCATGAGCCAGCTGGAGGACGTGCAGAAGCTTCTGGAGGACCGGACGGACTATGACGAGGCCCTGCGGGTCTACGCGGACACCTTTGTCCATCCGGAGGACCGGGCCGACTATCTCTACACCATGAGCAGCAGGAACCTGCGCCAGGTCCTGAAGAAGGAGCAGCCCTTCGTGACCTTCGCCTACCGCAAGATGCCGGAGGAGACGGACGCCGGCGGGGACGATTTCGGCTGGATCCGGGCCACTGCGGTGATGGCCCGCACCGATGAGGAGGGCAAGGCCAGCGGCATCGTCTACGCGGCCCAGGACGTGACGGAGAGCAAGCGCAAGGAGATGCGGGAGCAGCGGGCCATCCAGGCGGCATGCCAGGCGGCCAACCACGCCAATGCCTCCAAGAGCGAATTCCTCTCCCGAATGAGCCATGACATCCGCACGCCCATGAACGGCATCATGGGAATGACCAGGATCGCCTCGGAGAACGTGGAGGACAAGGAGAAGCTGCGGGACTGCCTGGGGAAGATCACCGCCTCCGGCAACAGCCTCCTTTTCCTGGTGAACGAAATATTGGATATGAGCGAACTGGAATCCGGCAATGTGGACCTGGTGGCGGACGAATTCCAAATCTCCCGGCTGGTGGAGGACGTGTCCGCGTCGCTCCAGGGCCAGGTGGAGGAAAAGGGGCTGGAGCTGAAGGTCTCCTCCCGGGTGGAGCATGAGGACGTGACGGGGGACAGGGGGCGCATCAGCCAGGTGTTCTCCAACATTCTGGGCAACTCCCTCAAGTTCACCCCGCCGGGCGGCCACATCGGCCTGACAGTGATAGAGCGGGAGGTGAAGTACGGCTGCTGCTTCTACGACTTCATCTTCGAGGACGACGGCATCGGCATGGCGGAGGAGTTCCTGCCCCATATCTACGAGCCCTTCAGCCGGGCCGAGGATTCCCGGATCAGCAAGACTGAGGGGACGGGGCTGGGGATGACGATCGCCCAGAACATCGTGCGCATGATGGGCGGCTTCATCAAGGTGGAGAGCGCTCTGGGCAAGGGCACCAGGGTCACGGTGACATTGCTGCTGAAGCTCCGGGGGAGCCTGGGAGCCGTGGCGGATTCGGCCCGGGAGCCGGAGGAAGATTCCGCCGACGCACGGTTCGCGGACAGGAGGATCCTGCTGGTGGAGGACAATGTCATCAACCAGGAGATCGCCGTGGAGATCATCGGCGCCGCCGGGGCGGCTGTGGAATGCGCACCCAACGGCAGGAAGGCCCTGGAGCGCTTCGAGGCCATGCCGGAGGGGTATTTCGACATGATACTGATGGACATCCAAATGCCTGTCATGAACGGCTATGAGGCCACCAGGGCCATACGCAAGCTCCCCCGCAGGGACGCGCTGTCCATCCCCATCATCGCCCTGTCCGCCAACGCCTTTGCGGAAGACATCGCCGTAGGCAGGGAGGCCGGGATGAACGAGCATATGGCCAAGCCCCTGGACATCGCCCAGCTCACGGCCGTCATGAGCCGCTGGATGGGGGTGTAGGGATTTTCAGGACAATAGAATTCTGTCCTTGAATGACAGATTTGGAAACAAAGAGAAATCATTGAATTGCGCCGTTCATTTGATTGTTATGTTTCCAACGGTTGAAGAACTGCTTGCCTGTTATGATTTTTTCAAAGAAGGAAGTACCGTCATAGATCCTTTCACAGAATTGCCATATAGCAAATTAGCAGGTAATTTTATTGATGAATTTGGCGTACAATGGGGGTTTATGGCAGAGCAATAAGGAGTATGCAAAATGCGAAATCTTGATAACTTTGGTCATTTGAAAAATATATGCGTTATAAAGAACGAGCAGGTGATATTTGAATATATAAGAGAAAATGAAGAAGGGACATTGCTGTTTCCCATAGGCTGTATCTTCAAATCCTTTTTATCTGTTCTTGTTGGCATCGCCATATATGAAGGCAGGATAGGGAGTATAGACGATTGTGTGATTGATTATATTTCTCATGAAATAATTGCAGACAGGAACTGGTACAGACTAAAAATAAAGCATGCCCTGTCTAAAACGACAGGAATCACATGGCCAGGGCCGCAAGAGCCGCTTCCCATAAATATGAGGGAAGTAATGGAATTGAAATTTGAAAGTGAACCCGGCGTATCTTTTCAGTACAAGCCTGACCCGCAAATCATTGTATATTTATTGGAAGAAATATACGGACTAGGAATCACGAAATTGTTTCATGCAAAAGTCATTTCAAACTTTGTCAACAAGGATTATAAATGGGATAAAGATGATATACAAGGTATGGAAGTCTCCCCTTTCATGTTAAATGAATTAGGACAACTCATGTTGAACAAGGGAGAGATTAACGGAAAGCGTTTGTTCTCTGAAGAATATTATAATCAAAGTATCTGCGAGTATTCCTGCGGTGGTATTCCGGAGTGTACACCGTATGGCTTAGGCTGGTGGATCGGAAAAGATTTGGAGATTCCATATTTTTTTGCAAGTGGTTTCGGAGGACAATATTTGACTATTATTCCACGTGAAAAAATGACCATTAGCATTTTATCAGATATAGACAGGCCACATCCTGAAAACAAGTCCATAATTGAAAAGGCACTACAATTATAATCTCCAATTATTCAAAGGTTGGACATTAAGTGAGGGACAAAACAAATGTCAGAAAAGAAAAATGAAATATCATTATTGAAAAAGGTGTTATATTTAGTCGGAGTATTATTGCTGTTTGGTTTACTGTTGTTATTCAATGTCAGTTAGTTAAGAACTTTGAAAATCGAATAAGTAGCCTGAATATAGGAATGAAGTGCCATTTGGGAGCGGGTTCTGGAACAGACAGCATGAATTATGCCATTTGCCGAACAGTGTTTCTATTTTATTGCATGACAAATAAACAGGTATGAAAAAAGCCTGCCATGTGGTACAATGATTCTGTCAGTCAAAATCGGTATGTAAAGCTGACTGGTACCTGGAACCTTTGCTGGCGGGCAAAGTTCCTGGAGGGCCTGACAGGAAGCGTGTGCTTTCTGATCAGGCCCTCCACATCAGGCGGTGCTTCTCCTGAGTGCAGGCGCAGGAAATGGCGGCAGGTCTTGAAAGCAATCGAAAAATCAACCTGATGGACATGTTTGCGTTTCTGCTTGACAAACGTGACCTGGCCTTTCGGGTTCCTTGTGAAAGTAAAGCCTGACCCGTCACATGCCAGGAGCTGGTACCTGCCTTTGAGCAGGTATCTAGGGCTGAAGTGTCTGTTGAAGCTGTAGAAAAGCTTTTGGAAGACATCATCGGAGAGCTTGGCCCGCTGCTGGTAGAATGCTGAAAGCGATGGTGCCTGGGCATCGAAATTGAAATACTTGAGCAGTTCATGGCTGACGGATCCACTTTCCATGGAGATCTGGAAATGTAGGAGCGTACCGAAAGGGATTTTCCTGTCACGGGTGAAATCGATTCCGGGGCGTCTGCAGAAATCCTCATGGTGCTGGTCCATCTTTTCGATTTCGGACAGCAGGATCTGTTTGATTTTTTCAGGGTTGGTCATAGTGTGCCTCCTTTGGTCAAAAACGATATTATCCCCCTGACCAAAGGGCCGCGCTCACTACCTCTAAATTTCATCAGTAGTGAGCGCGGCCGCACATTTTAGCGTTTTTGTCAACCACTTTCGAGATATTTTTACAAAAATTTAGGTTAGGCCCCTATCGCAGAATCTAACCTGGTACTTAACTAACTGACATTGGCCGTGAACAGTAACAATTTTGCGGATAATGGTCTGGTATAGTCCGGAGATATATGGTAAGATATGGATAGGAATGATATCTGCAGGAGGCGCAGAATGCAGATGCAGGGAGGGATCCTGAGATCGTGAAAAGCTGCGCGGAAGAGAGGAGAAGCGAAATGAGCTATATGGACGACTTTAATTTCTGGCTGGAGGATGACTATTTCGACCAGGACACCAAGGATGAGCTGCTGGCCATCCGCAATGACCAGAAGGAGATCGAGGAGAGATTCTACAAGGAGCTGGAGTTCGGCACGGGCGGCCTGCGTGGCGTGATCGGGGCCGGGACCAACCGCATGAACGTCTACACGGTCCGCAAGGCCACCCAGGGGCTGGCCAATTTCATCCTGAAGAAGGGCACCCAGGGGAAGGGTGTTGCCATCGCCTACGATTCTAGGCGCATGTCCCCGGAGTTCGCCGATGTGGCGGCGCTGTGCCTGGCGGCCAACGGGATCAAGGCCTATGTGTTCGATGCCCTCCGCCCCACGCCGGAGCTTTCCTTTGCCCTGCGCACCCTGGGGTGCACGGCAGGCATCGTGGTGACGGCCAGCCACAACCCGCCGGAGTACAATGGCTACAAGGTGTACTGGGAGGACGGCGCACAGGTCACCGCTCCCTTCGATAAACAGATCATCGAGGAAGTCCAGGCCATCAAGGACTATCATACCGTGAAGACCATGGACAGGGCGGATGCCATGGAAAAGGGCCTGTACCAGGTCATCGGCAAAGAAATCGACGATGCCTATATGGCGGAGCTGAAGAAGCAGATCATCCACCCGGAGGTCATCGAAGCGGTGGCCGACGATATCAAGATCGTGTACACGCCCCTGTGCGGCACGGGCAATGTCCCCGCCAGGCGCATACTGTCGGAGCTGGGCTTCAAGCATGTGTACGTGGTGCCGGAGCAGGAGAACCCGGATCCCAACTTCACCACATTGGAGTACCCCAACCCCGAGGATCCCAAGGCCTTCACCTACGCCCTGCGGCTGGCCAAAGAGAAGGACGCGGACATCGTCCTGGCCACAGACCCGGATGCGGATCGTCTGGGCGTATACGCAAAGGATTCCAGGACCGGGGAGTACGTGTCCTTCACCGGAAATATGTCCGGCATGCTGATTGCGGAATACATCCTGCGGGAGAGGACTGCCACAGGCAAGATGCCCGAGAACCCCGCTCTGGTGACCACCATCGTCACCACCAATATGACCAAGCCCATTACGAACGCTTACGGTGTCAAGCTCATCGAGGTGCTCACGGGCTTCAAGTTCATCGGCGAGCAGATCAAACTCTTCGAGCAGACCGGCAGCAACCACTATGTGTTCGGCCTGGAGGAGAGCTACGGCTGCCTGGCGGGGACCCACGCCAGGGACAAGGACGCCATCGTGGCGGTGATGTGCCTGTGCGAGGTGGCGGCCTACTGCAAGAAGCAGGGCAAGACCCTCTGGGACATGATGCTGGACACCTACGAGAAGTACGGCTATTACAAGGAGTCCCAGTACACCATCACCTTAAAGGGCATCGACGGCTCCAGGCAGATCGCGGAGATCATGGAAAAGCTGCGCCAGAATCCGCCCAAGTCCTTCGGCAGCCACCAGGTGCTGAAGTTCAGGGATTACCAGACGGACAGGATCGTGGACATGGCTACCGGCGCGGAGGGAAAGACCGGACTGCCGAAGTCCAATGTACTGTATTTCGAACTCCCGGACGACGCATGGTGCTGCGCACGGCCCTCGGGCACGGAGCCTAAGATCAAGTTCTACATGGGCGTGAAGGGGACGAGTTTGGAGGACGCCCAGGCGAAGCTGGAGACGCTGACGGAGGACCTGAAGGCTGTGCTGTGAGGGGCATTGCCCGGAAATGCGCTGCGGCGGATGGAAATACACGGAATATAGTCAACAGACAGGCAGGGGGCCAGGGCTTCCTGCCTGTTGCTAAAAGGGGAAGAGGTATTGTTTTTGGAGGGGCAGACATGGGGATTTTCCTGAATCCGGGGAACGAGGGCTTCGAGAGCGCCGTAAAATCGCAGATATATGTAGATAAGACGCAGCTGCTGGCATATACCAACTCCGTGCTGGATTCCGAGCAGAGATATCTGTGCGTGAGCAGGCCCAGGAGATTTGGAAAATCCATCACGGCGGAAATGCTGGTGGCGTATTACGGCAGGGGCTGCGATTCCATGGAACTGTTCCGAAACTGCAGGATTGCGTCGGACAGCCATTTTAAGGAGCATCTTAACCGATATGATGTCATCCATATCGACATCAATTCCTTCAGAAGAGCCGGAGAGCCGGAAGGGAGCATCGTATCCAGGATACAGGGCGCGTTGCTTGGGGAGCTGAGGGAATGCTACCGCGAATGCGTTCCCGGGGACGTGGTTTCGCTTCGGGAGGCGCTTGCGGGCATCAATAATGCCAAAGGAACGAGATTCGTTGTCATCATCGATGAATGGGACGCAGTTTTCCGGGAGGAGAAAGAGGACAATGAGGCCCAGACAGAATACATCGATTTCCTGCGGGGCCTATTCAAGGACGCGCCCTCCAAGAAATTCATCAAGCTGGCCTATCTGACGGGAATCCTCCCCATCAAAAAGTACGGAACGGAGTCGGCATTGAACAATTTTGACGAATTCACCATGCTGGGGGCGGATGTCCTGGCAGAGTATGTGGGCTTTACGGAATCAGAGGTCTGGGAGCTGTGCGGGAAGCATGGGATGGACTTCGACCGGACAGCGCAGTGGTATGACGGATATGTAGTAGGAGAGGGGCTGCATGTCTATAATCCGAAATCTGTGGTGGACTCCATCCGCAGGAAGAGGATTGGCAACTACTGGACGAATACGGAGACCTACGAATCCCTGAAAAGCTATGTCAGCATGAATTTTGACGGTCTGCGGGACGCTGTGGCCAGGATGCTGGCCGGGGACTCCTGCAGGATAAATCCGGCAAGATTCCAGAACGATATGACATCCTTCAAGAGCCGCGACGATATCCTGACATTGCTGATCCACCTGGGATACCTGACCTATGACAGGGACACTGCGAGCGTATGGATTCCCAACGAGGAGGTCAGGGGGGAGTTCGTCAATGCCATTGAGGATGCGGGCTGGAAGCCTGTGATGGACGCGATTGATGCATCAGACAGGCTGTTGGAGGCGACATGGCGGATGGATGCGGAGGCAGTGGCAGAGGAAATCAGCGCAGTGCATATGGCAAACACATCGGTGCTCTGCTATAATGACGAGAATTCGCTGAGCTGTGTCATTACCCTTGCATATTATAATGCAGTGAAAGAATATACGGTGATTCGTGAAATGCCTGCCGGAAAGGGATATGCGGATATCGTCTTTCTGCCCAGGAAGCATTCCGACAGGCCGGCCATGGTCGTGGAACTGAAATGGAACCGTTCGGCCAGGGGCGCAATCAGACAGATAAAGGAAAAGAAATATGTCCGGGCACTGGAGGGCTATGAGGGGAAAATCCTGCTGGTAGGGATAAATTATGATAAAAAGACAAAGAAATACAAATGCAGCATCGAGTCTGTGTGAGCGGAAAGGGAGGGCGCTATGCGGAAAAGAACCGTTATCATTCTGTTGACAGGCATCTGTCTCCTGGCGGTGGGGCTGTTCGTGGTAAGCCCCTTTACCTTCAGCACGGGCATCTATGTCGATGCAGGAGAACCCATCATCGTCTTTGACGAGGGCTCAGTGGGGCCTGTGGTCATGCGGGGGCGGACGGGGAACTACCGGACGGGGGACAGGATCCTCATCCTCCATGACGGCACCATGATGCTCAGCTATCCGGCCCAGATGAACGTGTACTTCAGCCTCCGCCTGAAGAAGGGGAAGGCCGGTGACGTGCCGGAATCCGTGATGGACTCGCTGGAGGAGATGGGATGGCTCCCGGGAGGTGCGCTTGGGCAGAATCAATAAGGCGAATCTGAAAAAGACCATCTATTATATGAAGCGCAACGGCATCCGCAGGACATGGTACGCCGTCCTGGAGAGGCTGGAGGAGAGGAAGCGCCCTCCCTATGTGTGGACGCCTCCCGCGGACCGGGAGCTGGAGGCACAGCGCCGGGGATGGCAGCGGCAGGGCCTGTCCGCCAGGTTCAGCATTCTGGTGCCCACATACAGGACGAAGCCGGAATACCTGAAGGAGCTGGTGGAATCCCTCCGCTGCCAGACCTATCCCGGCTGGGAGCTGATTCTGGCGGACGCCACGGAGGACCGCAGCGTGGAGCGGGCGCTGCGGGACATGACAGAGCCCGGCCAGGTGGATTTTGAAGGGGGCGGACGGGGGACCGGAGATTTGACGGTGACGGATGCCCCCGGCAGGAGCGCGGGAGCTGTCGCCCCGGGTATTTCCGCGGAGCCTGGGCAGGAGGATGCGCTCCCCGGCTTTCACAGCGGGCGGATCCGCTATATCCGCCTGGAGCGGAATGAGGGCATCGCAGGGAACACCAACCAGGCCCTTCCCCATGCCGCAGGGGATTACATCGGGCTGCTGGACCATGACGATGTCCTCACGCCGGACGCCCTCTATGAGATGGCGGCGGCGATCGGACAGGCGCAGGAGAGGGGGATTGGGCCCGCGCTCCTCTATTCTGACGAAGACAAATGCAATGGGGACAGGACGGAATACTTTGAGCCCCACCGGAAGGAGGACTTTAATTTCGACCTGCTTCTGAGCAATAATTACATCTGCCATTTCCTGGTGATGGAGCGGGCGCTGATGCAGGAGTTGGGATTCCGTTCAGAATATGACGGCGCACAGGACTTCGACCTGGTGCTGCGGGCGGTGGCCGGACTTAAGGGAAGGGAGGAGGCCATCCTCCACATCCCCAGGGTGCTCTACCACTGGAGATGCCACCCCGGCTCCACCGCGGAGAACCCGGAGAGCAAGCGCCACGCCTATGAGGCCGGGCGCAGGGCGGTGCAGGATTTCGCGGACAGGCAGGGCTGGGCGGCAAAAGCGGTGGACACGGCCCATGTGGGCTTCTATGCCCTGCGGTATGGGGACGGCCCCCTGGTAAGCGGGAGGCCCAATGCAGACGGCGCCCCCCGCACAAGCGGGAGGCCCAATGCAGACGGCGGCCCCTGCACAAGCGGGAGGCCCAATGCAGACGGCGCCCCCTGCACAAGCGGCAGCCCTTATGCGGGCGGCGTCTCCAATGCAGACGAAAGCGCCTCTGCAGGCGGCAGTATTTTTGACAGCCGGACGGATGTAGGGGCCATAGCGGGCAGGATTGTCCACAGCGGCAGGGTGGCGGGAGGCCGCCTGGCGGAAGCAGGGGAGCATGTGAGCGCCGCTCTGCCCGGAAGGGAAGGGAGCGGCACAGGCCCGGTGCAGGCCGGGGAAGTCCTGTACCGGAACCTGCCGATCCATTACAGCGGCTACCTCCACCGGGCGGTGCTGCCCCAGGATGCCGCTGCGGCGGATATCCGGAACATCCGGGTGCGCCCGGAGTGCCGGGAGCTGTTTTCGCAGGTGACGGGAGTCCCTTACCGGACGGCGCCGGGGACCGACAGGTTCGACGCCTCCACCCTGCCCGAGGGCTGCGACATAGGCAGGATCAGCCTGGAATTGGGCCGGGCCCTGCGGGAGGCCGGGTACAGGATCCTGTACCTGCCGGAAAGAAGCTATGACGTGGAGGCCTGACGGGCAGGCCAGGCGGGCCCCATGCCTGCCATCCTTTGAAAATCAGCATATACCGAGAGAAAGGAGAGCGCATATGCAAAGATATATCATGGCCCTGGACCAGGGCACCACAAGCTCCAGGTGCATTTTGTTCGACAAGGCGGGGAGCATCCATTCCATGTCCCAGAAGGAATTCACGCAAATTTACCCCAAGCCCGGCTGGGTGGAGCACAATCCAAAGGAGATCTGGTCCACCCAGCTGTCGGTGGCCACGGAATGCATGGCCATGGCAGGCGTGGAGGCGGAGCAGATAGCCGCCATCGGCATTACGAACCAGCGAGAGACTACAATCCTGTGGGACAAAAACACCGGAGAGCCGGTATACAATGCCATCGTATGGCAGTGCCGCCGCACCTCGGACATGATCGAGGGGCTGAAGGAGGACGGCTTCGACGGAAAAATCCGGGAGAAGACCGGGCTGGTGCCGGACGCCTATTTCAGCGCCTCCAAGATTGCCTGGATTCTGGAGCATGTGCCCGGGGCCAGGGAAAGGGCGGAAAAAGGGGAGTTGCTCTTCGGCACGGTGGACACCTGGCTCATCTGGAACCTGACCAAAGGGGCCGTGCATGTGACGGACTACACCAATGCCTCCCGCACCATGCTCTTCGACATCCACAGGCTGGTCTGGGATGAGGAGATCATGGAGCGCTTCCGCATTCCGGCCGGGATACTGCCCCAGGTTCGGCCCTCCAGCTGCGTCTATGGGCATACGGACGCCTCCGTGCTGGGCGGACGGATCGCCATCGCAGGGGCCGCAGGGGATCAGCAGGCGGCGCTGTTCGGCCAGTGCTGCTTCCAGCGGGGCGAGGTGAAGAACACATACGGTACAGGCTGCTTCCTGCTGATGAACACGGGCAGGGACGCCATCGCCTCCCGGTCCGGGCTGCTGACCACCATCGCCGCCGGTGCCGGTGAAGCGCCGGAGTATGCGCTGGAGGGCAGCGTGTTCGTGGCGGGGGCAGGGGTACAGTGGCTGCGTGACAGCATGCGGATGATCAGGAGCGCGGCGCAGTCGGGACAGTACAGCGAATCGGTGGAGGACACGGCAGGAGTCTACATCGTCCCCGCCTTCACGGGGTTAGGAGCGCCTTACTGGAACCAGTACGCCAGGGGGACCGTGGTGGGGCTCACCAGGGGATGCACGAAGGAGCATTTCATCCGGGCCGCGCTGGAGTCTGTCGCCTATCAGACAGCGGACGTGCTCCGGGCCATGGAGCAGGACAGCGGCATCCGCCTGATGGGCCTGAAGGTGGACGGCGGGGCCAGCGCCAACGATTTCCTGATGCAGTTCCAGGCGGATATCGTGGACACCCGAGTCCACAGGCCGGAGTGCATCGAGACCACGGCTCTGGGGGCAGCCTACCTGGCGGGCCTTGCGGTGGGCTACTGGAAGGACAGGCAGGAGATCAGGGAGAACTGGCAGATAGGGAAGGTGTTCGAGCCCGCCATGGAGCAGGAGCGCCGCCAGCGCCTGCTGAAGGGCTGGAAGCGCGCCGTGAAATGCGCCCTGGTGTGGGCGGAGGAAGGCGAGTAGAGCCCGTCTGCGCCCCCGAAGGGGCCGTGCGACAGGGAGAATCCGCAAAAAATGCAGCCATGGAGACAGCGGCTGCGTTTTTTTGCCTGTATTAGCCTGTATTGGCTTGTAATGGAAGGGAAATGTGGTAAAATATTACAGAGAGATCAAGGAAGAAAGGAAAAGAGCTATGCTGGTTCAAAAATATAAGGATATGTTGTCGGGAAAATCCGTCATCAGGGAGCTGTCGGAGTTCGCCACCGCCAGAGGGCAGGAAATCGGATATGAGAACGTGTTCGACTACAGCCTGGGGAACCCTTCCGTGCCCGTGCCCCAGGCATTTACGGACGAGATGATTCATATGCTGACAGACAGGGAGAGCAATGCGCTCCACGGCTACAGCCCCAGCCTGGGCATCACCGGCGTCAGGGAGGCGGTGGCGGCCTCCCTGGAGAAGCGGTTCGGCCTGCCCTACCGGAAGGAGCATATCTTCATGGCCTCCGGCGCGGCCGGGGCGCTGGCCCACGCCTTCCGCCTGGTGACGGAGCCGGGGGATGAGATTCTGACCTTCGCCCCCTATTTCCCGGAGTACGGCCCCTACGTGAACCTGACGGGAGCGGTGCTGAAGGTGGTGCCCCCGGACACGGAGAGCTTCCAGATCCATTTCGGGAAATTCGAGGAGATGCTCACCGGGAAGGTGATGGCCGTGCTGATCAACACGCCCAACAACCCCTCCGGCGTGGCCTATTCCGCGGCCACCCTCAGGAAGCTGGCGGATCTCCTGCGGGAGAAATCGGCGGAATACGGGCACACCATATACCTGATTTCGGACGAACCTTATCGCGAAATCGTGTTCAGCGGCGTGGAGGCGCCCTGTGTGTCGGCCTTTTACGATGACACCATCATGTGCTATTCCTTCTCCAAGTCCCTGTCCATCCCCGGGGAACGCATCGGCTATGTGGCGGTGAACCCCAGATGCAGGGACGCGGAGACCATGGTCAACATGTGCGGCCAGATTTCCAGGGGCACCGGGCATAACTGCCCGCCGTCCATCATCCAGCTGGCCGTGGCCAAGGTGCTGGACCAGACGGCGGACTTAAGCGTCTATGAGACCAACATGGAAATCCTCTATCGGGAGCTGGTGGACCTGGGCTTTACCTGCGTGAAGCCCGGCGGGACCTTCTACATCTTCCCCAAGGCCCTGGAGGAGGACGCCAGGGCGTTCTGCCGCAAGGCGCTGGACTATGACCTGGTGCTGGTGCCCGGGGACACCTTCGGCGCGCCGGGATATTTCCGCATGGCCTACTGCATCGCCACGGAAAAAGTAGAGCGGTCGTTAAAGGCCCTGCGGCGGTTCGTGGAGGAGACCTACCGCTAGGGGCAGGAGGACTGGTTACAGCCAAGCTACTGCAGAACCGGCGACTGGTAACAGCCAGGCCTCCGCAGAACAAACGTGCTGTCATCCGCCGGATCCTGCACAGCAGACGAATCGGCGCCAGCCAGGAAAGCCTCTGTGCTTCCGGCAGGCAGTTGCGCGAAAATAAAATGACAGAATTGTCAGAAAGGCGGGATAATCGTGTATCAGGCAGGACTGATATTGGAGGGCGGCGGCATGAAAGGGCTCTACACCGCCGGAGTGATCGATTTTTTCCTGGATAAGGGCATAGAGTTTTCCAGCGTGTACGGCGTGTCGGCGGGGGCCTGCAGCATGTGCAGCTATCTCTCGAAGCAGCGGGGCCGGGCCAGGGACGTGTGCATAGATTACCTGGACGACAAAAGGTACTGCAGCCTTTGGAGCCTGCTGACCACGGGAGACCTGTTCAATGCGGACATGAATTACCGGCTGGTGCCGGAGCAGCTGAACCCCTACGACTACAAGGCCTTCGAACAATACGGCGGAAAGGCCTACAGCGTGGCCACGGATATCGTCACCGGAAAGCCGGTCTACTTCCGGATACGGGACATGAAAAAGGACATCGTGAAGATCCGGGCCTCCGCCTCCCTGCCCCTGGTGTCCCGGAACGTGAGGATCGGCGGCGGGCTGTATCTGGACGGCGGGCTGATCGACTCCATCCCGATCCAGAGATCCGTCCTGGACGGCAACCGGAAGAACGTGGTGGTCATGACCAAGGAGAGGTCCTTCGTGAGGAGGCGGGTCAAGGCCCACATGCTCTGGCTGCTGCGGGCGCGGTACTGGCGGTATCCCAAGGTGGCGGAGCTGATGGCCCGCAGGGGGGCCCGCTACAATGAGCAGGTGGCCTATGTGGAGAGGCTGCGAAAGAGCGGCCAGGTCTTCGTGATTCGGCCGAAGGCGCCCAGCGGCGTGGGGCGGGTGGAGAAGGACGGGAGGAAGCTGCGGGCCCTCTACCGCCAGGGCTACCGGGACGCGGCGGAGTCCTGTCAGGAGCTGCTGGCTTTCCTGGAGAAATGAGCGATCTGCACAGAGGAAGGCATAAAAGCGATATAAAAGAGAGAATGGAGAGTGAAGATGGAACAGTTCATTGAAATCATCAAGGCAATCATCTATGGCATAGTGGAGGGCATCACGGAATGGCTGCCCATCAGCAGCACGGGGCATCTGATCCTGGTGGAGAGCCTGATGCCCTTTCGCCCGCTTGAGAACGGCGCAGGCGTCAGCGAGGAGTTCTTCGGCATGTTCGACGTGGTCATCCAGCTGGGGGCCATCCTGGCGGTGGTGGTGCTGTTCTGGGGCCAGATCTGGCCCTTCGCCCTGACCAGGAGAGAGCGGGAGGAGACGGGGGAAACCGGCGTCATGTCCTATTTCAAGAAGGATATCTGGATCCTGTGGTTCAAGATCCTGGTGTCCTGCGTGCCGGCGGCTGTAATCGGCATCCTGTTCGACGACGTGTTCGACGAGCTGTTCTACAACCCCACCAGCGTGGCAATCGCCCTGATCGTGTTCGGCGTGGCGTTCATTGTGGTGGAGAACTGGAACAGGGGGAGGAAGCCCAGGATACGTAGGCTCTCCCAGATCACCTTCCAGACCGCCTTCCTCATCGGCGTGTTCCAGCTGATCGCAGCCGTGTTCCCCGGCACGTCCCGCTCCGGCGCTACGATCGTAGGCGCCCTGCTCATCGGCGTGTCCAGGACGGTGGCGGCAGAGTACACCTTCTTCCTGGCCATTCCGGTGATGTTCGGGGCCAGCCTCCTGAAGGTGGTGAAATTCGGCTTCGCGTTCACCTCCATGGAACTGACGCTGCTGATCGTGGGGACAGTGGTGTCCTTCATCGTGTCCCTGTTCGTGCTCCGGTTCCTGATGGGATACATCAAGAAGCACGACTTCAAGGTCTTCGGCTGGTACCGCATCGCGCTGGGGGCGGTGGTGCTGCTGTACTTCGGGCTGGCGGCGTAAAATCGAAAGGAGGAACCTCCGGCCATTTGGCGATTCTGCGGGCAGTGGCGGGAAAAACATGGGAATCCTGCACAAATACCACAGGCCTGACATCATATGCCGGAGGCAGGCCGCGGATTTCTGTACGATCCACGGGCCGTTTCCCCGGAATATTCAGCAGTGTCACGGAGCAGGGAGAGGCGTATCGGAGAAGAATGAACAGTATATAGTTGACTTTTTTGGCAAAAAGGAATACAATACAGCAGGGCAGGCGGGACGGCAGGGCCGTTCCACGCCTGTTTGCATCAACGGAACATAGATATGAGAGAAAGGAAGTGGGCAATTATGGCAGGAAGAAAATCGACGAAAACTGCAGCAAAGACTACGGAAACAGTAGTGGCGGAAGCTATCGAACCCAAGGCAGAAGAGATAAAGACAGAAGAAATAGCAGAAACCAAGGCAACAGAGCCCCAGGAGGAGCCCAAGAAGGCACCCGCGAAGAAGACTGTGGGCAGGCCTGCGAAGACGGCCAGGGCCGCCAAGACGGAGGCCCCTGCGGAGGAGGCCCCCAAGGCCGCGAAAACCGCCGCGAAGAAAGCGGCGCCCAAGGCGACTGGGAAGAAGGCTGTGGAGAGCGTCCTCCACGTCCAGTACGCAGGCAGGTCCTACTCACAGGAAGATCTGCTGAAGATTGCCAGGGATGTATGGAAATACGACCTGAAGCGCAAGGTGGGCGAGTTAGAGAGCGTGGAGATGTACGTGAAGCCGGAGGAGAACAAGGTCTACTATGTGATGAACGGCGAGGTCTCCGGCTGCTTCGACATCTGAAGCCCATACGGAAAAAGGATGCGGAAAACAGGATTCTTGCTTGGCGAGGATTCTGTTTTTTGTATGCGTAGGCTATTTAGATTTTTTTTAGAATTATTTTTGAGGAAATCGGTTGACAATGGATAGGGTAAGTGCTATTTTATGGTTAGTAGATGTTAGCACTCCCCTTAAATGAGTGCTAATAACAGAAAGGGAGGCAGCTTGGATGGAGCTGGATGAGAGAAAAAAGAAAATCCTGCAGGCAGTCATCCGCAATTACCTGGAGACAGGGGAGCCGGTTGGCAGCAGAACCATTTCCAAGTACACCGACCTGAACTTAAGCTCTGCCACCATCCGCAACGAGATGGCCGACCTGGAGGAGATGGGATACATTTTCCAGCCCCATACCTCCGCGGGCAGGATTCCTTCAGACAAGGGCTACCGCCTCTACGTGGACGCCATGATGGAGGAGAAGGAGCGGGAAGTGGTGGAGATGCGGGATATGCTGGTGGAGCGCCAGGACAAGATGGAGACGCTCCTGAAGCAGATGGCCAGGGTGCTGGCGCAGAACACCCAGTACGCCACCATGATCTCCGCCCCCCAGACCAAGCGAAGCAAGCTGAAGTTCATCCAGCTTTCCCGGGTGGACGCGGGGCAGATCCTGGCGGTGATCGTCATCCAGGGGAATGTGATCAAGAACAACATCCTGTCCGTGGAGGAGGAGCTGGACGACGAGACCCTGCTGAAGCTGAACATCCTGCTGAACACCTACTTAAACGGCCTGTCCATCGATGAGATTAACCTGGCCATGATAGCCGTCATGAAGCAGCAGGCGGGCATCCACAGCGCCATCGTCAGCGAGGTCATCGACGCGGTGGCGGAGGCCATCAGGGCTGAGGAGGACCTGGAAATCTACACCAGCGGCACCAACAATATCTTCCGCTACCCGGAGCTGGCCGACCAGCAGAAGGCCAGCGAGCTGATCAACACCTTTGAGGAAAAGCAGCTCCTGGGAGAGCTCCTCCAGGAGGCCCACGCCCAGGGCGAGGAGACGGGCATCCAGGTGTACATCGGCGCGGAGACCCAGGTGCAGAGCATGAAGGACTGCAGCGTGGTCACCGCCACCTATGAATTGGGGGGCGGCATGAAGGGAACAATCGGTATCGTAGGGCCAAAACGGATGGATTACGACAAGGTCGTAGGCACGCTTCGGGCCATACAGACACAACTGGATGAGCTGTATGGGAAGAAAGGATAGAGCATATAGAGACCTATAGAAGCTGACAGAAATCGACACAGACGAAAGGAATGGAGGTTGACGATCGGGGATATGGCAGAGCAGGAAAAGGATATGGAGATAGAAAAGGATCAGGAAGCCCCCGGGACGGAGGACAGGGCGGAGGAGGGCACTGAGGCGCCGGAGCCCGAAAAGGGGCAGCAGGCCGGGGAGGCCGGGCCGGAGGAGACGGCGGACGAGGCCGGGGAAGAGAGCGAGGCGGCTCCGGAGGGAGTAGATCCCAAGACCTGGGCGGAGAAGCGCGCGGCCAAGAAGCAGGCCAAGCTGGACAAGAAAGCCCAGGGCTATAAGGACCAGATCGAACAGCTGGAGGACAAGGTGAAGCGCCAGCTGGCGGAATTCGAGAACTTCCGCAACCGGACAGAGAAGGAGAAGCACGCCATGTTCGAGACCGGCGCCAAGAGCGTCATCGAGAAGATGCTCCCGGTGGTGGACAATTTCGAGAGAGGGCTTGCCACGGTGCCCGAGGACAGGAAAGAGGATCCCTTCGTGGACGGCATGAACCGGATCTACAAGCAGCTCATGACGGAGCTGGAGAATATGGGCGTGAAGCCCATCCAGGCCCTGGGACAGGAGTTCGACCCCAACCTCCACAACGCGGTGATGCAGGTGGAGAGCGAGGAGTACGAATCCGGCACGGTGGCCCAGGAGCTGCAGAAGGGGTACACCTACCACGACGGCGTAGTCAGACACTCTATGGTAGCCGTAGTAGTGTGAGAATGGTTCACAAGCGAACAAGTTCATTTTGTAAACCAGCAGATTATCATTGGTCAGGTATCAAGGAAAAATTTCAAGATAAAGGCAGAACAATTCAGGAGGATATAAAAAATGAGCAAGATTATCGGCATCGACTTAGGTACGACAAATAGCTGCGTGGCGGTCATGGAGGGCGGAAAGCCCACCGTCATCGCGAACGCGGAGGGGGCCAGGACCACGCCTTCGGTGGTGGCTTTCACGAAGACAGGGGAGAGGCTGGTGGGCGAGCCCGCAAAGCGCCAGGCGGTGACCAACGCGGAGAAGACCATCGCCTCCATCAAGAGGGACATGGGCACGGACAACGGCCGCTCCGTGGACGGCAAGAGATATTCACCCCAGCAGATTTCGGCCATGATCCTGCAGAAGCTGAAGGCTGATGCCGAGAGCTATCTGGGGGAGAAGGTGGGCGAGGCGGTGATCACGGTTCCCGCGTATTTCAACGACGCACAGCGCCAGGCCACCAAGGACGCGGGCAAGATCGCGGGGTTGGACGTAAAGCGCATCATCAACGAGCCCACCGCGGCGGCGCTGGCCTACGGCCTCGACAATGAGAAAGAGCAGAAGATCATGGTGTACGACCTGGGCGGCGGCACCTTCGATGTGTCCATCATTGAGATCGGAGACGGCGTCATCGAGGTGCTGGCCACCAACGGCGATACCCGCCTGGGCGGCGACGATTTCGACAACAAGATCATCCAGTGGATGCTTTCCGAGTTCAAAAAGGCCGAGGGCGTGGATTTGTCGGGCGACAAGATGGCCATGCAGAGGCTGAAGGAGGCGGCGGAGAAGGCGAAGAAGGAGCTCTCCAGCGCCATGACCACCAACATCAACCTGCCCTTCATCACGGCTACCGCGGAAGGCCCCAAGCACTTCGACATGAACCTGAGCCGCGCCCAGTTCGACGAGCTGACCCACGACCTGGTGGAGAAGACGGCCATTCCCGTACAGAACGCCATGAAGGACGCGGGGCTCACCAATGCGGATCTGGGCCAGGTGCTGCTGGTAGGCGGTTCCACCCGTATCCCCGCCGTGCAGGATAAGGTGAGGCAGATTACGGGCAAGGAGCCCAGCAAGTCCCTGAACCCCGACGAGTGCGTTGCCATCGGCGCTTCCGTACAGGGCGGCAAGCTGGCGGGCGATGCGGGCGCAGGCGACATCCTGCTGCTGGACGTGACCCCTCTGTCCCTGTCCATCGAGACCATGGGCGGCGTGGCCACCAGGCTGATCGAGCGCAACACCACCATCCCCACCAAGCACAGCCAGATCTTCTCCACCGCGGCTGACAACCAGACCGCCGTGGACATCAACGTAGTGCAGGGCGAGAGGCAGTTCGCAAGGGACAACAAGTCCCTGGGGCAGTTCCGCCTGGACGGCATCCCTCCCGCAAGGAGAGGCGTGCCCCAGATAGAGGTTACCTTCGACATCGACGCCAACGGTATCGTGAACGTGTCCGCCAAGGACCTGGGCACCGGCAAGGAGCAGCATATCACCATCACCGCAGGCTCCAACATGTCCGATGACGAGATCGAGAGGGCCGTGAAGGAAGCCGCCGAGTTCGAGGCCCAGGACAAGAAGCGCAAGGAGGCCGTGGAGGCCAGGAACGAGGCAGACTCCTTCGTATTCCAGACCGAGAAGGCCCTCGGCGAGGTGGGCGACAAGATCAGCGACAGCGAGAAGTCCGCGGTACAGGCCGACCTGGATGCGGTGAAGGCCGTCCTGGACAGGACCAAGGATCAGGAGATGAGCGACAGCGACGTGGATGAACTGAAGGCCGCCAAGGAGAAGCTGATGAACAGCGCCCAGAGCCTGTTCACCAAGATGTACGAGAACATGCAGCAGGCCCAGGGCGGCGCGGCAGGACCGGACATGGGCGGCGCAGCGGACGCAGGCAGCGCTTCCGCTCCCGATGACGATGTAATCGACGGAGACTTCCGGGAGGTATAAGCCGGAGACAGGTTCCGCGGGCTGCACCGCAGCGGAGGGAAGGCGGAGACAGCCGACAGGGTCGGCGCGCTTTACACGGCTGCGGCAACCGGGAAATGAGATAGAGATTCAGAGCGAGAGGAAAATCTAAGTCGGCGGCAGGGAAATGGTGTCGGCTTAGATTTTCTGTGATAGATTAGAACAATACGTATATTCGATTATGAGGTGTTTGGTATGGCGGAGCAGAAGCGGGATTATTATGAGGTCCTGGGCGTGGATAAGGGTGCGGACGATGCGGCGATCAAGAAATCGTACCGCGCGCTGGCGAAGAAGTATCATCCGGACATGAATCCGGGGGATGCGGAGGCGGAGAAGAAATTCAAGGAGGCCTCGGAAGCCTATGCCGTGTTGAGCGACCCGGACAAGAGACGGCAGTACGATCAGTTCGGCCATGCCGCTTTCGAAGGCGGAATGGGCGGAGGCGGAGGGTTCGATTTCAGCGGGGCTGACTTCGGCGATATTTTCGGCGATATCTTCGGCGACCTCTTCGGAGGGGGCCGCAGCAGAGGCCGCAGCAACGGCCCCATGAAGGGCGCGAACCTGCGGACCAGCGTCCGCATCACTTTTGAGGAGGCTGTGTTCGGCTGCAAGAAAGAGATCGAGCTGAACGTGAAGGAGACCTGTAAGACCTGTAACGGCTCCGGCGCAAAGCCCGGCACCAGCCCCGAGACCTGCCCCAAGTGCGGCGGCAAGGGCCAGGTGGTCTTCACCCAGCAGTCCCTCTTCGGCACTGTCCGCAACGTGCAGACCTGTCCCGACTGCCAGGGCAGCGGCAAGATCATCAAGGACAAGTGCGCGGATTGCCGTGGAACCGGATATATATCCATGAAAAAACGTTATTCCGTGGATATCCCCGCGGGGATCGACAACGGCCAGTCCACCCGCATGCCGGGCCTGGGCGAGCCGGGCATCAACGGAGGCCCCAGAGGGGATGTGCTGATCGAGGTGATCGTAGGGCGGCATCCCATCTTCCAGCGGCAGGATTTCGACATCTATTCCACTGTCCCCGTGTCCTTTGCGGTGGCGGCCCTGGGGGGCGAGATCCTGATCGACACCGTGGACGGCAAGGTCATCTATGACGTGAAGGCCGGCACCCAGACGGATACCCGGATACGGCTGCGGGGCAAGGGCGTGCCCTCCTGGCGGAACAAGGACGTGCGGGGCGACCACTATGTGACTTTGGTGGTGCAGGTGCCCGACAAGCTCAAGCCAGAGGCCAGGGAGCTGCTGCGCCAGTTCGACGAGATTACGGGAAATTCGCTGAACGCGACCAAGAACGTGTCCTCGGAACCGGAGCATGGGGAGGAGGGCAAGGAGGCCCATAAGGAAGGCAAGAAAAAGAAATCCTGGAAAGAGATTTTCGACAAATAAATTTTTTTGCAGAATAAATGCAAGGTTTCCCTCCGGTCTGTCGTATTATAAGTAAAGACATGAAAACAACGGCATTTATCAGAACGGAGGTATGTGAGGATGAAGAAGAAAATCATTTCAATGGGGACGGCCCTTGTGCTGGCGCTGTCCATGGGCATGACCGTTTCCGCAGGGCATCACGGGGCCTGCGCGGGCAGAGTGATTCAGGGCAGCGGCCTGCGGCAGTACGAAAGGAGCCATGAGGGCGGACATCATCTGTACTGCTATGGCGGCGGACAGGACTGCGCCTACTGGGGCATCGATGTGAGCGGGGTCTGCGACTACTGGGAGTATTGCCACGGCGGGGCGGCGTATGGTACGGCCCAGGGCGCGGCGGTAGAGGATCAGGCTCCGGCGGCAGCGCCTGAGAGCCAGTCCGGAGCCGGTGTGGCGGCCCAGGGCCAGCCCGCAGTGAGCACGGCGGCGGAGGATCAGGCCCCGGCAGAGGAGGCGGCCCAGGCGCAGGCCCAGACGGTATACGGATCCTATGACGGAAGCACCGTATGCCCGTACTACGACGGCACGGGGCATGGCTGCGGCATGGGCCAGGGAGGTTGGAACTGCTATTCCGGCAGCTACGGAGGAGGCCGCCACGGCTCCGGCCATCACGGCCGCGGACATCATTGAAGGTAAGGAGCGGGGATTGCCGTAGCATGCGGCAGTCCCTTTTGCGGTATGGGGATCTGCGGGCAGGAAGCGGAGCGCCCGGGCAGGGCGGCGGGGCAGGAAGCGGCGAAGCAGGAAGCGGCGAAGGATAGGCATCCCGGCGGAGGCAGTGGGGATGAGAGGCGGCAAAGGCGGTGGAGCGGTGCGCAGCGAATTTGAGGTAGACCGTGCGGTGGACCGGCATTCGGACATGATAAGGCGGATCTGCCTGTATCATCTGAAGAATGCCTCCGACACGGAGGATGTGTTTCAGACAGTGTTTTTAAAATATCTGCTGTATGAAGGGAGCTTTGAAGGCCCGGAGCATGAGAAAGCGTGGTTCATCCGCGTCACCCTGAATGCCTGCCGGGATTATCTGAAAAGCTTCTTCCGCCACAGCGCCCTGTCCCTGGAGGAGCTGGCGGAGGAGGCGGCATCGATCCCGCCCGAGCAGACAGAGGTGCTGGATGCGGTATTGGCCCTGCCGGCAAAGTACAAGGATGCCATTTACCTGCATTATTACGAGGGCTACTCGGCCGGGGAGATCGGAAAGATTCTGGGCAAAAAGGAAAATACGGTCTATTCGCTCCTGTCGAGAGGGCGGACCATGCTGAAGGAAGCGCTGGGAGGTGATTTGTGATGAGGCAGGAGAACAGAATCGGGAAAGCGTTTGACTGCGTACGGGCAAGCGAAGAGCTGAAGGCCTCCACAAAAGAATTCCTGCGGGACGCCAGAGGGCTTGAGCAGGGGCGCTCTAAGAATAGAGGCCTGTCCCGTCCCGCTTTCCGCCTGGCGCTGAGCGCCGCAGGGGCCATGCTCACGGTATTCCTGTGCATCGGCGCCTATGCCATGCTGTGGATGCCCGTGGCCTATGTCAGCATCGATTTGAATCCCTCTCTGGAGCTTGCGCTGAACCGGCTGGACAGGGTCATCGGTGTGGAGGCTTATAATGAGGACGGCCAGGGGATCCTGGAGGGGGTCTCGGTGAAGGGGATGCGCTACGGGGACGCCATCGAGAGCATCGTGGGCAGCGAGGGCATGCAGCCCTATCTGACCCGGGACGCGGCGCTGACCTTTACGGTGGCCACGGACAGCGCGCCCAGGGAGGAGCAGATGCTGGAGGAGATCGCCCGTTCCTCCGGCTGCGTGGAGCATGGAGGGGTCAGCGTCAGGGCGGACATGAGCCTGGTGGAGGAGGCCCACGGGAACGGGATGTCCCTGGGGAAGTATCTGGCCTACCAGGTGCTGCTGCGGTACGAGCCCACCGTCACCGTGGAGGACTGCCATGAGATGAGCATGTCCCAGATCAACGGCAGGATCGAGGAGCATGAGCACGGCGCGAACCATGGAGACGGACATGGGGGAAGGCATGGAGGCGGGACGGAGCCTGAGGCGGGAGACGGGGCCGGAACCGGGACTGAGACAGGAGACGGAATGACGGATGAAAATAGTCAGTTTAACGGACGGCCCGGGGAAGCGCCCTCCGAATCCTCCGCCGAATCCCCTGCCCTGCAGCCCACAGAGCAGGACACGGAACAGCCCGCAGGGCAGGATACGGACCGCCACAGAGAAGAGGGCCATGGCCACAGATCCGGCCATGGCCGCTGAGGGCGGAAGCTTTTGCGGGATTCTCCGGATCCTGCTGCGCGAATTGCGACCGAATTGCGCTGTCTCTGACGATTTTGTTGACAGAAGGGCTGTGAAAGGATATCATAATGTGAAGAGATTTTCCGGACAATTCCGGACGGGAAGCGGGAGACTGGTAGATGGAAGCGGACGAATCTGGGGCGATGAAGAACGGAAATAACGAATTCCTGGGGCTTTTGTGCAATCTGTACCTGGTGGCCCTGCTGGTGGCTCTGCCCCTGTATACGGGGAAGGGCTACTGGAACCTGGGCGATACGAAGTACATGCTGTTCAAGAACCTTTCCCTGCTCTGCCTGGGGATCTGGCTGGCCGCGGCGCTCTCCATGGGGATATGGCGGGCGGCGAAGCGGGCCGGGAGCCGGAGCGCGGGAGCAGGCAGGCGGAGGGAGCCCGGCATGGTGGACGCCGCGGTGGCGTCCTACGGCATATGCGTGCTCCTCTCCGCCCTGCGCAGCGAGTACGGGGGCCTTGCGTGGACGGGCTATGAGGGCTGGTATATGGGGGCTGTGTCCCAGCTTTTGTTCGTCGGCATCTATTTCTTCGTGTCCAGGCAGTATGACGGGGCGCGCTGGCCCCTGTACCTGGGGGAGGCGGCGCTGGGCCTGGTGACGCTGTTCGGCCTGCTGCACAGGCTGGGGATCGATCCGCTGAGGCTGTTGGTGCACTGGAACCCCGGGGACTGGGAGTACAGCCATATGCTGTCCACGCTGGGGAACATCAACTGGCTGTGCGGCTACTACAGCGTGGCGCTGGCCCTTCCGGCGGCGCATTTCCTTCTGGAGCCCAGGCCCTGGGCCAGGCTGCTCCTCTATGTGGAGGCAGTGGCGGCCTTTGTGCTGCTGGGCGTGCAGGGCAGCCAGGGAGGCCTACTGATCCTGGCGGTCTGCGCGGCGGGCTGCTTCGTGCTGGGGCGCAGGCGGGCCGAGGTGCTGACCAGGCTTTGGGCCCTTCTGGCCGGATTCTTCCTGTGCATGCCGCTGATGGAGCTGGGGATGGAGCTGCGGAAGGAGAGGGCGGCCGTGGTTGCAGACGGCAATGTCTTCTGGAATGTGGCCTGGTATGTCTGGGCAATCGCGGGCGCGGTATGCCTGGGGGCGTGCCTGCTGTCCGCGAAAAGGCGGCATGCGAAAGTCGGGCAGGTTCCGGAGGAACGTGGGTCTGCGAAAGTCGGGCAGGTC
>NZ_CAJUCP010000001.1:0-66224 GCF_910585425.1 uncultured Acetatifactor sp. | reverse complement strand
CTGCGAAAGTCGGGCAGGTCCCGTGGGAACGTGGGTCTGCGAAAGTCGGGCAGGTCCCGGGAGAACAGGGGTCTGCGAAAGGCGGGCAGGTTCCGTGGGAACGGACATCCGGGAAAAAGGGACATGTCCGTGGAAGCAGTGGGCCGCGCCGTCAAGGGAAGAAAGCCCTGATTGCCGTGGTGGCAGTCTGTCTGGCAGGTTGCCTGGCGGCCGCCCTGCTGATTCTGGCCTCACGGGGGATCGGGGACGGCTTCGGCAGCGGCAGGGGCTTTCTGTGGCGCATCGCCCTGGAGGGATTCGCCCAGGGGGACATGAAGGACAAGCTGCTGGGAGCGGGCCCGGACTGCTACGGGGTGGCGGTCTTCGGCAGGCTGGGCACAGGGTCGGATGTGTGGAAGGGGGAGCACTGGGAGGGCGCGGTCTTCACCAACGCGCACAATGAGGTCCTGAGCCAGCTATGCAATGTGGGGATACTGGGGACGGTGAGCTATCTGGCCATATTCCTGGCAGGGCTGTGGCGCTATGGCATGGGAAGCGCGGAGAGCCGCCGGAGCCCAGTACGGAGCCGGGGCGGCGGGCCCGGAAAGGACGGGGGAGCGCTGGCCTTTCCGGCGGATTCGGATGCCTGCTGCCTCTGGGCGGGGGTTTTGGCGATCGCCATGTACGGGGCCCACTCCCTCATCAGCTTCCAGCAGGTGCTGAACACGCCGCTGCTCTTCCTGGTCCTGGGAGTCTGCGAACAGAGGATGCGGGCCAGGGGAGGGGCATCAGGCCCGGGGAATGACGGGCAACGGGAAGATGAAAAAACAAACGAATATAGATGAATAAATGATAAACGGAATATCGGGAAACGGAGAACAAGGTCATGAAATGGAAGAAATTCAGGATAAAGACAGTGACGGAGGCCGAGGACATCATCGTCAGCGCTCTCTACGACATCGGGCTGGAGGGGGCGCAGATTGAGGACAGGGTGCCCCTGACCGCCCTGGAGAAGGAGCAGATGTTCGTGGACATCCTGCCGGAGGGGCCGGAGGACGACGGAATCGCCTATCTGAGCTTCTTCGTGGAGGAGAGGGAGGACGGCAGCCTGACGATTGGGGACGAGCCCGCGGACCAGGCGGCCATTCTGGAAAAGGTGCGCGTGGAGCTGGAGGAGCTGCGGCAGTTCTGCGACATCGGCGAGGGCACGGTGACTGTGGACGAGACGGAGGACATCGACTGGATCAACAACTGGAAGCAGTATTTCCACCAGTTCTATATAGACGATATCCTGGTGATCCCTTCCTGGGAGGACGTAAAGGTGGAGGACCTGGACAGGACGGTGCTGCACATCGACCCGGGCACTGCATTCGGCACGGGGATGCACGAGACCACCCAGCTCTGCGTCAGGCAGCTGCGCAAATACATGACGCCCGGGGCCAGGCTTCTGGACGTGGGCACGGGCAGCGGCATCCTGTCAATTCTGGCCCTGATGTTCGGGGCGGGCCATGCGGTGGGCACGGACCTGGACCAGTGCGCGGTGGAGGCGGTGGCAGAGAACTGTGCTGCCAATGGCATCGACCCTGCCCGCTTCGAGATGCTGATCGGCAATATCATCACGGACAGGGCCGTGCAGGCGCAGGTGGGATACGGGCAGTACGACATCGTGGTGGCCAATATCCTGGCGGAGGTGCTGCTGCCCCTGACCCCTGTGATCACGGAGCAGTTGAAGCCGGGCGGCATCTATATCACCTCCGGCATCATAGACGACAAGGAGGAGACCGTGGTGGAGGCCGTGAAGGCGGCCGGATTCCAGGTGCTGGAGGTGAACCGCCAGGGCGAGTGGGCCAGCGTCACCGCCAGGTGGAAGGCCTGATGACCTGCCGGGGCATCGCGCCCCGCAGCCTGTCTGCGGCAGGCTCCCCTCCCTCGGACGGCAGGAGACGGGGGAAAGCTCGGCGGCATTCTGCCGGGGACTGCCCGCGGCGGCTGCACCGGCGCGGCGGGGAAGCAGGGGGATTTCAGGGCCCGCGGACAAAGGGGCGGGGCCGGACAGGAGAAAGCCATGTATCAGTTTTTTGTGAATCCGTCACAGATCGATATACCTGACAGGCGTGTCATAATCATGGGGGAGGATGTGAACCATATCAGGAATGTCCTCCGCATGCGCCCCGGGGAGGAGATTTCCGTCAGGGACGGCCGGGACGGCAGGGAGTACCGCTGCGGCATCCTTTCCCTGGGGGAGTCCGAGATCGTCTGCGAGCTGCGCTTCATCAAAGAGGACGCGGTGGAGCTGTCTGCGGAGATTTACCTCTTCCAGGGGCTCCCCAAGGGGGACAAGATGGAATTCATCATCCAGAAGGCAGTGGAGCTGGGGGTGCACCAGGTGATACCTGTGGCCGCCAGCCGTTGCGTGGTGAAGCTGGACGGGAAGAAGGCCGCAGCCAAAAGAGCCCGCTGGCAGGGGATCGCGGAGGCCGCGGCCAAGCAGAGCAAAAGGGCTGTCATCCCGGAAGTGACGGAAGTGTCATCTTTTGCCCGGGCGGTGGGGATGGCCTCGGGGATGGACGTGGCGCTGATCCCCTATGAGCTGGCGGAGGACATGTCCCGGACGAAGAGCCTGCTGGAGGGCATCCGGCCCGGCCAGCGGGTGGCGGTGTTCATAGGGCCGGAGGGAGGCTTTGCGGAGGCGGAGATCGGCCTCGCCCGGGAGAGCGGCGTCCTGCCGGTCACATTGGGGAAGCGGATCCTGCGGACGGAGACGGCGGGGCTTGCGGTGCTGTCCTGGATCATGTACCTGCTGGAGGCATGAGGGGGAGCCTGCGCTATGGCGGCGGAGCAGCTCCCGGAATCTGCCTTTTGGGAATCGGGCGGCAGGGACATAGACAGTGGCTGCGGCATATGATAGTATAAGTGAACTGCAGCTTTCGCCCGGAGAGCTGTTTGATTTGATAAAGGAGTAAAGCCATGGAAATTTATCTGGATAATTCCGCCACCACCAGAGTCTTCCCGGAGGTGGCGGAGCTGATGGCAAAGGTCATGTGCGAGGACTACGGCAATCCCTCCAGCCTCCATATGAAGGGAGTACAGGCAGAGCAGTACCTGAGGAGCGCCAGAGAGACCTTTGCCGGAATCCTGAAGGTGAACGAGAAGGAGATCTTCTTCACCTCCGGGGGGACGGAATCGGACAATATGGCGCTGATCGGCTGTGCCAGGGCGGGTGTCAGACAGGGAAAGCATCTGATCACCACCCAGATCGAGCACCCGGCGGTCCTGAACACCATGCGGTATCTGGAATCTCAGGGCTTCCGCGTGACTTATCTGCCGGTGGACGCCTGGGGGCGGATATCCCTGGAGGATCTGCGCCGGGCCATGACCCCGGAGACCGTTTTGGTGTCCGTCATGCACACCAACAATGAGGTGGGATCCCTCCAACCCGTGGCGGAGGCGGCATCCCTGGTGAAGCGCATGAATCCCCGCACCCTCTTCCATGTGGACGCGGTGCAGGGCTTCGGAAAGGCGAAGATCTACCCCAGGCGGATGGGCATCGACCTGCTGTCCGCCAGCGGGCA
Source organism: uncultured Acetatifactor sp. (assembly GCF_910585425.1). Classification (GTDB taxonomy): domain Bacteria; phylum Bacillota; class Clostridia; order Lachnospirales; family Lachnospiraceae; genus Acetatifactor. The sequence continues at coordinate 62,673 of NZ_CAJUCP010000001.1, read as the reverse complement.
CAAGATTCACGGGCCCAAGGGCGTGGGCCTGCTCTACGTGGGCGGCCAGGTGAAGATTCAGCCGATCATCCACGGCGGGGGCCAGCAGATGAACATGCGCTCCGGAACGGACAATGTGCCGGGAATCGCGGGCTTCGCCAGGGCTGCGGAGCTGCTCTGGGCCCATTACGAGGACGATGTGAAGCGCCTGTACCAGTGCAAGGAATATTTCTGCAACGGCGTGAGGAAGCTGGAGGGGGTCAGGATCAACGGCCTTCTGCCGGGAGAGCCGGATGGTGCCGGAACGGCGCCCCATATCGTCAGCGTGTCGGTGGAGGGCGTGCGCAGCGAGGTGCTGCTCCACGCGCTGGAGGAGGAGGGCATCTATGTGTCCGCGGGGAGCGCCTGCGCCGCCAGGAAGCCCCAGCCCTCGGCCACGCTGAAGGCCATGGGCATCGGGAAGCCCCTGCTGGAGTCCACCATCCGCTTCAGCTTCTCCGTCTATACCACCCAGGAAGAACTGGACTATACATTGCAGGCCATGTATGATAAGATTCCCATGCTGCGCAGATATACCAGGAAACGCTGAGGGCGCGGGGACAGGCTCCGGCGGGCCCTGGGGGCAGGAATGCCTCCCCAGGCGCCGTCCGGAGCTTTGGGATCCGCGGGGGTTTCCGGGGGCTGACGAACGCTTCCGGAAATCCGGCGCGGAAGAAAGGACAAGCCATGTTTACAGCTTTTTTGATAAAATATGCCGAGATCGGCATCAAGGGAAAGAACCGCTATCTGTTCGAGGACATGCTGATGCACCAGATGAAGCTGGCGCTGAAGAAATGCGAGGGGGAGTTCCTGATCCACAAATCCCAGGGGCGCATCTTTGTGGAGGCCAGGGGAGAGTTCGACTTTGAGGAGGCGGTGGAGGGGCTGAAGAAGGTGTTCGGCATCTCCGGCATCTGCCCTGTGGTCTATGCGGAGGACGAGGGCTTCGAGAAGCTCTGCCAGCGGGTGGTGGAATATGTGGACCAGGTCTACCCGGACAAGCATAAGACCTTCAAGGTGCACTCCAGGCGGGCCAGGAAGGACTATCCCAAAGAATCCATGGAGATCAACGCGGATTTGGGGGCCGCCGTCCTGCAGGCCTATCCGGAGATGTCCGTGGACGTCCACGAGCCGGAGATCCTGCTGAATGTGGAAATCCGTGAAAAGATATATATTTATTCGGAGACCATCCCCGGCCCCGGGGGCATGCCCGTGGGGACAGGGGGCAAGGCCATGCTGCTTCTGTCCGGGGGCATAGACTCCCCTGTGGCGGGGTACATGATAGCCAAGCGGGGCGTGAAGCTGGACGCGGTGTATTTCCACGCGCCGCCCTACACCAGCGAGCGGGCCAGGCAGAAGGTGGTGGATTTGGCCAGGACCGTGGCCGGATACGCGGGGCCCGTCTGGCTCCATGTGATCAATTTCACGGACATCCAGCTCTACATCCATGAGAAATGCCCCCATGAGGAGCTGACCATCATCATGCGCCGGTACATGATGCGGATCGCGGAGCGGATCGCAAAGGACACGGAGTGCCTGGGCCTGATCACCGGAGAGAGCATCGGGCAGGTGGCCTCCCAGACCATGCAGTCCCTGGCCGCCACCAATGAGGTCTGCACCATTCCGGTGTACCGCCCCCTGATCGGCTTCGACAAGCTGGAGATCGTGGAGGTGGCCCAGCGGATCGGCACCTTTGAGACCTCCATTCTGCCCTATGAGGACTGCTGCACGATCTTCGTGGCCAAGCATCCCGTGACCAAGCCCAACCTCAATGTCATCCGCCGCCATGAGCGCAATCTGGACGAGGGGATAGAGGCGCTGGTGGAGAGGGCCCTGGAGACCAAAGAGCTGCTCATCGTGGAATAGGGGCGCGGATATAAAAAAGGCCTTTCAGGATGCGCTCCTGAAGGCCTCTTCGCCCGGACATTCCTCTTTCGTGCGTTGTCCTGGCCCTATGTACCCGCCATCCACAGGACGGTCACTGTACGATGTAGGGCTTTAAGAACTCCAGCACCTCGTCCGCACCTTCCTCTGTATGGATGTTCAAATCGATGGGTTTGGACAGATCTAAGCTGAAGATGCCCATGATGGATTTCGCGTCAACAACGTATCTGCCGGATACCAAGTCGAAGTCGTAGTCGAACTTGGAGATGTCGTTTACAAAGGATTTGACTTTGTCGATTGAATTAAGGAAAATTTGTACTGTCTTCATCTTCTTTACCTCCTGTCTGATTTACCTTCCAGTCAACATATTAACGGCTGGCGGCGCAAAAGTCAAGGCGAAAACAGTACAAAAAAGTGGGGAATAATCATGAAAACTGTGGCATTGTATAATCTGGGCTGCAAGGTCAATTCCTATGAAATGGAAGTAATGCGCCAAATCCTCCGGGAAAAAGGATATGGCATTGTGGCATTTGATGAAAGAGCCGATATCTATATCGTGAACACATGTACGGTCACCAACATCGCGGACAGGAAGAGCAGACAGATGCTGCACCGTGCCAGGCAGCTCAATCCCGACGCTGTGGTGGTGGCGGTGGGCTGCTATGTGCAGACGGGGCGGGAGGCCGTGGAGGCGGATCCCGGCATAGACCTTGCCATCGGCAACAACCGGAAGAAGGACATCGCGGCCATCCTGGAGGAGTATCTGGAGAGAAGGCGGGAGGGCGGCCCGGAGAGGGACAAGACCCTGGAGGGCGCCACCGTCCTGGACATCGGGTATACTTACGAATATGAGGAGATGCGGCTGAAGCACACGGCGGAGCGCACCAGGGCCTATATCAAGATCCAGGACGGCTGCAACCAGTTCTGCTCCTACTGCGCCATCCCCTACGCCAGGGGCAGGGTGCGCAGCCGCAGGGCGGAGGATGTCCTGGAGGAGGTGCAGGGCCTGGTGGACGCGGGCTACCGGGAGGTGGTGCTCACGGGCATCCATATCAGCTCCTACGGAATCGACTTCGGGGAGGACGGGTCGCAGGCCGGGAGCGCCGGGGGGCCGGAAACCGGACAGGAATCCGTTCTTCTGCGCGGGGGCTCCGGGCAGGCGCCTGGGAACCAGGGGGCCCTCCGGGAGGAACCGCGAACAGACGACAGGGCGCGTGAAAGAAAACGGCAGCCCACATACAACGGCCGCAGCAGGCTGGTGGAGCTGGTGGAGCAGATCCATGGGATAGAGGGCCTGGAGCGGATTCGCCTGGGCTCTCTGGAGCCGCGGATCGTCACGCCGGAGGCGGTGAGGCGGCTGGCGGCGCTGCCCAAGCTCTGCCCCCATTTCCACCTGTCCCTCCAGAGCGGCTGCGACGCTACCTTAAAAAGGATGAATAGACATTACACCGCCGGGGAATACTACAAGAGCGTGGAGCTTCTGCGGGAATGCTTCCACCGGCCGGCCATCACCACGGACGTGATCGCGGGCTTTCCCGGGGAGACGGAAGCGGAGTTCGCTGACACAAGGGAATTCCTGGAGAAGGCAGGGCTCTACGAAATGCATGTCTTCAAATATTCCAGGCGGGAGGGGACCGCGGCGGCTTCCATGCCGGACCAGGTGCCGGAGCCTGTGAAGGCCAGGCGCAGCGCAGAGCTGATCGCCCTGGGGGAGAGGCAGTCCGTGGAGTTCCGCAGGCGCTACATAGGAAAGGAAGCCGAGGCGCTTCTGGAGGAGACCCGGGAGATAGGCGGGCGGACATACTGCATCGGCCACACGAAGGACTACGTGAAGGTGGCGGTGGACGTCACGGAGCGCCTCCAGGAGGCCCCCGCCATGATAAATACAGTGGTGAAGATACCGGTCAGGGATTTTCTGACAGATGAAATTTTGATGTAGCTTGAATTTTTGGCGAAAATGAGGTATGATGGAAGGAAGTAGTGGCATTGGGCGCATAAATGTCGCGGGTTGAGCCTGCCAGAGCGGGCAGATGGGAGTCATGGCATGCAGAATCTGGAAAACACACAATACTTCAAGGTAGACTCGGAACCTGCCGCCGGAGCGAAGGTGGTGCTGGCCGCCGTATATGAGGCGCTGACGGAAAAGGGATACAACCCGGTGAATCAGATCGTGGGCTACATCATGAGCGGCGACCCCACCTATATCACCAGCCATCAGAATGCCCGGAGCATGATCATGAAGGTGGAGCGGGACGAGCTGGTGGAGGAGCTGCTGACGGAGTACATCCGTACCAAGGAATGGGAATAGGGGACGAAAAGGAGGCGCTCTATGCGCATAATGGGTTTGGATTTCGGCTCTAAGACGGTGGGGGTGGCTGTCAGCGACAGCCTACTCATCACGGCCCAGGGCCTGGAGATCATCCGCAGGGAGAAAGAGGACAAGCTGCGCCGGACGCTGGCCCGGATCGAGGAGCTGATCCTGGAATACGAAGTGGAGGAGATCGTGCTGGGCCTCCCGAAGAACATGAACGCCACGGAGGGCGTGCGGGTGGAGCTGACGGAGGAATTCCGGGAGAAGCTGGAGCGCCGCACGGGCCTGCCCGTCGTCATGTGGGACGAGCGGCTGACCACGGTGGCAGCTGACAAGGCCATGATAGAGGCCGGGATCCGCAGGGAGAAGCGCAAGGATTACGTGGACAAGATCGCGGCGGCCCTGATACTGCAGGGCTATCTGGACAACCGCAGCCGCGGGCGGGCAGAGGAAGAGGTTTGAGGGTGCGCCCCGGAGGCGTATATGAGGAGCTGAGATGGCGAAGCAGGAGAAGGTTACGTTCACGCCGGAGGGAGAAGAGCCGGTGGAGTTCTATGTGCTGGAGCAGACGAGGATAGGAGGAGTTGACTACATCCTTGTCACCGAAGAGGAAGAGGGCGACGGGGAGGCATTGATCCTGAAGGACATGTCCGGAGACGGGGAGACGGAAGGGCTGTATGCCATCGTGTCCGATGACGCGGAGCTGGAAGCCGTGGCGGGTGTGTTCGAGAACATGCTGGAGGACGTGGAGCTGGAGAACCAGTGAAGTCAGGGAGCGGCAGTCCCGCGTATGGATTGAGATATGGCGGTAGATAAAGGGAAAGCGGAGAGGCTATTGAATGAGAGGGGACTGAAGGTCACCAGGCAGCGCATGGCGGTGCTGGAGGCCATCGATTCCTGCCCCCGGGAGCATCTGACCGCGGAGGAGATATTTGAGCTAGTAAAAGTGGACTGTCCGGACATCGGGCTGGCTACTGTTTATAGAACCATACAGTTGTTGGGGAGCTTGCATCTGATTGACCGGATCAGTTTTGATGACGGGTTCGTGCGCTATGAGATGGGGAGTGCTCTGGAGGGCACGGTAAGACACCGCCATCATCATCTGATCTGTATCAAATGCGGCAGGGTGGTTTCGTTCCAGGACGATTCTTTGGAGGAGCTGGAGAGGAAAATCATCGCGACTACCGGATTTCGTGTTGTGGATCATGAGGTAAAGCTCTACGGCTACTGTGTAGAATGTGGAGGAGATTTGATTGAAGAAAAAAGAGAATAACAACGGTTCCAGACTAAAGATAATCCCCCTGGGGGGACTGGAACAAATCGGCATGAACATTACTGCGTTCGAGTATGAGGACAGTATTGTTGTGGTGGACTGCGGCCTGTCGTTCCCGGCGGACGACATGCTGGGCATCGACCTTGTGATCCCCGATGTGACCTACCTGAAGGACAACATCAGCAAGGTGAAGGGCTTCGTGATCACCCACGGCCATGAGGACCATATCGGAGCGCTCCCCTATGTGCTCCGGGACATCAACGCGCCCATCTATGCCACCAGGCTCACCATGGGCATCATCGAGAACAAGCTGAAGGAACATGAGATGACCAAGAGCGTCAAGCGCAAGGTGGTGAAGTTCGGCCAGTCCATCAATTTGGGGCAGCTCCGGGTGGAGTTCATCAAGACCAACCACAGCATCGTGGACGCGGCGGCGCTGGCCATCTACTCCCCGGTGGGCGTGGTGGTGCACACGGGGGACTTCAAGGTTGACTACACTCCTGTATTCGGGGACGCCATCGATTTGCAGCGCTTCGCGGAGCTGGGCAAGAAGGGCGTGCTGGCGCTGATGTGCGATTCCACCAACGCGGAGCGGCCGGGCTTCACTCCCTCGGAGCGCACCGTGGGCGCCACCTTCGACAATTTATTCGAGGAGCACAAGAATACCAGGATCTTCGTGGCCACCTTTGCCTCCAATGTGGACAGGGTGCAGCAGATCATCAACACGGCGTACAAGTTCGGCAGGAAGGTCTGCGTGGACGGCCGCAGCATGGTGAGCATCATCGAGACGGCCAGGAACCTGGGCTGCATCAGCATCCCGGACAATACCCTGATCGAGATAGAGCAGATGAAGGACTATCCCAGCGAGAAGCAGGTGGTGATCACCACCGGGAGCCAGGGGGAGAGCATGGCGGCCCTGAGCCGCATGGCCAGCGGCATGCACCGCAAGATCACCATCGGCGCGGGGGACACGGTGATTTTTTCCTCCAACCCCATCCCAGGCAACGAGAAATCCGTGACCAAGGTGATCAATGAGCTGATCCGCAAGGGCGCGGATGTGATCTTCCAGGACGCCCATGTGTCCGGCCATGCCCGCCAGGAGGAGATCAAGCTGCTCTACGCGCTGATCCGGCCGAAGTATTCCGTCCCCGTCCACGGGGAGATCAAGCATCTGAAGGCCCAGGCGAAGATCGCCCAGAGCCTGGGCATGGAGAAGGAGAATATCTTCATCCTCTCCTCCGGCGATGTGCTGGAGCTGGACAAGAACCGCGCGGGCGTCACGGGCAGGGTTCCCGTGGGGGCCATTCTGGTGGACGGCCTGGGCGTGGGCGATGTGGGGAACGTGGTGCTGCGGGACCGCCAGCATCTGGCGGAGGACGGCATCATGGTGGTGGTCATGAGCCTGGACCGCGTAGGCGGAGAGCTGGTGGCAGGGCCCGATATCGTGTCCAGGGGCTTCGTGTATGTGAAGGAATCCGATGAGCTGATAGAGGAGGCCCGCCAGATCGTGGACGAGGCTATCGTCAGATGTCTGGACAGAGGGATCACGGACTGGGGGAAGCTGAAGAATACCACAAAGGACGCCCTCAGCGACTTCGTCTGGAAGAAGACCAAGAGGCGGCCTATGATACTGCCGATCATCATGGAAGTGTGAAGCGCGGGAAGAAGTTCAGGGCCCGCAGGCGTTTGATATCGCGTTGCGGGCATATGGTTTTTTTGCTGTATGTGCCGCTTGGGGCGGCATGGAGGTCAGGATGAAAGTAACGAGTATAATAGCTGCAGTGGCGGGCGCTATCTTCCGGGTGGTGATGGCGGTGGCGGTGGTGTATGTGATCTACCAGGGGGCCGGAATCTGTTATGACTACGGCTACCGTATCTTCACGGAGCCTGCCATGTCCTCCGGAGAGGGCCGGACGGTGACGGTGACGGTCAGCACTGACATGTCCCCGCTGGACATCGGAAAGCTTTTCGAGGGCAGAGGGCTGGTGCGGGACGCCAGGCTCTTTGTGCTGCAGTATTATCTCTCGGAGTACAGGGAGGACGTAGGCCCCGGGACATTTGATTTGAGCACGGCCATGACCGCGGAGGAGATGATGCAGGCCATGGTGGTGGAGGAGGCCGGGGAAGAGGACGGCGAAGGGGATTCCACAGGAAGGGGAAGCTCCTCCGGCCAGGGAGAATCCTCCCCGGAGAGCGGCCCGCCCGCCGGGGGAGGCGCGCCCGGCGGAGAGGACGGCACAGGGGATGCGGCCGGGGAAGGGATGACCGGGGACGGTGCGCCCGAAGACACAGAGGGAGTTGGCGGGGAACCGGAGGCGGAGTGACGCCATCCCGTATATAAAGAGGAAGTATGATCATAGATGAGAGAATGGCGTCTTTCATCGATTCGCTGGACAGGGGGAATACGCCTTTCCTGGACGGGATAGAAAAAGAGGCGCTGGAGAATCAGATTCCAATCGTGCGCAAGTCCACGCAGAGCCTGCTGAAGTTTCTGCTGGCGGCCAGGCAGCCGCGGCAGATTCTGGAGGTGGGGACCGCGGTGGGCTTTTCCGCGCTGTTGATGTGCGAATACGGCCCGGAGGGCTGCCATGTGACCACCATAGAGAAATATGGGAAGCGGATTCCCGTGGCCAGGGAGAACTTCCGGCGGGCCGGGCGGGAGGACCAGATCGCCCTCCTGGAGGGGGATGCGGCGGATATCCTGCCGGAGCTGACGGGCAGCTTCGACATGATCTTCATGGATGCGGCCAAGGGGCAGTATATCCGTTTCCTGCCGGACAGCCTGCGGCTTCTGGCGCCGGGGGGACTCCTGGTGTCCGACAATGTGCTGCAGGACGGGGACGTGACGGAGTCCCGCTTTGCGGTGGACAGGCGCAACCGCACCATCCATGCCAGGATGCGGGAGTACCTGTACGAGCTGAAGCACCATCCCCTGCTGGAGACCGTGGTGCTGCCGGTGGGGGACGGGGTGACATTGAGCGTCAGGCGTGAAAAAGAAAAGGAAGGGGCAGGATTATGGCGGGGAGAAGGAAACCGGAGCTTTTGATACCGGCGGGGAGCCTGGAGGTGCTGAGGACCGCGGTGATATTCGGGGCGGATGCCGTGTACATCGGCGGCGAGGCCTTCGGGCTGCGGGCCAAGGCGAAGAATTTCTCCCCGGAGGAGATGGCGGAGGGCATCGCCTTTGCCCATGCAAGGGGCGTGAAGGTGTATGTCACGGCCAATATCCTGGCCCACAATGACGACCTGGAGGGGGCGGCGGCCTATTTTCAGGAGCTGCGGGACATGGAGCCGGAAACGTGCGACGGGCTGATCATTTCGGATCCCGGCATGTTCGCCATTGCCAGAGAGGTGTGGCCGGAGGCGGAGATCCATATTTCCACCCAGGCCAACAACACCAACTACCGCACCTATCGGTTCTGGTGGGAGCTGGGGGCCAGGCGGGTGGTGTCCGCCAGGGAGCTGAGCCTGGCGGAGATACGGGCCATCCGGGAGCGGATTCCGGAGGAGATGGAGATAGAGAGCTTCGTCCAGGGCTCCATGTGCATCTCCTATTCCGGGCGCTGCCTTTTGAGCAATTACTTTACGGGCAGGGATGCCAACCAGGGCTCCTGCACCCATCCCTGCCGCTGGAAGTACGCGGTGGTGGAGGAGACCAGGCCCGGGGAGTACCTTCCGGTGTACGAGAACGAGCGGGGCACATATATATTCAATTCCAAAGATTTGTGCATGATAGAACATATACCGGAGCTGGTGGAGGCGGGGATAGACAGCTTCAAGGTGGAGGGGCGCATGAAGACGGCGCTGTACATCGCCACGGTGGCCCGGACCTACCGCAGGGCCATAGACGATTATTTCGTCTCCGGGGAGTGCTACCGGGCGAATCTGGACTGGTACAGGGCGGAGATCTCCAAGTGCACCTACCGCCAGTTCACCACGGGCTTCTACTTCGGCAGGCCTGCCGGGGAGGCCCAGATTTATGACAACAGCACTTATGTGAACGAATATATCTATCTGGGGAACATCCAGGAGGTGGCTGCGGGCGATGCGCTGCCATGGACGCAGGGGATGGAAGACAGGGGTGTCTTCGCCCTGGCCCGGCTGGAGCAGCGCAATAAATTTTCCGTGGGAGAGGCCATTGAGATCATGAAGCCGGACGGGAGGAACGTGCCGGTGACCGTGGAGGCCATGTACAACGGGGAAGGGGAGGCGGTGGAGAGCTGCCCCCATGCCAGGGAGACGATATGGGTGAGGCTTTCCGAGACGCCAGCTCCCTGGGATCTGCTGCGGCGGGAGAACCGCGCGGAGGCGCAGGCAGAGGTGTGAGGATCGGCGGCGGAATCCGGAATCCGGGACGGCAGGGGCCGGAGGCTTGTGTATTCCGCCGGGCCTGGTAAGCCGGCCCTCCCAAGCCTCTATGCAACCTGCCCTGCCTTTGGCGGGGGAGGGCGCTTTTTTTGGCGGAAAACGAGAAATGACATTTGGGGTATTGCATTTTGGGGGAAATTAGGGTATTTTATAGAAAATGAAACGTTGGCACTGCTGTATGCCGCCGTTTCCACATATCGGCATTCAATGAGCGAGGAGGTTCCATGGTAAGGTGTTACTTTGGGACTTTTTTTATATGGCGGATTCTCGGGATGCGGTCCATGGAGGACAGGGAGAGACAGAAGGGAGAAGGAAAATGTGTGAAGTAGTGAAGGTAGAAGAGATTTTTGCCAGCAAGGTGTTCACCTTTGGCAAGATGAAGGAGAGACTGCCCAGGAGCGTCTATAAAGAAGTCAGGAAAATCATGGATCAGGGGGGCGAGCTGTCCCTGGCGGCCGCGGACGTGGTGGCAAAGGCCATGAAGGACTGGGCCGTGGAGAACGGCGCCACCCATTACACCCACTGGTTCCAGCCCCTCACCGGCATCACGGCGGAGAAGCACGATGCTTTCGTGACGCATCCGGACGAGGACGGCAAGATGATCATGGAGTTCTCCGGCAAGGAGCTGATCAAGGGCGAGCCTGACGCGTCCTCCTTCCCCTCCGGAGGCCTGCGGGCCACCTTTGAGGCCAGAGGCTATACGGCCTGGGACATCACCTCCCCAGCGTTCCTGAAGGAAGTCGCCACAGGAGTCATCCTCTGCATCCCCACGGCATTCTGCTCCTACACCGGGGAGGCCCTGGACAAGAAGACTCCGCTGCTGCGCTCCATGGAGGCGATTAGCCAGCAGGCGCTGCGGATCGTGCGCCTCTTCGGCAATACGGAGGCCACGAAGGTGGTGGCCAGCGTGGGGGCGGAGCAGGAATACTTCCTTGTGGACAGGGAGAGATACCTGCAGCGGGAGGATCTGATCTTCGCCGGACGCACCCTCTTCGGCGCTCCCGCGCCCAAGGGCCAGGAGCTGGAGGATCATTACTTCGGCACCATCCGCGAGCGGGTGGGGGCTTATATGAAGGATCTGAACGTGGAGCTGTGGAAGCTGGGGGTGACGGCCAGGACCCAGCACAACGAGGTGGCCCCGGCCCAGCATGAGCTGGCTCCTGTCTATGAGTCCGCCAACATCGCGGTTGACCACAACCAGTTAGTCATGGAGACCATGAAGAAGGTGGCGGGCCGCCATGGCCTGACCTGCCTGCTCCACGAGAAGCCCTTCGCCGGGGTGAACGGCTCCGGCAAGCACAACAACTGGTCCCTGGGCACGGACAATGGGGTGAACTTGCTGGATCCCGGCGAGACCCCCAACGAGAACATCCAGTTCCTGCTGGTGCTGGCCTGCATCATCAAGGCCGTGGACACCCATGCGGACCTCCTGCGCCAGAGCGCGGCGGACGTGGGCAATGACCACAGGCTGGGGGCAAACGAGGCCCCTCCCGCCATCATCTCCATCTTCCTGGGGGAGCAGTTGGAGGATGTGGTGAAGCAATTGGTGGAGACCGGCGAGGCGGCCCATTGCCTGGAGGGCGGCAAGCTGGAGACTGGCGTGTCCACGCTGCCCGACCTGGAGAAGGATGCCACGGACAGGAACCGGACATCGCCCTTTGCCTTCACGGGGAACAAATTCGAGTTCCGCATGGTGGGCAGCGCGGACTCCATCGCCAGCCCCAACACCACCCTGAACGCCATCGTGGCGGAGGCTTTCTGTGAGGCGGCCGACAGGCTGGAGGAGGCGGAGGACTTCGAGCTTGCTGTGCACGACCTGATCAAGGAGTACATGGGGGCCCATCAGCGGATCATCTTCAATGGGGACGGCTATTCCCAGGACTGGATGGCGGAAGCGGCCAGGCGGGGCCTGCCCAACATCAAATCCATGGTGGAGGCGGCCGGCACCCTGACCACGGACAAGGCTGTGAAGCTCTTCGAGAAGTTCGGCATCTTCACGAAGGTGGAGCTGGAGTCCAGAGAGGAGATCATCTACGAAATCTATGCCAAGACCATCAACATCGAGGCCAACACCATGATTGACATGGCCGGCAAGAAATACATCCCTGCCGTGGTGAAGTATACCAGGCAGCTTGCGGACGCGGTGGTGGCCGTCAGGGAAGCCGGGGTGGAGCCTGTGGTGCAGGCAAGGCTTCTGGGCGAGGTGAACGGGAAGCTGACGGCGGCCCAGGAGGCGCTGGGCAGGCTGAGCCGGGCTATGGCCCAGGCTGCGGCTATGAAGGATGCCAAAGAACAGGCGTTCTTCTGCAAGGATGTGGTCAGGACCGCCATGGAGGAGCTGCGGGCTCCCATCGACGCGTTGGAGATGATCGTGGACAAGGACGTGTGGCCGGTGCCCTCCTATGGGGAGCTGACGTTTGAGGTGTGAGAGGGACAGGACAAGAGCGGAGGGGCTGCGGGCGACAGGAGCTGCGCGGCTCCTCCTTTTTGGAGGAAATACGCTCGGAAATAGAAATAGAAAAATTTGAAAAATTTTGAATTAAGGTATTGCAAATTGGAAATACTTCGTGTATAATATATCAAGTGATGTGACATAGGGCTATCGCCAAACGGTAAGGCAACGGACTCTGACTCCGTCATTTCAAGGTTCGAATCCTTGTAGCCCTGTTATACAGACCCCGGTGGAGAGATTCATCGGGGTCTTTTTGTGCAGTAAAATCAAGGGTTTGCGGGTGTTGGAGTTGTAAATCATTCTATGGGCATGAAAAATCCCGTCAGTAACATTTTACTGGTTTTTCGGTAAAAATCCTCCTTTTTGAGAATGGATAGGTCAATTCATAGGTCAATTTATACTGCGCATCGGTTAAATTTGCAGTGCGACACGACTGCAGACCGCCAGCCAGGTACTTTCCCGGAACAATTCCTTTTGGCTGTATTTCCTTTTCTTCCTGAAATAGCGCACCTGCTGGCCGACAATATTGTTCTTTTGAACAAAGCTGTCCTGTTATAGGACAAGGAGAAAATAAAGTTGCCTTTGAGAGGGGCAGGCATATCAAGGGCAGCTTATGACATGCGGAGGTTGGGGATATGTTCGCGATGGTGATTGCAGCACTGGTCTATATATGTCTGCCATGGTACATCCAGTCGGCCGTATGGCTGGTGAACCTGTTCATACCGGATCCCGTCCCTTTTTGGAAGATATAATCATGTTCGTCCCCATAACCTATAAAATAAAGCGGATTATCGACATATCAGAGTTCTTGAGGAAGTATGGCATCGTCCTGGCAGTTCTTCTGGGAATCGGGATTATTGCGTTGACTGTATGCCTGACCATCCGATAGGATATACCAAAGACCGGAACGCGAACCTGCCGAGGTAACGGGTGTTTTTTAGACAATCTCAGGCTGTTATGGAGTTCGCGAGGATACGAAGTATGTACATAGTTATGGGGCAATCAAGGCGGTCAGCTATGTGGACGGAAAGAAGTGGCATAAGGGCAAGAGGGAAATCGAGAGGCTGGAAGCACAGATGAGAGAAAGGACGAAAGAAGTTCTGTGGTGCTGATACATCCCTCTTGTAGCCCTGTTGTGTCGAAAACAGGGCTTGTCCTAATTGTTTCAGGAAGCTTCTGGTGTCTTTGTGGACAGAAGCTGTGATGAAAGGCAATGTTCATTTTGTTATCATAGTATCCAGAAAAGCAGCCAGGGATTTGCGCTGGGAAGGCGTTAGATGATATATCTGCTTAATCAGGGGATCTTCAGAGAAAGCTTTCTTCGACTCCGTATCAAAGAATTCCTGCAAGGAGATATCCAGTGCGTCACATAGGTAGGAAAGTATTTCCACTGTGGGGTTTTTCTTTCCTAGTTCCACGTCCCGCAGATAACTTTGAGAGATTCCGGACAAAGTAGCGAGTTTGTTGACGCTGTATCCTTTTGCCGCTCTGAAAAAAGAGATTCGCTTTCCAATATCCATAATGATATCCTTTCGGTAAATTTATAGTGATAGGATAACAAATCTAAAAATATAAAGTTACATTTATAAATATTGCGTATTATCTCTATAGATGCTATAATCGAATTGAAGATTTATATGTCATGTGCTGAGGCACATCTATTTCTGAAATTATTTCAGATAGACATATTCTGTCACAACCGATGTGTATAATGGATGCCATCAGGAATGGAAATTTTGGCAGGAGGCAGGGGTGGTGGACAATAAAAAGGATAAGATAAAAAGGGTGCTTGAGATTTATTCAAGGCTTTTAAACGGCAGCTTTGTAAACAAGAGGGACGAGGCCGCCAGGTATAGCGTAAATGAGCGGAGCATCCAGAGAGATATTGATGATATCAGGGATTTTCTGGAGACGGGCATGAGGGCGGCGGGAGCTGTCGAAACGGTAGTCTATGACAGGGCGGCAAAGGGGTATCGTTTGGAAGAAAACGGAAGGCAGAAACTTTCCGACAGCGAGATATTAGCGCTCTGCAAGATTCTGTTGGACAGTAGGGCTTTTACGAAAGCAGAGATGTCGGATTTGTTGGACAGGCTGGTCTCCTGCTGTGTTCCCCGGGAGAGCCGGAGACTGGTGAAAGAGATGATAGGCAATGAGATGTTCCATTACATAGAGCTTCAGCACAAGACTTCGTTTTTGGATACCATGTGGAAAATCGCAGGGGCTATCCGCAGCCACCAGTACATAGAGATTGAATATGGGAAGATAAAAGACAGAGCGGTGGTAAAACGAAAAGTCCAGCCATTGGCGCTTCTTTTTTCAGAATATTATTTCTACCTTACCGCCTTTATAACGGATTTGGAGGTCAGGAAGGATTTTGATGTCGTCAATGATTCCTTTCCTACAATCTATAGGATGGACAGAATCAGGAAACTGAAAGTGTTGGAGGAGCATTTTCATATCCCCTACAGCAGCCGGTTCGAGGAGGGGGAGTTCCGGAAGAGGATTCAGTTTATGTATGGCGGGAAGCTGCAGAGGGTGAAATTCAAATACCGGGGTGAAAATGTGGAGGCTGTATTGGACAGGCTGCCTACGGCTAAGGTGTTGGGCGAGGAAGACGGAGCATATACCGTGTCAGCCGAGGTGTTCGGGAAGGGGATTGATATGTGGCTGAGGAGCCAGGGAGACAGTATTTTTGACGTAAGGATGAGTTAAACCTATACAGAAATCTGAAATTTGAGTTTTTTAAAGCGGATGGGGGATGGAAAGTGGGAAAAGACGGTATTCTTCAGATAGCGACTCAGGTATTTCAGTATTTGGCGGAAGCTTGCAGTGAAGAGGGAATGGAAAGTGCGGATAGGTCAATTGTAGATCAAGCCACAGATATTGTAGGGTTGATTGGGAATATTCGAATATTCGCTATCATGGATGATAAAGAGGTAAAAGAGTATATTAAATTGTTCAATTTGCAGAATCCTGGAAACATGATTCGATTTTTTGTTGAAGGATATGTTTCTACAATAGAAGGATGTTATGAAAATTTGAACGAGCTAAAGGCTGAAAACCTTCAGATGGTTCTTGGCGAAATCGTTAGCGCTGCCAGAACAATCCGAATGGGCATCGACAATCCTGATATGAGGGATGAAACATTGAGCTATGCTCAACATGATCTTTCAATGGCGAGCAGCAAATTAGAAAGGATGCTGCCAGGTTATATACATAAAATAGGAGAGATTGACAACAGAAGCCGATGGCGTTTTTTCCTGCGGGCACGGACATCTCTTAAGGATATAGATACTAACGTCAGCTGTGCGAAGCAGGCGGTAGAGGGGCTGAATATTGCTGTGAGGCTGCAGATGCTCATAGCGGTACAGCGGAACATGGAGATAGGGAATTCCGTCACGACGCCTTACTTGAATTTTATGAAATCAACAATTACAGGTGATGTGTGCAATCTACTGAATGCCTATGATAAAGACAAGCAGGAAGGATATTGGATAAGGATTTCGAAAAAAATTGCGATGACAGAGGCGGTGATTGATGTATTCGAAAAGTATAGAGATGATACACAGAAAAAAATTAATCGAAAGAGAGGTTTTTTGACATGGCTAACTACAATAGGGAAGAAGCAGAGAAACAAGGGAATGCAGCGGTAGGGGTGGCAGGAGCATTCTTGCTGGGACTTGCGGGTATTGTGGGTGCGGTTATCAAAGAAGTGCGCGATTCTGCGAAAAAACAGGATGATTATGCATGGAAAGACAGAGAATCGAAGTTTTAAAAGGAAAACTGCAGAGGGTGAAATTCAAATACCGGGGTGAAAATGTGGAGGCTGTACTGGACAGGCTGCCCACGGCTAAGGTGCTAGACGAGGAAGACGGGGTATATATCATATCAGCCGAGGTGTTCAGGAGGGAGATTAATATGTGGCTGAGGAGCCAGGGGGATAGTGTTTTTGATGTCAAGGTTAGCTGAGCATATGCGGAAACGATGAGTGAGGAAGAAGCCCAGACGGATTTCAGGAGGGGGGTGATGGGAAATGTTTTGCTGGAAATGTGGTAAAGTTATTGGGGAAGGAGAAGAACTTTGCCAAGACTGCCGCCAACAGGACTCAGTAGTGAGCACTTTGGGGCAGTGGCTTCAGGACGGAAAAAAGAAGCTGAAAAAGATAGGTGGGGATACTTTGGATAGCTCCATTAAGGAAATTCAGAAAGCAGTCGAGAAGAAGACGAAGCAGGCTGCCAATAAGGCTATGAAGGCTGTAGGATTAAAGAAGAAGACACCATTAGACAAGGCAAAAGATATGTGGAAAGAAATAAAAAAATAAAAACGAAGGAGGGAGAGGAACATGTTCTGTAGGATGTGTGGGGAACAAATCCCTGATAATTCCGAAACTTGCCCAGTGTGCGGAGAAAAGCAGCATGTGACGATGACAGGGGCAGCGGAAAAAGGTGAAGGCACAGACAAGACACCCGTAAAGATTTTGAAAGGGACGGGAAAAGCGATAGTGACAGTTGGGGGACCTATATTAATAGCGGCAGGCTCTGCGGTTGCCGCTGTGGCAAGCGAAGAAGTCGGAAAAGCTTTGCAAAAGAAGCTAAAAAAAGGCGTCTCTACAGCTATGAAAGTAGCGGGTTTGAAAAATAAAACGCTGCTTGATAAGGTCGATGATGCTGCTAAGGCATGGCGGAAGAAAAGGAGGAAATAGCCATGGCGGAATGTAAGGTATGCGGTGCCATCGCGTCAGAGGGCAGCGTATACTGTCAGAAATGCGGGAAAAAACTTGATGAGGCTGGGATATCCGCCGGGAAACTCTCTGCATTCCTGCAGGAACAGATGGAGATGTCTGGCACTGTGGAAACACAGCAATATTGCAGAGCGCTCATGGAGAAGGTAGGAGAGCTGAAGTTCCAGGAAGTAGAGATACATAGAAGCTCTCTTGAGGGATTGAACCTTACGAATTTGATTTATGAGGAAGACGGCAGGTTGCATATTAATTGCCAGGAACCTGAGGACTTTCTGAAGTTGGCAGGAGCCCTATTAATCAATGAACTTGACTGCATGCGGACAGAGCTGAACGAGATATCGCAGGGACTCCATAATGACAGAATGGCAGAAGTGCTCGCTGCATACGAAATGTATAAACGGGCTATGCTGACTACAGGTGATACAGCCAGGAAAACAGTGCAGCTGGATAATGCTTCCAATTCCTGTATTAAGGGACGGGAAAAAATAAAAAAGGAAATGAGGCAGAACTTGGATTTATTTCAGTGTTACCCCAAAAATCCAGTAGCCAAAATCTTTTGTGGCATAAAACCTCAGACAGCAGAACAGGCATACAATCAAATGAAAGAGGCGTTTCCCTTCTATTGTGATGCCGTCAGGACGCAAATGTGTATTGACCTGCAGAATAAAGAAATGGAAAAATTGAATATGACTGTTGCAGAGGAACGAGATTTTTTGAGACAAATAAGAGACTGTAAGGGATACCAACGTCTGCAGGAAGTGGTTGAGGTTGACGCAGAAAAGTGGGATGGATACATAGACAGCCTGAAAGCCGATATGTATCTTGCGGAAAAGCTTATATCAGAAGGGGCTATAACGGTAAAAATATTGGAGGAAAAGAAATGAAAAACGAATTTGAGCAGCATAAGGGGGCAAATAACGCATTGATAGGTACCATATTAGCTGGTACAGCAATCTTCTTAGGGAAAAAAATAAAAGAGAAGAGGGATGAAAAAAAGGAAGAGGTTATCCTGGAAACCGACAACTACAAATTCTCTAAAAAGAAATAAGGGAATCAATCAACATACAGGAGATTAGCGTAAATGTTTTACTCAAAATATAAAAAGCAGGTGCTGGAAGACTACGGGAAAGCTCTCGCCGAATATAATGATTTTTATGGAAAGACGCAGCGGGAAGTCCAGCGACTGTATGAACGCAGACGGATTTCCATTGAATTGATTCAGAAAATCGAAGACCTGGTCAACAGCATCGCAAACCGCCCAAAAGAATATAATATCATAACGCAAAAGATTGATTTTGAGCGGGAAAAGTTCCATGAGAAAGAAGAGTATGCGGAACAGGCCTACCATGAGGCGAAAAAGGCAGGCATAAATATCGCGGCAGGTGTGGCGGGCGGTACAGCTGTCGCAGCCGCAGCGCCCACTGCGGCATTGTGGGTTGCAACCACATTTGGGACGGCCTCTACAGGGACAGCAATCTCCACCTTATCCGGCGCAGCTGCAACGAACGCGGCTTTGGCCTGGCTTGGCGGCGGGGCCCTGTCTGCCGGTGGTGCAGGCGTGGCCGGCGGACAGGCCCTGCTTATGCTGGCGGGACCCGTTGGCTGGACTATCGCTGGCGGCGCTGTTGTAGTATCCACTGCTGTATTGGGCATCAAAAATAAGAAAATTGCCGACAAAGCCGCAAAGGAAGGACGGGAAATCATGCGCACGGTCGGACAGATGCGGGAAACAGGCGGAAAAGTGGAAGGCCTGAGCAAGGAGACCGTAACTTTGTATGGAAGGCTCAACAAGCTCCATGGAACCTTACGGGAATACAGGGAGATGGATTACCTGGAATTGAAAGAGGAAGTGCAGTATCAGCTGGGCGGCTTGGTGAACGATACCTTGTCACTGTCAGAGATGCTGAATAAAGCGGTGTAGAGGTCAGTGAATGCATGGGGAAAGAATTGTAAAGGGTACGCAGGAACAGGCCGTTGCTTCCTGGATTAACTACATAAATCAAATGCGCATTAACGAATTGCTGAAAGGTTTATCGCAGCAGGATATCAACCTGGACAATGCGTTGAGGGAAATCGGGGAGCTGAAGGAATCCGTCAGCAGACTGTTGCAGACAAACCGAGGCGGGGCAAAAGGGATGCACGGCTTTATCGCGGAAAGGATGCAGGTCTATTTTGAAAATGCAAGAAACCTGGCAGATGGAGCGGGCAGGGGGTATTCCCTGATTGATGATAACGGCCCAGTGGACTTTATAGGATACGGGATAGGCTATCAGCAGAAATTTAGAGGGAAGCATTTGAGCCTGGATGCCGTGAAAGGGCACCTGGAAAAATATCCGGATTACATAAAAAACGGCGGAAAATATCAGATTCCCAAGGATTACTATGAACGGTTAAAATATCTGTTCGAGCTGCCGGAAAAGGAAGGTAGAAAACTGGCAGGGGAAGATTACGGACTATGGAAGTATGTCCATGAATTCTTTCGGGATAAGGACATTGCTTTTTCCGATATCGAGCCTTCTGTAATTGATTATAGGGACGCGCAGAGAAATGTTGCCAGTAAGACGATATCGCAGGAAGAACAGCGTATCAAAGGGCACAATCAGGAAAAGCGCGAAAGGCTGTATCAAAAGAGCCAGCCATCTGGGAGAGAGCTGTACAAGGCTTCAGCAGTCGCCTTGGCGGCGGAAGGCGGCATGGCATTTTGCATGGGAGTGTACAGGAAGCGCAAGGCCGGGAGGAGACTGTCGCAATTTGACGGAGACGACTGGAAGGAGCTTGGAATAGACACCGCCGGAGCCAGTGCAAAGGGCGGCATCAGAGGAGCGGCCGTATATGGGATGAGCAACTTTACCGCAACTCCTGCCGCAGTGGCATCGGCTTTTGTTTCTGCAGTATTCGGCGTGCTCGCGGAAGCAGGGAGGCTGAAAGCTGGAGTCATTAACGAGGAGGATTTTCTAATCCATTCCGAGATATTCTGTTTGGATGCAACGGTGAGCGCGGTGTCTGCTGTTTTAGGAGAAGTGCTTATACCGATTCCTGTTTTGGGAGCCGTCATTGGAAACGTGGCCGGAATGGTTCTGTATGGAATAGCGAAAGACACCATGGCGGAAGAGGAACAGAGGATAATGCTTCAGTACAATCAGGGCAGGATAGAACTGGAGGAAACGCTGGCTCTGCAGTATCAGCACCTGATGGGGCAGATGGAGAAGGAAATCAAGAGATTCAGCTCTCTGGTGGATTGGGCATTTTCAGAGGACGCAAATGTTGCGTTTGAGGGTTCCGTGAAGCTGGCAGAGCATTGCGGGGTTTGTCAAAACAAAATCCTGAAAAACAAGTCAGATATTGATGGCTATTTTCTGGTGTAGGAGAGAGCGGGGACGGAAAGGGATGCCGGAAAATCCGTGCAGGACGGCCAGGAGGGGCAGGGATATATCGGAAACCGGAAAGAAGTGGTGCTGATGGCGGAGCTGAACAGGACCGGGGTATCACTTGACGAGGTGCTAAGGCGCTATAAGATCGGCAGCCTCAGCCAGATGACGCCGGAGATCTATGACAGGGCAATCGCGGCCCTGAAACAGACGAAGCCGAAGAAAGCAGCATGACTGCAGCATAGGCCGTAGAGGGCGGAAAAGGGGACAGAGGACCACAGATATCAAAGGGGGCTTATGGGGGCATATCCATAGGCTCCCTTTTGCAGCGGAAAGGAGAAGCAGGGAAATGGAGATGGAACCTGAGTTACGTGGACGTATAAATGTCTGTCAGCAAGCGAGAGAATGAGAAAGATAGATAAAATAAGATATTTCAGGGTAGCTTTAGTGTATCGCATTAATGAATCGCATTACATTATTGATGAATCTTGATGATGTAGTATAATGAATTTAATCGATGACATTAATGGGAGGCTCATTATGGGTAATAAAGTGAATTTCTATACCGGTATGCGTTGCGGGGAAATGTTGGCCCTTCGCTGGAGGGACGTGGATCTGGAGCAGGGAATCCTAACGATTGACAAAAGCCGCTCTGTAGCCAAAAACAGGGCAGGCGGGGAAGGAAGCAACAAATATGTCCTTGTAGAGGGGAGTGCCAAAAACGAAAAGGCGAGGAAGATTGCCTTGACTGCAGAGATTCTGAAGGTCTTGAAAACCATATGGCTTATGCAAAGTGACCATGATGCCGATAGCTTGATTGTACGGACCAGGACGGGCAAGGGGAACACTGCAACCAACCTAAAGCACCGCATGGCCACAATATTCCGTAACGCTGGATTAAGCGATTTGAGTCAAGGACTGCACATTTTCAAACTGCATAAAGCAGCAAAAAACAGTGACATCACGCCTTTTTAGGTGTATACTGTTTCCGTTGCCCAAACAATAACCTACAAAGATAGAATGAAAGCAAGACCAATGAGGAGGAAACAGAATGAACACGATACGAAAGCATGCAAATCAGGCCGCCTTAGTTCTAATGGCATGCCTCATGCTGTCTGCCTGTGGGCAGAAGGAGACAGCAGCTTCCATGCACTTGATAAAGTCCGAGGGAATGGTAGGCGTTGCGGACGGAAAGGGAAACGAGGTGGAGCTTATCGAAAGGCTGGGGCTTTACAATGGCTATCAGGTAGGGACTCAGCGCGAGAGCTATGCCTGGATCGACCTGGATGAGGCAAAGGTTGCGAAGCTGGACGAATCCAGCGAAATAGAAGTAGAAAAAGAAGGAAAGGCGCTGACGGCTCATGTGAAAAGCGGAAATCTGTTCTTCCATGTGGCAGAACCACTTGCCGATGAGGAAAGCTTTGAAATCAGGAGCTCCACAATGATGGTGGGAATCCGAGGCACCTGCGGATGGGTGGAGACAGCAGATAGCGAACATATGTTTGTATACATTCTGGAAGGCACTGTGGAGGGCAGCATAGCAATTCCAGAGCAGGATGAGGAGGAAAGGGAATCCGTGTCTGCAGGGGAGCGCGCGGTGCTTTCCATCCAGGACGGCATGGCCGAAATCCATGTGGAAAAGTTCGGGGTGTCGGATATCCCGGCATTTGTGCTGGAAGAGCTTTTGGCGGACGAGGCTCTGTGCCAGAAGATTCTGGAAGCCTCCGGACTGGATGTAAGAGGCGGGGACCCTGGAGATGAGGAACCCGACCAGGAAACGCAGGATGGGACAGATGAAACGGAAGAAGGCTTGGCCGAGACCCGGATAATGGACATAGGCGGGGACATCCTGGCAAGCGGAGGCGGGGCCATTCTGATAGAGAAAGACGATCTGTGCGGGGCAGTCAATGAGCAGGGAGAAGAAATCGTCCCCGCCCGGTATCCGTACTATTATTGCGAGCCGTCATATGACGGAATCTTTGCACTGGGAGACGAGGAGCAGTGTACCTTTTTTGACAGGGAAGGGAGAGAGCTGTTGACGGTTCCCCTGGAAGGCACAGAGGGCATATCAGCCAAAATAGGGGAAGGCAAGATTACCTATGTCCAAAACAACGTGGTCTGCTGTTATGACATTGAAAGCGACAGCATCGTCACACAGATTGAATTAGGTGAGGATGCCTGGTGCGGCGGGGTAAGCCCGGTACAGGACGGCTCCTTTTACTATTCCACTATAGATGACGGACTGTTTCTGGTGCGGACGGATGGAAGCGTCCAGCGCATCGATGACGCAAGGGAGGATATGTGGAAAGCAGCCGGATGGCAGCCACACAGCGATATCTATGTGGAACCGGACCCGGAAATATCCGGTTCCCAGGTAACCGGTGCAGGAGTCGGTGATGCGATGCCCCGGTATATACCGTCAACGGTGAAGGATGGCTATATGCCTGTTATGTCATGGGAGATGGGTGCCGCAATCGCCCTGTTTGACTGTCAGGCACAGCAGTATTATGAGATTGATATGACCACTGATGAGGCACGGCAGACTTTTTTGGGCCAGCATGAGCGGCATGAGGAAGTTAGTTGGTCTATTCAAGAGTATTACAGTGATGCACAGTGGTATGGCAATCGGGGAATGCAGATGGTACTATGCCTTCAGTATCAGGATGGAAACAGCAAATCTTTCCTGTTGGACTTTTCCAGAGCAGAACTGAATGAGTATCGCGAGGTCACCAATCTGTCCGACATCATCCTTGCGGAGTATGAGTATATTGAGCTGACAGAGAAGGGATGGTATCTGGCGGCAGAGGAGGGCGAGTATTTCTATTTGGATGAACAGGGCAGCCGGATAGATATGCCGGACATGGCGGACTGCTCGGCCTATTATAACGGCTATGCGATGATTGTCGAGGGGGACGGCATGGCCTATGTGGTCGATATGGATTTCCGGAAAGTGACGCAGGGGTATCCGGCGGACGGTGCTGTCTTGTATGGCGACTTATTTGTGATTTTCCAGGGGGAAGAAAATAAAGCACTGTTTATAAATTAAGCAGGCCAGATTCCTTGCCTGTCATGGAGCAGCGAACCAAGCAGCATAGGAGCAACGAAACCGGATGACTGCAGCGCAGTCGTCCGGTTCTTTTTCCATTATATCCTCATCGGCATCATTCCGCAATCGGATATTTCAAAACAGACATCCATGTCTCAGAAAATCCCCTGGAAGAAACCGTAAATATATCTCATTTAAGAGGGGCTGTCAAGAAGATTTTGGCTTTTGGCAAAAGATGCTGGGCATATCGAGAGGTATGATGCCTACTGTAGCATTCCAACGGCGGCAATACCTTCGGATTCAACAGCACCCAAGCGACCGCATAAGCGCACAGCTGCATGCTCAAAGTTCCATCATCCCGGCTGTCCTTCAAAAGATGGGCGATTCGTTCCGCCTGGGCAATATCCTCATCTTTGAGCGGATTCCCCAAACGCAGATACAGGGGAAATATCCACAGCATTTTTCTGTAATCGCTGTCCCAGTTCATGCCGCCGTTGGACGTAATTTCGTGGTCAACACGCCCCGCGATACGGATAGCCTCCCCTTGGGCGGTGTGGGCTTTTCCGCTGGGCGGGACGTCAGAGCTATTCCGCTATCTTGAAGGGCATGGGTGCAAGGTGGCGAAAGCTTACGAGGGAATCTATTATGTTGAGGGAAAGACATGGTTTCCTACACAAATAGTCGTCACAGGCGAACTGGACCAAGAGGCGCATATCTGGCTGAAAGGCTTGTCCGGAAACCTGGAAAAGGGCGACATACAGAAGATGATGGATGAAAGGAACCATATGACAGAAAAGGCAGACAGGGAGCTGGCAGATTCTGTTTTGGAAGTAAGCATTAGCGCAAATAGGAAAATAGTTGAAGAGTTGATAGGAGATGAGAGTATGTATGAAGCGTTGATGGAGATTATGGAGCAGAGAATAAAGCAGCGAGAAGATGCTAAAACGATTAAAACTATCAGAAGGAAAGGAAATCCGTATGATTCTGACAAAAACAGAAGTACACAATAAATGACAGTTATGGAGAAAGACGACCTTGATCTGCCTGTGGACAGCAGGGGGGTATTGGGGAAGGGATGGTGTTTATGACAAATTCACAAGCATGGGACTACGCAATAGGAATGATTAAAGTAGATGGGCTGGAGCCCACGGAAGATTTTAAAAAGTATATTGAAAAAGAAAAAAGAGGAGAAGTTACTATGGAGGATGCAAAGCTTTTTCTGGATAAAAAGTACAAAATAAAGGAGCCTGCGGATACGTGACCCATATCTATATGATGATATTCCCATCCTCAGAAATAAATTGGGGATTCGGAATCAAGTTCTGCTTGATAATGCAGAAGCGGATTATGTTGTTTACCGTTTAAAAGATTTGGCGTTGAACCCATTGAGCGGGGACTATCATACAGGGCATCTGCTGGGAATGCACGAATATATATTTGGAAATCTCTATGAATGGGCAGACATACCCAGAACAATATCCATTTACAGGGAAGAGGACGTGCTGGGCGGACAATCAGTAGAATATTCTGACCCTTTTGACATAGTAAATGATGTGCATCATACGCTTTCGGATATGAGAGCGAAAAAGTGGATAGACATGACACGGCAGCAGCAAGCACTTGAATTTTGTGATTCTCTGGCATGTCTGTGGAAAATACACCCTTTCAGGGATGGGAATGTAACACAGAGACACCAGCAGAAAGCGGCGTAACAGCGGCAGACTACTTTGTACATAAAATTTGTTAGAGAAAAACCAAAAGAGCATTTACAAGATTGTGCGTAAACGCTCTTTTGGTTTTTGATATATTGTCCCAATATTGACAAATGCGTCCCAAAGTGTTATAACTAAAGCATAGAGAAAAATGAGAAGGAGAGTGCGTATCATGAAGAAAAAAAATGTGATAAGCTTAATAAAATATTATACGGAAAAGAATGATGCGGGCTTTCGGAGTGAAGCTTATGAAATCGCTAAAGGATTTGATGCTTCTGGAGATTATCAGCTTTCAGAGTATATTATGTCCTTATTGTCCAATGTGAATACGTTTGTACCGCAGATGTCGGAGAATGCTTCTCCCTTTTTTGAAAAAATTGGTGGGAAAGAAGATATGCTGTTACTTCCGGATGTAATTACCAGTGATTTATTGGGGGTAGTAAATGCAATTGAACATCATATTGGAATTAATAAGTTTTTGTTTCAGGGGGCACCAGGAACAGGGAAGACGGAGGCAGTTAAGCAACTTGCACGAATATTGAATAGAGAAATTTTTATGGTGGACTTTTCAGCAGTGATTGATAGTAAGCTGGGACAGACACAAAAGAATTTATCCATGTTGTTCAAGGAAATAAATAGTTTCGTTCAACCGAATAAGGTAATTGTTATGTTTGATGAAATCGACGCTTTGGCTTTAGATCGAACGAATCAGAATGATCTGCGGGAAATGGGGCGGGCAACCTCTGCCATGTTGAAAGAATTTGACCGGATGAATGAAAATGTAGTTTTAGTTGCTACAACTAATCTTTATAAATACTTTGATAAAGCATTAATTAGAAGATTTGATTCAGTCATTGATTTTGATAGATATACTCAAGAAGATCTTCTTTCGATTGCAGAGAAGATGTTAGATCAATATCTTGATAAATTAAAACTGGCAAATAGAGATATCCGTTTGTTCCGTAAAATAATGAAACTAATGCCACGGATACCGTATCCGGGGGAACTGAAAAATTTGATTAAAACGTCCGTTGCATTTAGCAATCCAAGTGATGGTATGGACTATTTTAGAAGGCTTTACTATGCAGTCTGTAATGAAAAACCGGGAGATTTAAAAAAACTTCAGAGTCAGAAATTTACAGTCAGAGAAATAGAAATACTGGTTGGAAGATCAAAAAGTAGTATTGCGAGAGATTTGAAAGAAGGTGTAGTGAATGAATAACATTTTACAATTAAAAGGAAGATTTGAACAAAGACCTAATAGCTCCAAACCGGGATCGCCGAAACTTCCGAAGGGAAAAAGTGTGTCTTCGTTACATCTTATTGAATTATCTGAGCAATTGAAAAGAATTTTGCAATACTGGAAAACAAGTACAGATATTAGTGGAGCATTGGTTAGCGTACACTATACGCAAATTGTTGCAAAGAGTAATAGATTGAAGATTTTGTTGTCTGAGAATAGTAAATCTCCTGCGGAATCTATTAGAGGAGCTAAGTTTATCTGGGAACCAGACGAGGATGGTAAAGAGATACAAAAACATGTATTTACCCATTATGTTTCGCTTAAAGCGATTGAAAAAGCAATCGAAGTTTTGGGTGAAACAATATCTGTTATTGAAAAATATTTTAATGGTATTATTACTAGCGAGGAAACAGAAAAGATAGCAGAGACACCGGCGGATAGATTTAGTGAATTTTCTAAATCCAATTTTTTAAACGCTGTGGTGGATGGATTTTACGTTGAAAGTTTTGATATTGATCGAGCTGCAGAAGAGATAACAGAGGAGTCTATTATAACAATTTATCAGACTGGGATTGAAACGAAGAAATTGTTGTCAAAGTTTGGGATTCATATCGTTGATGAACGTATTATTGATGGCACTACATTAAGACTTAATCCGGATGAAGCGAAACTGCTATATAATCATGCTTCGTATCTGATTGCGATGAGTGTTACTGATTTTTCTCAGCTTACGAGAGACGAGGTATTGGAGGATAAGGTGGAGATTGGTAATGAAGAAAGCTTGATACCCCATCCGACCAACGAACCTGTAATAGGAGTTATTGATACACAATTTAATGAAAAGGTGTATTTTCATGAGTGGGTGGAATATAGAAATTTACTTGATCCGAATATTCCGTTGACTGCAAAAGATTATGAGCATGGGACAGAAGTAAGTTATATCATTGTAGATGGTCCACAAGGTAATCCGGCACTTGATGATGGGTGTGGTAGATTCCGAGTACGTCATTTTGGTGTCGCAACACATAGAGGTTTCAGTTCATTTACCGTGTTAAAAATGATACGAAACATTGTTGCCTCAAATAGGGATATTAAAGTATGGAATTTATCATTGGGTTCCAAACTCGAAATCAAGCCTAATTTTATTTCTCCAGAGGCAGCAGAACTTGACCGTATACAAAGTGAGTATGATGTTATTTTTGTTGTTGCAGGGACAAATATTCCGGATGGTGAAACAAAAAAGGATATGAAAATTGGATCGCCAGCAGATTCACTGAATTCTCTAGTAGTTAATGCTGTAGACTTTAGAGGAAAATCAGCATCTTATACTAGAGTTGGTCCTGTATTATCTTTTTTTCATAAGCCTGATATCAGTTATTATGGCGGAGATGGTTCCAACTATAAGGATAAAATGGTTGTATGTCGTGATGATATGGGGGCAGCATATGTAAGCGGAACATCATTTGCAGCGCCGTGGATTTCAAGAAAACTGGCATATTTAATTCACATTATGGGACTGAGTAGAGAAGTTGCGAAAGCATTATTGATTGATGCTGCTGCGGGGTGGAATAGGAAAGATGATGTTTCACATAGTATCGGTTATGGCGTTGTTCCAAAACATATTGGTGACATTATGAAATCATCGAATGATGAGATACGTTTTATTTTAACTGGTGCATCAGAGGAATATGAGACATATACATATAACCTGCCAGTACCAATTGTGGATAATGCACATCCATTTTATGCAAGAGCAACATTAGTATATTTTCCACAGTGTGATCGTAATCAAGGTGTCGATTATACAAGCACTGAAATGGATATACACTTTGGCAGAGTTGTTGTCGAAAACAGAAAAGTTAAAATAAAACCAATAGATAATAACCAGCAATCTGAAGATAAATTTATTACTCTTTATGAAGAAGATGCAAGAAAAATGTATCGGAAATGGGATAATATCAAGCATATTAGTGAAGAGATTAAAGAAAGAAGAATACCAAGGAAAGCATATGATTCTGGTCTTTGGGGACTTAAGATAAATACGAAAGAACGCTTGCAGAGAAGAAAAGAACCACTTCAATTTGGAGTAGTTGTAACATTGAAGGAAATGAATGGTGTAAATCGTATTAATGATTTTATCAAGATGTGTATGGCGCGTGGCTGGCTGGTTAATCAATTGGATATTGAGAATCAGTTGGATGTATATGCGAAGGCAGAAGAAGATATAGTATTCGAGCAATAATGGAGAAAAGCGTATATGGAAATGGAAGGTAGTTATATGGCAAATCACCTTTTATTTGATGAGAGAAGGTATTTTAAAAGTATTTTCTTCTTGAGAGTATGAATCTACGTGTTCTTTTTATGACGGTAACGATTGCATGGGAAGACTGATTAGTCTGAAATATAATCTTGTTCTATTCATCATAGAGGATAAGAACTGTTGGCAATAAAGGAAACAGAAAAGGTAATATTCCGTTTTAACAATGAAGCATTTAAGAACAACTATGGGATTTCTGATTTATTACAGATGAATTTGAACTTTTATGGTGTTGAAGTGGGAAAAGGAAAAGAAGATCAGTTTGATTTTTCAAAAATATTTTCTGATGAGGGGAAGATTATAACTGATTTCGAGCAGGTTGTGGCAGAGAACAATGAGGACAATGTATTGCCTATTTACGATGTTATATTGGCAGGAGTTGAATAGATGGCAAAATTTGTATTATATTATGGACCTCGTAATGAGTATTTGAAAATTATTCCGGAAAGATATTACCCTTTGGAAACTTTGGTTAAGGTCTACGATTCAGAAAATGTATTTAGAAAAGTAGATTTTGATTATGTAGTAGGATATTCGATGTCATACTCGAGCATCACGGAGGGAGGTATTCAGAACTTCTGTACTATTTTGGATCGAGTGAATGACACTTTGGAGAGTGTATATTTGCAGAATCCACCGGAATGTATTAAGGATGAAATTATTCGGTCCTATAGCAAAGAGGATGTAGAGATAAAGCAATACAAATATAGATTGATAGGAAAGAAACAGTTAGAGAACATTAATCTTCATTTTGATGAGGAGATAATAGGGCAACCTAAAGTAAAAAAGCAATTATTGGCTTCGTTGTACGAGTTATATCGTAAGGAGAATAAGAATGCACCAGTTATTTTTATGTTCTATGGGCCTTCGGGTGTTGGGAAGACAGAGACAGCTAAATATTTGAGTATGCTTCTTGGTGGAGAATTGTTTAGACAACAATTATCTATGTATCAGACACAAGGGTTTTTTGATTATTTATATGGTGCTGATTATAACAGAGGAAGTTTTGCAAAGGATTTATTGGAGCGAAAAAGTAATGTGGTTTTATTGGATGAGTTCGATAAAGCAAATCCAGGTATATGGAGCGCATTTTATCAAATGTTCGATGAGGGACATTACATGAATAAAAATTACGATATTGATTTGAGTAATGTGATTTTTATATGTACATCTAACGAGCCTTCACCAGAAACAATACGCAAAAAAATAGGAGATCCACTGTATTATAGAGTGAATAGGTATATTGAGTTTCAACTTTTGGATCTCATTGCAAAAAAGAAAATGGTGTCTAAGATTGTTCATGAAGAGTATTCGAGGCTGACAAGAGAAGAAAAGGCAAAAATGAATGAGAAAGACTTAGAAGATAAATAGCTTGTCGGAGTGGATGCTTTTCAGAATTTTAGACATGCTCGAAACTTGATAAAAAATGATATCAATCAAGTGTTAGTGGAAGATTTTTTGAGATAAATCACTGGATATTGCACGAGTGTTTTATCGTGCAGGATATATTGAAGTCTGGGGACGTGGGATTCAGAAAATTCGTGATGCCTGCAAAAATCTCGGAGCGAAAGCCCCGGAGTATATTGTTCATGGTGAAGAAATAATAGTGAAATTTTCTGCGCTTCAAAGTACAGAAATATTAAATTCCAAAGCCTAGAATGTCACAAAGCATGTTACAAAAGACATCTCAATAGAAGTAAAAATATTAGCGTTGCTTAAAGAAAAAGCATCCATCACTACCACTGAAATGGCTGAACGGTTGTCTGTTAACAGACGTACCATTCAAAGAGGTCTGGATGCGTTGAAGGTCAAAAGGAAAATAGAACGTAAAGGTGGTAAGAGATACGGCTATTGGGAAATTTGTGAATAGCTTTTATATTCCCATCGTGCCATTACCAGAAGGAAATACCAGAACCACGATTACTTTTTGCTGTCAATTTGCAGACGAAATGGGTTTTCCCTTAGACAGATAGCTCTTTGAGGAAAACAGCATGTATGTAAGGACAGCGCTCGTTGCATACAATGCATTTTTTTCTGACGGCACCGATTTTTCTAAAAAAGAATATCTCCGAAAAATAGTTTATGACGCACTTGGATAAAGGGTTTTATCATGCCGTGGTGTCCATTGTCAGGAAAGGGAAGTATGCAGTATACGGACAGGAATCATAATGTAGGTTATGATGTTTCTTTTGAAAGTATTTGTTTTATATAAGACAGATGAAGCGCTGCTCCTTAAAGGCAAAGGGGGATGAAAAATGATATACTCAAAGCCGCAGATAGCGAGATTGTATGAAAGAAATTAAAATACTATGACGTTTGGCTTTTGTTTCTGCTATGAGTTTGGATTTTAGACTGGTCGTCCAAATTAGATTCCATTGGCAGGGTTTCAGGCGCTGAAAGTTTTTTGCAATTCGCTGAAAGCAGCAGCTATGGAAGAGAATATACATTATGAAATCAGCTATGGGGTTGAGACAGGGGGAGCACTGTGGTTCTTCTGCCATTCAGAACCGCCCATGCCCCCTTATGATAAGTCCGGGCAAAAATGCCCTTTATCAGCCAGGCAGGGAAGCCATATCTGTAACAGCTTCCGTCAAAACATTCGCTTCATAAGCAATAGACGCTTTCGATAACAGCCGTTCATTGTTCCATGACTGTAATAGACGGCTTCTCTCCTGTCCCTGCTTCGCAATCTTCGCATTCAACATTTCCTGCTGCTGTTTTTTTACCTGCGCCCGTTTTTCAAGGTATTCTTCCAGGAGCTCTTTCTGATTAGCTTTCTTGTCACTCGTTCTTTTATAAAAACTATTTTGTGAACGTACATCAAATTCAGAATCATAGCCCACAGG
The DNA here is from genome assembly GCF_910585425.1 of uncultured Acetatifactor sp. Taxonomy (GTDB): domain Bacteria; phylum Bacillota; class Clostridia; order Lachnospirales; family Lachnospiraceae; genus Acetatifactor. The sequence continues at coordinate 31,094 of NZ_CAJUCP010000001.1, read as the reverse complement.
CCATGAATCCCCTCTATACTCATTCAAAGACGCACCAACCGTTATCAAAACTGAGCAATTCCGTGGTGCATAAGAATCGCCCCAATCTCTTTGAATCAATGAAAGAATTTTTTCTCTGTATTGAGGGTCATCTTTCATAGCTTCAAATGCTGCTTCTGAAATGTTGACAGCCGCATTGCTTACTGTTCTATGATTGGTTATTTTGGAAAGGGCTTCATAAAACTCTTTCTTAAAAATCTCCATTTCTTCCGCTTCCGATAATTCCTCTGTTCCGTCTGTTTTTTCCAGTGCGATATTTTCCGTACCGTTCCCGTTTTTCGTGTTTCTCTTTATATCCGTACCCGTAGCGCTTACGGTATATTCGCCTGTTTCTGTCCTTGCTTCTTCGGCTTCTTTTTTCTCTGCCCGCCTTCCAGCCATTCTCTTTTCTTCTGCCTTTTTCTCTGTCTGCTTTTTAGCTGTTTTTTCTTTTTCCTCACGTTTCTTTCTGGCTTTTAACCAGCGTTCTTCCTCTGTCTTATACTTCTTCTGCATTTTATTAGTATTGCTATCTCCTGCATTTGCCGTTCTCATGCCGCCACAAGATGATTGTCTGTTGCCATTGGCATCATATGTAACGGTTCTTCCTCCAAGTACGACGCCATCTCTTTGGGCCCACCCGTAAACCATTGAATTAGCCGCCATTTCTCCCGATAAGTTCCATTCTATTTCTTTTGCAAATTCCGAATCATTTGCCATTTTCTTTAAACAGTCATATGAAAGATTTACAGTAACTTTACTGCTGTTGCTCGACAATACACCCTTAGTATTAAAATTTATCTGAGGAAATTTTTTGCATAATTTTTCGTAATATTCCTGTACTTTATCCTTGCCGCTTGTCTTTGCCGCTGCTGCCTGGCTGTCTGCCTTTTTCGCAGTATCGGCGTAATTTGCCGCATAGTTTCTATAATTGTTTGTAATCTCCATTGCCATATAAAGCACCTTTCCTTTCTCTGTCATTAAAAATAGTTTCTATATGGTTTATCGCCAATCAAAACAATTTTTCCATAGGTTTGGCGTGAACTGCTCCATTTTGGGCGCGAAATTTCCAGTGTAGTATCAGATTGTTGCCGCGGGTTTTCCATTCATCATTACTGTAAGACTGAATTTTTTCCTGCCGTCTGTATCAGAAATTTCGATATCAATATCGCCTTTATATTTCTTTGCACACCTTTGGATATTGGATATTCCAATCCCGTGCAGCTTTCCACTTTCCTTGCTGCTGACAGGCAGACCGCTTTCTTCCTCTATGATAATATCCTCTGAAAAATCATTTTCGACCTCTATAAAGAACAGGCTGCCTTTCACATAAGAATGTAGCTTTATCTGTTTATTGCCCTCTGTTTTACGGCAGGCTTCTATGGCGTTTTCAAGTGCATTATTCAAAATAACCGCAATATCATAGATATCTATCAAAAGATTCGGGGGATAGGCAAAATCAACCTTAAACTGTATCTGTTTTTTCTCTGCTTCCTGTCCTTTTTGGTGGATAATAATATCCGTGATCGGATTTCCTGTCTGATAAGTAAAATCTAATTTGCTGACGGTTTCCTCCATTTTTCCGATATAGCTTTCCAATTCCTCATTCACAGAACCCGCCACATTTTTGACAAGTAAGGAAATATTGGCTATATGGCTTCTCATATCATGCCGAAGCCCTCTCATATCAGTATATATGTCCTGTATTTCTACAATCTCTTTCTGCATTTGCTGTACTTGATTTTCCAGTATGGCACGTTTCCCGGTTTCCTCATTGTACTGTACCAATTTCTGAAATAATGTAACGCTTGCGATAATAGTAGATAGCAGCATGACGCAGATGACAGGTATCCAGAATCTTGTTGCCGGAACAGTGTCATAAACAATCACAGTCATTCCGATGCCGACCGAAACGATCATCATTTTAATCGTTACAGAAATACACAAGGCAGCAAGGCAGGGCAAAACCAGAAAAATATTTTCATGTATCTGCAACAGGTAATCTTTTCTTACGAATTTTTTGTCCATCAAAAACAAATATACATATAGCAGCAGAGTATAAAGAAGTGTACATATGACCGCTAAAGCTACGACAGAACTATTTGTCCAAACGTAAAGGCTGTCTGCCGTATTTAACATTCCTTTTGAAATCAGAGAGTCAAAAAAATCATTCCACAATCCAGTAACTACAACACTAAGTACGCTGACAATATATTTCACAATTTCTTTTCCTGCTATGAAGCTAAAGGCAACAAAAACCTGTTTTTGCATATCTTTCTCAAAGAGAAAAAACTGCATGGACAGCAGGACACAGACATTCACGATTATCCCCACAACTTCACTGATTGGGAAGCTATTGTCCAGTATTTCATATACTGCAATCTGAATGAGAAAAAAAGCTGCTCCCCATACTGCCAAAACAGCCTTTTTCCCGTACTTTTCTTTTAAGAAGCCCTGCGAATAAATCCCGCTTAATATACTGTCAACTAAATATATAGACACTGGAAGCAACCTATCATACATTAACAATCCCTCCGTTTTTTACATACCGCATATAAGTTTTGATGAAATCAGAATATTTCTTCCTTGCAAGGAGCAGGTTATCTCCGTTTGTGACCTGTATATTATCCGCACTGTAAGCAGAGATTTTCTCCATGTTTACAAGATAGCACCTATGGCAGCGGTAAAAAGTGTTCCCTAACCCGTTTTCCAATTCCTCCATTTTCCCGTAAACCTCCAGTGTCCCTTTCGTTGTATGAAAAATGACTTTCTTATTGCCGCTCTCTATATAGTAAATATCTTTCAACAATAATTTCCGCTGTGTTCCAGAACTTTTTACTATGATATGTTTTTTGGCCTGTTCACAGGAAGCAGACACTTCTTTCCATGCCCGGCTGAAAACCTCTGAAAACTTTTCTGCGTCAACGGGCTTTATCAGATAATGGAACGCATTTACATCAAACGCCGCTTCCATATATTCCCGATACCCTGTCACAAAAATAATAATGCTCCTTTGCCCGCCGCTTTCTTCCTGTTCTCTGATACGCCTAGCTATATCCATGCCGGACACTTTACCCATTTCAATATCGAGGAAATAAATGTCAAAATTTCCTTTCGCATTTATCAATTCTTCTCCCGACTGATACTCCGCAATATCCGCTTCCGACACCTGCTTTTGTATCAGCCGGGAAATTTCTTCCCGGATTGCCCGGTCATCATCACAAACTGCAATCCTCATAAAATCCCGACTTCCTTTCATTTCAAATCTGTTTCTTTTATTATATCGTCATTTGCGCTTTATTACTAATTGCAAGGGTGCGAACTGCTCCATTTTGGGCGACCGGGGACATTGTCGGCCAGGATACGTACCGGAGCAATCTCCGTGGAGCTGTTAAGGCCGTGGGAATATATGAATTCCCTCCTTTTTGAGGATTTCGGAACCATTGTCGCGAACCTGGCCTCTTCAGGGCTCGTGCTGTTCATCATGGCAAGGCTGCTGTTCCACATGCAGATACCGCCTGCAGGGAACATCGTGCTTTTCCTGGCATCTGCTTTTTTGGGCTTCCTTCTCCTGTTCCTGGTCAAGGCGATAGTGGCGATGGCATGTTTTTGGCTGACAGAAGCTTTCTATCTGCTGATATTGGTCGATGTGGCGATCGGCCTGCTCTCCGGACAGTTCCTGCCCACATGGCTGGTCCCTGGATGGCTGGAGAGGATAATGGATGCCCTGCCGTTCGTATGGATTTACCAAAAGCCTGTCAGCATCTACCTTTCACAGGGGAAGACGATGCTTATGAAAGAATATGTCCCGCTTTTTCTCCAGCAGATTGCATGGGCCGTATTCCTTTACCTGATGATGTATGTGGTATGGCATACCGCTGTCAAGAAGCTGAATGTACAGGGGGGATGAAATGGGATTGATTGGAAAATACTTTAAAATGAGCCTCCAGAGGCAGCTGCAATACCGACTGAATTTCCTGATTGCCTGTATATCCATAGGGCCGATACATTTGATTCAATTGGTGTTCTCCTGGTTCATAGCGAAGGAGTTCGATGGGTTTGGCACATGGGACTCCTGGGACCTGATCTTCCTGTATGGGCTCATGCTGACTTCTTATGGAATCGCTCAGATATTTGCCCGGAACCTGAGATATCTGGAAGACTTTGTGATCACGGGGAACCTGGACATATATTTTACGAGGCCGCAGCCGATCCTTTTTGGCCTGGTTTTCCACAATTTAGGCGTCATAGAAATCTTTGCCCATTTCTTCCCGTCAGAGGCCGTTCTGGTGGTGGCATGCATCTGCAACAGGGTACATTGGTCTCTTTATAAGCTGTTGGTGCTCCCCGGTCCGGTAGCTGAGCCTGGGGCAGAGGATGCGGTGTGAAATCGCGGCATCCTTTCTCCATGACCCCCAAATCGTTTTTATGGACGAGCCTACTATCGGGCTGGATATCATAGCAAAGGACAAAATAAGGAAATTCCTTACCTGGCTGAACCAGGAGAAGAAGGTCACCCTGGTAGTGACCTCCCATGACTTGGCAGATATCGTCAATGTGTGCAGGGACCTGATTGTGATTGACCGGGGCAGCATCGTCTTTCACGATTCGATGGACAAGGTGGCTGACATACATGGGAGGCGCAGGTTCATAGATGTGGAACTGTCTGAAGAAATCGTGGTCTCTGATGACAGGATCAGGGTGATCTCCGATCAGGGGAAAAAGAAATCTTTTGTGATTGATTTGGTAGAGATATCTATAGATGCGGTCATAAGCCAGCTTTCGCGCGAGGCGAGGATAGAGGATATGAATATAAGCGGCACGCCTATCGAAGACATCATTAAAGAAATCTACAGTGCCAGGGGGTAATTATATAGTATCGTAAACAAAGTGGCTGCTAATTAAGTTTCGCTTTGAGGATTTTTGCATATGGATATTGATTGTTATTGTAATGCCAATCGCAATCAGCTATACTAAGAACAGACGGATTATCTTCTTAAGCTTGATTTCAATTATACGGTGTGACAATGGGAGGTGAAAGAAGTAGATTATCCCCATCAACTGTGTTAAGATAAGACAAAAGGGCATAATTTAAGGTAAGGAGAGAATGATGACATGAGAATATACTTGGATAATTGTAGTTATAACCGGCCCTATGATGATCAGTCGCAAATGCGCATTCATTTAGAAACGCAGGCAAAGCTGCATATACAGGACATGATTAGGAAAAAACAGATAGAGCTTGTCACATCATATGTTCTTGATTTTGAGAATAGCAATAATCGGTCAATTCAGAAGAGGATGGCGATTGAGAAGTTTATGAAAGACTACGCCACATTATATGTCAGCAATAAGCACAGCGACAAGTTTGCAGAAATTGCTGATTCTATTATGGAAACAGGCGTAAAGGAAAAAGATGCATATCATGTAGCCTGTGCTCTTATGGCTGAATGCGATTATTTTGTGACCACAGATGACAGATTGTTATACTGCAGACCGCCAGGATTTACAGTGGTGTCTCCGGGAAAGTACTTGGCTGGCGGTCTGCAGTCGGGTTGCACTGCAAATTTAACCGGTGTGCAGTATAAAATATCAGTCTGAAAAGATTAAGCTGGTAACGCCGGGAGAATTTATTAGAAGAATGGAGGTCGATGGCTAATGGCTAATGCAGTGAATATTTTGGATCAGGGGTTTGCATGTCTTGTAGATAATCTGGGAGTTATTGATGCGGAGTATTTCATTTCCCTTATTAAAAGGGATGATTTCGATTATACGGTATGGCAACGGGAATACTTTGACAAAATGGAAGCAGGCGAGTTTGCAGTAAAAGCGTCCGCTTATGCAGAGAGCCATCCCTACACGGGAAAAGCCCGGGTGCTGTAATGTGAAATTTGGGGAGGGAAAGTGATTTTTTGCAATATCTTCGCCCTGGTACAAAATCTGGCCGCTGCAGGGGCTGTCCAGACCGCCCGGCAGGGACAGCAGCGTGGTCTTGCCGCACCTGGAGGGGCCGAGGATGGCGTACATCCTGCCCTGCTCTATTTGGGCGTTGATGTCCCGCAGGACGTAAAGAAGAAGCTGCCGAGTCCTCTCCAGGCGGCAAAGCGGAAGCATATACGTTTTTTTGGTTTTATTTAATTGTTTTACCGTATACATAGCATTCGTACAGGTACATATTTTTGCAGACCGTATCTATAAATTCCTCCTGATAGAAAGACTTCTGATGCGTCATGTGGCAGTCCGCCTTGCTGTCCACAATGTGAGCAATCATGTCAAAAAATGCAGCGTGGCTCAGGTGGCAGGTCCCGTCTTCCTCCCTGCGGTAGATCAGGACCTCATCCTCCAGGAAGCAGACCGCGTCCCCCCACGCCGCCTCTCCCCTGTCCTTTGGCGCGCCCAGGAGGAAATTGAAACGCACCATGCTATTGGTCACCTGTGTCAGGCGGCGCAGCGCCGTTTCATCATACGCGTACAGTTCGCTGAGGGCTTCCGACGCCTTCTTTGCGTCGATCGTTTTCCCCTGCTCTGCCTTGCGGAGCACCTCAAGCTTTCCCTCGCTTCGTTCCGGCAGGGGGAACAACTCACGGAAATAGGCCTTTTCTATCTGCTGCTCCTTCCAGGCCGACTCCTTCTGGTAGCGTTTCTCGTACTCCTTGAAATACAAATCGGTCTTAAGCCACCCGAGCAGCTCTTCCTCAAAAGGCGAGCTGCCGCCGAACTGGCTGCGCACTTCCCGCCACCCATAGTATTCCAGATACCTGGCCCAGGAGCTGACATAGCCGCCATGGCGCGGGTGCAGCACCCAGTCGCGGAATTCGTTCTGGAAACTGCGGCTGCACAGATGCTTTTTCCAGCCCCCCGCAGAACCATATCGTGCCTTCAGGGCGCTGAAGCGCTGCATAAGCGGCACATACCCGCATTCATGGACGGAATGCCCATCTCCCGTATAATCCAGCGCGTCCACGAACGCCTGGAAAAATTCCTGCCGCTCCCGGCACAGATGGGTATATTCCTGCATTTTCGCCGCCAGCTGCCGTGAAAATAGAGGCTGCGGCAGACGGCAGAGGTTACGGAAGACAAATTCCGTATCGGACTCGGGGAGGGAGGACATCAGCAGCCATTGCTCCGCCATGTCCGGAAAGCCCTCCCCGAAGGCGGCCCGCTGTTCCCGATCCCCCATGCCCAGCCAGAGGCAGCATGCCTCCCTGCAGAAAGAAAAGAACCGGCGCTCTTCTATCAGGTCAGACCAGGACCGTAAATCCTGCACATACTCCCGGTGACTGGGATGAGCGGCAAGCAGCCCTTTCAAACGGCTATATTCGCTTTCCGCCCCAGGCGATACCGCCAACCTCGCCTGCCTGTCAGCAGCCGCTGTGCCATCCGCCGTACCATCGCCATCCGTGAAAAAGCCATATGCCATGCACAGGGCAAAATACAAATTCTGCCCTATCCCCTCAGGACGAACCTGGCTTTCCTCCTGCAAAAAGCCGCAAAGACCTGCCAGGACTTCCAGGCTGTACTGCCTTTGCAGAAAAACCGGGTGGCAGATAACGGACAGCCATTTGCGCTCTTTCCATTCTTCCCATAAGATGTGCAGAAAGCGTTTTCGCTTCCCTGGCGGCCTCTTCTTTGATGCATCTGCTCCACTTTCTGTCCCTGCTTCTTCCGCATGGCATTTCCGGCAGATAAGCCCCAGAATCTCCCGCGCCTGGCGCTTTTCCGCATTAGGCAGAAACCGATCCATCCATCTTTGCAGAATCCCGTGTAAATTCTGCAGAGATTGCCATGCTTTTGGAAATATCATCAAAAAACCTCCCCACATGCCCCATGAGGTAACGCTACCCATTTCAGGGACAGTATCTACAGACCATCCCTGGCTTTCAAGGATGCCCTTTCCTATTGTAGCACATTTTCTCCTGAGCTGAAAGCGCATAGTTTTCGCTATGCGCTGCAGAACTCCACAGAACTCTGCTATCGAAAACATACTACAGCAAATCACTTCTTGCTTTTGCCTTCTGCCTTTGCTAAAATGAATGGAAACAACAAATAGAATCTATGTTAAACGAAAGCTGGAACGCCCCCCAAGAATGGCTGATGCGCTGTATGGGGAACGACCAGGCCATATGCGGGACAGATAAGCATATTTTATATTGGGGAAAGGATTATGGTCATGAAGGACAAGGTGAAACTGCCTATCGGGATTGAGAATTTCGAAAAGATAAGGACCGAAGGCTTCTACTATGTGGACAAGACAGGACTGATCAGGGAACTGCTGGATTCAAACATTGGTTGCCGGGGCCGTCACCCTTATCGCATGTCTGGCAGCGCCCCATAAGCCCCGGTTCCGGATCCGGAGGGAGGAAACCGGAACCCAGGCGGGCTTTGATGCCTTCAGCAGATGCGTATATGGCGGTGACAGCCGCAAAGCCTGGAAAAAAGTCACATCCGAATGACCCTGTCGGCAAACGCAGCTTCTTCCTCACGGTGCGTCGTATAGATAACGGTAGCCCTGCAGCTTCTTATATAACGCATCAGCTTCTCGGCATGTTCTCCGTCCAAGGACGCTGTAGGCTCGTCCAGAAGAATGATTTTCGCATTGCTGTTGGAAAAGGCTCTGGCGGCATTCACCCGCTGCTGCTCCCCTCCTGAAAGCTGGGATACGGAAGAGATATCACCGCCTGAAAAATCAGAGACCCCAGTGGCATTTTTAATTTTCTCCAGGCTTATCTCACTGAAACTGCCCATCAAGATATTGCCGTCAACGGTAGTTTCGTAAAGCTGGGAAGCGGCGGGCATATAGGAAAAAATCCCATTTTCCCTCAAATATTCCGCATCATTTGCGGGGGATTTACCGAACAGTGTTATACTGCCGGATGTGGGAGCATACATCCCCATGATGCAGCGGAGCAAAGTGGATTTTCCGCTGCCGTTTTCCCCCATTATCGCGATATGCTCCCCTTCTTTTACGCTGAAACTGATATTCGAAAGGATACTTCTGCCCTCTGCTTCAAAGCATAATTTGTCGATGGCCAGGGCGCAGCTATTGTCAGGATTTTCAGATTTTGCTTCCCTTTTCAGGCCAAAAAGCGCCTTGCCATTGTCGATCGGTACGGTATTATAGGGGATATAAGCCGCCATCTGCTGCATATTCTGGGTCTGCTTTTCCGACTCTTCAATGATGCTTTTAACGGAAGCCAGATTTCCTCCTGATATTTTTCCGCTGCCGGGCAAAAATCCCAAAACAGGGTAAATGAATCCGCTTACCAGTTCGCTGATGACTCTCTGCAGGGAAGTATAGAGATTATTCTGTTTCAACTGTTCGGTCTGGACACGGAAAATATCCCTTCTGGTCTGGTCGAAACGGCTTTTCATGATGCTCTGCAGGCTGTTCATATTGATGAAATCCGCCTGATACATAAGCTCCTCGATATTCTTGTTTTTTTCGGCTTCAAAGTCCTGGAGCCGGGCGGCATATTTTTCAGAGATGTCATTGATTTTTTTGCCTGCAAAAATGGTGATGCCGATGTGGGCCAAGACAAAAAGGGAGACCGTATAATGGACATGAGCCGACAAAATCAAAAGAACGCCCATTACGATCACACTGATGGCAAAGCTGATCATCATGACCCATAAAGAGAGCGCGGAATCGGTAAATGCGGTAATATTCTGGAGCAGATCTTCCTCATTGTATTTTGATTCCCTTTCCCCGTAGGGCAGCGCGAACAGGTCCTTGTACAAGTCCGCCGAGCCTCTGTAAATAAGGTTTGCGCACATCACATTTCCATATACATTCACCAGGTAATCCAATGTGAGCAGGAATAGAGCTGCCAGAATCAGCATAAAAACCATCCATGGAGTTGCGCTCGCGCCGCTTTCTATGCTGCCCATGATAGACTGTATCATAAAGGGCGCAGCCAAAGGCAGCGCGAAGGATGTCAATGAAAATACCATCAGCAAAGCCGCGAATTTCAGCTTATGATGTTTCAGGATTATGGCTGTGGCCCTCAGTCTCTCCAACATTTTCAAACTTTTCCTCCCATATTGAGAATTTTTACGCTGTCCTGGGCGCTATGCTCAAAGGCCGTATGCGAGGACATGATCAGTATCTGGGACTTTTCCCTGAGCTGTGCAAGGAGCTTTCCGAATATCTCCCCGCGCGAGTCAGGGTCTATTGCGGAGAAGCTTTCATCGGAAATAATCACGTCATAATCACCGTAAAAAGCCCTGGCAAGACATATCCTCTGCTGCTCTCCTGAGGATAGATTCAGCATGGAGACAGGGGTGTCTATCCCATTTTGAAACTTGGGGATAAGACTGGTCAATCCCGTCTGCGCCAATGCGTGGTTGAGCTTCCTTTCATCCGCATCCTGGAACATTGTGATATTTTCTTTGATCGTGCCTGAAATAAGCTGAGGCTCCTGGCTTAGATATAAAATCCGATTCCAAAAGGCGCTTTCCTTAATGTCCCTCAGATCTTTACCGCCACAGAGGATAGCCCCGCCATAGCCTTTTAGGATATCTGCAAAGACTTTCAGCAGCGTGGATTTGCCGCAGCCTGACGCTCCATTTAATATCAGGCATTCCCCTGATTTTAAGTCTATGTTCAAGCCTTCAAAGAGACTTTTTCCCTGGGATTCCCCGCTTCCATTTTCATAGGAAAAGCTCAGATTTTGTGCGGAAATGGAATCGATTTTATGTATATCTTCAACTCCCCAGGCGGATTTGACTTGTGGAGTCAACAGGGCGTTTATCCTGCCGTCCATGCCCTTAAGCTGCTGATACTCGGAAATACAGGCGGGAATTTGATACAGGGTGTTGGTCAAAGAACCCACAGCCGCCAAGAGCACAATGAAATCGCTGATTCCGATGCTGCCCTTGGAAACCCCATATCCCCCGATGATCAGTATGGCGCAGGTATTCAAAATGGTGTTTGCCGAGCCTAAAATCCGCTGCATTGTCATGGTGCCTAGAATTTTTGCCTGGTCGATTTTATAGTCGGCGATTTCTTTTTGATAGGGCTCGATCACCCGTTCGCCGTTGAGGGCATAGGCGGCTTCCCGGTTCCGCACCAGCTCCGCATTGTGGTTATAGATCGCGCCCATGTGAAAATAAAGCTTTTCATTCTGCTCCGGCAGCTTTCGCCCCCTGTAGGCGCTGATTGAGATGGCCGCCAGGGACAGGCAAAGGGTCAGGGCCAAAAGCCAGGGCTCGATTAGGAAGACATAGATACTTGTCAGAATCACGGATACAGCAGTTCCTGCTATTTTAAGTAGAAATCCTGAAAGCTGCTCGGAATATGTAAAAATATCATTTCGGATAATGGGCAGCATTTTCTCGGTATTTTCCTTGTTTCTATAATTGGAGCCGAGCCAAACGTCCATGGCTTTTTGCTCCAGGGATTCTATCAGCCTCTGCTTTATAGTCAAAGTTTTGCTGTTTTGGACGCACAGAAGCAGCGCCGACAGGAGCAGGCTCACTGAAAATACTGCGAATATGCCCCATAGCCTGCCCGTATTTTTCGTTAAGACGCTGTCCGCCAGAAGCCTGATGCACTCCAGATAAAGGATGCCCAGACCGGAACCCACACAGACGGCAAGTCCCGCCGTGAATAGGCTGCCGGCTGATTTTTTCAGTGTGTTTTTTGATTCGGTATTCATTTTTGCTCTTCCCTTCCCGGTATAGTAAATGCCTGCTTGAGCGCTTGCCCGCATTCCGCTCTTGCTGCCTGCCTTTATGAAAAATTTTATCATAAACTTAAAGGGGTTTCAACTATGAAAAGCCCCTGTGCTGCAGGGTTTTGCCAGGGAGCCTCCATTTTAATATGGACTTTTCCACATGCTGTGCTATAATTTGACTATAGGCAGTATAACAGATAAAGACTGGAAATTGGACGATAAAACGATATGAAAGATTCGAAAAAACGGGCATACAATTTTTTGACATTCCTGGGGGACATGACAAAAATCATACCCTTTCATGCGGAATATCTTTTGCTGGCCGCCTTGGTCAATGCTTTTCTGCCTACGGCACAGACGCTGGCAATCGCGGAATTCGTGAACCGCGTGGAAGGGACATATGGCGGTGCGCTGGAAGTCCATATGGTATTGGCGCCTCTTATGATATTGCTTGGAATCGTGATATTTAAGCAGATGATACCCTCTGCCACCAATCTGATCGACGCATCCGCGCAGAACCGTTTAAAGGCCGTACTGAGGAACCGGTTCATGAGAAAACAGGCCGCGCTGCAATACAGATACATAGAGGATAACCAGTCCTGCGCATTGATATACCGTGTCTGCGAAAAGGTGGAGAACCGCTTCTGGACTGGCTACCGTACAGTCTGTAACGGAATTGAGCTGGTGGTAAAATGCGTAGCCCTTATGAGCATTGTCATGCAGGCCAGCGTCCTGAGCGGCGGGGCGATCCTTTTGGTGAGCGTTCCCCTTTTCTATCTGGCATACAGGACAGGGAAACAGAATTATGTCCTGCAAAAGGACGCGGTAGAGGTCAAAAGACGATATCAATATCTGGCGAGGATCCTGTCGGACAGGGACCACGCAAAAGAGCGGACAATGTTCGGCTATTCCGGGCAGATAGCGAAGGAGTACGACAGTCTCAGCGATTACGCGAATCAGAGGGAGGCTGTGATCCTGAAGAAAAGATACGCCAATATGAAAAGCGGCTCGCTGACGATGGTGGTGCTTGCGGTGATCATTATGCTGCTGCTCCTGCCTGCTTTGGGCAGCGGAAAGCTGTCGAACGGATTATATGTAGGCCTTGTGACTTCCGTTTTGAATCTTGTCCAGGGCATGTCGTGGAATCTGTCGGGCATTATGCAGGGGGCTGCGGACTTGAACGCGTATCTGAAGGACGTGAGCGTTTTTCTGGGCATGGAGGAGAAGGCGGAGGCCATTGTGGAACCACGGAAAATCCCGGGATTTCGGGTGGAGACGATTGAATTCCGGAAGGTATCTTTCCGATATCCGGGAAGGGAGGAGTACGTGCTGAAGGACTGCTCCCTTGCGCTCCAGGGGGACAAATGCTATGCGGTGGTGGGCAGGAACGGCGCGGGGAAATCCACGCTGACGAAACTGCTGACCGGATTGTATGAAGAGTATGAGGGGCAGATTCTGATCAATGGAAGGAACCTGCGGGAGTACCGATACGGGGAGCTGAAGTGGATGTTCTCCGTGGTGTTCCAGGATTTCGCCAGATATGCCCTGTCCTTTCGGGACAACATTTCCGTGGGAAATGTCAATGAGGAAAATGAGCGGCTGCTGGGGCGGATCATAGAAAAACTGGAGCTGGAGCCCTGTGTACAGGAGCTGCCATGGGGGTTGGACAGCAAGCTGGGAAAATTGGATAAGGACGGCGTGGACCTGTCCGGGGGCCAGTGGCAGAAGCTGGCGATTGCGAGGCTCTTATACAGCCAAGCGCCCGTCAATATCCTTGACGAGCCTACGGCAGCGCTGGATCCGAAGAGCGAGGCGAAGGTGTATGAGACGTTCCGGCGGGCCACAATGGGAGCGGAGGATTCGCTCACGATTTTGATTACGCACAGGCTGGGCGCTGCGCGCATGGCAGACGAGATCCTGGTGTTAGACCAGGGCAGGATCATGGAGCAGGGAACCCATAAGGCTCTGACGGGAGTGGAGAACGGGCTTTACAGGGAGATGTTCGAAAGTCAGAGGTGCTGGTATGAGGCATAAAAATTTTCTGTACGACAATCTGGTGGGAATCCGGCTTTTGTATAAAATGTTCCCCAAAAGCATCATCCTATATGCGATATTACAGATGCTGCACGGCGTGTCCTGGGTCTTGCAGGTGATGAGCGTGCAGTATCTTTTTGACGGGATTTCAGAAGACCAGGGCGCAATCCCAGCGCTTGCCATCAGGATATTGCTGCTGGGAGCCGCATATGCCTTTGCGCAGACCATGAATGGCGTTGCAAACTGCTACGGGCAGATCCTGAACCAAAAAGTCCTGAAGGAGACCAATGAGATTTTATTCAGGACAATCGACAGGAAAGAGGCGATCGCCTTTGAGCATGCGGATGAACTGGACCGGATTGAAAAAGCCGTCCTTGGCTCGGAAGGCGTGTTCTGGGTAAGCACTACCATTTTAGACCTCCTATTCTTTTACGTTTTTTATTTTGTCATGATGAGCTGGTATTTGTTTTCTCTGGCGCCTGTCCTCAGTGTCTGCACAGCGATTATTTTCGTGCCCAATGTGACAGCCAGGCTGCTCCACATGATATCCTTCGAGCACCTGGAGAACGAGGCTGCGCCTGTCCGGAGAAAGATGGAATATTATGCGGACTGCATCATCGGAAAGGCGTATTATAAGGAAACCCGCCTGTGGGGATGCGGCGGCTCCTTCTTCGACAGGTACGATAAGATGCTGAAAAAGCTGAACCGGCTCCATTTCCGCATGCAGGTCCGGAAAGAAAAAATCAATTTCTGTATCAATGTCCTGACCGTGGCGGCTTATGGAGCCATCATCGGGATGCTGGTCCATTATGTCCTGACGGACGTCATATCCGTGGGGGCCTTTGCGGCGGTGTTTGCCGCGCTTCGCGAGTTTTACGGGTTCATGGACGAGGTGATATCCGAGCGCCTGGCAATCGCCATAGAGAACATGGCCACAGTGAAGAACTATCTTGCATTCATAAAGGAGGACGCGGGGGAACGGGAGCAGACAGAACTGCCCGAAAGATTTGAGATTCGATTGGACCATGTGTCCTTTGCGTATCCGCAGCCGGAAGCAGGGGAACAGAAGCTGGCGCTCTCGGATATCAATCTGCGGATTCCCTGGGGACAGACAGTCGCCCTGGTAGGGGAAAACGGAAGCGGGAAGAGCACACTGTGCCATATCATTGCGGGATTATATTCCCCCACGGAGGGAACGGTGTCTTATGGGGAGGTGCGGAGAGGCGCCGGGCGTATCGGCAACGGGATATCCGCGGTCTTTCAGAAGTTCTGCCGCTATCACATGTCTCTGGGTGAGAACATCAGGATCAGCGACATGGATGGCCGCAAGTCCGAGGAGAAGCTGAACCGGATCTGTAAGGAGGTCGGCGTAGTCCCCGGGTGGGCCGGCGGCATGGACGGCATGCTGGGAAGGGAGTTCGGAGGGGCGGAGGTTTCCGGAGGCCAATGGCAGCGGATCGCAATCGCGAGAGGGATCTACAGGAACAACAGCCTCTTGATTCTGGACGAGCCTACGGCTGCCATAGATGCGCTGGAGGAGAAGTATCTGTATGAGGAATTCGGCGAATTGTCCCGGAACTGCACCTCCGTCATAGTGACGCACCGGCTGGCCTCCGCGCAGATTGCGGACAGGATCCTGGTCATCAAGGACGGGCGGATCGTGCAGGACGGCAGCCACGGCGAGCTGCTTGCGGCTGAGGGGGAATACAGGACCATGTATGAGCTGCAGAGGCAGTGGTATCGATAGGGTATATGCCGGGTAAAGGAAGCGCATAAAGGAAGCGGATAGCAGAAAATCCTTGCGCATATCCCACGGAACGTGTATAATGGAACCCGAAGCAGAATCCCATTGTCAAAATCCTGCTTTGGTTCCAGCATAAAAAAGAAAGGCGGTGAGAAGCATGAAACGATATGAAGTCCTGACAGCCAAAGAACTATTCCACGGCAGCGATATTGTGCGCAGCTTCGGGTACAGAGCAGCAGCTTCAGGGGACAACTATGCCCTTTTTTGGAAGACGGACTGTTTTGTGTGCTGCTCACCATTTGACGGGATAATCGGGATGTGATGCGCCAGCCGTATCAGCGGGACTGCCATGCGCCAGATTTACGCTCGTAAAACAAGTGCCCTGTGCAGACTGAACAGTCTGTGCAGGGTATTTTTATGCCCTGAGAAACGCACAATGACACAAGCCGCGGACACAGCGCCGCAGCAGGCATATAACTGGCGCAGCCGCGCTGGAAGGAGAGAAATGAAATGATACATAAAATTATGGCCACCGCCCAAATGGCCGTCCGGGGCAGGACAGGCGGTGGCGTGCTCTATCTGATGCCGGACATCCTGATGAAGGTAGTATACCTGGTGCCGGTGATGTTCATCTGGAGGACGCTGGGGGAGAGCGGGTACGAGGCAGAGATGTCGGTGGAGCAGCTTCTGAGCTACACTTATGTCAATGCGCTGCTGGCAGATCTGACCATCGTAGAGACATACCTGTCCGCCTGGAACTACGACACCAGGAGCATGGAGGCCTTCACCCGCCCCATGCCCGTGTTCGCCCAGGTGATTTCCCGGACGATGGGAGAGTGGGTGCCCATGCTGCTTTTGTTCTCGCTGCCCATGTCCCTGGCCGCGCCCCTCCTGGGGGTCCGCATACTGCCCCGGACCCTGTGGGCGCTTCCCTCGCTGGCGCTGAGCGTGTCTCTGGGATTCGCCTTTGAATTCCTGTTCTGCTGCGTCACCATCAGGCTCCATAATGTCTCCTGGATCACCTATGTCATCAGGAGCGCGGTGGTATCCTTTTTCTCGGGCACGGTGATACCCTTCCGGATACTGCCCTTCGGCATGGACAGATGGTTCCAGTACCAGCCCTTCGGCAGCCTGGGCGGGGCCTTCCTGTCCCTGTATGTGGGGAGCGCCAAGGCCCTGGAGGTGATTCCGGCCCAAATCATCTGGAACATCGTGATATGGATCGCCGCAGCCGTCTGGTTTCGGAAATCCAGGGAAAGGATGGTGAGCTTCGGTGGCTGACAACGGAAAGGAGAGAAAGAACATGCCTGAAAGAGGAAAAATCGCCCACGGCATAAAGAGATACTTCCAACTGCTGGCCATATACGCCCGGATGGACTTCGCCTCCCTGACCCGGGACGCGAAATTCATGACACTGGTCATCCTGGCCGACATCATGTCCAACCTGTCGTCCATCTCCGGCGTCTTCCTGCTGGCCTGGAAATTCGGCGGAATCGGCGGCATGGATCGGTTTGAGATTCTGTTCATGCTGGCATACGGCAATATCGTCATGGGCTTCCTGAACATGATGGGCGGCTGCAACGCGCTGTTCCCCAGCCGGATCATCGGAAGGGGTCAATGGGAACATATGTTCATCATGCCATTGCCCTACGCGGTGCAACTGACAGTGGGGATCTTCCCCTTCACCGGCTCCGGCAGCTTCCTGTCGGGCGTGGGCATGCTCTGTGTGGCGCTGCGCTGCATGGAGAGGGCGCTGCCCTGGTGGTGGCCGGCGGCGCTGGCAGTCCACCTGGCGATCAGCATGGTCATCCTGGTGGCATGCTCCTACCTGCTCTCCAGCCTTGCCTTTTACGCGCCCGTACAGTGCGAGGAAATCTGCAGCTCCGTGGTATACGGCATCGGATATACCATGACATTCCCGCTGTCCGGCATGCCGCTCTACATCAGATACCCATTGCTGACCATCTTCCCGGCGGGCCTTACCGCGTGGCTGCCCACCATGATCCTGCTGGGCAGGGCGGCCAGGTGGGAGACGGTTTACCCGGCCGTATTCGCGCTGCTCATATCCCTTGCCGCAGCCCATTTTTTCAAGAAAGGATTTCGATATTATGTTAAAAAAGGTATCAACAGATATAGCCCGGGCGGCCACCGCTCCTGACCGGCCGGCAGTGGCGGTGGAATCCGTCAGCAAACAATTCACCCAGTGGAAACGCAGACAGGACGACGGGCAGAGGACGGGGATCAAAAGCCTGTTCCGCCAGGAAAAGCAGACTGTCACGGCCCTGGACGATGTGTCCTTCCGGATCGGGCGGGGGGAGTTCGTGGCCTACGCAGGCCCCAACGGAGCGGGCAAGAGCACCACGATGAAGCTGCTCGCGGGCATGCTCCAGCCCACGAAAGGCGCCGTATCCGTGCTGGGCATGTCGCCGGAGAAGGACAGGATAGCGCTTATGCGGAAGCTGGGCGTGCTGTTCGGGAACCGTACGGAGCTGTGGTGGGACCACCCCGTGATACAGAGCTTTGAGTGGAAAAAGGTAGTCTGGGACATTCCGGACGAGGTATATGAGAGGAACCTGGACATGGTCACCGCCCTGCTGGACATCGGAGAGATCCGGGGCACCTTTGCCAGAGAGCTGTCCCTGGGACAGCGCATGCGGGCGGATCTGGCCATGATGCTCCTGCACTCCCCGGAGCTCATTCTGCTGGACGAGCCCACTTTGGGCCTGGACGTGGTGGCAAAGCGCCAGATGATAGGATTCCTGAAGAAAATCAACAGAGAGCAGGGCGTGACCATCCTGGTGACCAGCCACGACATGGACGACCTGGAGGAGATGGCCCGGCGGATCCTGATGATCTCCCGGGGGAAGCTGGCCTTTGACGGCAGCTTTGACGGGCTGCGGGAGATTACCGGGAACCTGACCCGTTTCACAGTCACCACCGACGGAAGGAGGCCGGAGCTTGCGGACTGCAGGCTCCTGGGCGAAAAACACGGCGTGTTCGAGTTCGAGGTGGACATGTCCCGCCTGCCCATCCAGGGGCTGCTGACCCGGCTCTCCCAGGTGGACGGAATCCTGGACGTGGAGATCCGCAAAGCGCCCATCGAGCAGGTGATCGCCCAGATCTACCAGACCTGGAAGGCCGCGCCGCCCACGGACTGAGGGGCGTAACTCTCGCGTCCTGCCTGTTTTGCCCTGGCAGGGCCTCCCCTGGCCTGGCCTTCCGGGAAAATGGGCGGAACCGATTGACAAACCTGTCGCTATCCCGTATAGTTAATTCATTGCGTGCGCCTGCGAAAAAAGTCGTATCCCGGAAGAATTTCGGAGGATTGCGGGAGCCGCTTATCACGGCGCTGTGCGGGTGCCGCCACAAAGGAGATGCAATACTTGAAAGATACCATAATTTCCCTAAAAGACATCACCGTCTCCTACGACGGGGAGCAGGTGCTGGGTGGCTTCAACCTGGAGATACACGACGGGGAGTTCGTCACCCTCCTGGGCCCCTCGGGCTGCGGCAAGACCACGGTCCTGCGCACCATCGCCGGGTTCATCCGGCCGGACGCGGGGGATGTGTTTTTTAACGATAAAAATATTACGGACCTCCCGCCCCACAAGCGGGAGGTGAACACGATTTTCCAGAAATACGCCCTGTTCCCCCACCTGAACGTGTATGAGAACATCGCCTTCGGCATGCGCCTCAAGGGCCGGGGCGAAAAGGAGATCAAGGGCACGGTACAGGAGATGCTGGCCATGGTGAACCTCACAGGCTATGCCCACAGAGGCGTAGGCCAGCTTTCCGGCGGGCAGCAGCAGCGGGTGGCCATCGCCCGGGCCCTGGCCAACGAGCCGAAGGTCCTGCTGCTGGACGAGCCCCTGGGGGCCCTGGACCTGAAGCTGCGCAAGGACATGCAGGCCGAGCTGAAGAAGATACAGCAATGCACAGGCATCACCTTCGTGTTCGTCACCCACGACCAGGAGGAGGCACTGTCCATGTCCGACACTGTCGTAGTCATGGACGGCGGCGTGATCCAGCAGATCGGCTCCCCCACGGATATCTACAATGAGCCGGAGAACGCCTTTGTGGCGGACTTCATCGGGGAGTCCAATATCCTGGACGGGGTCATGCTGGAGGACTATTCCGTGAGGGTCGCGGGGCACAGCTTCCGCTGCCTGGACAGCGGCTTCGGCAGGAACACCCCCGTGGACGTGGTGATCCGGCCGGAAGACATCAAGGTAGTAGAACCGGATGCCACCCGGATCGTAGGGGACGTGACGGCGGTGACCTTCAAGGGCGTGCACTATGAGATGATCGTGGACGTGGCGGGCTTCAAGTGGATGATACAGTCCACGGAGTGCCGCCAGGTGGGGGACCACATTGGCCTGGCCCTGACCCCCAATGATATCCACGTCATGCAGAAGTCCGAATACTCCGGGGTGTTCGGGGACTACAGCACCTTCAGCGATGAGATGGAGGAGGACAGGACCGCCTCGGAGGAAGCGAACATCCGGGAGGAGGGAGACGCCGATGAAATCTGATTCCAAGCTCCTCTCCGCGCCCTACACGGTCTGGATGACGGTCTTTATCGTGGTGCCCATGCTGCTGGTGGGATATTTTGCCTTTACGGACAAGGCGGGCCGCTTTACCATGGAGAACATCTTAAGCGTGGGCCAGTATTCCAACGTATTCCTGCGCTCCATCTGGCTGGGGGCCCTGGCCACCGCCATCTCCCTGGGGCTGGGGTATCCTTTTGCCATGATTATCGCCAGGATGGGCGCCAGGCGGCAGAATGTCATGGTGATGCTGGTGATGCTGCCCATGTGGATGAATTTCCTGCTGCGCACCTATGCCTGGATGACGCTGCTGGAAGACAACGGCCTGATCAATAACGCCCTGGCCGCCATGGGGCTGCCCCGGGTGCACATGATCAATACCGCGGGGGCGGTGGTCCTGGGGATGGTCTACAACTATATTCCCTACATGATCCTGCCGCTGTACTCCGTGCTGACCAAAATCGACCGGAGCGTGATTGAGGCGGCCCAGGACCTGGGGGCAAACAGCGTCCAGGTGTTCTTGAAGGTAGTGGTGCCCCTGAGCATGCCCGGGGTGATCTCCGGCGTGACCATGGTGTTCGTGCCCGCGGTGAGCACCTTCATCATCTCCAAGATGCTGGGCGGGGGCGGCAACCTGCTGATCGGCGACCTGATCGACATGCAGTTTCTGGGCAGCGCCTACAATCCCAACCTGGGCTCCGCCGTGTCTCTGGTGCTGATGGTGATCATCCTGATCTGCATGGGCATCATGAACCAGTTCGATGACGGGGAAGCGAATGAGGCCGTCCAACTGGGAAATGTGAATCATTAAGCTTGGAACAGGGAGGTATCTTATTGTGAAAAAAGCGGGAGGACGAATTTATACCTTTCTCATTTTCCTCTTTTTATACGCGCCGATCCTGGTGCTCATCGTGTTCTCCTTCAACGACACGGAGACCGGGAGCCGGGCGGTGTGGGGCGGATTCTCCCTGCGCTGGTACAGGAAGCTGTTCGAGGACAGGCTTATCCTGGAGGCCCTGCGCAATACCCTGCTGATCGCCGTGGTGGCGGCGGTGGTGTCCACCGCGCTGGGCACTGCGGCCGCCATCGGGATCAATGGCATGAAGCGTCTGCCCAGGCGTATCATGATGAACATCACAAACTTCCCCATGGTGAATCCGGAGATCGTCACGGGGGTGTCGCTGATGCTGCTGTTCGTGTCCGCGGTGCGGCTGCTGGGCGGGCGCAGCCTGGGGATGGGTTCGCTGATTGCGGCCCATATCACCTTCTGCCTGCCCTATGTGATCCTGTCCGTGCTGCCCAAGCTGCGCCAGATGGATCCGAACCTCTATGAGGCGGCCCAGGACCTGGGATGCCCTCCGGTGAAGGCCTTCTTCAAGGTGGTGCTGCCGGAGATCATGCCCGGGGTCGTCACGGGGATGATCATGGCGTTCACCCTTTCCATCGACGACTTCGTGATAAGCTATTTCACCAGCGGCACCACCCAGACCCTGCCCATCTACATCTATTCCATGACCCGCAAGCGCATCAGCCCGGAGATCAATGCCCTGTCTACCGTGCTGTTCGCGGCGGTGATGGCGCTGCTGGTCATCGTGAATGTACGCAATCTGAAGGAACAGGGCGGCGAGCCCGAAAAGGAGGTGTGAGGCGGCATGGATGAAGGGAGAGAAGGGTACGGGAGGAATCCTCGCCCCGGGGGAAACGGTTCCCGCGGGAGAAGGCGTGCAGGCCGGCCAAAGCTGCCAGGGAGGCTCGGCGCGGCTTTCCTGATAGCTGCAGCGCTGCTTTTTGCCCTTATGCCGGCACAGCCCGCCAGGGCGGCGGAGGGGACGGACCAGGGCGTCACCATAAACGTGTACAACTGGGGGGAGTACATCGCCAACGGCACCGACGGCTCCCTGGACATAAACGCCGAATTCACCAGGCGCACAGGCATCCGCGTCAATTACACCACCTTCGACAGCAACGAATCCCTGTACTCCAAGCTGGTGGGCGGCGGCGCGGACTATGACGTCATCATCCCCTCGGATTATATGGTGTCCAGGCTCATTCATGAAAACATGCTGGCGGAGCTGGACTTCTCCAACATCCCCAACTTCCGGTATATCGACGAGAGCTTCCGGGACCCGGACTACGACCCGGAGGGGCGCTACTCCGTGCCCTATACCTGGGGCGTGGTGGGCCTGTTCTACAACACGGACTATATCGAAGAAGAGATTACAAGCTGGTCTTCCCTCTGGGACGACCGCTATGCGGGCAAGATACTGATGTTCGACAATCCCAGGGATTCCTTCGCCATCGCCCAGCTCCTGCTGGGGCAGTCCCTGAACACCACCGAGGAAAGCGACTGGCTGGAGGCCGCGGCCCTCTTAAAGCAGCAGAAGCCCATGGTGCAGGCCTATGTCATGGACCGTATCTTCGACAAGATGGAGAGCGAGGAGGCCTGGATAGCCCCCTATTACTCCGGGGACGCGGCCATCCTGGTGGACAACAGCGACAACATCCGCTTCGTGGTGCCAAGAGAGGGCACGAACTATTTCGTGGACGCCATGTGCATCCCTGCCACCTCCGGCCACAAGGCCGAGGCGGAGGCCTATATCAATTTCCTCTGCGACCCGGAGATCGCCGGGGCCAACATGGACTACGTGGGCTATTCCACCCCGGAAACCGCGGCCAAGGCCTACATGGATCCGGAGATCGTGGAGAGCCCTGTCCACTATCCGGACGTGGAGACCCTGGCCCGCACCCAGGTCTTCGTCAATCTGCCGGAGGATACCAGCAGGCTGATCGACAGACTCTGGGCCGAGGCGAAGATGGGCGGCCCCGGCGAGTCCGCGGTGCTGGTGGCGATCATCCTGGGGTTCCTGGCAGTGTACATCGCCATATTGGTGTACAAACGGCGCAAGCGGAAGCGGGAGCTGGCGTAAGGAAATCGGGGAATGGGAGGAGCCTGTCCGGGCTCCTTTTTCCGTGTCAGGGCATTATGCCTCCAAAAAGGCGAAAAATGTACGGGAAATTGCCACAAGATGATATTGAAAACCACCAATGGGAATGATAGAATAAGGAAGGCGAAAAATTCGGAAAATCGTCCGGGAGGATGCTGTATGAACAGAGAAGTGGTTGTGCTCAACCGGGAGAGGAATGTCTCTCTGACGGCCTATCTGCTGGAGGTAGGCGGGGAATATCGCGGGATTGCCAGGAGGCCCCTGGTGCTGGTGCTGCCCGGGGGCGGCTATCGGTCCTGCTCAGACAGAGAGGCGGATCCGGTGGCGCTGGCGTACCTGAAGGCCGGCTACCACGCGGCGGTCCTGCGCTATTCGGTGGGCGTCCACGCGGACTGGCCCCATCCGCTGGAGGATTACGAGCAGGCCATGGAATTTCTGAAGGAAAAGGCCGGGGCGTGGAGCATCTATGACGACAAGATTGCAGTCATCGGCTTCTCCGCTGGGGGCCATCTGGCGGCAGCGGCGGCCACCATGGCGAAGAACCGGCCCGCGGCCGCAATCCTGGGCTATGCTGTGGCCGGGGAGGACGTAAAGTGCTGCTCCCCCACAGCGCCGGACACGGTCAGCGCGGTGGACAGACAGACGCCGCCCTGCTTCCTGTTCCACACCAGGGACGATAACGTGGTGCCGGTGATGAACTCCATCAGGTTCATGGAGGCCCTGGCGGAGCATGACATCACTTTCGAGAGCCATATCTATTCCTACGGCCCTCACGGCTTCAGCACCTGCGATACCAGCGTCCAGGGGCCGTCCACCCGCATCAGCAGGAGAGTGCCGAACTGGGTGCCGGATTCCGTGGGCTGGCTGCGGGAGGTGTTCGGGGACTTTGGCGACCGGGGGGAGGGGCTTCTGGAGCCGGAGGTCAGGGCCCATCTGTCGGAGGACGACGGGCAGTTCCTCTCCGTGGGCTGCACCATGGGACGGGTCATGGGAAACCCGAAGGGGGCGGAGGTCCTGGGCGCCGTGCTGGCCCGGGCAGAAGGGGGAGAGGCATGGGGAAGCCCTTTGCTGCAGGCAGGGGAGATGCCGCCTGAGCTTAAGAAGACGGTGGACCGGATGCTGGTCCGGGACGCCCTGGGATTCGCCAGGATCGGCCAGGACGTGCTGGAAGCGCTGGACCGGCGGCTGGGAGAGATCCCCAATAATGTAAGCAAGGATTCCGGAGACTGAAATCCCGCCTGACCGGCAACCTGGCCAAAGGGGTGCGGGAGAGGGACGGGGCGTGTTCATACCGCAGGGCGGTGGAATGGAGAGCTGTTATGAAATTGAAGGACTGGGGCGACCGGGAGGAAAAGGAACTGGAGCAGGAACCGGAGAGCCGGGGGACGCAGGATGCGCAGGATGCAGATTTTGAGGACCGGGAGCCGGAGGAAGCGCTGCCGCCCCTGCAGCCATGGGCGAAAGCGGCGATCTTCATGGGTCTGACGGTGCTGGCCGCTGTCATATGCGCCGTTTTGTGGCATGTCACCCATCCGGACAAGCCTGAGGGAGGGGACAGGGGGAGCCTGGCGGAGGCCAGCCAGCCGGAGTCCGACGATTCTGGGCAGTCCCCGGAAGCGGAAGGGAACCCGGCACAGGGAGAAGGGGCAGGCGCGGAGCCGGATCCGGACTATGCCGGGGCCGCGGATTCGGAGACGCCCGCGGAGCCTGAGAGCGAACCGGCGGAAAGCGGCGCGGCATCATCCGCCCCGGGATCCTCTGCGCCTCCGGATGCCTCCGAAGGCCCGCAGGACCGGCCCGAATCCCCCCAGCCTACGGCTGAGCCCCAACCGACGGCACAGCCCACACCTGAGCCCACGTCCCAGCCCCAGGCGGGGAACCCGGAGGACGGGGCGGATGACATACGCATGACGTTCATGGTCGTGCAGGAGTCCGTGACCCCCAAGGACGCGGTGAACCTGCGCACCATGCCCACCACTACGGACGACAGGAACATCGTGGTAAAGATTCAAAATGGCGAAGCCCTGTCCAGGACCGGCATCAACAATGACACAGGATGGTCGCGCATCGATTATAATGGCCAGACACTGTACGCGGTGAGCCAGTATCTGACCACTGATCTGAACTATAAGACGCCGGTAGCGCCCACTGACCCCAACCGGGTCACAACGGCAGACGGAACCGTAGTCATTTTCGAAAACTGCGATGACTGGATCACGCCCAAGGAGTATGTGAACCTGCGGACGGAGCCCAGCACCCTCCAGGAGAACGCCACGGTGAGCTGCCAGCTGAACTACGGGGAGAAGGCCCACCGCACAGGCTTCAGCGCGGACTTTGGGTGGTCCCGGGTGGAGTACGGCGGGCAGGTTCTGTACGTGGTCACCAGCTTCGTCTACACGGTGCCGGCGGAGTGACATTTGCCTGTCTTCAAGGGTTGAAGATGTTCAGCTCGCAGTTGAAGATTTTGTCCGTCACCACGGCGATGGAGCCGATCAGGGGCGCCTGGCCGCCGAAGGAGGACTTCACGATTTCGATGGTATGCCCTGTGTTGGACTGGGGGCCGCTGTTGAGCTTGGTGGTCAGGGCGTCCTCCACCACAGTGGTCTCCACGGGGGAGTCGTATCCCACGATGATATGGCTCACGTCCAGCAGGTGGATGGCATTGCGCACCGCGTAGGCCAGGTAGCCGCAGAACTCGTCCAGCGCTGCCATGGCCAGGAAGTCCATGGCGGAGGCGGCGGTGATGATGTCGCTCCAGGTGTAGGACTCCTGCTCCTTGGACAGCAATGTAGGGCCTTTGTAGATATTGCGCATCTCCTGGATATGCCGGTTCATATTGTCGATATTGGCGTAGAGCTCCAGGCAGCCGCGGTTGCCGCAGTTGCAGGAAGGTCCGGCGAAATTGATGGAGGTGTGGCCCAGCTCGCCGCTCTGTCCGAAATCCCCGTCGTAGATGTTCCCCTGGAAGATATACCCGGCGCCTATGCCATTCATGATATGCAGATAGAGCAGATTGTCCGAATGGGTATGGGAGCCGTAGATTTTTTCCGCCAGCGCGCCGGCGCTGCTGTCGTGGATGATGTAGGCGGGCAGCCCTGTGCGCTGTTGGATGATTTCAGGCAGGGGAAGGTTCTTGATGCCCCAGAAATCCACCGGCGTGGTCAGCTTCTGGGCCTTGGTGTCCACGGGGCCCAGAGAGGAGATGCCTATGGCCACGATCCGCCGGGACTGGCCCTTGCGGAGCTGTTCGTAGAGCTGCACCAGCGTGTCGATCAGGGTGTCCTGATTCAGGGAATCGTACCTGCAGTCCTTCTGGGCGATGATCCGTCCCTTCAGGTCGGCCAGGATGCCGCTGAGCAGATTCCTTTTGATCAGCATCCCCATGATTAGCGGGGAATTGGGGGACAGGTCCAGGATGATCGGCTTCCTGCCGAGGGAGGCGTCCGCCTCGGTGGAGGTATAGGTGTACTCCTTGATGATGTCGCTGGCGATCAGGTCGGATACGATATTGCCAAGGGTAGTCTTTGTCAGATGCATGCTTCTGGCCAGGTTTGCCCGGGAGACGGACTGTCCCGTGCTGATGAGGCGCAGGGCCAATGCGCGATTCTTTTCTTTTACATTCGTGAGGTTGGTTCCGTGCAATGTCGGCATAGATTTTCGTCCTTTCTCTGGCGGAGACAAGCGGGTCATCCCCCTTTTCTTACTATTATACATGATTTGTAATGAAAATCAATAAAAAGAGACAAGAAAGTAAAACGACGTTACTAAAAATCAGGCTGAACACGGGATATGGCCCTTCCGGGATGGCCGGAATCTTTAGAAAGATTTTATAAAATAAAAAGCCCTTAATGTTAGTAAACAGTATTGATTTAGTGGAGGAAAAATGGTATTATTTTTCTTGAAAAGCACTGAATAAAGGGTACCGGAAAACCATACACCATAAAAATGGCGGGAAGGGGAATCGATATGAAGTTTAGCATAGGGATAGACATCGGCGGGACCAAAAGTGCTGTTCTACTGGGGAATCCGCAGGGGAAGGAGGGCCCGGAGAAGTTCATACTGCGAAGGGAAGCCTTTGAGACGAAGAAAGCAGGAGGCCCGATGGGGGCGATTCAGAAGATGGAGGAGACGATCCATCGGATATTGCAGGAGAAGGGGCTCTCCACGGAGGACATCATAGGGATAGGCGTCAGCTGCGGCGGACCGCTGGACAGCAGGCGGGGGGTCATCATGAACCCGCCCAATCTGCCGGGCTGGGACAATATACCGATCAAGCAGATACTGGAGAAGGAGTTCGGCCTGCCCGTGGCGCTGGAGAACGACGCCAACGCCTGCGCGGTGGCGGAATGGAAGTACGGCGCGGGCAGAGGGTATGACAATGTCATCTTCCTGACCTTCGGGACGGGGCTGGGAGCCGGGTTGATCCTGGACGGGAAGCTCTACCGGGGCAGCAGCGACATGGCAGGGGAAGTGGGCCATGTGAGGATGGAGAGATGGGGGCCGGTGGGCTACGGGAAGATGGGCTCCTTCGAGGGATTCTGCAGCGGCGCGGGGATCAGCCAGATGGCCAGGATGAAGGTGCTGGAGAGGATTGAGAACGGCATGAGCCAGGATCTGTGCCAGGGCATGGAGGATCTGGACCAGCTCAACGCAAAGGACATAGCCATCGCCGCGGACAGGGGAGACGAGCTGGCCATAGAGATCTACCGCCTCTGCGGCGAGCAGCTTGGCAGGGGGCTGGCCATGCTGGTGGATATCCTGAACCCGGAGATCATCATCATCGGCAGCATCTTCCAGAGGTGCAGGCATCTGCTCTGGCCCTACGCGGAGCGGGTGATGAAGCGGGAGGCGCTGGAGGCGTCCGCGGCGGCCTGCGTGGTGGTGCCCGCCCAGCTGGGGGAGAACATAGGCGATTACGCCGCGCTGGTGCTGGCGGAATATAATTTCGGAGAAAAGGAAGTGGCAGGGAATGAATGAGATAGAGGGAATCTGGCAGGGGCTTGCGGAGCGCTATCCCGTCCTGGAGGGATGCCGGGAAGACATCATGGAGGCCTATCACGAGATGCGGGAAGGCTTTGCCCGGGGCGGGAAGCTCCTGATATGCGGCAACGGCGGCAGCAGTGCGGACGCCCAGCATATCGTGGGGGAGCTGATGAAGGAATTCATGCTGCACAGGGCGGTGCCGGAGGAGTTCGCGGCGGCCTGCCGGAGGCTCTATCCCGGCCAGGGGCTGGAGGAAAAGCTGCAGGGAGCGCTCCCGGCCATTGCCATCGGGGTGAACCCGGCGTTTGCCTCCGCCTATGCCAATGACGTGGCCCCGGAGATGGCCTATGCCCAGGAGGTCTTGGGCTACGGCAGGCCGGGGGACGTGCTGCTGGGGCTGAGCACCTCGGGGAATTCCGGGAACGTGATAAACGCGGTGAAGACGGCCCGGGCCGCTGGGCTGCGCTGCATCGGCCTGGGCCGTCTTGGCGGCGGCATGCTGCGGGAGCTGTGCGACGTGTATGTGGCGCTGCCGGAGAGCGAGACCTACCTGGTGCAGGAGCTGACCCTGCCTGTGTACCACGCCTGGTGCCGCATGCTGGAATGGGCCTTCTGGGGCGGGACGGCATAATTAGTCAACGGATATTACTAATTAAGGTTTTTGAAGAAAAAGCAACTGACAGGGAATGTGGCAAAGCTTTCTTTACATATATTGGAGCAAGACGACGAATTAGCCATGTGGGATCTGCGGAGGGACAGCCGCCGGGGATTTCTGCATGGCTAATTGCGAAAGGAAGCCAGACAGATGAAGACGATTTATGTAAAGGATGTGGTACAAAAGCTGCTGCAGACCAAGCGGATCAAATGGAAAAAGGTGGTTCCCGCCATGGCCCTGTTCGCGGCCATGTTTTTCCTGGGCAGGGAGGTGGCGGAGATCCGCGCCCAGGCCAGACAGACCTCAGGGAGCCTGCTCACAGAGACCGAGGACTGGGGCCTGGGATTCGGCGGGTCGGGGCAGAAGCCCACAGGCAATGCCACTGCGGCGGAGCTGGCGGAGTACGATGCCTACTTTTGCGGGCCGGGGGAGGAGAAGGCGATCTATCTGACCTTTGACTGCGGCTACGAGAACGGGAACACGGAGCCCATCCTGGACGCCCTGAAGAAGCACAATGCCCCGGCCACCTTCTTCGTGGTAGGGCATTTCCTGGAGTCCGCCCCGGAGATCGCCAGGCGCATGGTGGAGGATGGGCACACCGTGGGCAACCATACATATCACCATCCGGACATGTCCAGGATATCGGATAAGGCATCCTTCCAGAAGGAGATGGACGATGTGGCGGCTCTGTTCAAGGAGGTCACGGGCGGGGAGCTGGCCATGTACTACAGGCCGCCCCAGGGGAAGTACAGCAAGGAGAACCTGCAGATGGCAAAGGACTTGGGATATTCCACCTTCTTCTGGAGCCTGGCCTATGTGGACTGGAACCAGGATGCCCAGCCCAGCCATGATGAGGCTTTCTCCAAGCTGACAGGGCGCATCCATCCCGGGGCGATTGTACTGCTGCACAGCACGTCGAAGACAAACGGGGAGATCATGGATGAGTTGCTGACGAAATGGGAGGAGATGGGGTATACCTTCAGGCCGCTGGCGGATCTGGTTGATTGATTAGAAACAGGGGATGTCGTACTAAGAAATTGGTGTACAGCCCCTGTTTTAACATATTACTGCCGGTTACTGCTGGCTCTCGAAGTTATCTGACCTGTTCAGCCACCACCCCGGGGCAGTTTGCCGTAAAGCCTGTTGGCATTGGCGTATAACATCAGAAAACTGCACCGAAAGATACTGGGAGACAGGACTGATAACCATTTGTTTCCCCCCAGCGCGCTTTTTGAGCCGATGGAGAAAGATTGTAGTTGAAAAGAACCAATGGAACGGTTATACTTTAATATAGATACATTTTTTTACAATCTTGATTTGCGAAAAGGAGTATTCAAGACTTTGGGGATGAAAGGGATATCCTTCGCTATGGGACAATGGTGAGAGAATTTGTGAAGGAATATCTGGGTCAGATTCATTCCATAATAAAAGAAGAGGATTTGATACCAAATAAAAGGGGAATGGAGAATGAAGTTTGAATGGGACGAAGAAAAGAGTTTGACAAATAAGAAGAAGCATAAAATTTCATTTGAGACAGCAGCACATGTTTTTGATGATCCTAATTATATCGAGATGTTTGATTTTGAGCACAGCATTGATGAAGATAGATACATTGCAATAGGAAAGGTTGGAGATGTGCTGTTTGTGGTATTTACTGAAAGAAAAGAAGTAATCAGGCTGATTTCGGCCAGGCTCGCAACGGAAGCAGAAAGGGGACTTTATTATGATCAAGACATTTATTATTGAGAACGGACAGAAACCTACAGAGGAACAGCTCAAAGAGGTCGAAGAAGCTAAAAAGCACCCTGTTGTTTTTGACGAGGATTGTCAGGAATTGTCTCCGATGATGATGAAAGCATTTAAAAGTGCTGTTGTTCAGCGTAATAGAAAGAAAAATGCCTGACTTGATTTTTGTCCTAATCTATTATGTGAAACCGCACATGAAAATTGTAGCACAAAAACTGTATGAACTTCATTTACGTATGTCTTGACATCTTATCGGCAATCACATATACAGCCACATCTAGCTGACGAAGAACAACCGGGAGATATTTAAGGACGAGCTGATAAAGACAAATGAGATATTGAAGGAGACTACTGGGGAGGAAGTACAGTATGTGCGTCTTTCCTATTAGTCTTGGGACAAAAGCCTCGAGAAAGAACGGAATATGTTTCCAGTGCTGTGGATTGTGGTACTATTTGACTGATTGATGGTTTATGAGGGGGATGATACAATGCAATAAGTGATATAGGCAATTTCTAATCTATCCTAATTGCATAGGCGGTGGGGGTGGATTTGATGATGTAGTGGAAAGTATTGCCGATAAGAAAAATGAAAGTCGAGAGATTAGGGCCGACTCTATATTGTCTTCAGACCAGTATTCTTTACTTGGTTTGAGGTCACTACATATTATTTAAAACAAACTGGGCTTTGCAAAAGAATAACTTCTCGGAATCTCAATGAATGAGATTCCAACCGAAGATTGACAACTG